>CAWCDV010000022.1:0-241041 GCA_963794365.1 uncultured Acidobacteriaceae bacterium
TGGAGGCGGCGGCCAGCCGGAAGCGGATGGTGGTGGTCATCGGCACGGATGCAACCGTCAGCAGCCATGCCTACCAGCAGGCGCTTGAATCCCGTAACGTCGCGGTGCGGGAAAAGGCTTGTCCCCTGTTTGTGCCGCTGGTCGAAGAAGGATGGGTGGAACATCCGGTGACCGAGCAGGTGGCACGAATTTATTTGTCGGAAGCTTTTGCGGGAGACGCGGGGGATTTTGATGCCGACGTGCTGGTGCTTGGCTGTACCCACTATCCGCTGATCAAGCCGCTGCTGCGGCGAGTGGCTCCGGAACACATCGCCATCGTAGACTCGGCCGAATCGACGGCGCAGGATGTGGCACGTCAGCTGCGAATCGAACCCGCGACAACCAGGGGAGAGCGGAGAGGCTTTCCCGGGCTTAAGTTCTTTGCTACGGATTCGGCGGAGAAATTCAGGACGATGGGAACACGGTTCCTGGGGCGTCCGGTCGAGGATGTGCTGCACGTGGACTTGAAAGAATAGGCGGGAGCCGTGCTGCGGTCGCGATACGCTGCGCACGGCTCCTGGACGGTCATTTTTCCACTTTGCCCAGCGCTAAGCCTGGGCTACGTCGCCCCTCCGGGCCGGATCCCCACACTCGCTCCCCAAAAAAAGCGGCCGCTTGCGCGGCCGCTTTCTGGGCTCCTAAATTTTGGCACAGCCGGGTTCAGTACAGATGGAAATTGACTTCCACGTTGATCATGCACGGCGACTGGCTTGCCATCTTTCATCGCCGGATCAAAGCGCCAGGTTTTGACCGCTTCGATGGCCTTTTCATCCAGACCTAATCCTAAAGTCCGCAGCACCCGGATGTCCCGCGGCTTGCCATCGGGACCCACCACCAGACACAGCACGACCGTACCCATGTGCTTAACTTTGCGGGCTTCCTCCGAATACTCAGGGTCCGGCTGATAAATCACTTTCGGAGCGGAAACACCGCCGCCCACCCGGAACGCTCCACCGCCGGTGCCGCCGCCATGACCCGGGCCATATCCGGGACCTTCGCCCGAACCAACGCCGCCACCATTACCGGAGCCAATCCCGCCACCAGAGCCCGTTCCATTCGAGGGCACAGACGGCAGGCGCGAAAGCGGATCGCCCAGGTCGGGCATGTTGGGCTGCTGCAGGTGAATGTCGGGGGGAACCACGATGGTCGGGGTGATGGGCAGTTTCGGATCCAGGTTGCGCACCACGGCCACGGGCGGAGTGATCTGCTGCATGGACTGCTTGGGCAAACGTCCCTGCGATGCCTGCAGTTTGTCGCGATCGCCACCGCCACCGCCGCCGCCGCTCATGCGTCTTCGAGGGCGGCAGAGCGGGAAGGTCATCGGGCGCGATCAATTCGACGGTTGCTTTCGGTTTGTCGACAACAATGCTGCGTCCCAGGTAGGCACCGGCAATAATGAGGGTCAATGCCAGCAGATGGACGACGGTTGAGCCGAACGCTCCGCGTCGCTTGTAGTTGTAGAAGCCCCAGATGTCGCGCACCGGGACGGGCTTCGAGGTCAGGACCAGCGGAGGGAGTTTCTTGGGGAAGAAGAATTCGTCAATATTGCGGAACAGGGATTTCCACAGAGGTTCGTCCAGAGTCTGATTGGTCAGGAGAAGATGCAACTCGGGCTCTGGACCCAGCGGTTGCAGATTCTGCGGCGTTTCGAATGTCTGGCATATTTTCCCGAGCAGTAACCCCAACTTCATGTACAGAGGAGACGGTACTTTAGATGCGTGAGCGCTCCTCAAAGGTCGCTTGAAAAACGGACGAAGCCTAGCCGCACCCATACTCCCCAATCAGTTGGATGCGCGCACGGTTTCGATCTGCTCAAAATTGTACACGCTTTCCCGCTGACGGGAAACAGTACTTTTTGAATTCGTTCCGGTGAGGCGTCTCCCTAAGAGACATGCCCTTCCGCACTGCCTATATAATGAAAAGATTCAATCAGTTGGGAGAACTTACCAGTGCCGATGGACCTGAAATCCACCATCAATTTGCCCAAAACCGACTTCCCCATGAAGGCGGGGCTGCCGCAGAACGAGCCCAAAATGCTGGAGCGCTGGGAGCAGATGAAGCTCTACGAGCGCATCCGCGAAACCCGCAAGGGCAAGGAAAAGTACATCCTGCACGACGGGCCGCCCTACACCAGCGGACCCATCCACCTGGGCACGGCGATGAACAAGTGCCTCAAGGATTTCATCGTCAAATCCAAAACCATGGCCGGGTTCGACGCTCCCTACGTGCCCGGCTGGGACTGCCACGGCCTGCCTATCGAAATCAAGGTCGACAAGGAACTCGGCGGCAAGAAGCTCGAGATGCACCCCACCGACGTCCGCGCCGAGTGCCGCAAGTACGCGCAGAAATTTCTCGATCTGCAGCGCGCAGCAATTCAAACGCATCGGCGTCTTCGGCCGCTTCGACAAGCCCTACGCCACGATGACGCCGCAGTACGAGTCGGTGGTGCTCTCAACTTTCTTTTCTTTCTACGAAAACGGGTTCGTCTACAAAGGCCTGCGCGCCGTCTACTGGTGCATGCACGACGAGACCGCGCTGGCCGAGGCCGAAGTCGAATACGAGAATCACACCAGTTCGACTGTTTGGGTGAAATACGCGCTGCTTGACGATCCCGCGAAACTCGACGCCGCGCTTGCCGGCAAGAAACTTTCCACCATCATCTGGACCACCACTCCCTGGACGCTGCCCGCCTCCATGGCCGTGGCTTTTCATCCCGACGAGGAATACGTAGCTCTCGAATCCGGCGGCGCGGTCTACATCGTCGCCTCCAAGCTCGCCAAGGACGCTGCCGAGAAATGCGGCCTCGCCAATCCGCGCGAGCTCGCCCACTTTCCCGGACGCAAGCTCGAGCGCCTCAACTTCCAGCATCCTTTCCTCGACCGCAAGGTTCTCGGCGTGCTCGCCGACTACGTCACCATGGACACCGGCACCGGCGTCGTCCACACCGCGCCCTCGCACGGCGCGGAGGACTTCGCCACCGGCGTCAAGTACGGCCTCGACGCCACCAGCAACGTCGACGAAAAAGGCATCCTGCGCAACGGCCTGCCCGAATACGAGGGCAAGCGCGTTTGGGACGCCAATCAGCCCATCATCGACCTGGTGAAAAGCCGCGGCGCGCTGCTGCACACGGAAAAGACCGAGCACTCCTATCCGCATTGCTGGCGCTGCCACAATCCGGTGATCTTCCGCGCCACCGAGCAGTGGTTTATTTCCATGGAAACGCCGATGCCCGGCGGCAAAGGAAAAGAGGACACGCTGCGCACGCGTACTTTGAGTGAAATCAAGAGCGTCAAATGGGATCCGGCATGGGGCGAAGAGCGGCTCTCCAACATGATTCAAACCCGTCCCGACTGGTGCATCTCGCGCCAGCGGGTGTGGGGCGTGCCGATCGCCGTCTTTCTCTGCGAGAGTTGCGGCAAGCCGATCAACGACCACGCCATCAATCGCAAGGTCGTCGAACTATTTGCCCGCTCGGGCGCCGATGCCTGGTTTACTTCCGAGTCCGACACCATTCTTCCCGGCGGAACAAAGTGTCCGCATTGCGGCGGCGCGAAGTTCGAGAAGGAAACCGACATCTTCGACGTCTGGCTCGAATCCGGCGCGAGCTATTTGGCGCTGATTGCGGCCGAGCCCGATATCACTATCCATGGCCTTCCGATCTCTACCTTGAAGGCGGCGACCAGTATCGCGGATGGTTCCAGTCTTCCCTGCTCTGCGCCATGGGCACGCGCGGCACGCCTCCGTATCGCGGCGTGGTCACGCCCGGCTGGACGCTCGACGAAAAGGGCCAGGCCTTGTCGAAGTCGCGCGGCAACGATGTGGATCCGGTTGACATCGCCAACCGTCTCGGCGGCGAGATCGTGCGCCTGTGGACGGCTTCGGTTGACTTCCGCGAAGATGTCGTCGGCTCCGAAGCGCTGATGCAGCGCGTGGGCGAAAACTACAAGAAGATTCGCAACACGTTTCGCTACATTTTGGCAATCTCGACGATTTCGATCCGGTAAAGGATGCGGTCCCGTTCGACGAGATGGAAGCCACTTGACCAGTACATGCTGCGCCAGACGGTGGAAGTATCGGCGGAAGTGCAACGCTGGTACGAAGAGTTCGCGTTCCACAAGATCTATCACCGCATCAATAATTTCTGCATCGTGGAACTGAGCGCTTTCTATTTCGACGTGTTGAAGGACCGCCTCTACATTTCGGCGCGCAAATCGCGTGTCGCGCCGGGCGGCGCAAACTGCGATCTGGCGCATCGGCGAAGCGCTGGTGCGGTTGCTGGCGCCGATCATGAGCTTTACTTCCGAAGAAGTCTGGCGGTATTTGCCGCCAGGTCGCAGGAAGACTGGAGAGCGTGCATCTGGCGATCTTCCCCGCGGCGGACGACCTGCTGGGCGCGAACGAAGTTGCGATCACCCCTGATGCCTAAGCAAAGTGAAGACTGGAAAATTGTGCTGGCCGTACGCGAAACGGTGCTCAAAGCGTTGGAAGAGGCGCGCAACCAGAAACTGATCGGAGGCAATCTGCAGGCGCAGGTCACGCTGACAGCAGTTGATCCGGTGTATCTCGGTGCTGGAACGCTTTAAGAATCAATTTGCGATACTTCTTCATCGTCTCCGCCGTCGAAGTGAAGAAAGGACCGGGGAATGGAGACTCGCCGGTTGAGGTGGAGGTCGGCAAAGCTCCGGGACTGAAGTGCGAGCGCTGCTGGAATTTTTCGATCCACGTCGGTGAGGATAAGAACTATCCCACTGTGTGCGAGCGCTGCAGCGCCGTGCTTAAAGAAATTGGCGGGGAAATTGGCGGGGGTGACCGCGGCTTCCGCAAACGCGTAAGCTATAGGCAGGAGCCCGTGGTAAAAGTCCGGGAGGATTACACGAGTGGCACCTTTGAAGAATTGTCTTCCCGAACGAAGTGAGGGATCTGCATCTTGCCGGCGGACTGCAGATCCCTCACCTCGTTCGGGATGACAATATCTGGAAAAATGAAGAGCGAGACTTGGCTTTGGCCCCCGGACAAAATCGTAGAGAGAAAAAGTTTTTCGTCCATGCGCAAATATCATTTCCTGATCGCGTTGTTCGTCGTCGCTCTCGATCGCGTCACCAAAGTGACGATCGCGCGCCGGCTTTCCTTGCATGACAGCATCCCGGTCATTCCTGGATTTTTTCGCATCATCCACGCCGAGAACCCGGGGGCTGCGTTTGGTATTTTTGCGGATTCTCCCTCGGGATGGAAGGTCGGCCTGCTGATTTTATTTTCTGTGATTGCGCTGCTGATCGTGTCCGCGCTGCTCTGGAAAAACAGCCACAGCCTGACCTCAACAGGAATCGGATTGTCGTTGATTCTGGGCGGCGCGATCGGCAATCTATGGGACCGCCTCACCAGCCGGCACGTGGTCGATTTTCTGCTCTTTTATATAGGCCCGCACCAGTGGCCGGCCTTCAATGTGGCCGACAGCGCCATTGTGGTGGGAGCGGGGCTGCTGGTGTTTGAGATCGTGTTTACCAAGTCGCCGCGCGCAACAGTCAGCGTAGGCAAGCCAAACCCACTCATTGGCACAAAACGCGAATGGGTGGCGCACCCGCAGTGAGATTGGATTTTGAGACGTTCTTAACCGTCAGACTGCTCGGCCTGTATTGCGCAGATCCCAGAGGGTTACCCCATTCAAGGTCCAATAGTCCGTTCCGCAAGTCCGGAAGTGAGTCGCTCAGACCCATGTTCTTTCAGAAAATTAACCGTGCGGACTGGCCCAGAACATGACCGTGGTCTCTAAATAAGACGTTTCGGTCGTCGTAGACTGTGCAGGTCGCGTTTGCGTCGTTTGTGTGGACAAGGACCGTCCCCGGCTTGACGTTAAGCATGGAAAACCTGAAATTAGGCCGTCTGGTCTTAGCCTTTTGAATGGATTCAAAATCATCCGGAGTTTCTACCGAGCTTTGCTCGTCCACAGTAACTGGTTCACCGCGTGCGATTTCGAGCGCCGCTCTTGCCTGCTCAGGGAGAATTTGGAAGAACTCGCGGCTTTTCCGCACCCTCTTATCAGCGAACGCAGCGTGAAGTTGGTGTTCAACGAAAGCCATATCTTCCACCCGCCGTGCATAGTGGCACTCGAAGGACAGCGGAACTCCAGTGGTGTCTAGGTCCTTCATCCTTTGCTTCAAGTCGGTTGCCATTCCAATTTTTACGTAGCCCGGCATTGCCTCGTTCTTGAGGATGCAAACGATCCCGCTCTTATCTCTAATCTCGTCGGTCATTTCCGCTCTCTCTAAGCCTGCATAAACGATCAAATCATAGCAGTTTTCCCGGGCGGGCTACGGCGTCCCGTAGAGTTGGCGGTACACATTTGCGTTCCGCAAGATGGCTTGCACGTATTCGCGGGTCTCGGTGAAGGGGATGGACTCGACGAACTCTTGCGGATCGCGGTAGTGGCCTTGTCCCAGCCAATCTCCTACGCGATCGCTGCCGGCGTTGTAGGCGGCCAGCGCGTATTCGAACTGTCCGTTGTACTTGTCGACCATATCTTTGAAGTAGCGGGTGCCGAGTTCGAGATTTACGGCTGGCGTGTACAGTTGCGGCGCGCTGTATCCCTTGAGCTTGACTTGCTTGGCTACGGTCTTGCCGGTCTTTGGCAAAAGCTGCATCAGGCCGACTGCGTTGGCTCGGGAGAGAGCCAGCGCATTGAATTCGGATTCCTGGCGGATTAGCGATGCTACGAGATAGGGGTCGAGTCCGTTGAGCACGGAATATTTTCGCAGATCGGGCCAGTAGGCTTTGGGAAAAAGCGCTTCCCAGTAGGGGCGCGGCAGATCGGGAATGTCGACGGCGAAATAATTGGGGGTCGAGCGCTTCATGATTTCGATGCCGCGATCGTAGCGGCCGCCATCCTGATAGACGCGGGCCATTTCGGGGGGCGCCCAGCTTCCACCTTCCTGGCTGGCGGCGGCCTGCAACTCGCGCACTGCCATATCCGCGAGGCCGCCGTTTGAGAGCAGACGCGCTCGGGCGACTCGCAGGTTGTCGTCGGGAGGGTCGGTCGCGGTAATTTTTCCGGCGGTTGACAGCGGAGGAACGCGATCGAGCAGCGCGTAGTGCGGCGGAGGTTCGGTTGGGCTTGCCTGCGACGCGGCGCTTCCGCTCGGCAAGCCTTTTAAGCGCTGCCGGCCGAATTCCGCATAGTAGTAGTTGTGAAAGCGGTCGGAGAGTTTCTGATAAAACGCCCGCGCCATCGCCGGGTTGTGTTCTTCTTCGGCGAGACGCGCACGCCAGTAGAGGGCGGCGGGAATTTCCGCGGAATTGGGATAGAGCGCGATTTGATTTTCGAAATCTTGCCGCGCCTCATCGTTTCGGCTTTGCCGGAAGCCAGCCATGTAGCCTTCCAGTGGGCGTAGGATGCGCGCCCGCCATTCGGAAAGCGCTGTTGCAATTCGCGGAAGTAATCGATGGCGCGGTCATAGTCGCGCTTCAGCAGGTACATGTTGCCGGCGGAAAACAACGCTTGTTCGAGCCACGGGCTCGCCGGACCAAACTGCCGCAACTCGTTGAGGGTTCGCTGCACGGCTTCTTCATCGCTGGTGGAACGCGCGGTCTCACTCAGCAGGTAGAGGCGCTCGGCTTCGGTGTCGGCGGTCTGCACTCCCATGGCAAGCAGAAGCTGGCGCGCATCGTGGCTGCCGCCGCTTTTTTCGAGCGCTCCCGCGAGCGCCAGCTGCACTTGCGGACGATCCTCGGGGCTGAGCTGGTTTTCATTCATAAGCTCGCGGTAATCGTGGGCCGCGTCGCTGTAATGTTTGGCTTTGAACAACAGATCGGCGCGGGTGCGGCGCTCGGCGATGGAGCCGGAGATTCCGAGCTTGCGCAATTCCGTTCCCGCCATTTCTGCTTCGAAACTGTTGGGAAGGTTGAAGTAAAGATTGCGGAAAGCGCTCTCCGCCTTCCGATTATCGCCCGCCGCCTCGTAGGCGCGCCCAATCGCCAGTTCAATTTCGCTGCGCACCGGAGCACGATCTTTTGCGAGCAGAGCCGCTGCCTCCGGCGCTCGGCCTTCCTCCAGCAAAGCGGTTGCATAGACGAGGTGGGCATCGCGGATCAGAAGTGAATCGGGAAAGTGGTTGCTGAAATCGGCGAGCGTGGAGAGCGCTTCGGCATTGTGCGCGGTTTTCAGGTAAGCGTCGCCGAGGTAGTAGGCAACGTAGTCTCCGAGTTCGCTGGCTCCGGCCTTGGCCCGGTTGAGCGGGTCGATGGCTTTGGCGTAGTCGCGATCGAGCGTGCGCGCGTAGCCGATCACGAGCCAGGCTAGCGCTCCGGCATCGGCATCGGCAGCCTCCTTGGCGTGACGGCGCGCGTAGGCTTCGACTCCGGCATAGGCGGTGGGAGTGCGGTCCTGCAACAACTGCTGCGCCATGGGACGAAGACTGGCGGAGGCGACAAAGGCGCGGCGCACACGCCGCACGCGCGGAGAGATGGCTTTACGCTTTTTCCTAGTCGTGTTCGTGCGGGTGCTGGTGGAAGCGGCGGGCTTCTTTCTTGCCGGCGTGTTTCTTGGCCGCCGTGTTTTTTGCCGGCGCGCGCTGAGCTGGCACGCTCTTGGCTGGAGCGCTGTCAGTTGGAGTAGACGACTGCGGACTGGGCAGCTGCGGCGGGCAAAAAGCCGAGCCAGAGCAGGAAGAAAATTCCAGCAAGAACCAGGACTGCAAAACGGCGCACTCAAACCTACCTACTGCCGAAAGTTGGCACCCATGATGGAAGGGTCGTCTTCTGCGAGACTTCTTATTATTTCATGTTGAAAGTAATTGCCGGAAGCGGCAACGGTATTGCCGTAACGCTTCTGGTACGTGCCACGGCTTTTCTCGATCGCTTCTTGCAGACGGTCGTAGAGATCCTTATTTTTCCGGCCTTCGGCGACCTTGACCTGATTATAGAGTTTGATCTCGTCGACCAGCAGGCGGGCAAAACGCTCGGCCTTGCGGTGAACGCCCTGATCGTCGGGCGAGATCGAGGAAACCGGCGACGGCTCGGGAGTTGTCTCGGTCTCCGCATGGCCGATGGGCAGCGGCTCGGCCAGCGCAGGCTCCATTTCGGCAACTGCAGACTGGACTTCGGTCGATCGTGGACTTCGGCGATTCGCGACTTTGGGCTTCGGTGGTCACGCCCTCGGCGGCCGTCGATGGAATGGGAATTGGAATTGGAGCCTCAACTGCGGCGGGGGCTGAGGCTGAGGCTTCGCCCGCTGACGCCGCTGCCGCCATGGCGTAGCCAGGAGCATGCGAGGCGAAGGGATCGTTGAACTGCGCCACAGTGTTCGCAGCCGATGACGGCGTCTCGGCCGCCGGGACGCCATGACTCTCCGAATGATGACTGTCGGCGTGCGCCGCAGACGGTTCCTTCTGCGCTTGCTTGCGCAGCGAATTGACCTCAAGCCATGCGCTGGTAGAAAGCACGAGCAGTTCGAGCGAGCCGGCGTCGAGAAAACCCGCCGCCGCGGTTCCACTGTCGGCGTAGACCAGTGCGGCAACTTTGTCTTTCAACATCAAGGGAAAAATCCAGACTTCTCCGCTGGCTGGCGTTCCGAATACCTCGAGGAAACGCGGGTCGAGGTCGGCAACCGGCACGCTCGCCAGGGCGCGATCACCGTTGGCACGACCGATCACACTAACGACGGCGGGAGCGTTTTCGTCGAGCGCGAAATCTTTCATCGCTTCGTTGTTGGCAAAGCCACGTGCCTGCCATCCGATGGCATGGCTGCCCTTGACGACAAAGAGCGCGACGCGGGCGGCGTAGCGGGCGCTGGTATCGAGCAAGGCGCGCAGAATCTCCCGTTGTGAGCCGCCCAACTGAATTTCGGCGACGGCGCGCGCCAGCTCTGCCGCGCCGGAGGCGGGCGCAACATTGTTGGTGGTTGGTTCGGCTACGATCTCTTCCATCACCCGGCGGACAATCTCGGTGCGTAGTTGGGCCGCATGGCTGTCCAGCACCTGGCCCACCACCCGTTCCACAATGGGTTCAATCCAACCGTGCTCCTTCATGCGTGCTCCGAGGTAGACCTCTTTGTGGGGAGAAGGAGTAACCTTCTAATCTTTGATTATAGGGCCGATGTGCAGGCGTTCACGGGACACCTTAGTACTTGCCCTTCTGGTTACGTGAGAACTTCGGTCGTCCCTCCGGGACTTGAATCATTTCTTCCACTTTTCCCAGCGCTGAAGCGCTGGGCTAAGCTAGGTCGCCCCTCCGGGGCTGAATTCTCGATGATTTTGGTTCTCACCGGATTTGCCCGAAAAGTAGTTCTCACGCACACACTTTACGTTTACCTGCGGCAGCCAATCGCTAAGCGGGAGGAACTTTTCTGGCAGGCGCGCGTGGAAACAACAGCAGCGAAAACCACGGTCAGCAAGTACAATATAAGTGCGGATTGAATCGCGCTGTCGGAAAAATCTGCATCAAGTTACCAATGAGTACCATCCAACCCAACATAGAGCAACCGGTCAGCGACGAAATGGCGCTGGTCCGGCGGGCCAAGCGCGGCGACGATCAAGCGTTTGAAGAATTAGTACGGCGCTATGATCGCAACGTTTTCCGCATAGCACAGCACATTACGCAGAATCGCGAGGACGCTGAAGATGTGGTTCAGGAAGCGTTCCTCAAGGCGTATGGGAACCTGGCGAAGTTCCAGGAACAGTCGAAGTTTTATACCTGGCTGGTGCGGATCGCGGTTAACGAAGCCCTGATGAAGTTGCGCCGGAGGAAGCCGGAACGCACGGTTTCTCTGGACGAAGATGTAAAAACCGAAGATGACTCGCTGCCCCGCGAGGTTGCGGATTGGAGCCCCAATCCGGAGCAGATGTACAACCAGGCGGAGTTGCGGGACATACTGACGCGGACCATTCAGGGATTGCCGGCGGGGTTTCGGACGGTGTTCGTACTCCGTGACGTGGAAGGCCTGTCGACGGAAGAGACGGCCCAAGCGCTGGAGCTGAGCGTTCCGGCGGTGAAGTCGCGGTTGCTGCGCGCGCGCCTGCAATTGCGCGAGCGGCTGAGCCGATTCTTTCAGAAGCGGGCGAGTGGAGACGGTGACAGTGGAGATGGCGACCAGTGAAGTGTTCTGAGTTTCTAAACGAGCTGACCAACTACCTCGATGGCGCGCTGGACGCCCGGACCAAGTCCGAACTCGACGATCATCTGGCGTGGTGCCACAACTGCTACGTCGTTTGCGATACCACTCGCAAAACCATCGAAATCTACCGCAACTCGGAGCTCTACGAACTGCCCGACGATTTGCGGGTGCGGCTCCGATCGGCCATCATGACCAAGTGTGCGGGGCACAAGAAGTCTGACCCGCCGAGCTGAGCGCCCAGTCTCGCTCCGTCTTCCAGTCGTTCGCCGCGGTCGTTCTTCTGATAGTCGTTCCCCTGAAAGTCGCTCTCCTGAAAGTCGTTCCCTTGAATGCCCGCAAGTGCTTGATTCCGGTGCGCCTTCGGAGGTGTACCTACTGTGTTACCAGTGGCGCGAACCTTTTCCGCGCTCCTCGAATCTAAGTGGTTAGAGCTTCATCTTAAGTATTCAGGCAGAAGGGGATGAGCCAGTTTTGTCGGGTTTATTCTGTGGAGGTCAACCGATGTTTTCAAAGCTGATGGACGCCATGTTTGGCTGCCGGCACGCTCGCTACAGTTTTCCGATCACGGTGCGCGCCGGTTCGCGTCGTAGCCCTGCTTCGCGGACGGGGACCTACGTCGTGTGCCTGGACTGTGGCAAGAGAATTCGGCTACGACTGGCAAGAAATGAAGATCATGGGATCGCAGCCCAGACAAGCCGCGCATTCCTTGGTTACGAAAGAAGCCGCGTAAGGACCCGCTGGTCTCTTACCAGCCCGTTCTTCGAGGCGTTTCGCGGCCAAAAGTGAACATTCCTCGCTCACCCCTGCCAATTCTTGCTCCGCGTTTTCCCGTTTTGGGTCAGCCTCCAGCCTCTAAAATTTTACTAACTCCTTGCCCTCCGACAGGCGCATAATTGAGTTGGCGCCGACCCGCGGAGCATGCTTCGGTTCATGAGAAGCGTTCCCGCTTGCGGTCGGACGGGAGGTGTCTGTGCCTCTTTCCATGCTTCGGGAGTTCCTGGATCGTAACCGCATTCAATACATGGTGATCTCGCACTCAGTGGCCTATACGGCCCAGGGGATTGCTGCCCTCACCCACACACCGGGAAAGGAACTGGCCAAAACCGTCATGGTTATGGTGGATGGTCGTCTCGCCATGGCGGTGGTGCCGGCTTCGTTCCGGGTGGATTTGTACCGGCTCAAGAAATATTTGGGAGCAGACTCGGTAGAACTGGCCAGCGAGCTCGAATTTCGCGGTCGTTTTGCCGACTGCGAAACCGGGTCCATGCCACCCTTCGGCAATCTCTACGGCATGGATGTTTTCGTGGACCAGGCGCTGGCTGAGGACAAGGAAATTGCCTTCAACGCGGGTTCGCACCGTGAACTGGTGCGCATGAGATTTGCCGATTTCCGCGATTTGGTGAAACCGGCGATCATCGCGCTGGCGGCGGGCAAGGCCGGTGCTCACGCGGCTTGACGGCTGCGGAAAAGTCGTGATCGTTATCGTTGGTCGTTGGTCGCTACTCGTTTGGCTTTGTCGCCAGAGCGGTTGTTCGCGAACGACCAACGACCATCGACCGACGACTGTTGCTGAAGCCGCCAACTCGGCGGACCGGACGTTGGACAAAGTGGGACATTCCTGTTTTTTTCATACAATCTTCACAAATCCCTGTGTTAGATTTGCCGCTCAACTCAAAATTTTCTGGAGGCAACTGAATTGGGCAAGGACATGGTCCCCAAGAAGATCTTCTTCACCAAAGGTGTGGGGAAACATCGGGAGCGCCTCACCTCTTTCGAACTCGCTTTGCGCGACGCCGGCATCGCGGCGCAAAACCTGGTGCGTGTCTCTTCCATCTTTCCGCCCAACTGCAAGCTGGTCCCACGCTCGCAGGGACTGACGTATCTGCACCCCGGAGAAGTCGTATTCGCGGTGGTTGCCGAAAATTCCACTCATGAACCGCATCGCCTGCTCGCCTCTTCGATCGGCGTCGCCATCCCGGCCGATCGCAATACTTACGGATATCTGAGCGAACACCACTCGTTCGGCGAGACCGAAGACGCGGCCGGAGATTACGCGGAAGAACTTGCCGCCGAAATGCTGGCCACCACTCTGAACGTGGAGTTTGATTCCGACCGCTCGTGGGACGAGAAAAAAGAGATCTATCGCATCTCGAACAAGATCGTCCGCACGGCCAACGTGACGCAATCGGCGGTGGGGGACAAGCGCGGGCTGTGGACTACGGTGATCGCTTCGGCCGTGCTCATCTTCGATTGAGGTCGCGAGTCGCCCACTCGGTACAGGTTTCGTGGATTGATCAGCGACATGTACTCGTGGAGGACAGCAATGAGACTACTCGCTTCCCTGATGGCGTCGTTGATACTGCTCGGGCCAGCAGCTAACTCGCAAACCTCCGCGCCAAGCGTATTGGGTCTGAAACCAGAACAGGTTCCCGCAGAGTGTAAGGCGGTTGACGGCTACTTTCCGGTGGACATGCAATCCGCCATCCTTTGGGATAAACCTGATCTCTACAAGAGTGTAATACCGGTTCCCACGGCTAAAAATGCGCAGTCGTTCGCGTGCCATGGCGACAAGGGAACTGTGTATTTTTTCAGTTTGGCGGCGACGCACAACGCAAGACCGCGGCAACATTCATAAAGCCATTGCTCTGGGGTGAGTCAGGTCCGACGGCAGACCACCCAGAGCTTGTGCTCGAAGGCGGCGACGTACTGACCGTGGTTTCGTTTCGGACGCCCCCCAAGCCTTTGCTGGCCTCGCTGCAGAACCTGACAATTTCTGCGGCAGCGAACCGGGAAGCGCCCACAAGCGTAGATTTTAAAATTCCCGGCCATGGAAGTCTGCGACTCAAAGTGCCGGACGGTTGGCAGTCGAGATCACGTCAACTCGCCGATCCGGCGTCGATCACCCTACACTTCGTTCCGGCAAACGGGGACGCCTTTGACGTGCAGGTTACTGCAGTCTGGCTCGATTCGACCAAACCAACCCGAGAGACGACCGATTCACTTAAGGCCGACGTGCAGCGTTCGGCCGAATCCTTACTGCCGCATTCAGTTGAAAAGACGGCCACGCTCCACGATCTTCACGGGCCGCAGGTCGTCGGCTTCTACTATGCCCTTACTGATCGCAATCCTGGGCCGGGCGAATTTAGCAATCTGACTCAAGGTGAGTTCTTAACGGGTGAGATTCTCTCGGCGTTTACCATTCTTCATCGCACGCCGGCTTCGTCTGAAGTAGACGAAGCGCTTCGTGCATTCGCTGAAGCCACGCAAGTAAGGTAACCGACAATCGCAGGCCCTCACCTTGATAATCGCAACAAAGAGTTCGTTTCGAGCGCGTCTTTGGGCCGGTTAGATCATGACTCGCCGACTGCTCGCGGGAGTGCAATCGTCTTTTTTGCCGCCGGCTTCTTCTTCAGCCGCTCCAGCACGGCGGCTACGATCAGCGGCAGTCCTACCGTGGCATCCACAAAAACTTCTCCAAACTTGCCGCCTTCGGCTGGAGGCACAAACTTGCCCCACGAAACCGCCTCGCTGTAGGGACTGCCCGAAAGTCCGCCCCAGAACACCGGTTCGGGGCAGATGCGCAGTCCGTAGTGATAGCGTTTCAGTGGCAGGTCTTCCCCGCCCCGGCGGTGGCGCAATTCGATGAACGGACCGAATTGCTGCGACCAGTTGCGCGGGACGCCTCCGCCGATGGTGAAGATTCCCAGGCGCTTCTGACTCAGCAGGGTTGCGGCGAAGTGCTCCAGGTCTTCGAAGGGATCGAAGCGGAAACGCGGCTTCCCTTTCTTGTCGCGTTCACGGTTGGTCAACGCGTAATCGAGGCCGAGCTCGGAATCGGAGAACGCGGGCACAAATACCGGAACATTTTTTTCGTAGGCCGACTTCAGAATGCCGCGTTGACCTTTGGCGTGCTTCGCCAGATGCGCCCCGATCGCGCGGTTCAACTTATACGAGCACATCACCTCGTCTGAATCCCAGCCGCCGAACACCGCCGCCATCACGCGCTCCACGTCGTCGAGGTTCTGCTCGGGCTCAAGCGTGTCATAGACGCGGTTGTATCCGGCCTCGTAGAGTTCCTCGTCGGTGAGCTCGGGATTATGCCGGAAATGAGCGCGTCCGGTCGCTTCGACCAGCCCATGCGCCATCAGCGCGCCGGTCGAAACAATGGCATTCACGATGCCGCGATCGATCAGCTCGGCGATCACCAGGCCCTGCTTGGCCACGGTCATCGCGCCCGCAAGCGTCATGACGACGAAGCATTCTTTGTCGCGCGCCATCGCCTCCAGCACGTCGGCGGCTTCGCCGAGCTGGCGGCCGGTGAACGCGGTCTTGGACATCGCGCGCACCAGGTCGTCAATGGAATGAATCTTGGCGAGATCGAGAGGCTCCAGCGGAATCAGCCGGTCGGCCACGGGATCGTGCAGCTTGCGGTCGATGCCCGCGCCTTCGTCATGATGACCGTGCTTTGCGGCAGTTTTGTGCTTCAAAAGACGAACCTCCAGAATGAGAAACCGATTTTGACCGAAGAAACAATTTACTAGAAGTGAGAGAAACGCGGCGACCTGCTTTCACAATCTCGGTAGTGCCATGAGAGTGCGTTGAGAAAAGGCCACGAGGGCCGAGGCCCCTGTGCGCAAGACAGCGTCAAGCCGCCCCCGGGAGCACGGAGGCGAAGTGTGCGCTACCGTACCGCAAACGCAACCGAACTGGTATTAGTATTGCGCCATTGCGTAAGTTTGACTCGCGGGGGAAGGTTAAGGGGGTGTCTTGTGGAACGCTCTCGTCAGCCAAGAATTGACTGCCCAATCTGCGATCAGCCAATCGATCTGCAAATCGATACGTGCACCGATGAAAACGGCAAAGCTGTTCATCAGGACTGCTACGTGAAGCGCCTTCATCAGGGCCATTCCTCTGAAAGGGCGGCTGACTAGACCCGCAGATTTTCAACGCTCAGCACAAAGTCATACCATTCACGTCCTCATCGACCACTTTGATATCCTAGTGTGGCGTGCACAAGTTCATGGCATAAATCCACGCTGTCATCCTGGGCGAAGCGAAGGACCTATGTAATTGTCCGCGCAGAATGCATA
Source organism: uncultured Acidobacteriaceae bacterium (assembly GCA_963794365.1). Classification (GTDB taxonomy): domain Bacteria; phylum Acidobacteriota; class Terriglobia; order Terriglobales; family Acidobacteriaceae; genus Acidiflorens. The sequence continues at coordinate 16,234 of CAWCDV010000022.1, forward strand.
GGTCTTTCGCTTCGCTCAAGATGACAGATCATACTTATGTCGCGAATTTACGCGGCCTGCTGCGGCTTGCCGAGGTTAGGCGAACGAAGCAAGATAAGCAAGGTTAGAGGAAGAAGGTTGGAGAAAAAGTGCCAGACAAGTTCACCGTCGCGCCTGGTCCAGATGTCATGCGGCCCCGAACCCGCCGACAATCTGGCCAAGGCGCTTGATCGCGTTTCGGAGGCAGCGCGAATGGGCGCCGACGTTGTTTGCTTGCCCGAGCTCTTTCAGACGCAGTATTTCTGCCAGCGCGAAGACGCCGCATTGTTCGATCTCGCGGAGCCGATCCCGGGCGCGGGGACAGAGAAGCTGGCCGCCGCTGCGCGGCAGAATAAAGTTGTGCTGATCGCGTCGCTCTTCGAGAAGCGCGCGCCGGGACTCTATCACAACACGGTCGCGGTCTTTGATTCCGGCCGCGATTCCGACGGCGCGCTCGTCGGCATCTACCGCAAGATGCATATTCCCGACGATCCGCTCTACTACGAAAAATATTATTTCACTCCCGGCGATCTTGGCTTCAAAGCCTTCGACACCTCCGCCGGAAAACTGGGCACGCTCGTCTGCTGGGATCAGTGGTATCCCGAAGGCGCGCGGCTTACGGCGTTGCAGGGAGCCAGCATTCTTTTTTACCCGACCGCTATTGGATGGCATCCGGCGGAGAAGGCCGAATTTGGCGAGGCGCAACATGACGCCTGGCGCACCATCCAGCGGGCGCACGCCATCGCGAATGGCGTTTATGTTGGCGTGGTGAATCGCGTCGGCTTGGAGACTGGCAACATTCGCGGCAATTCCGTCCCGGGCAAAGGCCTCGAATTCTGGGGAGGGTCGTTCTTCTGCGATCCCTTCGGCCGCGTGCTCGCCGAAGCTTCGCACGAAAAGGAAGAAATTCTGCTCGGCGAAGTGGACCTGCATCACCTGGAGGAGATTCGCCGCAACTGGCCCTTCCTGCGCGACCGCCGTATCGACAGTTACGCTCCCATCACCAGCCGCATGATTGACGAAAAGTGACCGCAGCTAAGGGAACGTGACTGACCTAAGATGACTGGATCTAGAATGACCGGACGAACAATGGCTAGATCATCCGCTGCGCGCGCCAAACTTCTGCCCGCCGCACAGGGATACCGCATGCCTGCCGAGTGGGAACCGCACGAGTCCACATGGCTCGCCTGGCCGCATTTGCGGGGCGACTGGCCGGGCAAGTTTGAGACGATCCCATGGGTCTATGCGGAGATCGTCCGCAACCTGGCGCGGCATGAGCGTGTGGACCTGATCGTCAATGACGCGAGTTGGGAAAAGCGGGCGCGCGGGGTGCTCGAAAAAGCGGGCGCGCTCTTTAGCGCACTCGCCGATAATATCCGCTTTCACCGCTGGCGCACCGATCGCGTCTGGATCCGCGACTCGGGCTGCATCTTCCTGGCGCCGGCCCGACCGATGACGCCGATTCGGGGTTGCTCGCTCTGCATTTTCAGTTCAACGCTGGGCGAAATATCCGAATTACAAGCTTGATGAAAAAATTGGCGGGCGCATGGCGAAGGCCGCCGGCGCGCGCGTGGTGCGTCCCGTTCATCCGGCAGCACCGCGTCGTGCTGGAGGGCGGATCGATCGACGTCAACGGATGTGGCACTCTGATCACCACTGAGGAGTGTTTGCTCTCGACCACTCAACAACGCAACCCGCCCATGGACCGCGCCGCTTATGAACAGCTGTTTGCCGACTATTTTGGCGTGCAGTCCGTCATCTGGCTTGATAGCGGCATCGCCGGCGACGACACTCACGGCCACGTCGATGACATCACCCGCTTCGTCGCTCCGAATACCGTGGTCACGATGATCGAGCAGAATGAGCGGAGTGAAAATTACGCGGCCTTGCATGCGAACCTGGGCCGGCTGAAAAACGCCCGCACTGCCGATGGACAGAAACTTGAGATCGTCGAAATTCCTCTGCCGCGTCCGGTCGTATTTGAAGGCCGGCAGTTGCCCGCCAGCTACGCCAATTTTTATATCGCGAATGGCGCGGTGCTGGTGCCGGTTTTCAACGATCCAAACGATCGCATTGCGCTCAACACGCTCGCGGAACTGTTCCCGACACGCGAAATCGTGCCGATCTATTCCGGCGATCTGATCTGGGGATTCGGCGCGCTGCACTGCATGACGCAGCAACAACCGGCAGATAACCCTAAGGTTCTTTCGTGGCAGGACCGGTCGTCCCCAGCTCGCCGGACGAGCGAGGACGCACCGTCTCTGCCGATCGATACTCACGCGAGGTACAGTTAGGGAAAGGCGACCGTAACATCTGCTGCATCATTTACACTTTTACCGGTGAACGCCGAGATCATTGCCGTTGGGTCTGAGTTGCTCACTCCCCATCGCCAGGACACGCAACTCGCTTTACCTCACCGAGAAACTGAATGAACTGGGCGTGGAAGTGCGCTTCAAGTGCATTGTGGGCGACGACGCGGAAGGGCTGACCGCAGCCGCCAAACTTGCCATGCGGCGTTCGGACATCATCATTTTCACGGGCGGCCTTGGCCCCACTGAGGATGACTTGACGCGCGAAGCGGTGGCCGACGCGCTCGGCTTGAAACTGCAACGCGATCCCGAGATCATCGCGAAACTCGAAGAGCGCTTCGCCAAACGCGGCATGAAGATGTCGGCCAACAATGCCAAGCAGGCCGACATCCTGACCAGCGCCACGATATTACCGAATTCGCTGGGCAGCGCGCCCGGGCAGTGGATCGGCGGTAAGTATGACGGCCAGGAGCGGCTTCTGATGCTGCTCCCCGGCCCTCCCTACGAACTCAAGGCGATGTTCGAGGCCGAATGCATCCCGCGAATGCGCGGCCGGATCCCGCTCCGGCACATTGCCACGCGCACGCTCAAGATGGCCATGATGCCGGAATCGCAAGTGGACGCGCGGGTTGCGCCCATCTACAAAACTTATGCCGACGTCGAGACCACGATTCTCGCGGGCGGGGGCGAGATTCAACTCCACCTGCGCTGCCGGAAAGATTCGCAAACCGAGGCCGAGGCGCGCGTCGAAGAGCTCGCCGAAAAGATCGAGGACGAACTCGGCGACGCCATCTTCTCTCGCAAGGGTGAAACCATCGAGCAGATCGTCAGCTATCTGCTGCAGATGCGCAGCATGACTTTGGCCGTGGCCGAATCTTGTACCGGCGGCCTGCTGGCCGAGCGCATCACTTCGCTCGGTGGCAGCTCGCGCTATTTTCTGGGCGGCGCCGTCGTCTACTCGAACGAATTGAAAACGCAATTCGCAAATGTTCCTAAAGCCCTGATCGATCAGCACGGAGCCGTGAGCCGCGAAGTGGCGGCGTCTATGGCCGAAGGCATCCGCAAGCGCTGCCTCGCGAGCTATGGAGTCGGAATCACCGGCGTCGCCGGCCCGAGCGGGCGGCACCGAGCAGAAACCCGTGGGCCTGGTCTACATCGCACTCGCGGGAGAAGAAGGCACGCAGGTGGTCGAACGGAATTTCCCCGGCGACCGCAAGCGCATCCGCCAGTTCGCAACGCAACAGGCGCTGGAAATGATCCGCAGGGCGCTGTTGTAGAACGCTTATATTGATGTGTGGAGACGGTGCTCCGGCCCGTCCGGACGGGCCGGAGGCTCGTCCCACACAACCTGTAGACGAGATGCGAAATATGCGAATATTCATTGGCATCGATCTTGATCCTGAAGTTCGCGCCCGCATCGCGCGCTTTCTCGAAGGCGTACAGGGCTTTGCGCCCGAGGTGCGCTGGGTACGGCCGGAATCGCTGCACATTACGTTGAAGTTCATCGGAGAACAACCGCCCGAGCGGGTCGAGGCCATCGGCGAGCGTTTGCGGCGGGTCGAAGGCGGCGCGTTTGAAATTCGCTCCCGCGGATACGGGTTCTTCCCGACCGCAAAGGCCCCGCGCGTATTCTGGATCGGAATCGAGGCCGGACCGCAACTGGCGGAACTGGCCGAGAAGATCGATATGGCCGTCGCCGAACTTGGCATTCCGCGCGAAGACCGGCCTTTCAGTCCGCATCTAACTCTGGCGCGCGCCGGCGGCAGATCGGGCTCGCCGAAATGGCGCAAAGGCGACGGCCCCAACACGGCGTTCGCGGTGCTCGAGAAGCGGCTCGCCGCGATGGGCGAGCTTGATTTCGGTAGAATGACGGCCCACGAGTTTATCCTTTATCAGAGCCAGCTTTCACCAGGAGGATCGAAGTACACGAAGCTGCAACGCTTTCCGCTCCAGCGAGGGTAGCGTGAGAGACGGGCGTCTCGCCGGTCCCGCCGGGCGCGGACGCGCGGCGTTCCACGGGCAAGCTTGAATCAGCAGTTAGATAGATGAACATGAATCCCTACCTTATCACCGCCGCTGTGAGCTATCTGCTGGGGTCGATCCCATTTGGCTACCTGCTGGTACGGATTTTCAAGGGCGAGGATGTGCGCTCGAGCGGAAGCGGCAACATCGGCGCTACCAACGTGGCCCGCAAGTCGCCTGCACTCGGGGTTGCGACTCTGCTTCTTGACGCCGCCAAAGGTCTAGCTGCGGTTCTACTGGCGCGGGCGCTGTTCAGCGGGCCGCATCAGCAACTCATCATGACCACGGCGGCGTTCTTCGCCGTGGTCGGCCATCTGTTTCCGGTCTGGCTCAAGTTTCGCGGCGGCAAGGGCGTCGCCACCAGCCTCGGATCTTTTATCTTGCTCACCCCGAAATCCATTTTGTGCATGGTAGTCCTGTTTTTGCTCATCGCCGTCGCCTTCCGCTACATCTCGCTCGGGTCGGTCGCAGTGGCGGCGGCTTTTCCGCTGTTGGCGTGGGCCCTGCACGAATACGCGGATCAGCGGCAACTGATTTTTATTGCGCTGGTTTCGGCGCTCGTCATCTGGAGGCATCGCCACAACATCGGGCGTCTCGCCGCCGGAACGGAAACTAAGTTAGGAAGAAAGTCAAAAACTGAGTCAGGGACAAAGTTAGGAACAGAGTCAGGAACGAAGTCCGAGACGTTAGGAGCAACCCGCAGATGAGCCGCATTGCTATCATCGGCGCAGGCGCCTGGGGCACCGCACTGGCAATCGTCCTGGGACGTAAAGGGACGCATCAGGTCCGGCTCTGGGCTAATGAACTGGACGTTTCGGATAGCATTGCGAGAGAACGAATCAACGAACAATTTCCTGCCGGGCTTCATCCTGCCAGAATCGATTATGGCGACCAGCGATCTCAACACTGCGCTCGATGCGGCGGAGATCGTCGTCAGTGTCATGCCTTCGCAGCATTGTCGCGCGCTCTTCGAACGCATGGCGCCGACGCTCCGCCCGGAAATACTTCTTGTCAGTTGCACTAAAGGACTGGAAGACGGAACTCTGCTGCGCATGACGGAAGTGATCGCCGATGTCTTGCGCAGCCGGCGGGTTCACTCCTCGCGTGGCGGCACTCAGCGGCCCATCATTTGCCAAAGAGGTGGCGCGCGGCGATCCGACGGCTGTGACCGTGGCATCCGTCGATGGGGAAGTGACACGCGCCGTGCAGCAGGCGTTCAACGATTCCCGGTTTCGCGTCTATACCAACGACGACGTGATCGGGGTGGAGTTGGGCGGCGCGCTGAAGAACATCATCGCCATCGCCGCCGGCGTCTGCGATGGCCTCGGCCTCGGCCACAACTCGGTAGCGGCGCTGATCACGCGCGGTCTCGCCGAAGTGGCGCGCCTGGTGGTGGCCTGCGGCGGCCGGCTCGACACCATGTCAGGACTCGCCGGACTGGGCGATCTGGTTCTGACGTGCACAGGGGATCTCTCGCGCAACCGCAGCGTCGGCGTTGAACTGGGCAAAGGCCGCAAACTGCCCGACATCATCGCCGGCATGCGCGGCGCAGTCGCGGAAGGGGTTTTCACCACCAAAGCGGCGGTTGGTTTAGCCCACAAGAAGAAGGTCGAGATGCCGATCACCGAACAGATGTTTGCCATCCTCGAAAACGGCAAGTCGCCGCAAGCGGCCATCGAAGAACTGATGACGCGTGCGGCACGGTCCGAAGCTTAGCAAGTGTGGACATCCCAGGTCTCATGCGGATGGGCTGCGTTTTTCCGGCTGCATCAACTCCCCGCAATACTCAGAAGCGGAGTGAAACATTCCCTCACCTTTTCTGCACTTTTTTTCGCAGAGTAGTTGCAGGTTAGCAGGTTGCGGAAAAAATCGATTTCTCGATGCCCAGCCCCTAAAAGGGGCGTCTGATTTCGACGGACTTACGGTATCGCTAAAGCGATACCCTGATACGAATCCCGAGTTTTCCGCAGCCTGTTAGAGATCATAAGCCAGAAATAATAAGTCATTGCGGCGTCCTGTAGCAGGAGTAACATGTTGCAACTCTGTTGAGAGTTACATCCTGACTCTCCTGCGCGCCGATGACACTCGTCCTTGTCGCTCAAGTTTTCCGCAAAGTTCGCTCCAGGAGGAGAAATGAATCAAGTGAAGCAAGCAGTGCACCCAGCGGCGGGTTGCCCCCGTTGGCCGGCGATTTGGTTGTATGTTGTGGTGGCGACGTTAATCGTAGGCGTGGCGTTGCCAGCGAATGCAAGCGGAAGGTTGATCGCGCACAACACACCGAGATATGTATTCACGGCAAAGAACCTCGGGACCGAGGACCCGTCGAAGACCATCGAGGTTAGTATCTGGCTGAACCCTCACAATCGCGGTGAACTCGATGCATTGGCAGAGCAGCTCTACGACCGCACCTCTCCCAACTATCGTCATTTCCTGAGCCGGGCGCAATTTGCGGCGCGGTTTGCACCGACGGCGGAGGAGGCGAAAACTGTCGGGCAGTTCTTCGAAGCGCATAACTTGAAAGTGGTCAAGGTTGGTCCGGATAACTTCTTCGTACGAGCGCGAGGAACGGTGGGCGAGGTTGAGAACGCGTTTCACGTGCAGCTCAACAACTACCAGGTGCTCGGCAAGACCATCCGCGCCAATGACCGCGATCCATACGTGGACGGGGCTGCTGCGCCGCTGGCGATGGCCATTTCCGGTCTGGACGATGGCAAGTATGAGCACCCGTTGATGACGCGGTCGGCTAGTCTCCCCCAGGGCAAGGCTGCTGCTGCCAAGGTGAGTGCGGCCGGTGACCGCGCCCGACGACCTTGGCTACTCCAATAATCTGCTTCGACGGCACGGTGACCCAGACGTATTCCAACAATGGCAACGGTTCGTTTCCGATCGGAACTTACAAAGGCAATCACCTGAATACTTACAGCCTGACTAGCGCAGGTTGCGGCTACACGCCGCCCATGATCCAGACGGCATACAATCTCACGGGCTTGTACGCGGAAGGATTTGACGGCACGGGCCAAACCATTGGGATCATCGACTGGTGCGGTTCGCTGACGATTCAGAACGATGCGAATGTGTTCTCGGCGCAGTTCGGACTGCCGGCGCTGACCTCGTCGAACTTTGCCATAACCTACATTCCGACGGCAAGCACGTGCGCGTCCGTCGATGACACAGAAATCAACATTGACGTCGAGTGGGCGCATGCGATAGCTCCCGGCGCCAACATCAACCTCATCGTTCCACCTTCGGCGTCCTTTCAGGACGTCGACGAGGCCGAGTACACGGCCGTGAACTATGGCCTTGCGAACGTCATCTCCGGCAGCTTTAATGCGGTGGAATCTTTGGTTCCTGCGAACCTTCTGGCCACCGAAAATCTCATTCAGGAAGCGGCCGCGGTCGCCGGAATCTCGGCCAACTTTTCCTCGGGAGACGGAGGCGACTACACGGGCGATGGAATTCCTGCAACGGTGAGTACTCCCGCGGATTCTCCCTGGGCCACGGCAGTGGGCGGCGTCACTTTGGCGTTGAATTCGGACAACTCGATCGCTTGGCAGGCGGGGTGGGGAAACAATGAAACTTACCTGGCTCAGGAGGGACTCGTCTTAGATCCACCTTTCGTCTTCGGGTTGATAGGCGGCGCGGGCGGCGGCCCGAGCAACTGTGCTTTCCAGGATGACAGCGTCACCCCACCGACCTGCCTCGCGGGTTTCGCCAAGCCGTCGTATCCAGAAGAAGCTGCCGGGCAAGTATCGCCAACTTCCGGACATTGCCTGGCTGGCGGATCCTTATACTCCGGCCGTGATCGCGATAACGGTCCTGGGTCAGGTTCCGACGCTGCAATGGCAGGTGTGGGGGGGCACGAGCCTTGCTTGCCCGATGTTCTCCGCACTGTGGGCAATTGCCAACCAGGAGGCGGGTGCGCCGCTCGGCCAAGCCGCTCCCTACCTGTATTCGCTGCCAGCGGGAGCTGTGTACGATATCGTTCCCGTTACCTCCAAACATAATGTAACCGCGTCGATTCAGGAATCGACCGGCACCAACAAGTACACTGCGGCGGAGGTGGCCGGGGTCTCATCGGGCACAGTTCGTCAGTGCTATCTGGGACTACGCTGATTTGCAAGACACTGCGCTGGTCATCTCATTCGGCACGGATTCCGGCCTGAAGACGGCTAAGGGCTGGGATAACGTAACCGGCGTGGGCACACCGAACGCTAAGGCGTTCGCCGATTTTTTCGCGCCTGCTAAACAGTAGGACGAAGCAGGGGATCACGCCGTCGCCCCCGAAAGGGTGGGGGGCTTTTTGTGCAGCTCCCGCTCGGGCGAAGAGGTGGAAGATCGGTTCGTTTCGGCGGAGAGTGCCGATGGCGCCCCCTACTTGGCAGTGGTCTGCCTAAACAAATTCGGGAAAGGGTTGAATGGTGCCCGGAGACGGAATCGAACCGTCACGTCCTGTTAGGGACCCGGGATTTTAAGTCCCGTGCGTCTGCCAGTTTCGCCATCCGGGCGGGTTTTGCTTTGATCAGCTTACTGGATTCTACTCCGGCCGCGTTCGACTGTAGTGAGCTTGCGCGAGTGGCTGCGGGCAGGGTAGGACAACCTAGTCCTGGACGGTCACTCCCGTTGGCCGGTTTTGAAGTGATCACTGAGGTGGCGGTTGAAAAACTCCTTCCCGCGAAATTCGAAAACAAGGCCGCGTCAGGACGGCCTACAAACGTTCTTGACTTCTCTTCTTTTTCTGGGACAATAAGCTTCCCCGAACATCGGACTTCTTGAGGCTTTGCATGGTGAAGTCACTGCTGTCGGTTTTACTGTCTCTTCTGCTGGCTGCAACGCCCATGTTTGCGGCTCCAACCGACAGTCAAACAGCCGGAGAAGTGAAGGCGCTGGTTCCTGCCGCTTGGCGAAATTCGCAGCCGGTAAAGGTCAAAGACAGTCTCGAATGGAATGATCTGCTGCAAACTGGCGATCGAGGACGTTTGCGGGCCGGGCTCACCGACGGCTCTATTCTCAGTCTCGGCTCCAACGGCGCACTCAAGGTAATTAAGCACGATGCCGTATCGCAGCAAACTTCGATGTGATATGAACTATGGCCAGCTGCGCAGCCAGGTGGTCAAGATTACTCAGCCGGATGGCAAATACGAAGTCAGGACGCCGAACGCAGTGATCGGCGTCATCGGCACCGACTTCTACGTAGGTTATGAAAACGACCTCACTACGGTGGTTTGTTACGTCGGTAAAGTCTCCGTAACTGCGTTGGGTTCGGCGAAGGTGGTGAGAAAGTCCGAGCAGGCAACCTCTGACCAAGCGCTGTCACTTTATCGCCAGGGCAGTTGGTCGTGATCGGAATGAAAGCCCCGGCTGGGGGATTTCCTCCTGAGTCCGAAGTAATTCACGCTTCGATGCAAGACACAAATGTCAACCCTCATGTGGTTATTGCGCACCCGAAAGTCTGGATACCGATTCTGGCTGGCGTAGCAGGCGGTTTAGCTACAGGTCTGGTGTTGACTTACGGGGGTGGGTCATCTGCCACCACACCTCCTCCAGTTGTCTGCGATGCCGCGCCGAGGGTGCGGTCGCAGGCGACGTGCCAGAAATGATGCGCCGGCAGCGCGGTGAACCGCTCTCTTTTCGCGCGAGCGACCTTGGCGACCGACCAGACTTTGGAAACAGTTACCCCCTAAGGACAACGTCATGAGATCTGCGAGGACATTCGGTGTTTACATAATCTTTCTCAGCACTTTGGCGATGGCGCAGAGCCCCAGCATCCCCACCATCGAACAGCCCGTAGCTCCATCCGCGGCCCAGCCGGGTGGTGCAGGTTTTACGCTTACGATTAACGGTGTGGGGTTCAACCCGCGACCAACAGCCGTGCTCTGGGGAGAAGGCACCACTGTCACTCACCTAACGATCACGGGTTCCACTCCCACTCAGTTAACCGCGACTGTCCCGTCGGCGAACATTGCCGCTGCCGGGACCGCCTCCGTATCGGTGCTGAGCCTCAGCGGGATTGTTTCCAATGTGGAATTTTTCCAGATTGCGCCGCCGGCATCTCCGCAATTCGCCGAACCCGTCGATTACAGCACCGGTACTAGCGATGCGGTTCAGACCGTACTGGCCGCAGACTTCAATGGCGATGGTATTTTGGACTTGGCTGTGGGCGTTCCTACCTGAGCCCGTTCTCAGGTTTGTATTCTGTTAGGGAGCAGCAACGGAACCTTCCAGAGCCCCGACAATGTTATCAGGTTGATGATGTGAGTTCGATTGTGGCAGGTCGTTTCAAGAATGATGGTGGGTCGATCGACCTGGTTGCGGGCGACACGCTGCTCGTGGGCAACGGCGACGGCACCTTCCAGCCCCCAACCAGCCTTCTTGTCGGGGTCGGTGGGTTTCAGCCCATTCGCTGTCGGTGACTTCAGCCAGACCGGCGTCCTGGATATTGCGGGTCTGATCGGCACTAACGTGCAGATCCTGAGCAACAATGGGAGTGGCACTTTCAGTGCAGGCCAGAATTTCTCCTCGGGTGTTAAGGTGGCCGGTGGTATGCTCACCGCTGATTTCAGCGGAGATGGCATCCTGGATTTGGCCGTGCTCGATATCAATCCTGGGTCTCCTGCCGTTAGGGTCTTCCTCGGATCTGCCGAAGGGTTCAGCGCCGGAAACCCGCTGACGACCGGCACCCCTCCGGGCGTTGTCGCTTTTACCGCCGCCGACTTCAATGGGGATAACAAGCAAGACTTGGCGCTCGTGTACAACCCAGCCGCTGGCGGTGGTGCGGTCTTAATCCTGACGGGGAAAGGAGACGGCACGTTCACCAGCGGCACTCCCCAAGCTTTAGCGAATCCTGTCACCGGCGCAATCGTGACCGGCGACTTCAATGAAGATGGGAAGCTCGACTTGGCCACGGGCACCTACATCCTGCAAGGAAACGGCGACGGAACGTTCCAGACGCCGCCGACTAACTTTGGCGGAACTGCAGAAGTCTTGGCTACAGGTGATTTCAATGGTGACGGACGGCCGGACTTAGTAGCCCAGGCCAGTCCAGATGTGGCCATCCTATTACAACAGGCTGGGGTCCCCATTGTCTCGCTAAAGCCCACAAGCCTCAATTTTAGTACCGCAGACAGTTGGAACCACGAGTGCTGCCCAAGCCGGTCACCCTGACCAACAGCGGCAGCGCTACACTGACCATCACCTCGATTGGATTTACTGGGCCGAACGCAAGTGAATTCGCGCAAACCAGAACAACACTTGCGGTTCCGCGCTTCGCCCGACTCCAGTTGCACCATCAACGTCACGTTTATCACCGACAGCAAACGGTGGAAGCGGAAGCGCTACCGCGTCCCTCAGCGTTAGCGACAACGGGGCTGGCAGCCCACAAACGGTCCCCATCACCGGAACGGTGCGGAACTTCGCCCTAACCACCACCTGCACCAGCCTGACTGTGGTTCCCGGACAGACGGCGATTTTCACGGTGGATCTGGCTCCAGTTAATGGATTCACCCAGTCGGTATCGCTCAGTTGCAGCGGAGCACCAGCTTTAGCGACCTGCACTGTATCGCCGAATTCGATAGCGCTGGACGGATCGACCACGGTTCAGGCCAAAGTCACGGCCACCACTACGAAGGCGACGGGCTTTTTGCAGTTCCCCGTTGGACGGTTCGAACGGGAACCGGATGGCCGGATTGGTCGGACTCGCCGGGATCGCCGGGCTCGCGGCGCTGGTAGTCCTGCCCGGCAAGCGTGGCGTGAAACCTCGGCGACGCGTGTGCGGGTTGATTTTCTTATTGTGCATGCTCGCGATCCTTGTGACGTTGCCATCATGCGCAGGAGGCGGCGGCGATCCTCCCGGTACTGCAGCCGGCAAGTATCCCCTTACGGTGACGGGAACTTTCCAATCGGCGACAGAGACGGCAATCACGGAGAGTGTCAGTTTTAACCTGGTTGTGCAGTAAGCGGCGTTCCGCATAGTGAAGGAGGCAAATCATGCGCATTGGCATTATTGGTGCGGGGAACATCGGCGGCAACTGTGCGCAGCGCTTCGTCGTTAGTGGTAAGCACGAGGTGAAGCTCAGCTTCTCGCGCGATCCAGCAAACCTAACCGAGCTCGCACGAGAACTCGGCGACAGAGCATCTGTGGGGACGCCGCTGGAGGCAGTCCGTTTCGGCGAGGTCGTGGTACTTTCCGTACCATGGGACGCGATCCCCGAGGCATTGCGCCAAGCCGGGTCGCGTTGCGGGCAAGATCGTCATAGACACGACCAACCAGTTCGGTTCGCGTGCGTTGCCTCCGAAAGGACAGACGGCTGCCGCATTCAACGTTGCACGTATGCCTGGCGCCCGGTATACGAAGTCATTCAATACCTTGACCGCGCATTTTCAAAGGGAGACCGCCGATCGTCCGAAGGAGCAGAAGGTCGTGCAGTGGATCTGTGGCGATGATGCGGACGCAAAGCGCGTCGTCGCCGAGTTGATTGCAGATGCTGGGTATGTGCCGGTTGACCTGGGCGGCACGAAGAGCTGCCAAGCGATGGAGGCGCCGCGTCGCAAAGGCGCCGTCTACGGCGAGGAATATCGCGCCGCCGACGCAGCGGCGGTGGTTGCATCACTGCGTGAGGGGCGCCCCATCCCACCTTTGCCGACTTACGTGTGACCGTTCGAGAGCCCCAGCCGATGTAATCCAACCACCACGATCAGAGTTAAGGAGAGCACGATGCCCCGTGTAGAGAACCCACACTGGACGCTGTGCTTCTGCCAAAACGCCGATAGCAGAGCAGTCAAAGAGTGGGCGTCGTAACTCAATTTCGTGCCGCTAAGACCGGGCGGTAATCGTCCTGGAAGTCAATCAGCAGCAGATGCGGTGTGACGGCCATCTGGTGTAAATAAAGGTTCCGATAACGGTTCGGGTAACCGATATCGGAACCTTTTGCCTCGAAATCATTTTCTCTGCTCCGCATGACGAGGGAAGCTTGAGATTGTGTACAACTTCAGGTTTGTCCAGGTCGAGGAAGGGGTAATCCCGGGGCCGCAGAGCGGGGGCAGGCCAGCAGGCACCAGGGATCCTGGGGCACCCGCCTCTGTGTTGAGGCAGTTCAGTCCCGGGTTTGCTTCATTGTCGACGTACATCGCGTTGCCGAACTTCACGATGTTCGCCGGCTGGAGCAGACACTTCGGCGCGCCGTCTTTTTGTCAATCCGCAGAAGGAGCCGGCGGTGGCCAAGACCGTGCCGTTGCTGGTGTCGAACTTCACGACCTGATTGTTCTCCCCGGAGGTAATCCAAAGACGAGCTTCGCCATCGAAGGCCATATGGTTGGGCCCGAGGAGAATGCTGGTGTCGTGATAGAAGACCGATGGCGAGCCGGTAGGGGCTACGAGCGGATTAGCCGGAGAGGGAGGTTTGCTGGAGTCGACGGGTTGTACACCCAGTGTATAAACGTAGCTTGTGCTGAAGTTCGACATGTAAAGGTTCTTGCCCTTGGGATCAAAGACGGCAGCCGCCACGCCAAACGGTGGCGCAGAGCTAGGATCGACGTTCAACGTCGGATCGGAGTAGAAGACGCTCGAGGTTCCGTCGTTGGGATTGAGTTCCCAGATATGGCCGGTCAGGCAGCAGGAGCTGAAGACGAAAGCAGGGCCCGCGCCATTATCCGCGATGTACAACCTGCCGTCAGGGCCGAGTTTCATGTCGTTGAGAGCGCAGAAGGGGCCGTTATTCTTGACCGGGAGGCCGAATGCGACGAGAAATCCGCCGCAGACATTATAGGTGGCTTCGGGCGTGCTAGTGTTGGTCAACGGCAGCTGGTAGCGGTCCACCTGCCCGTAAAAAACATCGATGACATACAGCTTTTGACCAATCGCCTGCATTCCTAGCGGGGCACCGCATGGCACAAATGGTGTCTTCGCCACGAGATGACCGAACTGGTCATAGGTGAAGATGTAATTGAACGTATTCGCAGGTGGGGTCGAGGCTGAACCGGCGTGCTGATGGGACTCCAGAAACCGCCGGAGTTCCGCCGATCCCACACCGGGTGTTGCGGCATTCGCTACCGCTGCGGTAGCTGACGGGAGCGTATAGCAGATGTTGCTGGTATCGAACGTATTCACGTGGAGCAAGCCGAAATCGTCGGCCGCCATTCCCTCAGGATTGCCGGGGTTGATCGGCCCTATTTGAGGAAGTGTGGCGAAGGTCGAAACCGGGATCGAGGCGGTGGCTGCGAGGCCATCAACCTCACTGGCCTGATCGGTCGAGCCGGCGTATGCAGCCGAAACAGCGGCGACCGCCAGGGCAAGGCTTGCAAAGAGGGACAGCATCGCAGATCTAGACATAGAACTTCTCCTCGATTGTGGTGGGCTTCAATCGATGCGTGGGGGTCAGTTTAGCGTAATCGCACCGATTGTGGTTATACACCGTAGTACACAAAGTTTTCTTTGTCAACACTTCATGTATTAGGTTAGCGAGAAACTCTATTTGCGCTCAAAGAAGGCAATAACCGTACACTCCATTTCACCGCAATGTGAAAAGATTTTCATTTGGAGTGCAGCGATTTCGTCTGCGCGGTGGGGTTGCTCTTACCCTGCTGCCTGCGGCCGAGAGGTAAATGTCTCCGCAAAATCATGCACGAAGTCGTCGAAACTAATCGGTTTCCTCTTCGCAACTTCCTCCACGGTATTGGTCACGACGGCGCAATAGCCTGCGCGAATGGCCGCGTAGAACTCATTGAGACCATCTGCCATATATTCCGGAATGCCCCAACCGAGCAGCGACTTCTTAAAGTCTTCCGGCGTGACGTTGACATACTTCACCGGCTTCCCGATGGCCTTTGAAATCTTGCCGGCCGCCTCGTCATACGACAATGCCTCGGGGCCGGTAATCACATAAGTCTTTCCCTGGTGCCCATTTTCTGTCAGCGCCTTCGCGGCGACCGCGGCGATGTCCCGAACGTCGATATGGCTTACTTTGCCGTCCGCCGCTGGTTGATAAAACTCGCCCTGGGACACGATGGTCGGAGCCAGCCCAAGGAAGTTCTGCATGAAAGCGTTCGGCCGCAGGTGCGTAAATGGAATCCCGGACGCTTCCAGTTCCTTCTCGCCTTCGGCATGCCACCGGGCGACGCGAACGGGCGAATTGACATCGGCACCGTTGACCGAGAGTTTCACCACGTGGCGTGTGCCCGCACGTTTTGCAGCGCGGATGAAATTGCCCTGCATTTCGACGCTGCGCGGATCCGTTGGAGGGATCAGAAATGCCTTTTCCACACCCTGGAGGGCGGCATCCAGCGATGCCGGATTCAAAAAGTCGCCGACCGCGACCTCGACCAGCGGACCCTTGATCTCGCCAGCGGAATTGGGGTTGCGAAGGAGGGCCCGCACACGAACACCGGCCGTCGTCAATTCGCGAATAACTGCATTCGCATTATTACCAGGTGCGCTGGTTATAAGAATCATCGGATGCCTCCCATCGAGCCCGTCTACGCTAGTACACAAACCTTCTTTTTGTCAATATTTCGTAAGAGGAAATTCTCCAGTTACGGTTGACATATATTTCGCTCTGGGTGTTGACACTGGGCGGCAGAAGGATAGAATGACTTGCGCGCCGCGCGGCTACAGGGTTCAGCACGTACCGGCTTGGCCACGGCAAAAGGGCGGCGCAGCACTTCATCAATAAGGGGGTATGCGATGACTGCGCAACAAACGCGTGAATTCGATTACATCGTGATTGGCAGTGGCATTGGCGGCTGTGTAACTGCCAATCGACTTTCGGCCGACCCGAACGTCAAAGTTCTACTGCTCGAGGCGGGGCCGCGCGATGACGATGCCGACATACATAACGTGGAACTCACGTCGTTGTTTGCCGTGTGGCAGAAACCGCAGTTCGACTGGGGGCTGAGCACGGTAGAGGAGCCGGGCCTGGACGGACGCAAGATGCCCCTTATCCAGGGGAAGGTTGCGGGCGGAGGCACGTTCCGTGCACGGACGCATTTTCATCCGAGGCCACCGGCGGGACTTTGACCACTGGAACTACTTGGGCAATGAGAACTGGTCGTACCAACAGGTCCTGCCGTATTTCAAAAAGTCCGAGGATTACATGGGTCCACGTTCCGAATATCGCGGTGTTGGCGGTCCGCTCCCGGTGATGGATCTGCCGAAGGACCGGCGCAGCGCCGCTTCGGAGGCCTTCGTCGCAGGCGTGAGCGAGCTCGGTTTCAAAAGCGATTGGGACTTCAACGGTCCCCAGCAGGAGGGCGGGGCGGGCTTCATTCAGTCGACCACGACACGCGACTTTAAACGTGCAAGCGCCTTCACCGCCTATATCGACCCGATCAAGAACGCGCGCAAAAACCTCACCATCGAGTATGAAGCGTTTGCCACACGCCTTCTCCTGGAGGGCAAGCGCGTGTTTGGCGTCGAGTACCGCCAGAACAATTCCACCATACAAGCGCGCGCCTCATCGGAGGTGGTAGTGAGCATGGGACCCTTGAACACGCCCAAAATCCTGATGCAGTCGGGCATTGGTCCAGCCGAGCAGCTCCGAAGCTTCAAGATTCCGGTCGTCGTCGACCTGCCGGGAGTAGGCAGCAACCTGCAGGACCATCTGAACGTGCGCATGTGCTGGGCGTCGCAGATCGAGCAGAAGATCCCGATGATCATCTGCGAAGCTTCCCTGTTCACCTTCACGCGATCGGGCGTGCCTGCCGCTTCGCCCGACTTGCAGCTGTTTTTTGGCGGCTTCGCGTTTCCCGGCACCGGGGCGGATTTCAATCGCGGCTTTGCGCTCGTCCCAGTCGTCTGCCGGCCTCAAAGCGTCGGGCGAGTGTGGCTGCGCTCCAGCGATCCCATGGAGCCGCTCAACATTCAGACCAACTATCTGACCTGCGAGTACGACATGTCTGTGCTGCTCGCCGGAATTAAGCTCGGTCGCGAGATTGTCCAGACGCGGGCCTTCCGTGACATGCTCGGCCGGGAGCTTCTTCCTGGTCCCCAGATTGGAACTGACGAGAACAAACTTCGGAAATACATCAAAGACACCTGCATCACCGATTGGCACCCATCCGGCACATGCAAAATGGGTCTGGATGCGATGGCTGTCGTCGATCCACGACTGCGGGTGTACGGCGTTGATGGATTGCGCATCAACGACGCCTCGATCATGCCTTCCGTGGTGAGCGGGAACTTGCAAGCATCACTCTTCATGATTGCAGAGAAGGGCGCTGACATGGTGTTGGAAGACGCGGGCACGATCGCAACCGAGACAGCCCCGCGAACAAAGGCATCATGACGGTGTGCCCTCAATTACGCGGTGTGGTTCAAAACGAACGGGCGCGGATAAGAAAGTTCGCGCCTGTTTTTCTTCGAAGCACGAATGAGAACGCGGTGACAGCTGTTGACACGGCAGAGGGTGTGACTGCGCGGCCATGAGCCGAAGGCTTCAACCCCATAGCCAGCCCTAGCCCCGCTTCGTGGTTTCTTCCCGGGGTTTAGATACCTGCTTTGCAGCGCGACAAGAAGCGCTCGCGGTCCCGGCTGGAAGGTATTTCCCTGCCAAGCGCATCGTAGAAATCCTTCACCCTATGCCCCTCACCGGCCGCGCAATCGGCAGTAAACATCACCCGATCGCGAGCACTGCTCTGCAGGAACCCATCACAGACATAGCCCGCAACCGCGAGTTGAACTCCAAAGACGAGCAGAAAAATCAGGCTGAACTTGACCTGGAGGTTCATGAATTCAACTTACCACACAAATGTCCAACCAAATAGCGGGCGACGAGTGCTCCTGCTCGCTGACCTCGATCCCTTACCGGCTACCCCCATTTTGCTCGGGCTCGGAACATTCAGGCGGATCTTACCGAGAGCGATCAATCCCTCATGATTCTGGGTCCACTGGTCGGTATACACCGTGATGTTTTCGTCGCGGTCCCGGTTACGTTGCTGCCCGTGTACAACGTTCCGTTGATCGCGCCCGACAGCGTAAAGTTATCGGTGTACTTACCAGTTTGGCTGACCAGCGTCCAGGCGACAGGCCCGACGAACGAACCAGTGAAGATGTTTCCTTTCGGGGGTTGACCATAATTCGCGGCCCCACTAGCCACGCTAAAGCTCGACCCCACGCCGGAAAACGTTCCACTGGTGAGGACGTTGGCGCCCGTGAACGCGCCCGCCGAAAAGCTCACCGTGCCCAGCGATTTACTAGGAGGCGCTACAACCTTGTCGTAACTCCCAAGTTCCGACCCTTTGGATACGATTCCGGTGTTAGTGAGATTAACTGTGCCAAACTGGTTGGTAAGGTCAATTGGATTGGTTGGCGGGCTGCCAGTGCTGCTGTTATTGCGGCTGCCACCGCCCGAAAAGCCTCGCGAACCCCAACCCCAGTCCCAAACCTCCAGCCAGTAGTATGGGGATCAAAACTTTTCGCCGCCGGTGACGTGCATTGCTCGCGCTCACCGGCTGATCGGGAACGTTGGTGTCCTGTATGCCCGCTTCGGCCACCGGCCCGGGAGTCAACATTGCGACGAACCCGCCGGGCGGGGTGTCGTCTCCGATGACCACCATCTGGCCCGCAAGAAGGATTATGGGCGCCGACTCCTTCTTTTTGTTGTCGCCTTTGACCACCTTCGCCCCGGACGCGGGCGTGACCACAACCTTGCCTGTGTAGCAGATCACTGTGGTCTGACGGTTTTCATAGCCGACGTAAAAATCAGTTCCAATTACTCCGATCACCGCGTTCGGCGTTCTAACCTCGTACTTGCCATCCGGCTTGGTGATCTTGTTCACCTGGTTGCGCAGCTTACCGTAGTTCACCACCAGCGAGGTTTGCTGGGAGACGGCATCGTGCTGCACCACTTGGAGTTCGCTGTTGGAGCCAAGACTGAGAATGGAGCCGGCGGTGAGGCCAGCCCGCAAGCGTCCTTGAGCGCCAGTTTTCAGCAGATCATTCCAGTTGAGGCTGTCTTTGGCGTTTACTGGCTGGGCATTTCGAGATGCCTCGGGAATGAGCGCCTTCACTTCTCCAGCGGTTTGGGTATCGGCTGAAGCCGCATACAGTGGCGTTGCAGCCAAAAGTAGAGACAGCGCAATCGACAGAAATGATTTAAGCAACGGGCGCGAATCCAAGTACGAATCTCCTTTTTTTTGACTTCAAAAAGTGGCGAGCAGTGTATCCTATCTCGCCCGCTAGCGGTAGTCCGAAAATATTTTCATCTTTTTACCCGCCGCTGCATCAAGTTGGTCAGGGACCAGCGCTCAATCCCTCTCGGCAAACCCCGGCCAGCAGGCTGCGGCAAGCAGAACCCACATTCGGTTGCGTTTCTCGGGAGGTTGGTCCGCTCCGCACGACGGAATGTCGCCGGACGCGGCGTGCTCTACCGACGATAACGCTGCAGAACTTCGTTTTCCGCTCGCAGCCAGTCTTCAGTTTCGTGTCCCGATGCAAACCCGCGACGCTGCGAAAGTTCATAAGCCCGGCGGCGGATTTCATCTTCCAGATTGATGGGCACGACGCTGGCACGCGAATCGGTCTTCATCTGCAGTTTCGACGCGTCTCGTGCCTCGTTACCCTGCACGGGTTCTGTTGCGGCCTTGGCGGTCACGGGCGGCACTGGGGCCGCATTGTGTGGCGACACTCTTCATCTTTACGCTTGCTACCGCCGGCGAATTTCGAGCGCGCCATGATTGGATACTCCTTAGCCGAATTTCCTTCTTGACTTCCAAAACGGCGGGTAGTATACACTCTTCTCGCCCGTTCGCGCCACGGTTAAATGATTCTTGTTTCGCACGACACGACTGTTGTGGTTCAGGATGTGCGTGACACTCCGCAACGTCACCACCATGTACAACGGCTTGACACTATTCTCAGCTCGTGGTAGCTTCGCCAGCTTGGATGCGAACATGATTGTGGCGCAATTGCTGCGCTGTCCCGCTGTATGACGAAACTTGTTTGGGGTCCGTAAGAAGTAAAGAAGAAATCCTCGCTCGGAATACGGTTGGCGGCGGGGAAGACCTGTGAGCTTAGGATGAGGATCTTAAAATGAACGTCGACTTCACGTTCTCCGATACCATAGCGGGTTACGTCAGTTCTTATAACTCCCGCGAGAGCAGTTTCACCCTGCGCACTTCCGACGATCGGGAATTCGCCGTCTATCTGAATTCCAACACGTTTGCGCGCTACGGCTACAACCTGTCGGAATCCTATCAGGATGCGACGGGCGATATGCCCAGGCTCCTGGCGCTACAGCGCCAGTTTGTCTTCGCTTACGGCACTTTCTACCCGGCAGGCGAAACGGGACGGTTCGAAGCGCAGTGGCTGGTCTTCCCGGGTAATGGACCCGGGGTATACCGCCATGAGGAGCCGAATTGGTGGATCAATCAGTCGCGTTCGATCGGCAAGTGTTATCTGAAATGGCAGTTCAACCACCCCGACGAGCAGATTAATTACCGCAACTACCGGACGATGCTGCAACTCTCCGGAACCAAGAAGGGGGACTTCCTCCAGGAAACCGACACCGTCAGCCGGATGATTTACGGTCTCTCGACGGCTTACATGATGACCGGCGACGAGGCGTTTCTGGAAGCTTCCGAAAAAGGTTCGCTATACCTGCGCGATCACATGCGTTTCTACGACCAGGACGAAGACATCGTGTACTGGTATCACGGCATCAGGGTCGAAGGCGACAAAGAAACGAAGCTGCTCACCTCGGAATTCGGCGACGACCAGTATTCGATTCCGATGTATGAGCAGATCTACGCGCTCGCTGGCCCCACCATGACCTACCGTCTGACGGGCGACCCGAAAATCATGTGGGACATCGAGAAGACGGTCAAGATATTTGAGAAGTACAAGGACAATGAAAAGGGCGGGTATTTCTCGCACATTGATCCGGTCGAACTCAACCCGCGGCACGAATCCCTGGCTCATAACCGGGCCCGCAAAAACTGGAATTCGGTCGGCGACCACGCACCCGCCTACCTGGTCAACTTGTATCTGGCCACGGGCAATCCGGCGTACGGCGATTTCCTCGAATACACTTTCGACACCATCGCGAAGTATTTTCCGGATTACGAAAACAGCCCCTTCGTAAACGAGAAGTTCCACGAGGACTGGAGCCACGATCAAACCTGGGGATGGCAGCAGAACCGTGCCGTGGTCGGACACAACCTGAAGATCGCCTGGAACCTCATGCGCATGGACTCGTTGAAGCATAAGGGCGAGTACGTGGAACTGGCGCGCAAGATTGCCGAACTGATGCCGGCGGCGGGCAGCGATCGGCAACGCTGCGGCTGGTACGATGTGGTGGAGCGCGTGATCAAGCCGGACGGCAAGCATCCCCGCTTCGCATGGCACGATAGGAAGGCCTGGTGGCAGCAGGAGCAAGCCATCCTGGCGTACATGATTCTGCACGGTATCTTGAAGGATGAATTCTACCAGCGCATGGGGCGCGAGTCCGCGGCCTTCTACAACGCCTTTTTCCTGGACCACGATGACGGCGGCGTGTACTTCAACGTTCTCGGCAACGGTCTTCCGTACCTGGTCGGCACGGAGCGCTTCAAGGGCAGCCATTCCATGAGCGCATATCACTCCATGGAGTTGTGCTTCCTCTCCGCCGTGTACACGAACCTGCTGGTTACGCGCCAACCCATGGAGTTCTTCTTCAAGCCGTATCCGAAGGGATTTCCCGATAACATTCTGCGCGTGTCCCCGGATATCCTGCCGAAGGGCAGCATTCGCATCGAGGGATGCTGGATCGATGGGAAAGCTCATAAGGATTACGACGCCAACGCCTTGACGGTGAAACTGCCTGCTTCGGACCAGCGGCAGACCGTGAAAGTGAAGATCGCACCAACGCAGTGGCTGGAACAGTAAGCAGGCAGCTTATGAACCTCGAAACCTCAGAAGCGAATGGAATTGGAACGGCTCGGCTGGAAGGCAGTTTGGACGGCAAAACTGCACCCGAAGTGCGGGAGCAGTTGCGTCCGTTTCTGGCCGCGAACTCGAAGCTGATCCTGGATCTTACCAAGGTCGACTATCTTTCCAGCGCCGGCTTGCGCCTGTTGCTGTTGCTCTACCGCGAGATTTCCGGAAGGAAAGGCAAGCTCGTGCTGGTTGGAGTCTCCGAAGATATTCGAACCGTGATGTCCCACACCGGGTTCCTGAACTTCTTCACGCTAGCGAATTCGGAGACAGAGGCGAAGCAGGCGGTCGCGTGAGTCCGACATTGTTTGATAACTTGACAATTCCATGAGCCTGGCCACAGAAGAACGCATCGATTTTTATCCCACTCACGAGGTGGACGGCGTCCGCTTCCGGCGAGGCCGACCGCTTCCCTTCGGAGCCACAATTGTTCCGAATGGAGTCAATTTCTCTGTCTTCTCCAGTTCGGCCGATTCCTGCACCTTAGTGCTGTTTAACAAACACGAACCACGGCCGTTCGCTGAAATCGAATTCCCTCGGGAATTCCGCATCGGCGATGTCTATTCCATCATCGTTTTCGATTTGGATTCCGAAACTCTGGAATACGGATTCCGCTTTTCAGGTCCTTGGGATCCCGCGACCGGACAGCGCTTTGATAAAACCAAGATCCTCAGCGATCCCTATGCGAGAGTGCTGGGGGGACGCGACGTGTGGCGCGAGGAGCCAGATTGGAACGACATTTACCAGCATCGTGCCCGCCTCTCGTTCGACGACTTCGACTGGGAGGGGGATACACCCCTTGAGATTCCCACGAAAGATCTCATCATTTACGAGGCGCATGTCCGTGGTTTCACGGCGGATCCCTCGTCGAAGGTCTCGGCGCCGGGCACATTCGCGGGCCTTCTCGAGAAGATTCCCTATCTGAAATCCCTGGGCGTCAACTGCCTCGAGTTGCTGCCGATTTACGAATTCGACGAATGGGAGAACAACCGGAAGCACCCCGAAACCGGGGAACTGCTGCTCAACTATTGGGGATACAGCACGGTCGGGTTCTTTGCGCCGAAGGCCGGATACGCGGCCACGGGACGCCTGGGCATGCAGGTGGATGAGTTGAAGAACCTCATCAAAGAACTGCATCGCGCCGGGATTGAGGTCATGCTCGACGTGGTCTTCAACCACACCGCTGAAGGCGACCAGCGAGGTCCTTATATCTCCTACCGGGGCATCGACAACCGAACTTACTATATCCTGACCCCGGAAGGTTACTACTACAACTTTTCCGGTTGTGGCAACACGTTGAACTGCAACCATCCGGTAGTCCGTAACATGGTGCTCGATTGCCTGCGCTACTGGGCATCGGAATACCACATCGATGGATTCCGCTTCGATCTTGCGTCCATTCTGGGACGCGATCAGAATGGGGCGCCGCTGTCGAATCCCCCGTTGCTGGAATCGCTGGCCTACGACCCGGTCCTCAGCAAGTGCAAGCTGATCGCCGAAGCTTGGGACGCCGGAGGGTTGTATCAGGTTGGGTCATTCCCCGCTTACGGACGATGGGCGGAATGGAACGGTAAGTATCGCGACTCGGTTCGGAAATTCATCAAGGGCGAGCTCGGGCTGGTCGGCGAGATCTCCAATAGAATCCAAGGGTCTCCGGATTTGTACTGGTACAGAGGTCCGACGGCAAGCTTGAATTTTCTCACCTGCCACGACGGATTCACTCTCCGCGACATGGTTTCGTACAACGGCAAGCACAACGAGGCCAATGGCGAATGGAACAACGACGGCGCCAACGATAACAATAGCTGGAACTGCGGATGGGAGGGAGAATCCACCGACCCCGGCGTGAACGCTCTTCGTCGTCAACAGATGAGGAACGCGGCGACCCTCCTTTTCCTCAGCCGCGGTGTACCCATGCTGCTCATGGGCGATGAAATGGGCCATACGCAAGGTGGCAATAACAACAGTTATTGTCACGACAATGCCGTGAGCTGGTTGGACTGGCGGAACGTGGAAAAAGAAAAGGAGCTGCTCCGCTTCTTCACCAAGCTCCTCGCCTTTCGGCATGCGCACCCCGTGCTCCGTGGCAACAGGTTCTTCGAGCATCGCGATTACGTGGGAAGCGGCAAACCGGACATCGGCTTCCACGGTACGCGCGTCGGTCAACCGGATTGGGGAGGCGCCAGCACAGTTCTGGCCTATCTGTTATGCGGGAAGCACGCCACCCCACAGGATAACGACATTTACGTCGCGATCAACATGTACTGGGATGGGTTGCCGTTCCAGGTCCCCCCGGCATCAGACGGAAAGAGCTGGAGGGTTGCAATCAACACTTCAATGCGGTCGCCGGAAGACATCTACGACAGCAAAGGCGGTCCGCGGGTCGACTCCGCCGAAGTGATCGTGGGCGGACGATCCATCATGGTTCTGGTCGCGTAAAGGAACGCGGTTAACAAGGGAGAAATCATAATGGCACTGGACATCCAATCGTCGGTTAACGCAAACACTGCGCGCATCGCTCTCTCGGGAGAGCTGGACGGAAGCACTGCCCCCAAATTGCGCGAGACCGTAGACAAGATCCTAACCGGGAAACCGGCGCAGTTGGTCCTGCAGGTGGAGAAGCTAACCTTCATGGCTTCGGCGGGACTGCGGATCCTCATTTTCGCCAAACAGAAGCAGCCGAATTTGAAAATCTACCTGGTGAAGCCGCAACCCGCCATCGTGGATACGCTGCACAAGACCGGCTTCTACGATGGCGTGTTCGTGACTGAGGTTGAGCCTGCCAGCGCCTAGAACGGGGGCTCAAACATGGACGCACTTACGCTTCCGGGGAATCTGGACGCTCTAAGTCCGATTCGAGACTACGTGAAGGCCGCGGCGGACACGGCGGGTCTTGACCACACCGCAACCTACAACTTGTTACTGGCCGTGGATGAGATCGCCACCAACGTGGTCGTTCACGGATATGAAGAAGCGGGACTTCAAGGCGACATCTCGATCTCCGCCAAGAACGAAGACAATCGTCTGGTCGTCGAGCTCTTGGACCACGGAAAATCCTACGATCCCAATCTTCACCAGGAACCGGACGACGAAGGGCTTACCAAGGAGTTGTCGGATCGTCCGATAGGCGGCTTGGGAATCATGTTGGCTAAGGACGGTGTCGACGATCTGCAGTACCAATCTACGGAGTTGGAGAACGTCCACCGTTTCATTGTCCATTTGAAGCCGCCCGCTGAAGCCGCCAAGCCCGCGCCGACGCCAGCCGTGTTGGACGACCACGGCAAGCTGGAGATCCTGCTGCGGATCTCTAAATCGCTCGGTCTTGAGATTCGACTCGACCCATTACTCCAGCTGATCGTATCCGAAGTCACCCGGGCGATGCAGGCGGAGAGAACCACATTGTTTCTGGTGGATCGCAGGAAACCCGACCAACTGGTTAGCAAAGTGGCCGAGGGAGTGGGCGCGCAAGAGATTCGCGTGCTCTTCGGCTTCGGGATCGCGGGCACAACCGCCAAGATCCGGCAGACCATCAACATCCCGGATGCCTACAACGACAGCCGGTTCAATCCGGTGTTCGATAAGTCCTCGGGATTCCGGACGCGATCCATCCTCTCCATGCCGATCATCGATCAAGCCGGAGTCCTCATCGGCGTGGTGCAGGTTTTGAACAAGAAAGGCGGAGTGTTCACAAAGGGCGACGAGGAGTTTCTCGAGGCCATTTGCGTTCATCTCGGCATCGCCCTGAAACGCGCCGAAATGGTCGACGCGTACCTGCAATCGCAGATCGTGACGAAGTCTCTCGAACTGGCCAAAGAAATACAGATGGGTCTCGTACCCAAGGATTTCCCCGCCCTTCCGGAGTTCAAAGAGGTGGATATTTTCGCCACCATCATTCCGACGTACGAAGTGGGCGGCGACCTGTATGACTTCTTCCCCCTGGACAAGGATCGAATCTGCTTTATCATCGGGGACGTCTCCGACAAAGGAATTCCGGCAGCGCTGTTCATGGCCATGACGCGCACCGCGTTCAAGATGTCGGCCATCGCTTCGCCGGATGCGATTGGTCCCACGTTGGCCAGAGTCAATCAGTTCCTTTGCGAAAGCAATCCCCAGCAGATGTTCGTTACCGCCCTCGCCGGCATTCTCGATTTGCGTACGGGACAGGTGGAATATGCGGACGCGGGGCACGAGCCCCCGTTCATAGTGCAACCTTCGGGCGCGGTACTGAAGGTGGAGAAGGTCGGCGGCATCGTGTTGGGTTTCATGCCGGGCCAAGTGTTTACAAGCGGCACAATGCAACTGAACCCAGGCGACACCCTGGTTCTCTATACCGATGGAGTGACCGAGGCTATGAACGTTGACCACGAGCTCTTCGGGGCGGAAGCGATTGAAAAAACCCTTTTGCGGACTGGACATACAGACAGCGAGGGGACCATCAAGGCGTTGCTGGAAGACATGGGCAGTTTTGTCGGAGAAGCCCACCAGAGCGACGACATCACCATGCTGGTCATCCAGTATCGCGGCCGGGGCGCATAAAACAACGCATAGTAATTAAGGATAATAAGGAGAAGACACGTGTCTTTCTCGCCTTTCCGGTGTCTTGCAGGCGCTCTAATGCGTTTCTAGGGGGTATTTAAACGTTGCCTTGGCGCGAAGGCTGAGACTGATGAAGCTCCAGGTGCATATCGCGATTAAAACTATTTCGATTTCATCACATAGACGCCGTCCCAGTCGGGCTCCGGCGCCTCCTCTAGGAATTCCACGCTGCGCTGCAGCAGGATCTGGGTGGGACCGTCATCCGGGTAGGCAATCAGCAACTCGCCGAACGCTCCGGCGGCCTCCAGCCAATTCTGGCTGCGGTATACGTCAAGCGCCGCATTGTACTTGGTCAGCAGCGCTTCATAGGTATGGCGTTCGGAAATCGGAGCCAGCAACTCGTAAATCACTACCGGCTTTTTCTTTCCTTTTACCCGGATGCGGTCGACTTCGCGCGTGACAAACTGATCCGCCACCTGGGCATGAGTGAATTCGCTGATGATCACGCGGTTGCGATATTCCTTCGTCATGCCCTCCAGACGAGAAGCCAGATTGACGTTGTCTCCCATGCAGGTCCATGCCAGGCGCTGCTCCGATCCCATGTTGCCGACGTTCACCGGGCCGGTGTTCAGTCCGATGCCGATGGCGATCGTGCGTCGTCCCTGCTCCGCCCACTTGCGGTTCAGTTCTTCCAGAGCGGCCATCATCTCCACGGCGCAACGACAGCCGCGTAAGGCATGATCGGGCTGCGGATAAGGCGATCCCCAGAACGCCATAATGGCATCGCCGATGTATTTGTCGAGTGTGCCCAGATGGCGAAACAGAATGTCGGTCATCACGGACAGATATTGATTCAGCAGATTGACCAGTTCGTCCGGCGTCAGGCCCTCGGAGAGCGTGGTGAAATCGCGAATATCGCTGAACATCACCGTCAGGTCCTTGACTTCGCCTCCGGGACGAATGTACTCATGCGGATCCTTCTCGATCAGTTCGATGACTCCGGGTGAGATGTATTGAGAAAATGTCCTGCGGATTTTCCGCTTCTCGCGCTCTTCATGAATCACCCGAAAGCTGGTGATGGAAGCATACGAGGCCACCAGCGTCGCCGCCGGTACCACGAAGCTGTACCAGCGCCCCCAGTGTACGAAGCCGTAGTAGACGAACCCGGAGAATGCGGCCAGCACCGCCATGGCGGTGAGCGTTGACTTCAGAGGACGCGAGCGGCCGCACCAGAGTCCCAGCCCAATGCCGAAAAAGAGAATGAAGCCGATGTCGACCATCTCTTCGTTGAAGCCGCGGATGAGAAAAGTGCGATGCGGCTCGGCGCTGTGCAGCAGATTGTCGAT
Organism: uncultured Acidobacteriaceae bacterium; assembly: GCA_963794365.1. GTDB lineage: Bacteria > Acidobacteriota > Terriglobia > Terriglobales > Acidobacteriaceae > Acidiflorens. The sequence goes on from CAWCDV010000022.1 coordinate 44,364, forward strand.
GATGTTGGCATGGATCTCTACGCCCATGTAACCGGCGCCTTGCTTGTCAAGCGGCGTGTTGCGCAGGTCGCCGATGCCCAGCGCGGTACCGCCAACCAAAACAATTTTGTCGCGAAACGCATCCGCGGGCAGCGTCCCGCGGAGTACGTCCACCATCGAGTAGTGCGGATAGGAGTGATAGGGGCCAGTGTAGTTGATCAGAGCACTGCTATCTTGCCAGGGATGCAGGTCGTGATCGCCAAATTGAATGCGCTCGATGCCATCCGCCCCAATGTATGCTGCGATTTGCTGGTCGGGAATGTTTTCGTATTGCCGCAGGACCTGCAAGTCCAGCGACGGGAAGAAATCCTGGTCCTGATAGCGAATCACGAACAGCGCCCGGCGAATCGTGCCGTCGGCATCGGGAGTGATGTTGAAGAAACCATAAGATGCGGCGGCTTCGGCCAGTTTTGGAAGGTTGGCTTCCACTCCAGCGGCCACCGGCCCTCCCGCCTGAATCCATGCCTGGCTGAGATCGAAATCGTGATTGCCGGATTTGACCTTCAGGACCTGGGGGAAGGACTTCGCCCATACGATGTTGAAATAGGCTTCGGCCTGCTTGGGGTCGGAGAACTTGGAAGCTTCAGCACTCAGAAAAAGATGGCCGAGAACCACGTTTCCCGCGTCTTTGAGGGCGGCCGCAAACTGGGCGTCAACATCGGATTGTTGCTCTAGCTGCAGAACTTTGTTTTGCAGGTCCGCGGGCGCGGAGGGTCCGATTTCGCTGCGCAAGCGGGCCAGGACGTCAAGCGCTTCGCTGCTGGCTGCCGTGGGGAAGGTTACGTCGAAGCCAACAACACTGGCTCCGCTCTTTTTTAACTCACGGACCAGAAGAGCGTAGTTACTTCGCGGCAGGGGGTAGGAACCGATCGTCTGCAGCGTCTTGTCGTCAATGCCAACGATGACGATGCGAGGATCCGCAGCGCGCTTGCCGCGCAGGGCAAAGCGAAGGTCGAGCGTGCGCTGCTCGATGTCCTGGAGAAACAGAAAGCCGGCACGCTGGTTGCCGCCGATTCCGGAATAGGCGAAGAGCCCCAGACCGATGGCCGTCACCACCACCGCAATGGCGGCGTGGGGCTGGTTCGAGAGCCATCTGGCGGCGCTTCTGAAATGCGCCCATATCCCCGCTGGTCCAGCCTTCACGCGCTCAAGCAAGCGCGGGCGGATTGGGCTCGTCGACATAACCCTGGTTCAGTTCCACAATGTTGCCTTCCGGATCGGCGAGCCATGCCACTCGCATGCCCGGTATGAACTGGCCCATGTCGAGCGGTCCGAGCGACAGCTTCGCATCCGATCCCATCGCGGCTAACTTGGCGTCGAGATCGTCCACGAGAAAGGCAACGTGCCGGATGCCGGGATATTCCGTCCCGTCACGTTCTACTCGGGAGGGGCGGTCGCCCTTCGCAGGAAACAATTCGAGGGAAAGCGGTCCGGACTTGATCACAACTACCTGACCCGGCCCGGGCAGATACACGCGACTGCGGCGAAAGCCGAAGTGCTTCGTGTAGAAGCGCTCGATCAGGATCGGATCCTTGCAGTTAATCGCAATATGATTGAAGGCAACACTAGACATTAGGCGACACTCCCAACAGCACGGCCCGACGAGATCATGTCGATGATCTTGCGGGCGAATAGATGACAATGTCCTCCGGTTCGCCCGGTCACCAGGTCGCCATCCACCACCACGTCTTTGTCTTCGTAAATGGCGCCATAGTTCTTGACGTCGCCGAGCAGGTTGTTGTGCGCCACGATGTGGCGCCCGCGGACCAATTCCGGCACGGGCGAAACCAGCCACAGCCCGTGGCAGATAATGCCCTTGATCATGTTCTTCTCGGCAAAGGCACGCTTCAGGAACTCCACTGCGGGAGGCAACTTGTGAATGTCTTCCGTCCAGCGCAGCCGGTCGGACACGATCCCGGAGGGCACAATCACCGCGGAATAGCTCCGCAGCTCCGCGTCGCTCATGTTCTCGAAACTCTCATGGCACTCGAAGGGGTAGTGTTCTTCGTGGCCTTTAAACGTGATATACGGCTGTCCCCAGAGGCGCGACAGGAAGTGAACTTCCATGCCCTCCTCGGGAAAGCGGTGCTCGTAGTAGAAAATTTCCTTTTCGTAGAAGTCGCTTTCGATGAGGACAGCGACCTTTTTAGGCTGCGCCATTATTGATATCCCCCGTTCCTAAGCGACGGATCCATCCGGGTACTGTGTCATTCCGGCGAAGTGAATTGCGATCTTGCCGCCCTTCAGCACCCAACTGTCGGCGAAGCGCATCTTGGCGGTGCCTTGATCGGTAGTGATCTCGATGGCTTCTACGATCATCAGCGCGTCGGGGGTTTCGCCCCAGAACGCAATCTCGACTTGCAGACCCTTCAAGCCGAGAATTCCCTTGAAATGTTCGCGCAACTGCTCTCTTCCTTTGAAGTACAGGGGCTTGCGGTCGCCGGAGAAACTGCTGATCAGCAGGGCGTCAGGGGTGTACTGGTTGAGTATCCCTTCGATGTCTTTCTTGAGAATCAGGTCTATGTGCTCCCGGTAAAAGCGCCCCAGCGGACTATCGGGAACGCCCTTTTCTACACGCTGCGTGAGTGTTTCTGGCATTAGGTTCTCCTCTCGACTACAGTTTGGCGGAGCCAGGGTGATAGTTGAGACCATTGACGGTATACAACGTGACTTCGAGGCCGCCCGTGCGATCGGAACGCCGGACCTTCCATGTCTGGTCCGCGTCCAGTTTGATGCGCGCCGAAGTGGCGGCTGGGGGATTCCATACACTGGCCTCCCACTGCACCACCACGTGCACTTCCGCCTCGTTCCCAGTGATTTTCGGCGTGCACTCTTTGACGGTGTGAACTTCGTCAAAGAAGATACGGATGACGCGTTGATACCAGCTTTCAAAGCCAGCCCAACCCTTGGCTGTCGCTTCCGGAAATTTCATCACCAAATCGTCGTCGGCGAGGAACGGAAGGATCTCGACCATGGGCGCGTGAACATCGAGCTTGCGGTACCACGCGGCCGCGAAATCTGAGATTTCCCGCGGTGTCAACGAAGGCTGCATCTGGCGAACAGTAGACATAACTCCCCCTTTTTGATTTCCGACACTATTGCCCACATCTGACGCCAATCAGATCCGGACGTGTCTCTCCTTCAAGAACAAGTTCAATCAGATAAGGCCCCTCGGTAGCGAGGGCCTCGCGTATGGCAGGTTTGATCTGTTCCGGTTTCTCGACCCGCGTCGCTGGCACCCCCATGGCTTGCGCCATGCCGGCGAACTGCAATTCCGGTTTGGAAAGGTCGAAGCTGAGCGGAAACTGATGTTGGGGAATGCCGCGTTCTTTCCAGTAAGCGGAAACATTAAGTTGCAGCAGACGATAAGAGTGGTTGTTACAAACGACGAACTTGGCGCCAATCTTGTGGCGGGCAGCGGTCCAGAGCGCCTGGATCGTGTACATCGACCCGCCATCGCCGGTGAACCCGAATACGGTTTTGCCGGGATTTGCCAACTGGGCTCCGATAGCGCTCGGAATGCCCACTCCGAGCGAGCCTCCGCGGGTCAGAAAATACTGCCCGGCTTTCTTGGGCGCAAAGTATCGGGACACGGCGGGAGAGTTCGTCAGTGCCTCGTCGAAGATAATGGCGTCGTCCGGCAATTGGGGCGCCAGTTCTTCCATGAAACGCGCCATGTGCATGGGAACGGCATCGCGCACCTGCTTGTCTTTCTCGAACTCCGAATTGCGCTTAGCTTCCTTTTGGCGCGCCAGTTGTTCGGAGCGTGCCTTGGCCGCTTTTTTCAAATCAGGCCACTGCGACGATTCCAGTTCTTCGGCAAGCGCCGCCAGCGACAGCTTCGGGTCGCCGAGCATTCCCAGATCGACGCGATGGTTCTTGCCGATCTCGTACACGTTCAGGTCGATGTGGATGACTTTGGCGCCCTCGGCGAAAATACTCCCCAATTCGGGGAACACTTCCGGCAACATGTAGGTGCCGCACACAAGATTCACGTCGCCCTTCGTGGTCGTGGGGAGACTGCTATATCCGAACATGTGCCCAGTGCTTCCCTGGTATAGCGGATGGCCGTACGACATGTTCACTTCGCCAGCATCAGCCTCCCACACTTCCGCGCCTAGCATTTCGGCGACCCGGGCAAGTTCTTCCTGAGCGTTGGAAAACGCGATGCCGTCGCCAACAAAAATCATGGGGCGGGAGGCGGCCGCGAGCATCTTGGCTGCTTCGCGGATCTGGCTGCGCTCCGGAACTACACGAGTTGAGGGAAGCGTGGTGGGATAGACGTTTTCAACTCCGGGCTCGTCAAGGATGTCCATCGGCAGACACACGTAGACCGGACCCATGGGGGGAGTTCCGGCAATTTTCGCAGCGCGCCGCAGAACCCGCAGCACGGAAGAGCTATCCATCACCATGGTCGACCACTTGGTGACGGGCTTGGCCATGGCTACGAGGTCCCCGGCCATCTGGGCATCCATTGCCTGGTACTTGATGCCGGCGTCCCCACCGATCACAACCAGTGGAGAATGGCCCCGCATCGCCTGGTATAACGCGCCGATTGCATTTCCCAACCCTGGCGTGCTGTGGATTTGCACCAGGGTTGGTTTATGGGTGCAACGCGCGTACCCGTCAGCCATCAGCACGGCCACAGTCTCCTGCAGCGTGAGAATGTACTGCAGTTCCGGATACTCCCATAAGGCGTCGAGAAAGCCTTGCTCGACAGTTCCAGGCTGGCCGAACATATGGCGCATGCCATCGGCCAGGAACTGCTCCAGGATGAAATGGCGCGCCGTCTTCTGCCCGGGCGCGACGCGTTGTGCCATGGAATGCATTTTCACCAACCGTAACGCTTTAGGCCTTTTTCGAGCACTTCCACAAGCTTGTTGCCGGTGGTGTAGGAATCCGCCGTGGACCGCCCGGTGACGAAGGGGATAGTCAACGATCACGGAGATTTCCTTACCGAAATTGCCGATGTACGCCCCGTCGGGCGCGGTGGCGTCGCGCAGAATGTACTCCAAGGGATAGGGCGGCGGCCCCATGTTGAAATCCGTGCCCATGAAGCCGGTGCCGTCATGATAGTCGTATTCGAGACAGTGTCCGGTGACGTGTTTGTTCTTGATAATGCTTTTTCTGTCTTCGAGGTTTCGGGCAAAAGCGAGGCAGGCCACACCGTAGCATTCCGCCGCGACCGGCTTGCCCGCGTTGTAGAATCCAAGAATCAGGTCATGGACACGCTGGTTGTTGACCATGTCCACGATGGGACCGCTGCCGCCGACGAGGAGTATCGCCGCATACGGCTCCAGTTGTTTCCAGGCGGCGTCGCGCTGGTTGTAATACTTTTCGAGCTCACGCACCAACAAGGGAGCGCTGTAGTACGGCCGCTCCGGAAACCATGTGCTTAGGTTCAGCGGTTTGTCCAGCCGCGGCGATTTGTCGATCGCCCGAACTTTGGCCGCCATTTCCGCGCTGGTAACACCCCGGCCCAGTGGCGGATCGAGAAACTTTTCATCCATGCTGGGTGGCAGTGCAACCGGGCGTTGGCCACGCGGTGTTACAAAAACCACTTCGTATCCCGCGGATTCGAGCGCCTCCAACGGACCGATAAGCTCTTCTCCCCAGAATCCATACCCCGACAGGACCGTAAGAACTTTCTTGCTCACGTAGCCCTCCTTAGAAAATTAGCAGTCCCCACGCAACGCTTAAATCAGTTTCGGCGGCGCTGTTCAAAATTGCTCACTTTGGCGGAATATTTTTGAAGCGCGCTGGCGAAATTCAAACCCGGAGAAAGTCTGATCTCGCATTTATTAGTTTTTCACAGCTTTTCACAGCAGGGTAATGTACACGATAAACGGGCTGCGAGCAACAACAGCACGGGGCGCCTGTTAACGAAAGCCCCGTTCTCAGACCCGCTCCCCAGCGCAGGTCAACTCGCCTTTGTAGCGCCCGATTATAGCGCCGACCGAAAGATTGTCAAGCACCAATGGAATCGTCAGAAAATAACGGCAGAAAATAATTCTTCCTGTGGTGGGGCTGATGGAATCCGATGGTGGTGCGGCGTGACGAGCGGCTAAGCGCTCAGTTCCACATTCTCGGCCGCGAACAAGATGCGTGAACTCAGTTTCATGGCTGCCGCCTTTGCCTGGCATTCGGCGTGGAGCCGGTCCAGGCAATCGTCGTCGTGCAAGGGATCGTGATGATAGATGACTAGATTGGCGACGCCGGCGTCGCGAGCCGCCACCAGCGCATGCTCGAAGGTGCCGTGTCCCCAGCCGCGGTGCGCTTTGTATTCTTCGCTATTGTATTGCGCCTCGCGAATGTAGATGTCGGCACCCCGCGCGAACTCCGTCAATTCCCGCTCCCGCTCGAGGTTCTCGGCGGTGTCCCCGAACAGGCTGCAGTACGGTTCGTGGTCGGTCATATAGACCACCGACTTGCCGTCGACATCGATGCGAAAGGCTGAGGCAAGTCCGGGGTGATTCACCCGCTTTGTGGTGACGGTGGCCCCGTCGATCTCCACCGCATGCGTGAACTCGACGAACTCGATGCGCGATTTCAAATGGTCCATGGGCAGCGGGAAAAAGGTCGCATCCATTTGTTCGCGAAAGGCCTTTTCTAACGTGCGATCCGGGCTGCACAGACCGTAAATGGTAATGGCGTTGGTGGAGGCGTAGGCAGGCGTAAAGAAAGGGAAGCCCTGGATGTGGTCCCAATGCGTGTGGCTCACGAACAAATGAACGTGGATGGGCGTGCCGTTGAATTCGCGTTGTAAAGAATTTCCGAGCTCACGAATACCCGTGCCGCAATCGAAAACCACGACAGAATTGCGATAACGGACTTCGACACAAGCGGTGTTGCCGCCGTAGCGCAGTGTCTTGGGGCCCGGGGTCGCGATGGAACCTCTGCTGCCCCAGAATTTGACCTTCAACACCTGGCCCGCGCTGTTCCTATCCGCTCCCATGAGCTCAGCCTCCGGCGCAATCGCAGCACAGTGTAACTCAGCTAATTGTAGCTTGCGCTAATAATCCGCATGTGCGGATGCGGATGTAAACCGGTCTATCTCCCGTTCCCGCGCCAGGTCATGGCCGCGACGTGTTGCCGGTTCTTCGCGAGACACGACCTCGAAATGGCCGGAAACGGCCCTCTTGCTAAGTTCTCGCCATGAAAAGCTCAATCTCGAACTCTGGCATTGGGAAAAATCCACAACCCCGTCTGCCCTCATCACACGCTCGGCTACTTAACCTCGCAGCAGTCTCTGCCGCCAATCTCATCCCCAGAAAAAAATTGAAGATTGTCACTCATCTTTCTGGACCGAATACAGAGTTCTTGACAATTATTCGGCTGGTGCCATATCTTTGCCGGAACATTTTCGCGGACTGTCATCATGCCGGTCAACTCGAACAAGTAAATCGCGCTGCAGTACTTCGAGGAAATCATGACCGAGGGCAGTCTCGCCGCGGTCTAAAGGAATCAGGATGAAAGTACACAGCTGAGGAGCTGGCGAAAATGGCCACACCGCAAGAGATTCCAATTTCGGTGAAAGTGAACGGGCAGGTGCACAAGGTCTCAGTTCCCCCACATCTTCTGCTATCGGACCTGGTGCGCGAGCGCCTCGGGTTAACGGGTACCAAGGTAGGCTGCGAGACCGGCCAGTGCGGGGCGTGCACCATCCTGGTCGACGGCGTGTCGGTAAAGAGTTGCACGATGCTGGCGGCGCAGGCGGACGGCTCGGACGTGGTAACCATCGAGGGACTCTCCCCTATGGGTTCGATGACCGAATTGCAGACCGCATTCTGGGAGCACCATGGCGTCCAGTGCGGCTTCTGCACGCCCGGCATGATTCTCTCGTTAACGGATCTGCTGAAGCGCAATCCGGCTCCGGACGAGGCGGAGATCCGGCGGCAGATCGACGGGAATTTGTGCCGCTGCGGAGTGTATCAGCACGCGGTAACCGCGGTACAGAGTTTGGCGAAGTGCGCGGAGTGAGGCGCGCCCGAACAGAAGAAGGAGACGGCGGCAGCCCAGGGACTAGGCGCTTCGATCAAGCGCCGTGAAGATCCGGAATTCCTGAACGGGGACGCGAAGTTCACCGCGGACGTTGTGCTTCCAGATATGACCCACGTCGTCATCCTGCACAGCGACCACGCTCACGCGAAAATCAAGAGTATCGACACGAGCGCCGCGGCAAAGATGCCCGGGGTGGTCAGGATTTTCACGGGCGCGGATCTGGCCGGAAAACTGATGCCGATGGTCTGCATCTGGAAGCCTGCAGGAGTGGAGAGCCACTTCCCGCCGCATCCGTACGGGGTTCCTGGCGCTCAAACCGCGCTCGCCACCGATCGGGTCCGGTACGTCGGCGAGTGGGTGGCCGCGGTGGTGGCGGAGACTTGCCAGCAGGCAGTCGATGCGCTGCCGGCGATCAAAGTCGATTACGAACCGCTGCCTGTCGTCATCACCGCCGAGGCTGCCCTCAAAGAAGGCGCACCGCAGTTACACGACACAGTCCCGGGTAATTTATGTACTCACGTGACGTACGGGGACAAGGTAGCTACCGACGCGGCGATTAAGAGCGCGAAAGTCGTGATCCGGCAGAAGCAAATCATCCCCCGCCAGATCCACCACCCCATCGAGACGCGGGCGACGCTGGCGCAATACGACCCCGGGACCGAAGATTACACTCTCTGGACGAACACCCAGATCCCGCACGGCAACCGGTTCATGATCTGTGGCCTGGTGCTGGGGATTCCTTACAACAAGCTGCGCGTGATTGTGCCAAACATCGGCGGAGGCTTCGGTTCGAAGGGCTACTTGTACCAGGATGCGCCGCTCATGCTGGTGCTGGCCAAGGAAGTGGGCCGGCCGGTGAAGTGGGTGGACACACGAGAAGGCGTCGCACGCACCAACGTGCATTCCCGAGGGCAGGAGCAGTATGGCACGCTCGCCGGCAATCGCGATGGCAAGATCAGCGCTCTTTCCGTTACGAACTATGTGAGTCTTGGCGCGTACCCGGCCAGCAACGGGCCAGGAGCACCATTAGTGCTGACCGGCCGCAGTATTACCGGCGCGTACGTCATCCCCCATCCTTTCTACGAAGCTTACCTTGCGTTCTCGAACACGGTGTCGCTGGGTCCCGCGCGCGGGGCTGGCCGTATGGAAGCGATGCTAATGATCGAGCGACTGGTGGAAATGTTCGCGCGCGAGATCGGGATGGATCCGGCCGAGGTGCGGCGCAAGAACATGGTTCCTTCGGACAAGTTCCCCTTTGAAAACGGATTGGGATGGACCTACGATTCCGGCAACTATGTTGCGGCTCTGGACCTGGCGCTGGAAAAGATCGGGTACAGCGACATCTCCGCCCGCAAGGCGGAAGCGCGTCGGCGCGGGAAGCGGCTGGGCGTCGGTATCGGATCCTACGTCACCATCGGCGGCGTTGGCCCCTCGCCGCGCATGGGGCGCGAAGGGTTGATCGGGAGTACATGGGGTAGCGCGATCATTCGTCTCCACCAGACAGGAGATGTGACGGTGATCACGGGCAGCCAGCCGCATGGCCAGGGCCACGTCACCACCTTTTCTCAAATCGTTGCGGAACAACTTGGGATCGAAATCAGCCGAATTGAGATCCTGCACTCCGACAGTCACGGCGTCCCATACGGGCAGGGCAGCTACGGCAGCCGGACATTCAGCGTCGAGGGCGCCGCCATTTACATTGCGGCGGGCAAGGTCAAAGAGAAGGCGATTAAGGTCGGCGCACACATGCTGGGCGTCGGCGAAGACCAGGTGACATACTCCGGCGGCAAGCGTGCGGCTGAAGAAGGATCCGACAGCAAGCCAAGACGCTGCAGGATATTGCCTCGGCGCTGTGGTTCGCCTGGGACTTGCCTCGCGGGGTGGAACCGGGCCTGGAAATCACGTCGTACTTCAATCCCGAGGATTTCAATTTCCCATTCGGCACGCACGCGGCACTCGTCGAGGTGGATGAGCAAACCGGCGCCGTGGATATTGTCCGCTACGTGGGCGTGGACGACGTCGGAGTTGTTGGCAACCCGCAGATCGTGGAGGGACAGCTGCAAGGGAACATTGCATTCGGCATCGGTCCGGCGCTGTGCGAGCAAGTGGTGTACGACGATCAGGGAAATCTGCTGACCGGGGATCTCAGGACTTACCCGATCCCTCGGCCGAGCGAAATGCCCGAGTTCGAGTTGAGCCGCACGGTTACACCGACTCCAATCAATCCGATGGGCGCCAAGGGCGCCGGCGACGTCAGCGAGCCGGCCGTGGCTCCCGCTATCGTCAATGCACTTTGTGACGCGCTCTCAGATCGGGAATGCGCCATATCGATATTCCGGCGACACCGGAGAAGATCTGGCGGGTAATGCAGGGGCAACCAAAATGAGTCAGAGCGCATACGCCGCACCTGGGAAACTGGAAGAGATTGTTGGGTTGCTGGCAAGCAATCCTGGATCGCATCTGCTCGCCGGCGGCCAGAGTCTGCTGGTCGAACCCCGCCGAAGTCAGATCGCTGGCTCGTTGCTTGTGGACCTCCGCAAAGTGGCCGGCTTGTCGGGCATCCAATCGTTGGCCGGCGGCGGACTTCGCATCGGCGCCATGACGACGCTCGGGGCAATTGCCGACAGCGACCTGGTCCGCAAAGCATGTCCTGTGCTAGCCGATGCCGCCGCCCTCGTCGGGGACGCGCAGGTACGCAACCGGGCAACAATCGGTGGCGCACTCGCCGAGGCGGACCCAGGCAGCGACCTCGCGCCGGTGCTGCTGGTTCTTGGATCGGTCTTCGATATCACTGGCCCTGGAGGATCACGCTCGGTCGAAGCCGCGGAGTTCTTCACCGGACCAGGCCGGACGGCGCTGTCCGCCTCCGAAGTTATTACCGGGATAACCATCCCTTCCGCCGCGCCTTCAACCGGCGCAGCCTACGAGAAAATGAAGGATCCGGCCACACTCTACGCGTTATGTGGAGTCGCCGCCAGCGTGACGCTTTCGGCGCAAGGCCTGGTCGCGCAATGTCGTGTCGCCGCGACCGGTTCCACCGAGTATCCAGTCCGACTGCAAGCCGTCGAGAAGGCGCTGACTGGCGCCCGGCCCGATCCGGGCGCGCTCAGCGCGGCGGCAAGTCGTGCCACCGAACACGGCGTCTTTCGCGGTACGTTTTACGCTTCCAGCGAGTATCGCGCACATCTAACGCAAGTTTTGACGGAGCGTGTGCTCAAGCGCGCCTTGGCGCGAACGGCCACGTAGCTTAATGGTAGTCCAAACCCAAAGGAGTCCAGCGATGCTATCGCAAACAACGTGGGGACACAAGTTTTTCAATGATCACATGGCGTACATCTATGCCAACAAGATTGACGAGATGATCGACGACCAGTACGCACAAGACGGGATACTGATCTCGCCCTTCAATGTGCTTCCTACTCCTCCTCCGCACATAATTCGCGGGAACCAGGCGTTGAAGAAGTTTTTCCGGACCTACATTGACTGGCAAGGGTCCATCAACGTGGAGGAAGTTACTAACTTCGCCGAGACGGAGAAATCCATATTCTTCCAGGCGGTGTTCACCTCCAAGACCGGGCGATGGGCGGTTGGCGATGCGTGGCACATGCACGACGGGAAAGATTGAAGTTCACTACAGTTTCGCTCAGAAGATCGGTTGAGCGCCCGCGCGTGTGTGATTTCGATCAGCACGGATGGTCAAGGCCTTCAATGGCATGAGGGCCAAGACTTGTCCGACCAGGCTCACCGGGAGCCGCTATTGGCAGCGTTCAGCGTTCATCAGTGGTGATAACCGGTGATGAAAACCGAAGCCCGGGCGAGTCCAACTGTGGGCTCGCCCGGGCTTTTCGTGAATTCGCTGGGCCGAAGCTGCACCGCAGCTACTCGACCTTTTCGCCTACACTGGTGACAGTGCGGGGTACCCCACCACTATCAAACGGAGGAACACCCAGCATGCGGATTTGCTTGCCCTTTTTGTCCACCACGAAGGACAGGGTTATAAAGTTAACACCGCCAAAAGGGACATTGGTAAGGAAAGCTAATCCGGTGCAATTGGAATTGACCGTATAAGTTCCAATGTGCTCGGAAAAATAGCTTGGCGGGGCGTCAACTAGGGGCACGCCGTCGATAACAATCGCCTCAGTATCGACCAGATTACCTTTACCGTCAGCGTGAATCATTTGTACCCCCGAGATATATATCGTGGTACCTGGTGGGTTAATCGTGCCGTTGACGGTGAATCCGTAATCACCGAAAAACGTCTGGTTTGAGCATTTACCGTCTCCGACGCCATTGTTGTCAGCCAGAGCATTTCCCCCGAGCATCAGGGCAATGGCCACCATCAGCAACACAAATCCGAGCCTTTTCATTTCTTGGAATCCTCCCGTGTTGATTGTTGCGCCTTGGGCTGGGTGCCCAAAGAGCCCAAGCGAACACTAATCTGTTCTCAGGCTTTTGTCCATGTGAAATACGGGTTAGCCCCTTAGCAATCATCTCCCCGCTGATGACTCACCGTGTTGCACAACAAACCGAAGTAGAACCTGCGGCCGGCCCTGAATCTGATGGAGGTTTAGTTGCCTCAAAGTAACTACTGACTTTAGAAGTGCGTAGCGCCAATGGGGACTCTGTTGTTACACTGCATCGCAAAATCTTATAACCCGAAAGGAGAAAAACGATGAGTCTGAAAGATCCGAACGTTGTCAGCAAGTCCCACCCCAAGCGCGTTGCAATCGTTATTGCCAATCCCGCCATATCCACGACAACCCAGTGGCCCGTCGGATTCTGGTGGAGCGAACTCTCGCACCCTTATTACGTGCTAACCGAGGCCGGATACGAGATCGAGGCTGCCCGTCTGCTTCTGGACACGAATGGGCCGGCAGCCATGCTGGACCGAATCGCACTTAAGAGCAGAGCCACTTCTTCCGTTCTCGGTGAGGCTTAAACTTTTGTATTTTCATAAGATCACGGCGCCAACGGGGAACTGGCCTGGTGTAGCATGGTTACTCGTTCAAGGAACAGAGATGTCAGTAATGGATGCGGTGCACAGATTCTACCAAGTCTACAACGATCACAACGCCAGCTTGTGGGAGCAGGCGATGGCGCCCTCCTACGTGGGGCACGTCAACGGTCAGACGATCCCGAGCCGCGAGGTGGGCAAGGGGTTCGTTGCGGTGCTGCTGAGCGCGTTTCCGGACATCCACTACTCGATCGATGACTCGCTGCAGATGGGCGATCGCGCCGCCGTGCGCTGGTCGGCAACCGCGACCCACGCCGGAAACCTCTTTGGATTAGCGCCCACGCAGAAGAAGGTCAGCATGATCGGCATGACGATCTTCCGCGTCCAGAATGGACAGGTAGCCGAGCTCTGGGACGTCTGGGACGAGGCCGGGTTGATGAAACAGCTCGGGGCGGCCGCGTAGCCGGGGCGCGACGGGCAAACAGAATCGAAGCCGACGAAATCACGGAGGGTGAACGATGTCAGTCGAGGAAAACAAAGATGGGTTTGGCGACCTTGTTTCCGAGTGTGCCAGTGGAGTGACTGGGGGACTAACTATGCGCAACAGAGGACGGCAGTTGTGGTGGGTGCTGGTGGTGGTATGGATCCTTGTGGCGGGCTCGGCTGACGGCCCAGCAGTCGTCGCAGACCACACCGGACACCGCCCCGCCAGAGGCCTCGCCAACTGTGGCGCCTGCGGCGTCGCCGCAAATCGGCGCGATGCTCGGCGGCGCGGAGTTCATGCTCATCATGGATCGTCCGTTCGCGGCCGAGAAGCTGTTCAACGCCGTGCTCGCCCTGGACCCCAAGAATGCCCACGCGCTGGACGGGTTGCGCCGCGTCAAGCTGGCCAAGCGAACTAACTGGACGTTCCTCGGTCACGCGTTCGGCAACCACTACGACACGCAACTCGTGACCTATGGCGGCGGCCCGTCGTTCTATACGGAGTATGGGAAGATCACCTTCTGGGTGGGCGATGGTTTTTTCAGTGCGGCCTCGCCCTCGAACGGCGCCTGGACTTCGCTGCAAAAGGTCACGCTCAATGGGTTCTGGGACACGTACTACAAGAAATTCGACGGCTACGCCTACATCAATCGCACGTTCTACCCAGAAGCACCGGACCGGACGCTCTATGACTTCAAAGGCACCTGGAACGGCGCCCCGGGCGCGAGTACTACTCGGTATTCGGGGGCGCGCACGACTCCTTCCTCCAATCCGATCTCGTGCAGTTCTTTGCGCCCGAGTCGATCACGGAGGTCAAGGAAAAGATCTTGATCCACAACATAGGGGCCGAGGCGCAAATCCCGTTTGGCAAACATATCGACTTCACGCCGTACTTCTCGCAGTTCTACTACACGGCTTGCCAAGAGAACTGCGAGATTTTTCAGAAATTTGTTGGTCCTCAACCCAGCAACGCGCGCCGGATCGCCCAGGCGAAAGTTAATGTATCGCGTGCTGCCGCTGGGGAAGGCTCAGATGCCGATCTTCCGCATCGGCGCTGCGTACTTGAACGACGACTGTGACCGTGGCTCGGGAATCTATAACTGTCCTTCCAACTTCCACTCGTTCTCGATTACTGCCGACTATGTTTTCGTGAGCGGCAAGTACCGCTACGGCGTGTTTGCCAGTTATCCGGTCACACGCGTCAGCGGCGATGGAGAATTCGCATATCAAGGGCGGTTCTATCCGACGGAAACGCTGTTCTCATTCGTCAACTACAAGGTGACGGAATCCAAGGAGATCTGGGCGAAGTTCATCGGCGCTCATTCCAAGGGCTTCAGCCCCAGGTGCTTCGACATCGTGGTGGGGACCAACATGCGGTTCTAGCCCGGCCGCGCCATCGTGCGGAAGGGCGGCGCGCTTCGTGCCACGCCGTAACTAGCAACGAGCAATGGGCAATGAGCAAACGAACAAGGAGCAACGACGGCGCGGTCGACTCGCGATCTCGGTACTAGAGAATCCGATCATGGCGGTCACTGAATACGATTACATCATTGTCGGCAGCGGGGCTTCCGGCGCGGTCATCGCCAACCGCTTGAGTGCCAACGCGGCAAATTCGGTGCTGGTTCTCGAAGCAGGCGGGGTGGACACGCGAAAGAACATCCAGGATCCGGGTGGGTTGGTTGAGCTGTGGGGATCGGACGTCGACTGGATGTTTTCGACCGAGCCGCAACCCGGGATGTCGGGGCGGCAGATCATGATCAACCAGGGCAAAGTGCTGGGCGGCAGCACCTCGATCAACGCCATGATATATGTGCGCGGGAACCCCCGCGACTTTGACATGTGGAACGCCCTGGGCGGCGACGGCTGGGCTTATGCGGACGTACTCCCGTACTTCAAGAAGTTAGAGGACTTCGAGGAAGGGGCTTCCGAGTACCACGGCGCCGGCGGACCGCTGCAGATCCGCGTGTGTCCGGACCAGTCGATGCGGAGCGAGCACTTCCTGGTCGGCGCGACCGAGCTCGGATACGACGGCCCGCACTGGGACTACAACGGCGCACGTCAGGAGAACGGAGCGGGGCCGCTGCAATTCCATATCACGCGGAACGGTACTCGCGCGACCTCGGCCAGCGCCTTCCTGGCGCCCGTGGCCAATCGTCCCAACCTGAAAATCGAACTGGGAGCTGAGGTCGACCGGCTCGTGTTCGAGGGCACCCGCGCCGTCGCGGTCGAATATCGTCAGAGCGAACAGCTTCGACGAGTGCCGGTCGGGCGGGAAGTGATCGTGAGCGCGGGAGCATTCCTGTCGCCGAAGCTCCTGATGGTATCGGGCGTGGGTCCGGCCGACCACCTGAAGGCCGTGGGCGTGCCTGTGGTCGCTGACGTGCCCGGGGTGGGCCAGAACCTGCAGGACCATCTCCATATGCGCGTGGTCTTTCGGTCGAAGCTCAACACACCGAACACAACGCTGCTGACGGGCAACGGGCTGTTCGTGAAGACGCGCGAGGGCATGAGCGCGGCGCCGCCGGACCTCCAGCTGAATTTCACGCCGAGCGTGCCCAAGCCGCTTATGCCGGTGCTGGACTTCGGCGGGCCCGCCTGCATCTTCCTGCCAACCCTCCTGCAGCCGTTCAGCCGCGGTGAGGTCACGCTGCGATCGGCAAACCCTAAGGATGCGCCGAAGATCGACCCCAAGTATTTTGCGTGCAGCGCCGACGTGGACGTGCTGGTCAAGGCCGTGAAACTATGCCGCGAGATCTCGAAGACGAAGGCGTTCTCGGCGATGAACGGAGGCGAATTGTTCCCCGGCGCGGACGCCGACCTCGCCGCCTTTGTGCGGTCGCAGGCCTCGACGCTCTGGCACCCGGCAGGCACCTGCAAGATGGGCTACGACAGCGCGGCGGTCGTGGATCCGCAGTTGCGCGTCCGCGGGGTCGAAGGCGTCCGGGTCGCCGATGCCTCCGTGATGCCCATCGTGACGAGCGGCAACACCGTCGCCCCCTGCTTCATGATCGGCGAGAAAGCGGCGGCCATGATTCTGAACGGCAGATGATCCTGAACGGCAGATGACCGTCTTGCCGGGTTAGCGGACTATCAGGAGGATCCATTATGGGTACCAACCGCCTCGAAGCTTTCAGTGACGGGGTCATCGCCGTGATCATTACCATCATGGTGCTGGAACTGAAGGTTCCGAGCGACACTACGCTCACTTCGCTGCGCAGCCTGGCTCCGCAGTTTCTTAGCTATCTTCTGAGCTTTCTCGTGGTCGCCATCATGTGGGTGAATCATCATCACACGCTGCACTCGGCTCGGCATGCCGATGCTCGATTGCTCTGGTCGAACAACACACTGCTGTTCTGGATGTCGCTCGTGCCCTTTGTCACCGCCTACATGGGGAATAATCATAGTGATTCTCGCGCGGTAGCTCTGTATGGCGTTGTGCTGTCGCTATGCTCGGCCTCTTTCCTGCTGTTGACCTGGGCCATTTTGCAGCACCACCGCGGTGATCCCGATTTCGTTCGCCACTATCGCCGCATTCGGTTCAAGAATCTCTATTGCTTGTTCCTGTACATCGCTTCGGTGCCGCTGGCGTTTGTCGATGTGCGCATCGCGTTTTTCATCTTTGTGTTCGTCGCGCTTTCTTATTTCCTTCCTGAAGGTAAGGTTGCGGAGCCGGAGGCCCCAACCCATAGCCACCCCTAGCACCGGCCTCGTCGCTCCTTCCCGTACTCGATACCCGCTCTTTTCGGGTCTGCCGGATGGAGTTTAGAATGTGGGACGAATCGATTCGGGAGCACAATCTTTTGGATTACAAACCGAGCCCCATCGACACCTTGCGATTGACACTCACCCCGGAAATCGCGCAATTGAGTGAGATGCTCGCCAGGAACGCTCATGAAAACTGGGCCAACCTGCGGATCGCGCAAGGATGGCACTACGGACCACGCCGGGACGATCAGCAAAAAGAGCATCCTGACCTGGTCCCGTATGAGCAACTCCCTGAATCAGAAAGGCAATACGACCGCCAGACCGCGATGGAGTCCATCAAAGCCTTGTTGGCAATGGGCTACACGATTCAGGCGCCGGCGGGCACGCGCATTTCCGTCGGAAGGGACTTCTCCTGGTTCAGGAAGAGGGTTCACCAGCGTATTGCAACTACTGAGAGATGGCTCACAACCAGATCTCGCTCTGCTGCAAGGGCTCTGGCGTGCGCATGATCCCGAGAATTGGTCAGGGAATCCGGAACCGTACCGGCTACTGGGCGAAAGAATACTCAAGCTGGGCGAACCTTTGGTGGCCTACGACGTGGTCGCTGAAGGCATGAAGTCCTTTCCGCAGGACCTGCGTCTGCGTCAGCTTCTGGCGCTGGCCCTGGCCCGGAGTGGTGCGGCCGGGCCCGCAAATATCGTGCTTGAGCATTTGTATGAAGAAGGGCACCGGGATGAGGAAACACTCGGCCTGCTCGCCCGCACGCACAAAGATCTTGCCCGTGAAGAAGGGGATGCCTCCAAATCAAGTCAGCACTTGCGCCGGGCGTATGAAATCTATTCGGAGGGGTATGAGACGAACGGTGGCTATTGGAGCGCCATCAATGCGGCCACACTCGCGCTCTTGCTGGGAGAGCGAGAGTCTGCGAAAGCCTTAGCCCGCCTAGTCAGGGACCAATGCCGCCAGAGGCTCCGGGAACTCGCAGAGGCGAACGGCGAGCGTTACTGGCTGGTTTCTACCTTGGGAGAAGCCGCACTTCTGTTAGAAGACTGGACGGAAGCCGAAAACTGGTACGGCCAAGCCGTAGAGCTAGGACGCGGAGATTGGGGGAGCCTGCAATCTACCCGTCACAATGCTCGTTTGTTGATGCAATGCCTTGCCCCGGATGAAGGTGGAGGACGCATCGAGCAGCTGTTTCGATTTCCCAGTGTGGTGGTCTTTACCGGCCACATGATCGATCGGGACGACCGACCTGGAGCACGATTCCCGCCGCGGCTCGAACCGATGGTGAAGGACGCTATCCGGCAATGTCTAAACAAATTGAACGCTGGCTTTGGCTATGCCTCCGGAGCCTGCGGCTCCGACATCCTTTTCCACGAAGTCATGTCGGAGAGGAAGGGCGAAAGTCACGTGATCCTGCCCTATGAAAAGGAGCGTTTTATAAAGGACAGTGTCGAGATTGTTCGAGGCGGCGACTGGGCAAAACGACTGGAAAAGGTAATCGCAGCAGGCGATGGATACCCAGGAACTTTCAAGGCAGTCCCAGATGGGTAGCGGCATCTCCTACGAATTTGCCAATCTGATGCTTCATGGATTGGCCAGCGTCCGCGCCGAGCAACTCGAAACCAAACTTGTGCCCGTAGCCGTATGGGACGGTAAGTCGGGAACAGGCTTAGGGGGCACCGCAGGCACAGTGGAGCGCTGGCGGCAACTTGGTCTTCCCGTGGAAGTCATCAATTTGGAGGAGATTCTCCGCCGCGAGTGTCCCGAGCCGTCTCTGAACAGGCCGCTGCAGTCTCCTACGACCGGCTCGAACCAGGCCAGCGACGGCCTCATCTGAATTTGCTCCGGAAATCCGAGCCTTACTTTTTGCCGATGCGGAGGGATTCAGTAAACTTACCGATGCAGAGGTCCCTTTATTTGCTCAGCACTTTCTTGGACTGGCCGGCAGACTAGCAGCAGAATCAGCGCATCGCCCTCTGACCAAGAACACCTGGGGAGACGGCCTTTACTTTGTTTTCTCGAACGTTCGGCATGCCGGCCAATTCGCTCTCGATTTACGCGACGCAGTCCGCAACACCGACTGGTTAAAGCATGGTCTGCCGGGTTTGAACCTTCGCATCGGCCTGCACGCGGGACTAGTCTATTCCTGCCGCGATCCCGTGACCGAGCGCACCACCTACATTGGAGCCAACGTCAGCCGGGCGGCGCGCATCGAGCCGATCACTCCGACAGGTCAGGTCTATGCCAGTCAGACATTTGCCGCACTCGCGGCTGCGGAAGGGGTAAAGGAGTTTCGCTGCGATTATGTGGGTCAAACTTCGATGGCAAAAAAGTACGGAACCTTTCCGACCTACGTCGTCCTGCGTCGCACGACGGCGACCCACCCAAGCTGACTGAGGGCATCACAAAGCGCCTGAATCCACCGTCAGGTGGGGGAGTTACTTCTTCAAGCGGGCGAGATTTTCGCATCCCCGGTTAAGGCCCGCATTGCACGCTTTCTCGAAGAGATCGGCGGCACGATTCCGATCCATGGGCACGCCTTCACCTCGCGAGTACATCGTGCCCAGATCCAGGCATCCAACTGAACCGCCTGCGTCACAGGCGCGCTTGAAAAGATCGGCGGCGCGATTCAGATCTTTCGCCACTCCTTCACCCTCGTGGTACATCCGGCAAGATCGGTGCATGCTGGCGGAATGCCGGCATCACAGGCGCGCTTGTAAAAGATCGGCGGCGCGGGTCAGATCTTTCGGCACGCCTTCGCCGCGAAGTACATCAAGCCGAGATCCTGGCATCCGCCTGTACCGCCGGCGTCACAGGCGCGCTTGAAAAGATCGGCGGCACGAGTCAGATCTCTTCGTCATTCCTTCACCGCGGTAGTACATCAAGCCAAGATCGTGGCATCCTTTGCGTTCGCCGCCATCGCAAGCCTTCCGGTAAAGTTCCGCGGCCTGCGAAAACTGTTTGCTCCTGTACGCGGAAAGGCCTTGATCAAGGAGATCCTCGGATGAGGTTGAGGGGGCTGCAGCGTGGGAGGCTGGAGTTCCAGGCTGCGCAGGAACGCGAGCGGTATCATTGACTCCATTCTTAGGTTCTTTTCGCTCGGCGACCGGGGCGGCCGGTTTCGCCGCTGCCGCCGCGTCGCTGCTGTCTGCGCTCGATATTCCGCTCGGTTGGGATGCTCCCGCTGGAGGCGGTTGGCTGGCAGCAGGAGGTGTCAAGCTGACCGCTGCAGGAGCGATCTGCGCGTTTTTGGATGGCTTCCGGGCGAATAACAGAACAGCAAACACGATCACGAGAAATGCCATGATACCCAACGCCGCATAGAGCCATGGAGGGCGCACGGGGCCCGACGCGACGGATGGGGCGGGCGCCGCAATTGCGGATGATTTTCTGGGTTCGATTACCGCGGCGTCTCGCGAAAGAAGCGTCTGCACGTTCTGTACCAGCCGCTCGAGATGCTGTTCGAGTGGTCGAGTGAGCGCATCGAGCCAATGAACGCTGCCAATGAAGTAGTCGAGGGACTTGCCGGGCATCACGTCTTCGATGCGAAACGGAATCACGGCCACGCCCGCGCTGACGGCTCTTTCGATCTCCTTCGGGATGTGGGGAGAGGTGTTTGATTTTGAGGAGAAGACCAAAATCATGACGCGGCAGCCGCGAATCGCATCAATAATCGCCTCGCCGTAGGGTACGCCCGGGAGCACGTCGCGCGGAGCGATCCAACAGCGGACGGCGTGCGACTCAAGCGTCGCGCAAACCGCGTCGGCGACAATTTTGTCTTCCTTCGCATAACTGATGAAAACGTCATAAGCCATCGCTGGATCTCCGTTCCGGTAAACCTACTACCCAATTCTCGCTGTGGCAATAGCGGTAGGATTGGCTAGGTCGATTAGCATACGGCGGTGTCGAAGGCCTTCTTAGCTGGTCGCCGCTGTCGTCCAGCGTCGCAAGACGGCGCCCGGAGAGCGTCTATGACATTGTGGTGAAGAGACTTGCTAATCGTCTTGGCTTGGATTATAAGACTCAAACGTGGAGTTGCGCTTCGGACAACGGATAGATTGACCCCTGTTATGGCCCCCATTCTCGATTCAGCTTTCGCGACTGGCAGCTACCGCCTCTCACCGTCCACTTGGAGGAAGTCATGAACTTTCAGGGGGATGCGTTCATCAGCTATGCCCACATGGATAATGTGGAGCTGATTGAAGGGCGCAAGGGATGGGTCACGAACTTGCATCGGGCACTGGAGATTCGGGTGGGACAACTCCTCGGCAAACCGCCTGAAATCTGGCGCGATCCTAAGCTTCAAGGCAACGACGCTTTTGGGGAGACGCTCATGGAGCGACTCCGCCGTGTGGCCTCGCTGATATCGGTGGTCTCGCCTCGCTACGTTAAATCAGAATGGGCGCGGAGGGAACTCGAGGAATTCTGGAAAGCGGCGGAACAGCAGGGTGGCGTCCATTTTCGCAATAAGGCCCGCATCTTTAAGGTCCTAAAGACGCCCGTCCCCTTGGAATTACACCCCCCGAAATTGGGGTCCATGTTGGGCTATCAGTTCTTCAACATCGATCCGGACACCGGTAGAGTGCGCGAATTGGACGAAGTATTCGGGCCCGAGGCGCAAAGGGATTTCTGGATGCGGCTGGATGACTTGGCCCACGATATCTGCTGCCTGCTCGAGATGTTGGCGCCCTCCGGAACGGCGGTTGTTCCGACCCCTGATAATGGTCACGGAGCGGTCTTTCTGGCGGAAACCACTTTCGATCTCAGGGAGCAGCGCGAAGTCATCAAAAGAGATCTGCAGCAGCACGGTTACACCGTGCTTCCCGCCGGTCCCTTGCCGCACGTCGAATCGGAAGTGAAGGAGGCGGTTCGCCGGGATCTGGCGCAATGCCGGATGTCGATTCACTTGATAGGCAAGAATTTCAGCCTCGTCCCTGAAGGAGGTGTGCAGTCATTGCTGGAGATTCAAAACGAACTCGCGATCGAAAGAAGCAGTCAGGCCGATTTTTCGCGCCTGTTGTGGATTCCTCCCGGCCTGCAAGTAGAAGACGAACGTCAACAAAAGGTCATTGAGCATCTTCGAATGGATCCCCGAATCCAAAAGGGAGCGGACTTGCTGGAGACCTTTCTCGAAGATCTGAGGACCGTGATCGACGGGCGGCTGAAGGATGCACAAAAGCCGGCGCCGGAGCCCGCGCCCGCACCGACCCGACCGAGCACTGCGGTGGTTGCAGTCCGCGAGCACGCGCGGCTCTACCTCATCTACGATCAGCGCGACGCACTCATCACTTCGCCCTGGGAAGATTTTCTGTTCGAGCAAAAATTGGAAGTCCTCCGTCCGGTGTTCGAGGGCGACGAGGCGGAAATTCGCGAATATCACGAAGAGAACCTGCGGAGTTGCGACGGAGCCCTGATCCTTTATGGCTCCGGCAACGAATGCTGGCTGCGCCGAAAGCTGCGGGAACTGCAGAAGAGCCCCGGCTATGGCCGCAGCAAGCCCATGCCAACCGTGGCGATCTCCCTGGTGCCTCCGAGAACACCCGACAAGGAGCGCTTCCGAACGCACGAGGCGCTGGTGATCCCGCAGTGGGACGGATTTTCCCCTGAGCCATTGCAGCCATTGATCTCTAGCCTGAAAGGCTAATAGAGGAAGGGTTGATGCCACCTGGATCGCTATTCAATCCTTTCCCGGGCCTTCGTCCCTTCGAGCCCGACGAAGATCATCTCTTTTTCGGCCGCGAAAAGGAGATCGACGAACTGCTGCGGCGGCTCCGTGCCAGCCGATTTTTATCGGTCGTGGGCACTTCCGGCAGCGGCAAATCGTCGTTGGTCCGCTCTGGTCTGATCCCCTCTCTTTACAGCGGCTTCATGGTAAATGCCGGCTCGACCTGGCGAGTTGCGACGCTCCGGCCCGGGGAGGACCCGATCGGACACCTGGCGGCGGCACTCAACCAATCCGGAGTGCTGGGAACCGAGGGAGAGATGGCCAGCACCAACCGCGTGCTGCTGGAAGCAACCCTGCGGCGCAGTACTCGAGGCCTGGTGGACGCGGTGCGCCAGGCGAGAATTCCGCCCGAAGACAACCTGCTCGTGATCGTCGACCAATTCGAGGAACTGTTCCGCTTCCGGCGAAGCCGCCAGATTGAGAACTCGCGGGACGAAGCCGTGGCATTCGTCAAGCTGCTGTTGGAAGCGACGCGTCAGCCGGAGGTCCCGATCTACGTTGTGCTGACCATGCGCTCAGACTTCATCGGCGACTGCATGGAGTTTCCGGGTCTGCCGGAGGCCGTCAATGCAGGTCAATACCTGGTTCCGCGCATGACTCGCGACGAGCTGCGTTCCGCCATTACCGGCCCGATTGCGGTCGCACGCGGAGAGATCGCCCCGCGCCTGGTGCTACGTTTGCTGAACGACTTGGGAGACAATCAGGACCAGCTTCCCGTTTTGCAGCATGCCTTAATGCGAACCTGGGACCATTGGGAACGGCATCGGAGCCAGCATCGGAACCAGATCGGAACCACGATGAGCCTATCGACATCGCCGACTACGAAGCGGTTGGCACCTTGCACCAAGCCTTATCTCTGCACGCCGAGGAGGCATTCCTCGAGACCAACTCCGACGCCAACCGCAAGATTGCGGAACAGATCTTTAAGGCCCTGACCGACACCTTTTCGGATCCCCGAGGCATCCGGCGGCCCACCTCCATCCGGGAGCTCTCTGCTATTTGCGAAGCGTCAGAGCCGGAAGTGATCCAGATCGTTGAGATTTTTCGACGGCCCGGCCGGAGTTTTCTGATGCCGCCGGCAGCAACGTCGCTCGAGTCCCGATCGATTGTCGATTTGTCACACGAGAGTCTCATGCGCTGCTGGATCCGCTTGATCGCATGGGCGGAAGAAGAGCGGGCATCCGCCCAGGTCTATGCGCGGCTCTCGCAGGCTTCCGCCTGGTTTGCGGAAGGCACGGCGGGTCTTTGGCACAACCCCGAACTTGAACTTGGTGTCCGGTGGAAAGAGCAAGACCACCCCACCGCGGCTTGGGCGCAGCGTTACGACTCGTCCTTCGCACGCGCGATGGAGTTTCTGGATCGCAGTGAGAAGGAACGAGCGCGGTTTGAGGCCGAACGGGAACAGGAACGAAAGAGAAAGCTGAGGCACGTCCAATGGGCTGCTGCGGTCCTCGGAATCATGCTGGTGATTGCTGTGTCCCTGGCTTTTTTCGCCTGGAGCGAAAAGCGCCGTGCTGAAGCCAATCTGCAGCTAGCCAAGACCGCGGTGGATGAGAGCTTATCGTCGGCCGGCAGCCAGCAGGCGCGCGAAGCGGCTGACACTCCGCAGATGGAGGAATTCCGGCAAGGCCTGTTGGAGAAGGCAAAGGATTTCTATGTCAACTACTTAAGCAAGCAGAACCCCGGCAACGAGAAATTTCGCCTGGAAACGGCACGGACGCGAACCCGATTGGGTGATATCAATCGTTTACTGGGGAAGTATCAAGACGCAGTGAATGAGTACCAATTGGCGATAACCGAGTTGGAGAGCCTGGCCAAGCAGCATCCCGACAATCCCGAATACCGGCAAGCGGAGGCCTACTCCTATAACTGGCTGGGCGAGACCCTAAGGATTTGGCTGGAAGAAGCGCAGAAGCCCGTGCCGTACACCCGCGCGGATGCGGAAAACGAATATGACAACGCCTTACGCCTGCAGCAGGAACTGGTGCACCAGATACCAGGGAATTCCAGCTACCAGCAGGAACTGGCCCGCACCTACTACAACCGCGGCATCCTCCGTTACAGCACAGATCTCAACCATTCGGAATCGGACTTCCGCCAGGCGGTTGGGCTGCTCGAGCCGTTAGCGGAGAAGAACACGGATGCCTCGGCCGGAAACAAAAATCCGCCACCGTCGCAGGACTTGGCCCGCGCCTACAATAACCTTGCCAACCTGCTGGTACACGAGAAGCGAATGCCGGAGGCGGCACCAGTTGTACGAACGCGCCATTGCGATTCACGAGGGCCTTTGCAAGAAAGAACCCGGCAATCGGGAATACAAGATGGAACTGGCGCAGTTTTATGACAACATGGCAATCTTGCTGTGTGAATGAAAAACAGATGGACGCTGGCAAGGCAGAGAAATCAACAGGCGCTCACTCTCTTCGAGGAATTGGCCACGCCTGCTGCTTCTTCTTCGCTGGCCAGGGAACGAGATAAAGCTCGGAAGTTCCGCGAGCGCTCCTGAAAGCCGGAGGTCAAGAAGGCGTAGCGGAATCTCAGCAGGAACTGGAGATGTTCGAGGGCGGGGTAAAAGCGACTCATCACTATCCCGAATTCCACGTTAGTATGCTAATCTTGGCGGCAAATTGCGAGATTGGGCAGAAGTCAGACTCTGCTGCAGGTCGTGGGGCCTTGCGAAGATGGCTGCATGGCTGAACAGAAATCAGGGAACAAAGACTCTGCAAGGAGACAAACCATGAGAAGGCTGATTCTAATTCTATCGTCGTTTCTGCCAATAATGCTGACCGCGCAGCAGACGGGCTTGAGCCGGATGAAAGAGCAGCCGGGACCGGGCGCCTCGCCGTTGGGAGATGCTTCTTCGACGGGAGGCTTGGCGGAAGCCTCCATGACGTCCAGTGCGAGCGGGACATCCCCGTCTGTGGCTGAGTCGCAGCCGGATCCGCAGCCGCCGCAAACCAGCAAGTCGACTCAGAGCCAGAAAACGGCGCCGGCCAAGGAACCCTCCGGGCCGCCCCTTGAGGGCAGCATGGTCGGCTACGTTGACGACGCCATCGTCGGTTCGCAGGTTCGAATTCGCTTCGACGCGGGCTTCAAAGATAATGCTCCCGATCGCGCCGAGTTCTTCTACCCGCAATGCGGTTGCTTTGGAGGAAATGCGCCGGGGCCGAAGCCCGGCGCCTCGAATGACATAAATTTTCAGCAGCTCTATTTTCAGGCGGAATATGCACCGGTCCGCCGCTTCTCGGTTTTCACCGAAGTCCCGATCCGTTGGATTCAGCCGCAGAGTTTCATTCCCGGCACATTTCTCAGCGACAGTAGCTCCTTTCTCGAACCAGTCGGGTATTAGCGACGTTCGAGCTGGATTCAAGCTGGCCGTGACCGCGTCTTCCGATCACTCATTGACCTTCCAATTCAAAGCTTACTTCCCGTCCGGGGATGGTTCTCGAGGACTGGGCACGGCCCACTACAGCATCGAGCCCTCGCTGCTCTACTATCAGCGACTTTCCGAGCGGTGGGCGGTCGAGTCCCAGATCGGGGGCTGGCACCCAATCAACGGCTCCAGCCTCTCGGGCACGGGTGCCAACTATGCCGGCGACATCTTTTTTTACGGCTTCGGGCCCAGCTATCAACTGGTGAATCGCGAGAACATTAAGTTTGCACCCGTGGTCGAGTTGTTTGGCTGGCACGTGCTCGGCGGCCTCGAGCTACTTGGAACCGAGCACCTCTCCCGACATCCTGGCCGATGCCAGCGGCACCAATATTGTCAATCTCAAGATTGGAGCGCGCACCTCATTTGGCAGACACAACTCCGTCTATGTGGGATTCGGGCAAGCGGTCACGCACTCGGTTTGGTACGAGCACATAGTCCGGCTCGAATACCGCTATTCGTTCTAACGATCTGTGAGCTCTGTCTCGGATGGATGGTGGACAGTGGTAGTGGACGGTGGTATAAGTCCGCGGCCCTTCGATGTCCTCCCCGCGTGTGTAGGGATGGTCCGTACCCAGAGTTCAACGACTCTTCAGGAAGCCATTCCCATCGCGCATCATCTTGGTATCATCATCGGCCCGCACGGCTTGATCGCGATAATTCTCGAACCAAATGCTGAAAATCCGGGGGGAGTTTGCAGTCGATCGCGACGCTCTCCCCCGAGCGCGGATGGACAAACTCAAGATATGCGGCATGAAGAGCGACGCGAGCAATTAGCTGCTCCGACGATTCCGCCCGGTGATATTTCCTATCGCCGATAACCGGGTGGCCGATCGCCGAAAATTGCGCTCGGATCTGATTCTGCAATCCTGTCACCAGCTCAACCCGGACGAGCGAAGCATCCGAAAAAAGGCGTTCGACGGAATATCGAAGTTCGGCACGAGCCGCCCGCGGGTCTCTCGCCGTGCGCAACTGTTGGAACATTCCTTCCCGTCGAAAATAATGCACGAGCGTCCCTGCCTCACCGCCGAGACGGCCGCGCAGTACCGCGAGATATTTCCTTACGGGAGTATGCGCGAGAAACTGTCGCACCAACACATCTCGATCCGGACCGGTCTTGGCAAATAGCAGAGCCCCGGAAGCAAACCGATCGATGCGATGCACGACCAAGGCTCGCTGTCTCTTCAGTTTGAGTTTTGCGACAAGCAGAGACAAGGCGGACGGAGTATCGGAGCCCTTAACCGGCACAGCCAGAAGTCCGGCTGGTTTGTCGAGAACGACCACCGCGTCGTCTTCGTAAAGCACGGAAAGCTCGCGGGAGAAACGAGGGCGGCGCCGGTCTTCCTGGGCCGAAAGCCTATCCGCTGGGCCGAAAGCCGATCCGACTTTCCCGTATGGCTGCGAGCTTGTCGCGGATGTTTCTTCATGGGCTGGGTGCCTGACGATCAGGCCATTATCAAACCATTCCGCTGACATCGCAAACTCGAAGAATCACGTCCGAGTGACTCATTCAGGAAGAAACAATCCGGAAACATTCAAGCGGATGGCAAACGCTCCCTAGGCCCGCGCCATCACGATGGTGTGCGGGCTCATCGGGATGGGATGGGCCCTCACGCCACTGAAACCAGCCTTGGTGTGCATATCCGACAGTTCGCGGTAGGTGTACGCATCTCCGGCCGCGGTTGACGTCAGCATGGTCATACTGAAGGCTGCAGGCATCGGGGGCGAGACGCGGTCTTCATTGGGCACGAACTCCAGCGTCGCTGCACATCCGCCGGGCTTGAGCGAGCCGCGGACTTTCTTCAGCAGCCCGACACAGGTCTCCACGTCGAAGTGATGCAGGAAATTGGTCAACAGCACCGTGTCGTAGGGACCGCCGAACGGCACCTCAAATGCGCTGCCCGGCAGCATGTCGTAGCGGTCGTGCACGCCAGCCTTGCGCGCGTTTTCGAGCGCTACCCGCAACACCGGCGCCCAGTCCAGCCCGGTCACATGCGCCTGCGGGTTTTGTTTGGCGATTTCGATGCCGAACAATCCGTGGCCAGCGGCGATGTCCAGCACGCGCATCGGTCCGGTGCGGCCTTCCAGCACGATGGCCCCCAACGGCCCCGCCATGGGCGCCATCATGGGAGCCATGCTTTGCGCAAACTCCACCCAGATCGGGTTCTCGGGTTCCACCGAGCCTTCGCCCGGCAGCACGGTCCTGCCTTTACGCACGATGTCGGCGAGATGTTCATAGGGCTCGCGCAGCGCCGGAAGCGACAGGAAACGAACAATCGAAGCCAGGCAGGCCGGCGAGCTGGGGTCCAGGAATGCCGCACTGGACGGCGTGTGCCGATAGTGCCCGTCCACCTTTTGGAGAAGTCCAGAGACGACGAGGAAGTCGCACAGAATGCGAATGCCGCGCTCCGAGGCCGAGGCGTGGCGCGCGATCGAGGACACGTCACCCGGCCCTTGGCCCACGGCGCGGAACACGTCCAACTCGATAGCCGCCTTCAGCGCGAAGGTCCGTTGAAAGGCTTGTAGATTCTCGAAGACGATTGCAGGCGTCAACGGCGCGCCAGACGAAGCATCAGGTTGCATCGCGAAGCCCCCACTCTTCCGGGAGAGTTAATTTGGCTCCCAGGTCCGGCTGAGTATACACCCGCCTTAGCTGACCAGACTTCGCACCTTAGGCACTCTGCATAGCGGCGCGCACCTTGGCCGGGGTAAAGGGCACCGAGCGCAGACGCACCCCCACCGCATCGAACACTGCGTTCGAAATGGCGGAGGGCACGACGGCAGCGGACGGCTCGCCCACGCCCCAAGGCTTCTCCGTCGGCCGGTCGATCAGCTCGATGTCCACATCCGGCATCTCCGGGAAGGTCAAGATCGGGTAGCTTGCCCAGTTGAGGCTGGTCACCCGCGAGCGGTCGAACGTGACTTCCTCCTTCAGTACGCGGCTGACGGTCTGCGTCACGTTGCCTTCGACCTGGTTCTTGACGCCGTCGGGGTTGATGATCTGCCCGCAATCCTGCACGACGGCAAAATGCTTGACGCGGATTTCGCCGCTCTTGCGGTTCACCTCCACGTCGGCGACCGCCCCTACATAGGTACGAGCG
This sequence comes from uncultured Acidobacteriaceae bacterium, assembly GCA_963794365.1. Taxonomy (GTDB): domain Bacteria; phylum Acidobacteriota; class Terriglobia; order Terriglobales; family Acidobacteriaceae; genus Acidiflorens. The sequence continues at coordinate 73,805 of CAWCDV010000022.1, forward strand.
AGCTCATACTTGATGTAGGTAAGGCCGCGGCCGGTGGCAACGTCGCCACTCTTTTGCTTCGGCGACGATTGTCCGGACGATCGGCTCTGCCACTGCGCGAAGCTCGCCAGCCGCTTCAGCAGTTCGACACCGCGCGGATCGTTCAGGTAACGCAGCCGGAACTCCAGTGGATCGGCGCCGGCCGCGGCGGCAAGCTCATCCATGAACGATTCATTGCCGAAGGTGTTCTGCATGCGTCCCGGGGCGCGAATCCAAGACGGACGGAACGGGGTTTCAGCCAGCCGGTGCGCTACCGTGCGCACGTTGGGGAACGTGTAGGGTATGGCCGTGTTTTGGATGATGTTGCCGGGAACCATTCCGGTCTCATGCGGCAGCCCGGCCAGTTCCGCTGCCACCAGCTTGACATTGACACTGCCGGTCGCGCTTTCAGGGACGTAGACCTGGGAATACCAGGCGACGACATTGCCGTTCGCGTCGAGCCCAGCCTGGAGGTCCATCAGCGTCGGCGGCCCTTTCGGGTCCCAGCCATGCTCGTCGTCGCGCATCCACTGCACGCGCACCGGCCGCTCCACGGCGCGTGCCAGCAAGACGGCGTCGGCGGCCGCGTCTTCATGGCCGTTGCGGCCATAACAGCCGGAGCCTTCGACATAGATGGCGCGCACGTCGGTGTCCGGCATGGAGAGCATGGCCGCGAGCTGCTGGCGCAGATCGTGCGTCCCCTGGCTGGAGGACCAGCAGGTGAGTTTGCCGTCCTTGATTTCCGCAACCGCGCAGGAAGGCCCGATGGAGCCGTGCGTGTGGATGGCGAAGTTGTAGGTCGCGCTGAGCCGTTTGGCGGCCTGTCCGAGCGCCGGCTCGGCGTTGCCGACGTTGCTGGTGACATCGTCCTTGTTGACCTTGGTGGCGCGGACATGCTCCCACAGTTTGCTTTGCTCCGGCAGGCCTTCCCAGTTGGACCAGTTCGCCTTAAGTTTCTGCGCCGCCCGAATGGCGCCCCACTCGCTCTCGGCCACTACGCCCAGAAAATTACCTTGGCGCACTACCTTGACCAGGCCGGGAACGTCTTTGACCGAACTCTCATCTACGCTCAGCAAAGTGGCGCCGATGGCCGCCGGCCGCACGACACGGCCGTGCAGCATGCCGGGCACCTTGAAATCGTGCATGTAAGTGAATTGGCCCGTCATCTTTTCCGGGATGTCGAAGCGGGGAACTGGCTGCCCCACGATCTTGTACGTCGCTGGGTCCTTGAGCGGCGCCTGCTTGTCCAGCTTCAGTGAAAATGTTTTGCCGCCGATCAGTTCGCCATAGGTGACCTGCTTGCCGCCGCTGCGCGACCGCACGGTGCCTTGCTCGACTATGAGATCCTCGGATGGCACTCCGAGCTGTTTGGCCGCTTCTTGCAGCAAGGCGTGGCGGGCGGTGGCGGCAGCCTGGCGAATCTGCATGCCGCCGTTTTGGATCGAGAGGCTGCCCCAGGTCTTGCCCTGCGCGGGCGTCAGGGCAGTGTCCCCCTCAATGACGTGCACGCGTGCGAAGCGGGACGTCCAGTTCCTCGGCCACGATCTGAGTCAACGCCGTGCCGATGCCGGTGCCCAGATCGACCTTGCCGGAATAGAGCGTCACGCCGCCGGTGGGGTCGATCGCCAGGAAGGCATCCACATCGTCGAGTGCAACCGTCTTTGTCTTTGTGTTTGCCGGAGTTCCGCTCTGGGCGAAGGCTGTCTTAGACAGTGAGGGCAGGGAGAAGCTAACGATCAGGATGCCCGTGCCCTTCAAGAAGTCGCGGCGGCTTGGCTTTGCGAACTGCATGGTCGTCCTCCCTTCACACGCCAGCAGATGCGCGCTTGACGGCGCGCACGATGCGCAGGTGGGTACCGCAACGGCACAGATTGTGGGTGAGCGCCTGCTTGATCTGAGCATCGCTGGGTTTCTTGTTCGAAGCGAGAAGGGCGGCCGCTTCCATGATCATGCCATTGATGCAGTAGCCACACTGCGCGGCCTGCTCTTCGATGAATGCTTTCTGGACGGGATGCAGCTTGCCGGTTGTGCCCAAGCCTTCCAGGGTCACGATCTTTTTCTTGCCGACCGCCGAGAGCGGCGTCACGCAGGAGCGCACCGGCTTGCCGTCAAGGTGTACGGTGCATGATCCGCACTGCCCGACGCCACAGCCGAAGCGCGGCCCGTGCAGTCCCAGGTTGTCGCGCAACGCATAGAGCAACGGCATGTCGGGATCATCGACCGTCACTCGTGTTGCCTGACCGTTGACGTGGAGTGGAATCGCTGTGGGCATTGCCAATCCCCCCTTCCGCGGGTGGTGCCATCCGCACGACCGGACGCCGCGCGCGACGCCACCGTATCGGCGACTTTACACTCGGGTTGGGGCGATATGCAACTGGGAATTGTCGTGAACGTGTGGTTTTGTAATCGCTCGCAGACGCGCTAGAAGATAGACGCGCTAGAAGTAGAAGTAAGGCGCATGGCTGCGCTGCGCGACGGTCCGATGGCGTTGCCGGAAAAAAGACCCCCGAAGTCGATGACGTTAAGAATGTTGGTAAGGTTCTGTCCATCGATCTGGAACCGCATATTCAGACGGTCCGACTTATAAACATCCGCGCCCGCCGAAGCATTGACCTGAAAGGCAGGATGGATGCGGCTCACGGGCAAAGTTGAGGCGATCCAGACGACCTGTCCGTAAGTCTGGCGGTAATCTGGCCCGTAGAAGCATTGCTCAAGGTTAAAGCTGGATCGCAGTGAAATCAAATGGCAGCCGCTGTCGAATGGAATCCGCCCGCGATCCAGAAGCGCGGTTTGACCTGGTAGCGGAGGCGTCCGCGAACCGTGTTGCGCTGATCCTGCGAATCGGGGAAAGTGGCCGGTAGGCGCAATCCGCCGTGACGTCATCGCCTAAGAACAAGCCGCCTGTCACCGGGGAACCAGGCATTGCCGAGAGTATAGGAATAGCTCACGAAACCCGAAAAGCTGCGCCAATCGGGAAGATCGAGTTTCGCTTCCGCTCCATAGATGATGGCCTTCTGCGGAAGGCAATCGGGAAACTGATGCTGGTGTTATCGATCTGATTGTCATCCGCATAGTTGGACTACAAGGCGGCGGAAATAGTTGGCGTCCAGCTTGAACTTTGCCGAGGAGCACCTTCGCTAAACCGGCTTCGTAGTAGTTCCCTTCCGAAGACTTCGACCGGGCGCCGCAGGAAATTGACTTGGGTCGATGGATTCGACTGCGGTCGAACTCGAAAGCAGAATGTTTTCGAAGGACGGGCGTCTGAAAAACTCGATCATAGGAAAAATGCAGCAAGCAGATCAGCGGACTTGAAATAGCGCGAAATCGAGAGGCGCGGATCTACCGCATGACGATTCAGCAGGAGTTGGTAGTGATCCCAGCGAAGTCCGGCATTGATGGTCCAGTTCCTCAGACGGATCTGGTCCTGCACGAATGCGGATTGCTCGAGGTCAGGGCGACTTCCCAGAAAGCTGAAGGTCGGTCGGGTGTGCCGTGGATCAAATTGCGTTGGATCGGTAATGTTGTAGCTGAAATTTTCGTTTAGAAACAGGTTGTCCGACTCAACCCCAAACTTCCATTCGTTGCGGCCATGATCGACGGTGGCGGTCCCCTTGAAGTATGCTTCGCGGAAGAAATTGTGCTGAAAGACCTCGATGGGAGTCGACTCTGGGTTTGAGTTAAAATCATTCGCGTTGTCGCGCACCATCGCGCGAAAATCGGCCACCGCATTGGACGAGAACGTGTGCTGGTAGGAGGCGATTCCCATCGTCTCGATGTTATCGGCCGTCTGGCGCTGGCCCGCGGCTGCCTGCTGCGCTGTTCGTTCGGAATGTCGTAGCGCGAAAGCTCATGGCGAACGATGAACCGCAAGCGATCTTTCGACGTCAAGTCGCGCTCGTAATTGACCGAAAAATCTCCCAGCGTGCCCGTATTCGAATAGTTTTGCGGCACCACGGGATTCAGATAGTGGTCCGTCATGCTGCCGCTGGCGCTGGCGCCGAAGGTATTCTTCCCCCAAGACGTACTGCCCCTGTGCCGAAGCGCCGGCCGGATCGAAGCTGCCGCCGGAAAGCACTAACTGGCCGTGGAAACCCGGCTGCGAATCCTGCAGCGTGTTGACCTCGACGACGCCCCCCATTTTTCGGCCATATTCCGCAGGGATGCCGGCGGTGTAGATGGTCAACGATTGCACATCGTCCGCATCAATCGCGGGTCCGAAGCTCGGCGAGCGATTGTCTGTCAGAGGGACGCCATCCACCACAAACTGTGTCTGATATTCCGAGCCGCGCGGATGGAGCACGGCATTTCCCTCGTACAGCCAGCCGGGCTGCGAATTCACCAGATCCTGCAGGGAACGGCCCGGGATCGAACTGAGCCGGTTTTGGATGAGGTCGGAACCAATCTGACTAACAGCGCCAGCTTGATCGGGATTGATCAACGTATTGGCCGCGCTCACAGTCACCGCCTGATTCACCGTAGGCAACTCGAGTTGGACTGTGTATTCGGCCGGAATCGAGGAATGAATATCGACAGATTCGGATATCTGCGCAAACCCAGGCTGCTTGATTTCAAGCTGATAGATGCCGTAAGGCAGGCGCTGCACATCCAGGCGACCCTCATCGCTGGTGGCCAGATTATTTCGATAACCATTCGCCTTGCTGGCGATCTGAACTGTGGTTTTCACTGCAAGACCGGCCGGATCGGTCACTTTGAGGCGCAATTCGCCGCTATTGCTCTGGCAGAAGAGCGGCAGCGCGCACAAAAACAAAATAGCAGCAAATCTCGTCATGAAGAGTCGGCCATTGTAGTTTAGCTGTTCTCCGGGGAGGGGTTAACAGGCGCTTCCCTGCGCGATGGTTACCTTGGGGAGATCCACACATGGGCTCACGGACTTTACGGCGGTGATGGCGGTACTATTTTTTTGTGAGATTCGAATTCCCATTCCTGGGTTCGGTGGATGCGGTTCTGACAATAGAGACGCTGTCAGCGGTGGCAAGACTGCTACATTAAGAAGTGCACACCGACGAGCCGGAGGTGCAAATACAGATTCAAGGGAGAAGGCTCGCTATGCGCATCGCAGTGGTCGGTTCCGGATATGTCGGGTTGGTGACGGGAGTGTGTTTTGCGGATTTGGGACACGAGGTTGTCCTGGTCGATAACGACGAGGAGAAAGTCGCCGCACTGAGGAACGGCGAGGTACCGATTCATGAGAAATTTCTGCCCGAGTTGCTGGCGCGGCACCGGGGACAGCGCATCAAGTTTTCCGGCGACTTGCAGGCGGCCACGCGAGAGAGCGAAGCCGTGTTCATCGCGGTTGGGACACCGCCGACCGAGAGTGGGGACGCCGATCTTTCCTATGTAGAGTCGGTGGCGCGGGAAATTTCTGGAGGCGTCGACGGGTATAAGGTGGTGGTCGAGAAGAGCACGGTTCCGGTGTATACGAGCCAGTGGATCCGGACCATCATCATGAGGAACGGGGCCGATCCCTCGCACTTCGATGTGGCTTCGAATCCGGAATTTCTGCGCGAGGGGACGGCGGTTACGGATTTTCTCTATCCCGACCGCATCGTGGTGGGAGTGGAGAGCGAGCGGGCCGCGGAGGTGATGCGCCAGATCTACGGGCCGCTGACCAGCGGATGGTATTACGGGCGCGGGGATGCGATTCCGCGTCCGGAAGCGGCCTCGGGCAAAGCGCCGCCGCGGCTGATCGTCACCAGTACGCAGAGCGCGGAACTGATCAAGCACGCTTCCAACGCATTTCTGGCGATGAAGATTTCTTTTATCAATGCGGTGGCGTCGATCTGCGAATCGGTGGGGGCGAATGTGCAGCAAGTGTGCGACGGGATTGGGACGGATTCGCGGATCGGGCCGCGATTCTTGAATCCGGGGATCGGGTATGGAGGGTCGTGCTTTCCGAAAGACCTGATGGCGTTCCGGGCAGTCGCGAAGGAGAACGGATACGACTTCCGGCTGCTGGAAGAAGTGATTCGTATTAATGAAGATCAGCGGCACCGGTTTTTGCGCAAGGTGCGGAGCGTGCTGTGGACTTTCCGGGGCAAGCGACTGGGCGTGCTGGGGCTGGCGTTCAAGGGCGGGACTGACGATATTCGGGAGTCTCCGGCGATGTTGCTGGTGCAGGAACTGCTGCGCGAGGGCTGCCGCATTTGCGCCTACGATCCGGCGGCGATGGAGCGGGCGAAAGAAGTATTGAAATCGGGCGTCGAGTTCGCGTCGGATGCATATGAGGCGGCGACAGGCGCGGACGCGCTGCTGATCCTGACGGAGTGGGAAGAGTTCGCGGCGCTTGATCTGGAACGTCTGCGCACGCTTGGTGAAGTATCCGATCGTGCTGGACGGGCGGAATCTGTATGATCCGGCGGTGATGGTGGAGCACGGGTTCTCTTATTACAGTGTGGGGCGTCCGGCGGCGTTGACGGAGGAGTTGACGGCGGGGACGCGTCCTAAGAAAAGCGAGCGCGCGTGAAATCGCGAATACGCAACTCATGAACACGCAATCCGTGAACACAAAACGTGCGCTGGTCACGGGAGGGGCAGGCTTTCTGGGATCGCATTTGTGCGATGGGCTGCTGGGCGAGGGCTATGCGGTGGTGGCGGCCGACAATCTGCTGACGGGGCGCCTGGCGAACATTGAGCATCTGCGGAACGACTCGCGATTTGAATTTGTGGAGAAAGATGTTTGCCAGCCCGGCGAGTGGGGCGCATTGGATTATGTGTTCCACTTCGCGAGCCCGGCGAGCCCGGTCGACTATACCGCACACGGTATCGAAACCCTGCGCGTGGGATCGTATGGAACGTTTGAAGCATTGGAAACGGCGCGGCAGTGCGGCGCGAAGTTCATGATGGCATCGACCTCGGAGTGCTACGGCGATCCGCTGGTGCATCCGCAGACGGAGACGTACTGGGGAAATGTGAATCCGATCGGGCCGCGGTCGGTATACGACGAGGCGAAGCGGTTTTCCGAAGCCGTGACTATGGCGTATCACTGTTATCACCAGGTGGACACGCGCATTCTGCGCATCTTCAATACCTATGGGCCGCGGATGCAGATCAACGACGGGCGGGTGATTCCGAACTTTATGTGCCAGGCGCTGCGTGGGGAAAGTCTTACGATATACGGCGATGGCAGCCAGACGCGCAGCTTCTGCTACGTCAGCGATGAGGTGGATGGGATTTTGCGCCTGGCGCGGTCGCCGGAACATGGACCAGTGAATATTGGGAATCCGACGGAGTTCACGATTCTGGAGTGCGCGCGTAAAGTGATTGCGACGACGGGGTCGGCGAGCCAGATCAAGTTCGAAGCGCTGCCCCAGGACGACCCGAAGCAGCGATGTCCGGATATTTCGAAAGCAAAGAGGCTGCTCGGATGGGAGCCGAAAGTGGAACTGGAAAGCGGGCTGAAGCTTTCGCTGGAATATTTTCGGCGGGCAGTGGCGGAGAAAAAGCAGCCGGCGTAGGCGGAGCGGCGCCTTGAACGTTTGTCATACGTGCAAACCGCAAACTGCAAACTTCAGTGGAATGAGAACTCCCGATCAGCGGGGCTGTTCGTCTAGCTCCGGACCGGTGGAGAGAACTGCGAGCAGGCGAAGAATTTCTTCGCGTTCGCCGGAATCGCGGAACATGAAGCGCACGCCCATGCCAAAACCGGGATGGGTGGCCAGCACCTGCCCCCTGATTCTCAATTTCGTGTCGGCGGTACGGACCACAATCTCCACGCCCGACTGCCCGGAGAGTGGGGTTGGCATTTCAACGTAGCAACCGCCCTCGCTGATATCGGACAGGGCGCAGCGATTGGGGACGCTGGTGCCGAGGCTGTAGACCTCCGCTCCCAGTTTGCAGGCGAAACGTTGCTCTCCGCGGCGGTTGCCGGCGTTGGAGAGTTGTATGGAATCGGCTGACTCGGACTTCGACTCGCGCTCGGAGCGATACTGGGTCGCGAACGACTGAGCCTCAGACGACTGAGCGTCAGAGGACCGGCCTGTGGACGACTGGGCCGGCAATCCGGTCGCCGGGCGGCCAGTATTCTGCTGAAGCCAGGTCTGCATGAGGCGGCGCGAAGCCTGGGGAACGTCGAGGAAACGAATTCCGCTGCGGCCGCTCGCGTCCTGCCAAGCCACCTCACCCGACAAGCGCACCAGTTGTTGCTGACCGGGAAGAGCGAACTCGAAATAAACCTTGCATGCGGACGGAAGGCGGTTGGCGGTGTGGAACGAAGTTCCGCCGTCGCTGAGGTCGGTCAAGACGGCGTTCAGTTCCGGCGCTCCGGGATAGGCGATGTTGGCCGTCGAATGGACGGGCTTGCGGGGCGCGCGGCGGCGTTCGCGGCGCATGAGGCCGCGGGCAGCCCGCAAACTGATGCGGGTGCGCTCGGAAGAGAGCGGGCGATAGAGAACAAAGTTGGCGCCAAGCCCGAACACGGGCCGGGCGTTGAACTCGCTATCGACGACGGCAATTAGCATGCTCGCGCGGTTCTTGGCGGACAGCCGCAAGTGCGCCAGGAATTCCTCGGAACTCTGATCGGCGCGATAATCGAGGACAATGGCATCGAAGCGCTGGCTGTCGAGCAGTTCTAATCCGCGGGAGATCGAAGGCGTAAGTTCGGCCGCCATCCCCATCTCGGACAGGATGAGCATGAGCAAGCTGGCTGAGTCTTGATCCGGGCACACCACTAGGGCGCGTAGGTCCATAGTAACAGCATGGTAAGTGAGAGTCGGTGCCAACGACAAGTTACCTGCGTCACGGTGGGATGCAATTTAGACTTTCTTTCTGATGGTCTTGTCCTTACTTTTCTCCTCGCTTTTGGGACTTTAGTCATCTTTCGATTTCCGTTAGCGGGGCGTAAGCTGTCAGAACGTTTTGTGGAATTCTCTTTGAACGCAGGCCGTCATTCGCAGAAGCAGACTCAATTCCGAACTGCGGCGTGGGCGCGGCGAAACGGAGCATTGGCATGCGGGCGCCGCATGGCACGATCGTAACTCTCCTGGAATTACGTTACTAAGAGACAGTGTGCGAATGGCCGGTGTACCCCGGTACTTTGACGTGCCACGGAACAGTTCCTACCATCGAGTTAGTCGGTCAGGTGTCGGTACGGCGATCCGCAAAGGGTCGCGGGAAGATATCCGGCTGACGAATTCCAGTTATACGAGTTTGTTTTGACGATTTTGTTTTACGCAACGGGGAGCCGCAGGATGGGCAAATGCTTATGAGAAGCCAGGAACCAAATGCGGTGCATCGCAGGCATCGGCAAAGCGGCTTCACCTTGCTGGAAATGGTGGTGGTGCTGGCGATTTCCATCATCGTGTCGGTGGTCTCGGTCATCAGCTTCATTCCGCTGCTGAATCAGCAGCATGTGACCAATGCATATAACACGACGCTGGCGGCGATGCGCCTGGCGCGCGACACCTCGGTGGCGCAGCGGGCATCGTACTCGGTGACGTTTTCCAACAGCGTCACGCCCAACACGATCACGGTGGCGCCGACGGTGGCCGGATTTCAGGGCGATCAGAATACGGTGGTCTATCAATTGCCTTCAGACGTGTCGTTCGTCGCGCAAACCGGGCTTCCCACGGCCGCCACGGCGGTTCCCGACGGCTATGGATCGGGGACGACGGCCATCGATTTTGGCTGGACGATCAACGGCGTCGGCACCGGAGGAGCCACCACGATTTACTTTTGCGCGGATGGTTCGTCGCAGAGGGCACCGGGCACGAACGGCGACGGAAGTTGTCCGGGCACTTGGGATGGAGGCGTGGTGTACCTCGCGCGGACGGGAGATCTGATGAGTTCGCGGGCACTCACGCTGTGGGGCGGGACGGGCCGCATTCGTGGATGGCGGCTCTACGGCAAGTCGGGAGGAGGCTATCAATGGCTACGGCAATGATGGAGCGCGGCGTGAAGGCTCGCGCGCGAAAGCAAGCGGAGAGCGGATTCTCGCTAATCGAAGTCATGGTCTCGATGGTCATCCTGACCGTGGGACTGGTGAGTCTGCTGGGTGTGTTCGGGCTGGCTATGGCTTCGACGCAGACGTCACAGCAGGACATGATCGCCAAGCAACTGGCGAACGAGGCGTACGAGAGTATCGTGACCGCGCGCAACACGTCGCAGATTAGCTGGGACGCAATCCAGAATGCTTCGGGCACCCAGTACTGCACCAGCACTCCCTCACCCTGCGGCATCTTCGTGGGCATCTCGACCAGTCCGCAATTTCAACCGATCTACAACTCGGGAACGGACGGAATCTTTGGGACGGCGGATGACTCGAACGCAGGCGAGGAAACGCTTGAAGCACCAGGACCCGATGGGAACTATGGGGACGCGGACGATGTGAAGATCCCTTTGACTGGGTATCAGCGCGCCATTCAGATTTCGCCGGTGTACGACGCGAATAACAACATGATAACTTCGCTGCGCAGCGTGACGATCACCATGCAGTACTCGACTTCGACGACGCGCCAGCCGAAAACCTACGTTCTGAATTCGTTCATTTCGCAGTACCAGTAAAGGGGAGCTATGAGCGATCGATCGACAAAGCGCGAGAGTGGATTCAGCCTGCTGGAAATGACGATCGCAGTGGCGCTGGGCACGCTGGTGCTGGGCGCGGCGGTGCAACTTTACACCCAAGCGGTGGGCGCGACCTGGACGGTTTCGCAGCGGGCGGAGTTGCAGCAGGATTTTCGGGCCGCCTCCGACATACTGATCAAGGACCTGAGCCTGGCCGGCGCGGGCCTGGGCCAAGGCGCGCAGATCCCCCTGCCCTCCAACGATCACTACTCCGGAGTATGGCTGCGATCAGGCGAAGTGTTACCTCGGCGTCAGCAACACCAGCCCGGGGACGTATCCCTTGCAGGGTGCAACGCCAACTCTCTACGGGCTGATCCCGGGATACACTCTCGGGCCGACGCTTTCGAGCAACCCAAACGCCACCGATGTGGTCACGGTGGTGTACTCGGACACGACGTTCTACTTGAATTGCTACCAGGCGACCGTGTCGGCATTGGGGCACGTGACCTTCGGGCCGGCCACCGCGCCGGTGCTGGGGGTCGTCCCGACTTTTCCTCCGACGAATTGCTTGCCGAGCGGCGTGGCCACGCCGCAAGCCGTGAACGATTCGCTGATAGGGCTGACGCCGGGCGATCTGGTCTTGATGACCTTGAACGGCACCCAAGTAGTGGGCGAAGTCACGGCGGGCACCATTACGACGGGCACAAACGCGGTGGGAACCACCTACATCGTCCCCTTCGCCAACAGCGATGCGCTGAATATGAACCAGACGGCCGCCGGCGCCACCGCCGGCCTGAACGGCGCGGCGCTGAACGCTACTGGGGCGAACCCAGTGCGCCTTCTGGTAATCACCTATTACATCGACAAGACGGTCACTCCGGCGCGGCTGATGCGGCAGATCAGCGGACACACTCCGACGCCGGTAGCGGACGGCATTGTTTACATGAAGTTCAGCTATGACCTTTACAACAACACCACCAATGCGCCGGCGGTGAACCAGCCCAATCCCGGCTCCGGCGATGCCAACGATACTGGCTTCGAATGGGCTAAACCCCACCGACATCACCAAGATCAACATTCTGCACATGGCGATGAACAGCACGCTGCACGGCACGAGCGGTTATCAGGGATTGGATTTGGAAACTTCGGTAAGCGCGCGAGATCTGACGTACAGCAACAAATATCCAATTCTTCCCTAGCAACTAGTGATGGAGATGGCGAAGGAGTAAGACAACTGAAAACGAAACGATGGGGAGCGAGGCAATGGGGAGCGACACCATGGGGAGCTACGGTATGAAGAGCGCGAGACTGTACACCAAAGGATTCACGCTGATTGCGTCCTTGCTGCTGTTGTTGTTGCTGTCGGGGATCGCCATCGGGTTGATGATGATGGTCAACACCGAAGGCAAAGTAGGCGGGAGCGACCTGCAGAATAACGCCTCTTTTCACAGCGCCGAGGGTGGCATCGAGAAGATGACCTCCGACCTGGCCACCGTATTCAAGAGTGCGCAATCCCCCAATGTCAGCCAAATCTGCGGCGTGGGCGGACCAGCTTTCGGCGGCTTGGCCGCCAACGAGCCTGCCATCGCGGGAATCACCTGGAAAGAGTATCAGGTGACGCCAGGTGCGCTGGGGGTGGCATGCCCGACCTCAAGCCCAGTTTACTCAATTATATAACTGGGGAAACGTCCAGTCCGGGCCGAACCAGGGTTTGTATGCGCAGATCATCCCCGTTAACATGCTGGCGACGGCGGACTTTCCGGGCGGGCAGGAAGTGAGCATGATTCGGAGCGCGCAGGTGGCGCTGATTCCGGTGTTCCAGTTTGGCGTGTTCTCGGAGAGCGATCTCTCCTTTTTCCCCGGCGCCGCGATGGACTTCGCCGGCCCCGTACACACCAACGGGGATTTGTACCTTGCCGGCAAGGCAACCGTGACCTTTCACAACCAGCTGTCGGCATACGGCAACGTGGTTCGGACCGTGCTGGCCAACGGAAATTCCACAGCCAACCAACGGCTATACCGGCACCATCTATATTCCGACCGCCAATGCCACCAACGCTTGCAGCACAACGACAACGAGTTGTAAGGCAATGGATGCCCCCACCGCCGCCTCCTACGGGGACGCCAGCGTGACGGGCGGGGGAAGTAGTGCGGCGCAGCCGTTGTCGACGTACAACGGCACCAACGCCTGGTACACGTTTTCCAAGAACACCACCAGCCACGAAATCATCAACGGGAACTATGGAAGTACTGTGGCTAACGCTACGGGAACGGGGGCCGTGCAGCTTTCGATGCCCTTCGTCAACGGGACTACCCACCCGTACGAAATTATTCGCCGGCCATCGGCAGGCGAGGCCGCGACGTCGGCGCTGGGCCAGTCGCGCGAGTATAACCTGGCGCAGATTCACGTGCTGCTGAGCGACGATCCGGCGGATTTGCCGGGCGGAGCTTCAGATACGAATAACGTCCGGCTGGCGAACGTAACGCAAGCGATGGTGACCGCGAACTCGGCTTGGACCAAAAGCAATCCCTATGGGATTTCGATAGCCGACTGCCAATACAACGCTTGGGGCGCCATCGTCTGGCAGCTATACCTTGTACTTCGCCGCCGCCTCGAACGCGTTTCCAGATACGACCAACTGCGTCGGGACGTACTGCCCCTCAAATACTGCGAAAGCTACGCCGCTGTCTTCGGACTGGCCCTACTTTCCCAAGAAATGGACGCCTCCGGCGAGTCAGGCATTGGATCCCAACTGTACCCTGCTCTGTCCGTCCAGCGCAACGACCAGCGCCCCGCTTAGTCCCCTTAGTAGTGCCACCAACGGCCCAGTCGACGACGATAGTTCCTTGCCCTCCGCGCACGCTGCCGACGAGCTTGCCGCCAGGTTGTCCCAGCGCAACGGCGCCGGTATATCCGTATTACACCGTGACCAATGCGGCCGGCACGAGCGGCACGGCAGTCACGAGCAACGCGACCGCGCTGGCCGCCGGAACCACAAGCTGGAACCTGATTGACGGCTGGCTGCGGGTGGAATACCTGAACAATTCCAACCAATGGGTCCCCATAACCAATGAATGGCTGCAACTGGGATTTGCGCGGGACACGAACACCGCCTACGGCCTCCGGTGGTGGTACGCCTGCGGGCGGGGTTAAAAATCCGATCAATCCGAACGCGATTCTGCTGCTGCAAGAACCGGCGGATCGCAACGGAGACGGCGTGGCCGATAGTGCCGGCTTTGCTCCGAAATGTACCTCATCGAGTGGTTGCACCAGCATGGAACAACGCGCTGCCTCCGGAAGTTCAGCCCGACACGACTACCAACAGCCCTTATTTCGGACTAAGCACCGCCGCGACGCAGAGCATCAGCATGTACAACTGGTATCCCATCAACTTCTACGATGCCCGCGAAGGTGAAAATCGGGACAACATCCTGGCGGGGGATGACAGTTGCACGACCAACGGGGTGATGAACGCCGTCGAAATCGATGTGGGCAACCTGAAGCGATGGCTGGCGAACACATCCGGAAGCGGCCCAAGTGTGGATTTTCTCGCGCAGAATGGCTACGTGCTGTATTTCTCGGATCGCCGGGGCATGCTGTTTAACCCGCATCCCCCTCTGGGAGGCGCGGCGGCGAAAGCTGGAGACTCGGGCCTGGAAGACGTGATCAACGCCGCCAGTGCCAACGGCACACCCGACGGAGCGCTGAGAAACTCCAGGCGGCGTCAATTCTCCCGAGGACGTCAATCAGAACGGATTCTTGGACAACTTCGGCGCGTTGAACCTGGGATTGGGCTTCTAGTAACGGCAGCGTCGCCACCAACCTGAATACCCACATCAACAGCGCCGGCCAACCCCGATCCCTTCGGTACCGCGGCGCGAAGCGCCCGGATTGCCAGTTGCAGCATCACCGCGCGCAAGAACTGGGTCAGCGGGGCGCGGCACGTTTTGCGGCTAGTGGATGGTTCGCTGGGCAACGTACCGCTGCGAACGGACGCCGCTGCGACTCTGGATAGCCCTGGCGGATTCACGGTGGCCTCGGAGAACCCGGTGTACATCCTGGGCGACTACAACAGCAACACGGCCGACGCGGCGGGTTGGGCCGGCGACACCACCGCGTTCGCGGGCGATGTGACAGGACACGCGGCCGCGGCGGTAATTGCCGACGCTGTCACGCTCCTCTCGAACGGCTGGACGGATGCAGATAAGCATGCAGACGGGCAATGTTACCAACGCGAATAACCGGAACGCTAGCATCGTTACCTCTTACCGGGTGGCAATTTCAGGCGGGAAGAACAGGACTTTCCCATTTTCGACGACGTCGACTTGGGCTGCCGATGCAGGCGCCGGACATCGGCACCGACGGAGGTGTACACAACTTCCTGCGCTTCCTGGAAGACTGGGGGAATGCCGACCGTGCAATTACAAGGGCTCGCTGGTGAGCCTGTACTACTCAACCTACAATACGGGGTTTTACAAGTGCTGCAATACCGTATATGATCCGCCCACGCGAAATTACTTTTTCGACTTGGACTTTACCACTCCGGGGGGCCTGCCGCCCGGAACACCAATGTTCCGCGACGTGGAGAGCCTGAGCTACCGGCAGCTATTCACGACACGTACCAGCAGCAACTGAACACACTGGTCGACGGAATCTGAATTCGAGTTAGCGAATCCGCTGCACCCCGATCCGCGAGGATCGGGGTTTTTGTTGCTTTGCAGGCGCTCCGGATCAGCGGGGCTTGCGGAGCGGCGGGATTGGCTCGCTTACCTTTCGGGCGGCGGGCTCGGGCGGAGGGGCGTTGACAGCCAGATCGGAGGACCAGCAATCGGCAAGGATTTTCCATGTGCCGGCGGGCTGTCGCACCAGGACGACCAGGTATTTTCCGCGCTCTTCGCGGCGCTTGCC
The DNA here is from genome assembly GCA_963794365.1 of uncultured Acidobacteriaceae bacterium. GTDB lineage: Bacteria > Acidobacteriota > Terriglobia > Terriglobales > Acidobacteriaceae > Acidiflorens. Next base: position 89,250 of record CAWCDV010000022.1, read on the forward strand.
CATGGCGACGGGCACGAGCATTTTGCAACGGCCAAGATCGAGAGCAATCTCACCCAGCACTTCGACGCGCAGCGATTCCATCTCAACGTCGCCCAATCCGGCTTCGAGCAGCGAGATAAGAAATTCCCGGATCGCAGGCAAGCTGCGAACTGGCGGAAGGTTGGAGCGGATGAGAGTAGCGTCGGCGGCGTAGAGCTCGAGCAGATCGTCGATGTGCTTGGTGTTGCAGGCCTGCGCCCAGTCCTGCACAACCTGGCGGGCGCCGGCTTCGGCGCGGCCGCCGGTCGATGTTCCCAAAGAGCCGGGCCCGCCGAACCGGGAGCACGACCGCGCGGAGCAGAGGGCTCGGATTCGGCAGAGGGCGCGCCGGATGCCGTGCCCGGGCTGGGGACAAAATGATGATAGTGGTGATGAACGTGATGTTGGCCGGCACCGGCTGCGAGCCTCGGCATCGCCCGCGACCAGTTGGGTCGGGATTCCGCACCAGACACAAAAGCGAGCGCCCGCCGGGAGCGAACCTCCGCAAGCTGAGCAGGTGCTGCCCGGTTCGTCCGCGTCACCGTCTGCCGCCAGATCCTGCGCGGCCGCGCGGCCTCCCGACATGCGTTGGATCGCTTCCACGGCAGCCGCGACCGCCTCGGCATTCGGCTTCGGCCAGCGAAAGTTGCCCGGGAACCGTTGAAAAAACTCTTCGATCTCCTTGCCTTCGACGGGCTGGTCTTTCTTGGGATCGGGAGGATTCGGCTTGTCTGCGGTCACGGCAACCTCATCGCTGATATTGTAGGAGAATTCGGGCGCTAGCGGATGCGGAATCTTACCTGCGCTTCGGAATCGATGGGAACGCCGTTACAGAGTGCGGGACGATAGCGCCAGAAGCTGACTGCGCGCAGCACAATCTGGTCCTCGCCGGGGCCGCCGCTGTCCAGGACGAAGGCGCTATACACGTGTCCGTCGGATCCAACAATGAAGCTGACGCGCACGTGCAGATCGTCATCTTGCACGTTGAGCAGCGGGTCGGGGGTTAGCAAGGCTTCGGGCAGGCGGATGTTCCCACATTTCGGCAGGGCCAGCTGCTCCCATAGGGTAGAGAAATCGGAGATGTGCGCGGGCACCCGGCGCAAAGTCTTTTCTAATTGCGTGAGCGGGGTCCGATGCGAAATGACGGTCGATGGAGATAGGGATGTTACTTCGCACCAGGCAAGAACACGGCTGAGGCCGACCAGCAAAACGACCGCCGCAAGCGCGTTCCACCTCGTCGTTTTCACCTTCGCGCTCGAGCCAGACACACTTCATCGGGAAAGCAGTGGGCAATTCACCTTCCAGCCCTGGCGAAAGGTACTGTCTTTGCCGTCAATAACTTAGCTACCCTTCCCTGCCAAACTTCTTAAGACGGGTGCAATCCGTTGCAATTGAGTCGGACTGAATCGTAACCGGGAAGGTGGGAGCCTGCAGGTGCAAGTCTTGCGCTCGTAAGTGCATGCGAAAACATTTCGCCGTGGGATTTCGTAAGGCCAACCGATGATCTTCTTACTCTCGCCAACCTTGGCGGAATCGGCAAGGACTTTGTCGGCCTGGGATGTTTGTCGCGGGACTGCTGGTGTGAATACTGTGATGAATGTCGCCGGGGGTGGTATTTTTCGGCTTCAGTTCGCGCCTGCCGCGCTTTCAGTTTGTAGTCACCGCCTGCTGACGGCATATCTATAGCTTGGCAGTTGGCGCTCTCTTCCTGTCGGGTCCTTCGGGACTACTACTGCCCCTGGATGAGGCTGTGGGCGGGCCGTCTGGACGCAAGGCTATCCCCGGGTCATCATTCTCGTGTCGTCGTCCTTTGTTTCATCATGACGTGCCAGCCGGGCTCCACGTAATTCCACTCTGGACAAATAAATTCTGCCAGAAACGGTGAGTTAGTAATACAATGGCCGACGGCAGTTACACAACGGGAGGGTACTTAATGACAAATATTGCTAAGGCAATCGACCGGCTCCGAGAGGAACGCCGGGATGCGCAAAACCAAGTCCAAAAGCTTGGGGAAGCTATTTCGGTTCTCGAAAAGCTAACCCGAGGTACGGGCGCAACATTGCACGCGGGGGCACATCGCGCCAAGCGCATACTCTCCGCAGCAGGGCGCAGGAGAATTTCTCTGGCCCAGAAAGCACGTTGGGCTAAGATCAGGCAGATGAAGAAAGCAGCCTAAACGCCGGGCGGGCCGCAGGCTCCGCGAAGTTCCCTCGCGAAACTGAAGCCCGCCGGATTCTTGCCTGGCAACCGGGTCTTACACCGCTCTGATCTTGTACTTCTTGGCCTTGCTTTCGCGTTGGCTAATTCTGTGTTGCCGAGTAAGTAAGCTGCGAGCATCGGGCTGCGAGCTGGGGGCAACCGGTTTGCTCGTAGCTCGCGGCTCGTAGCTCGGGCTCAACCTAACCGTGTCCTCCGCTGAGCTCGCGCACGATGCTACCCACAAATGCCTTGGCGTCTCCAAACAGCATCAGGGTGTTATCGAGATAGTAGAGCGGGTTATCAATGCCGGCGAAACCAGGATTCATGCTGCGCTTGATGACCATCACGGTATGGGCTTTGTCCACGTCGAGAATAGGCATCCCGTAGATGGGGCTGGAAGTATCGGAGCGGGCGGCCGGGTTGGTTACGTCGTTGGCGCCAATCACTAGCGCGACATCGGTCTGAGGAAAGTCGCCGTTGATCTCGTCCATCTCAATCAGGCGGTCGTAGGGGATATCGGCTTCGGCCAGCAGCACATTCATGTGGCCGGGCATGCGTCCGGCAACGGGGTGAATGGCAAAGCGCACGTCCACGCCGCGCTTGCTGAGACTATCGTAAAGTTCGCGCACTTTGTGCTGCGCCTGGGCCACAGCCATACCGTATCCGGGAACCACGATGACGCGGTTGGCAGCAGAAAGAATGGCGGCGGCTTCTTCCGGGGTCGCGCTGTGAACCGGTCTGGCTTCTTCTCCCGCAGCGGCCGCAGCTTGCACCTGACCAAAAGCTCCGAACAAGACGTTGGTGAAGGAGCGGTTCATAGCCTTCGACATGATGATGGAGAGGATGAGACCCGACGATCCGTCGAGCGCGCCGGCGATGATGAGCAGCTTGCTGTCGAGGACGAAGCCCATGGCCGCCGCCGACAGGCCGGCATAGCCGTTCAACAACGAGATGACGGTCGGCATGTCGGCGCCGCCGATGGGGATGATCAACAACACGCCGAATGCCAGCGCGATCAGGATCATGAACGGAAACAGCGACCGGGCTTCCGGATGCAGGACCAGAGATACGGCGATCGCCAGAGCGCAGGCGAGCAGCACGAAAGTTGACGAGGTTCTGGCCTTTGTAAGTCAGCGGCCGTTGCGGCAGAATTTCCTGCAGCTTGCCGGCAGCCATCAAGCTCCCGGTCACGGTCAAGCCGCCGAGAATGACCTCGAGCGACAGCACCGCCATCATGAAGCGCGAGATATCGGGTGTGCGCAAGTAAAATTCGGCGGAGCCCACCAGCGTTACGCAGAGCGCTCCAAAGGCGTGACTGAGCGCGGTTCGCTGCGGAACCGCCGTCATCGCTACCCGCCCGAGCGGAATGCCGATGATGGTGCCGAGCACCAGCCCAATGGCGATCAGCCGGTAATCCACGATGCCGTGGTGCAGCAGCGTGCCGCAGATCGCCAGCAGCATGCCAATTTCGCCCGCCCAGATGCCGTGGCGGGCCGTGGTCGGCGAACTCATCCACTTCAGCGAGAGGATGAACAGCACGCTCGCGATGAGATACAAAATCTCGATGACGACCTGGCCGCCTGCGAGTTCGGCCGTCATTATTGGCCCACCGACTTGGCCGCCGGTTTGGCCGCAGGGCGGCTGGATTTGAACATCTTCAACATGCGGTCCGTAATCAGGAAGCCGCCGACGATGTTGCTGGTGGCGGCGACCACGGCGATGAATCCGAAAACGGCGGAGAGCGTGCTCTTGTGCTCGCCCACCAGCACGATCGCACCCACCACCGCGATCGCATCCAAGGCGTTGGTCAGCGACATCAACGGAGTGTGCAGCAGGGGCGAGACTCGCCGGATCACTTCAAATCCGATGAATCCAGCGAGCACAAAAATAAAGAGTGCATTGATCAGGTTCGAACTGCTGTTCATCTTTCCTCCGTCCGATTTTCCTAGCTCATGGAGAGCCGGGCGTCCCTGGCCCGGCTGGACCCTATGACTTCCCCTCGGCTCCGCTCGGGGCTTCGGCAAAACCGGGCAGGCGCGCGAGAGCCCGTCACTACACCGTCACTTTTGTCAGCGCCGGCAACTTAAAAAACTCGCGAACCCGGGCGTTCACAATCTCGCCACCGTGGGTGAGCAGAGTCTCGCGAACAATTTCATCCTCGAGGTTCAGATTCAACTTTTGATCTTTGATCAGGTGAGTCAGGAAGGCAGTGATGTTGCGCGCGTACATCATGCTCGCGTGATAAGGCACGCCGGTGGCCAGGTTGATCGCTCCGATAATGGTCACACCATGCTTTACGACGGTCTTGCCGCTTTCGGTGATCTCGCAGTTGCCGCCACGTTCTGAGGCCAGATCGACGATCACCGAACCGGGCGCCATTCCCTTCACCATATCTTCGGTTACCAACACCGGCGATTTTTTCCCCGGAATCACCGCCGCCGTGATCACCACATCGCTTTCCTGTACTACTTTTCCCAACAACTCGCGCTGCCGGCGGTAGAAGTCTTCATCCTGCGCCCGGGCATATCCGCGAGCGTCCTGCGCGTCTTTCGCCTCGATGGGAAGCTCGACAAAACGTCCGCCGAGACTCTGCACCTGCTCCTTCGCCGCGGGCCTTAAATCGTAGGCCGAAATCACCGCGCCCAGGCGGCGCGCGGTGGCGATTGCCTGCAGTCCGGCAACGCCGCAGCCGATCACGAACACGCGGGCGGGTGTGATGGTTCCCGCCGCAGTGGTAAGCATGGGGAAAATGCGCGGGTGGCGAGTCGGCGGCCAGCAACACCGCCTTATAGCCGCCGGCTGTCCCCATCGAGGAGAGTGCGTCCATGCTTTGGGCGCGCGTTGTGCGCGGCATCAACTCCACGGCAAACGCGGTGACGCCAGCGTGCGCGATCTCCTGCACGATGTCCGGCGAACCGAAGGGGCGCTGAAATCCGACGAGGATCTGATCGCGGCGAAACAGCGGCATGTCTTGCTTCCCCGTCATGTCGTTGGAACCGTAGCAAAGAATCTGCACGACAATGTCAGCGGCGGCAAACACCGCAGCGCGGTCCGCAATGATCTTCGCGCCCTTGTCGGCATACTGGGAATCGGGATAGCCAGCCTCGATTCCAGCGCCGGACTGAATGTGAACTTCGAAACCCGCTTTGGTCAGCGTCGGGAGGACTACGGGCACGAGCGCAACCCGCCGCTCCCCCGGATAAGTTTCTTTCGGCACACCGATGATCACGAGGCCCTGCCTATTTAGCGATTCTTTGTCCGATCGCGGCTGATCAATCCTACTCTTGCGGGCAACTTCCAGGAACTGAATTTTAGTTGAGCGGAGGGAACGCGCGCAAATAGCTACCGCTTCTGGTCCAGGTCTTAGGTTCTTAGGTCATAGATGTCAGGTCTCCGCAAAGTCAAGAACAAGGTCTTCCTAAGACCTGAGCCTAGCACCTGATACCTATTACGGCAGCGAGAGACTCAACCGCAAGCCGTCATCATCATGGCAGGCGGCGATGTCGGCGCAGTTTTGGACGATCCAATCGGCACCGGCTTCTTCGAGATCACGGCGGATCATGGTCGTGAGGAATGCAATCACTCGGGCGCCAGCGGCCTTTCCCGCACGAACTCCAGCGGGCGCATCTTCTACCACGATGCAATCGGAGGCGGCAAAACCGAGCTTCGCCGCCGCCTTCAGATAGGGCTCGGGATCGGGCTTCCCGATCTTCACGTCGCTCGCGGTGATCATGGTCTTGGGGATGGGCAGGCCCGCGGCCCGCAAACGCACCTCGGCCAGTGGACGCGTGCATGAGGTCGCAATGTTCCAGCGTTCGGGAGGCAGAATGTTCAGGAGTTGCCGAGCGCCCGGCAGCAGAACCACGCCATCGAGGTCTTCCATCTCGCGGCGCTCGACTTCGCGATCTTCTTTGTCGAGAACGGCGCGGTCAATGTCCGCCTTGGGCAACAGCTCGCGGATGGTGGTTCGACTTGGACGCCCATGCGCCATGCGGACCACGGTCTCCGGATCAAGGCCATGCTCAACCGCCCACCGCTGCCAGACCCGCGCGACCGCAGGAGTGGAATCGATGAGCACGCCGTCCAAGTCAAATAGCAGGCCACTGCAGCGGATCGCGATCATTTCAACTAATTTACATTGCCCGCTTTGCTGGTGGAGAGCCGGGCGCCCCGCCCGGCCGAGAATAATAAAGCCCTCTCGCGGAGGGCCTGTTTATGCAGGTTTTATGTTGGTGAGCGCGGCAGGAATCGAACCTGCGACCCACGCCTTAAAAGGGCGTTGCTCTACCAACTGAGCTACGCGCCCCACCAATTTCAATCTAACACATTTTTGCGCCGCATTTGCCCGGCAGCTGCTTCTCCAAAGCCATCGCGTTGGGATGGAGTCGCGCGATCAGCTCGACTCGACGCGGCCTCCATTCCGCGCCCGGTGCGCCGTGACGAGCCCGGCGCAAAAGCGATACACTCTGCTTTCATGCTGCGTTCCCGTTTCTTCCGGGCAACAGTTGCGTTCCCGGTTTGCGCGATTCTGTCCTGCGCGATTCTGTCGCCGACGCTGAGCCACGCGTCGAAAAAGAAAGAGTTGCCCGCCGTGCGCTGGACCGCGGGCGCGCCCGGTTGCGCGTTCGAACGCGGCGATGACGGACGATACCGCTGGACGATGACCGGGAAAGACCTGACCGTCACGCTGCTCGTGGATTCTCAGGAACTGACAAAGAGCCGCCGCCGCTTCTATCACCTCCTCGGCGTATACGTGGCTGTGACTTACACCGGTCAGGACAAATTTGAGTTTCCGGCTGACCTGCGGATCGACTTCGTTCGTCATCACGACGTTCTTGAGGGCTACGAGGATCCCACGGAGCTCTCCAACAAATTGCAGAATGACTTGGATACGCTGGTCTTCCAAACCGAGCGCCAGATCAAGAAGAATCCCAAAATCACCGAAGAAAAGACGGCTCACTTACGAGAGTACGAAAAGGAAGCTGCCGAGTTCATCGAGTTTCTAAGCACGCAAAGCCTCGATCCCAGCACAGTGATGCTGACCCCGGGCAATCCCGAAGCCCACGGCTGGGTCTTCTTCGCGACCAGCAACAAATGGATCGGTCCGTGGAAAGAGCGGGAGGATTTTATTCTCGGGGTCTGGATGAAAGACAAAGTCTGGCAATTTCCCTTTTCGCTGCCACCGACGGAAGGCGACCTGATCCTGCGCAAGCCGCCCGAGTAAGAGGGCGCGAGCGCGCCGGAAAATTGTGTTACAGTTTCGTGCTCATGGAAACTTCCCCGAAAGCAGCGCCAGAAGCCAAGAAACCCGCAGTGGTTTTCTATTGCCCAGTTTGCGCCGTGGAAGTCAGCGATCCCCTGACCTGCGGCGATTGCTCGGCCGTCATCTGCCGCCGCTGCGGAACGCCGCTGGAATCGTCGGATGAACTGGGCATGGGGTAGATCAGTCGTTGGTCGTTGGTCGTTGGCAACACCCACAGCGTCTACCGATTGCGAGCTGCGTCGAATCGCGAACGGCGAGCGACCGATCGCGAACGACGGATCGCGAACGACTAACGACCAGCGACCAACGACTCGATCTGCGGATGAATAACTCACCGACTACTGAATGAACAGCCGAAGCCGAAACGATCCGGTCAGCAGCCGAGTCTCGTCCGTGGGCTTAGCTTGCTGGACTCCGTGCTGCTGCTGGTAAGCGGCATCATCGGCTCTTCTATTTTTCTTACCGCCAAAGATATTGCCGGGCCTTTGCCGAATCCGACATTGTTTTTTCTGGTGTGGGTGCTCGGTGGAGTGATTTCGTTGTGCGCCTGCGTCGCCTTCGCCGAACTCGGCTCCATGTTTCCCGACTCCGGCGGACAATACATTTACCTCCGCGAAGCTTACGGCGACTTGGTCGCGTTTCTGTACGGCTGGATGTTGTTCGCGGTCGCAAATGGGGGTACTATCGCCGCACTCTCCGTCGCGTCGGCAGCTTACATGGGCAGCATCATTCCGGCCATTTCGCAGCAACATGTAATGTTCTCGCTGGCAGGCATTCCGTTCACACGCGCGCATGCGGTCGGGCTGGTACTGATCGCCATCCTCACTTATGTCAATGTTGTCGGACTGCGCTGGGGCGCACTTCTCCAGAATGTCTCCACCTGGACCAAGTTCACCGCCATGGCAGCCTTCGTTGTCCTGGGATTTGCCATCGGTAAGGGGCATTGGTCGAACTTCAGTGCGCAGGCGCCGGGCGATTTGAACCATAGTTTGAGCCATGGATTGAGCATGGGACTGAGCCCAGGGCAATTGATCTCCGCTCTCGGCGTCGGTTTGATCGCCGTGTTCTGGGCCTACGACGGATGGGTCTACATCACCTGGGTCGCTGGCGAAGTCAAAGACCCGCGGCGCAATGTGCCGCTGGCCATGGTTTTAGGCGTGCTGGTGGTGGGCGCGATTTATCTCGCCATGAACATGACGTACGTTTACGCTATGCCGCTGACTGAAATCGCAAAATACGAAACCATTGCCCACGCCGCCGCAGCAAAACTCTTTTCGCCGGGGGCCGCGGTCTGGCTCTCGGCCATGATCGCGATTTCGTGTTTCAGCGCGGCGGCAGCCTGCACCCTGTCGGGCGCCCGCGTCTATCTTGCCATGGCACAGGACGGCGTTTTCTTCCGCCGCATGGCCGTCATCCATCCTAAGTGGCGCACGCCCGCCTTCAGCCTGATCGGCCAAGGCATTTGGGCCGCGGTGCTCACCGTGAGCGGACGCTACGACCAGCTTTACACCTACGTCATCTTTGGCATGGTGCTGTCCTACACGCTGACCGTCATCGGCCTTTTTATCTTGCGCTGGAAGCGACCCGACGTTCCCCGCCCCTATCGCTGCACCGGATACCCGTGGCTGCCCGCGATCTACGTTCTGGTCGGCGTCGCCTGGACGCTTAACACCATCATCCAGCGGCCAACCGAAGCCTTCTGGGGCGCAACCATTGTGCTGATCGGCGTTCCGGGATATCTGTATTGGAAGCGCGGGAGCCGCGCAACCACTTCGGAGTGAACCAGTCCTCTGTGGTAAAGAACTTCGTGAACCACAGAATACACAGAGGATCACAGGGGGCGCTGGTAAAATCCGAAGTTGGCTATGCACCCCTCCGCCATCCTTCTCATCTCCTGCCCCGACCGCAAAGGGATTGTGGCCACGGTGGCCGACTTCATCTTTCGCCACAACGGCAACATCCTTTGTCAACGATGAGCACGGGGACGAGGAATCGAATCTCTTCCTCTTGCGGGTCGAGTTCGACGCGGCCGATTTCGATTTCGACCTGGCCCAATTTTCCGAGCACTTTGCTCCCATCGCCCGCGACTTCCAGATGGACTGGCGGCTCGCCCGCTCCGCCGACCGCACCCGCATCGCCATCTTCGTCTCGAAACATGACCACTGCCTGCAGGATCTGCTCTACCGCCACCAGAGCGGCGAACTGCCCTGCGACATCCCGCTGATCGTTTCCAACCATCCCGATAACCAGCGCATCGCCGACTTTCACCGGGTCCCCTACTTCGTCGTACCGGTCACGAAAGAAAACAAGCGGGAAGCGGAACAGAAACAAATCGCGCTCGTCCGCGAACACAAATGCAGTCTCGTCGTCCTGGCGCGCTACATGCAGGTGCTGTCGAACGAGTTCATCGCGGCCTTGGGCTCCGAGAAGCTCATCAATATTCACCACTCTTTCCTGCCCGCTTTCGTCGGCGCCAAACCCTACCGCCAGGCCTTCCAGCGCGGCGTGAAGCTGATCGGCGCCACCGCGCACTACGTTACTCAAGTACTCGACGATGGCCCCATCATCGAACAGGACGTGGTCCGCATCTACCACCGTGACACCGTCGACGACTTGGTCCAGAAGGGCCGCGATATCGAAAAAGTCGTCCTGTCGCGCGCCGTCCGCTGGCATGCGGAAAACCGCGTCCTGCTGTACGGAAACAAGACCGTGGTCTTTCAATAGCCTGCCCAATAGCCCGACTGGGGCGCTCGATCCCGTAGAGAGACACGGCGTGTTGCGCCTCCTGGCACCGAGTAAGTCGGGGCAAATCGTCTCTCCGGCGGGTATAGGGCAGCCACTTCCGTAACCAGGTAACCAATTGCGCGGCCCTTCCCTTTCGGCTTTACTAAAGGATGGTGCCCATTTGAAAGCATGTAACGCGCGATCTCGAAGGAGATGACCTTGGTTGAGGATCCCAAATGGGAACTGGCTCTGCTGGCCACCGTCCAGAGCTTCTACCAGCGGCTGCTGAGCGACCAGCTTGGCGGAGAGATGCCCGCGCCCGCCGACCTCGCCCCCGACGTCATCAGCCACGCGGCCGACGTGCGCTCCACCCTCGATCAAATGCACCTCTGGATCCAGCTTCTCGATATGGCGATCACTCCCGCCATGTTGCGGCTTGGAGTGCAATCCGACCTTGATCCCGAGGTTGCCGAGGCGTTGCTGCGCTACTTTGCGCGCCACCGCGACGATTCCGCCGCCAATCGCGACAAAACCGATCTGGTCGCAACCTTTCTGTTTCGCCATCCTCGTGTGCCTGGCCAGTGGGAGCAGCGTGGCTACGGCCTCGATGGATCGATTCCTCTGTCTCCGTTTGAAATTGCGCTGCTGGAAATCCTGTCCGAGTCCGACGTGCCCGTGGTGTCGGAAGCGGATGTGCAACTGCTGCGCGAATTCGGCCCCTTGCTCGACCAGGCGAATCGCTTCCAGGACTTCAGCGCGCTCATGGACTCCGGCATCATCCAGCGGGTTCGGGAGTTGAAAGCGTCGCTCGGCGAATCGATCTATCATCCCGGTGTGCTGGCCACGCTCGCGCCTTACAATTCCGCCTTCGGCGACCGTTTCCATAGCCTGTTCGCCGCGCCGACGGAAGAGATCAAGGATTATGCCCAGCGCCTTGAAGAACTCGGCGGCAGCATCCTCAGTACCGTCGACGGCGTCGAAGTCACTGTGGAGCACGTCGCCGCGCTGAACCAGGAGAACCTGCTGAAAGTCGACTACGGCGCGGCTCTGGAGAAATTCCGCCGCGTCTCCCGGCTGAAAAAAGAGTTGGAACGCAGGCCGCCAATCCGCCGTGCCCAACCGGACCCCACACTTCCCGCTCACGCAGTGCAAGCGGGCGGCGCGGCGGCTGCTCCCGCGATCGCTTTCAAGTATGTTCCCGCCGCTATCACACCGCAGGCGCTCTCGGTGGAAGAAGCCAAGTTGCGGAGGGTGGAAGAATCGATCCGCATCTTCGTGCGCGTCGCCGATCCCAAGTTCCGCCAGATCGTGCCCATGCGCTATTTCAACCTGATGCTCAGTCCCGCCGAGATTGAGGCCTACACCGCCGACTATCTCGAACAAGCAGGACCGCGGGCGGACGCAGCCCGAATGCTGCTCCGCGTAGTCGCCGTAACCGCGCGCATGACCACCGAGACTGGAGGAGCTCAAGCGCTCGCGGAATTCCCGCTCCGTCTGGAAGCTGCACGCCGATTCGCTGGTAGTCCTCGTCGACCTCGCCCAGCGCCTCGCTGACGCCGTAGACCGGCTCGCCTTGGTCATCGGTCAGCAGCCCATCGGTCAGCAGCCCATCGGTCAGGATTTGGAGACGCAGGCAAACAGTGAGACTCTCCGCAGCTCACTTGAAAAGCTGCGCGAGCGCACCTCCGAGGCCGCACAGCTCCTCGCCGAGGCGTAACCACCGAACACAAAAGCGAGAGGCCGTTCATCCCTCTTATTCCCGAACCCAGTTCAAAACAGCCGCTAGCGCCTGGCAGGCTCCAGCCTCCCGATAACGTCGGACTGCGGGCCGGACTGCGAGCGTTGGTTAGTTGACAGTCAGCATTGCGAGCGGTTACTTCGGGGCCGTGGAATCGCTGTCTTGCCGGGGGGAATTGGGCTGGGTGGAATCGGGCTTGGCTGGTTGCGATTTCGCTCGGTCGGGCTTGGTGGAATCGGACATGCGGAAGACGATTTTGCCTTTTTCGTAGACGACTAATTCGTCCGCAGCGGGAGCGGGAGCGGCTGATGGATTTTGCTGGTGCTGCTGGCGCTTTGACTTGGATCTGGCTGCGTCAGCTGATTTTGTCGTCGTCGGTGGATTTTGGCGCGTCGGCTGATTTTATCGGCTCGACCGGGATGGGTTGAGAGATCTGAGCAGGAGGTGCGGCCGGGCGGAGCCATCCAATACGAGAACCGATTAGGAAGCTGACGGTGATGAAGGCGAGAATCGCCAGAGCCCCAAGGACGAGAGTCCAGGCTTCGTAAGAAGGGCGGCGAGCGGGCAGAGGGCTGGCTGCATCGAAGCCGGACAGGATGGATGGGGGCGGAACGAGTTCGGGCCGGACGACTACGGCGGCGGGTTCCTGCTGACCAAGTTCGATTGCGGCGTCGCAAATGCGGGCGCACTCCTCGGCGAAACCTTCGAGCAGTTTCTGGTCGGAGTGGGAAAAGGCGCCGGTAGAGGGAGAGAAGACTTCGAGGATTCCGGTGAGAGCGTTCTTGTCGTTACTGTCGAAGACAGGAACGATGAGGATGGAGCGGATCCCGAGGCGGCGGGAGAGGGCGGGGTCGACGCGAGGGTCGAACTCGGTATCGACAGAAAGCTGGGGCTGATGGGTTTCGAGACAGGCGCCGGAGAGACCGTCGCGGGTATTGAGGGTGACGCCGAGATCTGGGGCGAGGGGTCCGTTCGCGGCACGGCAGACCATTTCATCGCCGCTGGCGAGAGCCAGGGCGGCGGAGTTGGCGTGGATGGTTTCGGCAGCGCGGACTACGAGCGTGTTGAGGACGAAATCGAGAGCAAGGTCGGGTGGAAAACCGGCGAGGCGATGCTGCTCAAGCGCAAGGGTCGAGTCAGAGGGCAAATCGTCCGGGCGGAACTCGGACCTCGAGATACGTTGCGGAAGCATTCTTTTCTTGTCTTAGGCTCTGAGGCGAGTTTCCCGCTAAACGGGGGGGAAGTCAATTGGCGGAGAGATTCGCCGCCTTTGAAATCTGGGGCGCGGAGCTCTCCGCGCCTTCTTGTCGCGCTGGGAGCGGACACCGCAGAGTTAGATCAGTTTCGCGGAGTGCCACTGGATCGGGGCGAACGGTGACGCGGCGGGGTCGCCCGCGTCCACACTGGCGGCGATTGCACGGTTCTCGGCGAAGGCACGGCGAGGGCCTACGGCAGTTGCATTCCGGCGGTACCGGACTGATTATTGCCGCCGGCGGCCACGGAGTACTCGACGAAGGTGACGTTCTTGAAACCGGCGGAACTGGCGGTGACAGTGACCGTGGAGACGGTGTCCGGCAACTGTAGGGTGGTACTAGCCAAGCCCTTGGCGATCGGTGACCGCGGAAGACGGATTGGGAACGGCTCCATTGTTGGCGGTGAAGTTGATGGTGACACCGGGTACGCCGTTCCTGTAGGTGTCTTGGGCCTGCGCGACGATAGGGTTGGGGAGGATGGAACCTTCGGTACCGGTCTGCTTCGCTCCGCTGAAGGAGATGATTTTAATGGCGGCGCCGGCAGTCGCGGTAGCAGTGGTGGTGGCATTACCGAAGCCAGTCCCGGACATCGTCAGGGTGTAGGTGCCAGATTTTTGCGGAACGGTATAGGTGATGGAAGCGTTGCCGCTGGCGTCGGTGGTGACGGAACCAGTACCAGGGCCGGAGGAGGGATGGAATACGCCGCCTTTGCCGCCATCGCTGAAGTTGACGGTGGCGCCGACGTTGGGTTCTCCGTTGTATGGATTGGCGACCTGGACCTTGATGGGCGCGGGCAGCGCGGTGCCGACGGTAGCAGTCTGGGCATTGCCTCCGGTAACGGTGACGACGGGAAAGAGTCCGAAGGCTTCGAGACTAGTCTGGGTGCCGACGAAGAGCTTGCCGCCGGCGACGGTCTGAGTGACGAAGTGGCCAACGTGCGGAAACGCGTCGCGCTTGTTGAGGGCCTGAATCGTGGAATAGAGCAGTTGGAGAGGAGCGTACTGGTTCTGGCAGGTGCCTGGCGGTGCGCTTGCGGTACAAGCGTTAAAGGCGAGAAGTTCACTCCCGCTGATTACCCACAAAATTCCGTTGGTGTTGCCATTGGCAGAAATTGATGGGGAGTGGCTGCCGCTATATTTCTGGGCAGTCATAGCGGGAGTGCCCAGCTTTCCGCCGGACACCGGATAAGCCAATACCGGAGCGGCATCGGGTGCGAAGTACACGGTCTTGTTCCAGTAGGCGGCAGAACCGAACTGGACGTTGTAGTCATTTTCCGGGTTGGCGCTTTTTTCCAACAGAGGGAATTCCTGGACGACGGGGCTGAGGATCGGTCGGCCCCCCCGGCGTGTACATTCCCAAGTCGTCGCGATTGAGAACGTAGACCCAGCCCTGCTTGCCACTGGCGACGAGTTCATGGGGCGTGGGACTGTCGTCTTGATCGGCGAGGATGGTAACCCCGCTGGAACTCAAGTCAAGATCGTGGGTGTTGAGGTAGGCCACGGTCCAAGGGGTGAAATAATCGAAAACCGTCAGATCGGGGTGAAGCTTCACCACGCTATTGCAGTAGGTCTGGCCACCGATTGGGAGATCATAGTGGCCCGCGCCGGCGACTTCGGCGGTCTCAAAGAAGATGTTGCGCGGCTTCATCGGCGGCAAGACCGGTGCCAGCCTGCCAGATGGAAGTCAATCCGTAGTCGGGCGACGTGTTGAAGACCGCGAGGGGGGCCAGATACTCAGGACTCCCCATCGCAGCGCTTGCGTTGTAGGAAAGGACCCAGCCGCTGTTTTGGTCGTTGCAGCCGTTCGAGCCGAAGCCGATGTAAAGCACACCGTTGAGCAACAAGAGGCCGGGGCGGTTTTTCTGGTGCAGGCTGTTGAAAACGGTGACGTGTCCCTTATTGCTGGTGCTTTGGATGTTTTTGATTTGGACGGGGCTGCCCGGTTGCTCATTGCCGCTGGTGATGTCGAGGGCGTGGATGTGGTGACGGACGGTGCCGTTCAGCACAGTTTTGGCCACCAGATACATGGTATTGGTGGTGGGATCGATGACGGGAGTTCCAATGATGCCTTCCTCGTCGAACCCGTTTCCGAGACCGCAGGGCAAAGTCTTGTCGCTGACAGTGGCGGGAGTGCCCATGCTGGCGTGCCAGAGCTGGGCGCCGGTGTCGGCATCAATGGCGTAGACGGAATCCGCCATGGTGACGACGTAGACGACGTCGTGGGTACCCTGCCCGACAATGTTCACGTTGGGCATGTAGAGGGGCTGGGCCATCACGTCGGCGTTGGGCGACGCCGCCACCCCGGGGTCGACGGAAAAGCTGAAGAGGTGACCGAAACTGTTCTTGTTGACGTTGGCTGGGGTGAGCAATGTTTCGTAGATATTCGCATTGTCGCGGGCGCTATCAAAGCGGCTGGTGGGAAAGGGCTGTTGCGCGAACGAAGGCGACCGCCAGACAATACAGACGATGAGCAGAGTCAGGCACAGATTGCGGGCAAGCGACGCACACATCGATTGACGAATGGTCGATCGATGAATGGTCCAGGAAGCCGCGCTGGAACGAATTTTCGCAACCTGGGGTGAGAAGAAATTGCGCATTGCCTTGTTTCCTCCAAATACAACGGCCGGGAGCCGGGGTTACCCTGGTCAATAGCACTTGGAACTCTGGGGAAGGGATTACTGCAAATGCAAGAACTTAACAAACCTGTAACAAGTATGGAGCCTTTTATACAGCTAAAGACGATGGAATCACAATCCCAATTCATTAGGAGTTGGCCGGTGGGTGCAAAGTCTTGCACCCGTTCCGCCCCGAGTCTTTTCGTTCTCGGCAGCGCTTGTGAGCCGCACTTTTCAACGTTGGAGGCGTACATCGCGTGCGAAACTCTTTGCACACTTCCATACAACTTTTCGGGAGTTTCCGGGTTCAATAGTATGTAGGAGTGTGATTGTCAGGAGGAGATCTTGAAAGTATCGCGCTTGTTTGGTAAGGCAATCGGTTTCGGGTTGGCGGCGAGAGCCGCTCTTTTATCCTTTGTGATTGGCGCAGCGGCATGGGCCTGCGCCCAGAGTGGCGCCATGACTCCTTATCAGGGCGAATCGGACGGCGTCAGCGCCGGCGGAAAATGGCTGGAGTTTCACTCCACCGACAAGATGACGGGCGCAAAAAAAGTGCGCTTTGAAATCCAGTCAGACAATTATTTTAAGGAAGACCCGGAGTACAAGCCCAGAGTGGATCTGTTTTGCGAAGACGGCAAGCTCAAGCTGGCCGACTTCAATCCCGGAGTCAGACTGCCTCCGCCGAACCGTCCCGGCTTTTGGGGACAGCCCCAGTTGGAAGTGGAGGTCCGGGTTGACGATACGCACTACTTCAAGGGCTGGAACTGGATGCGCGGTCACTTCCTCTCCATGGACAAAGGCACCGTTCGGGGCATGATCGGGGCTAAGGTTTTCAATGTGAAACTCCCAACGCGGAGTGGACGGCAGATCGCCGAGTTTTCTCCCGGCGGGCTGGATCTGGATCGAGTCAAACACGCCTGCGATCTGACGCCGAAGAAGCCGAGCTCGGACTAGGGCGGTCGTCACGGAATTCGCACGGCCTAACATAATGATAAGAAGAGCAGCGCAGGTGAAGAAGACACTTGCACTTGTCCTATTGCTTGGGTTATTTGCGGCCGCACGGCCCCTGAAGGCCCAGGAACAAGCCTCGAAATTTGAGGTGTATGGCGGGTACTACTACGCGCGCTTTAATGTAAATGCTAACGTCCCCGGCATCGCACCCTTGGCGACATACAACGGAAACGGCGGGGGCGGCCAGCTCGAGTACAACGCCAACCACTGGCTCGGTGTGGTGGGAGATCTGAGCGGCTTTTATGCGACCAGCAGCGGGAATGGCGCATTCGCTGGAGTAGCGTTCACCTATCTTCTTGGGCCCAGAGTGAATTTCCGGCGCGGCAAAGTTACTCCGTTCGCTCAGGCCCTCTTCGGAGGCGTTTGGACAACGGACGGCATTGCAAAATCAACGGGGCCCGAAAATAATTTTGCGATGACGGCGGGCGGCGGCATCGATTTCAAAGTGTCCAAGCACGTCTCCGTTCGCCCCGTACAGGCCGAGTACTTCATGACCAAAATCCCCGACGGTCTCAACAACCGCCAGAACAATTTGCGGCTTGGCGCCGGAATTGTTCTACGGCTGGGCCAACAGTAGCTCCGGCGCAATCTGCCCGCCTGCATCGCCAGCCCTTCCCGCGAATCCAATGATGGTATCGTTGGGCTCGCATCGGGAGGCGCATGAAGATTGGCATTACCTGTTATCCAACCTACGGCGGCAGCGGAGTGGTCGCCACCGAACTGGGGCTTGAACTCGCTCGCCGGGGCCACGAGATTCATTTCATCTCCTATTCCCAGCCCATTCGTCTGACCGGGCCGGAACCTAACATTCATTATCACGAGGTCGAGGTCACGCGCTATCCGCTGTTTGAATATCCTCCTTACGATCTGGCGCTGGCGACGCGCATGGCCGAAGTTTCGCAGCTCTACGAACTCGATTTGCTGCACGTGCACTACGCGATTCCGCATTCGGTGAGTGCGATGCTGGCCAAGCAGATGCTGGCGGCAACTCCGCCGCGGAAGCATCTGCCGTTTGTCACCACCCTGCACGGCACCGACATCACTCTGGTCGGGCTCGACCGCTCGTATCTTCCGATTACGCGATTTTCCATCGAGCAGAGCGACGGCGTAACGGCCATCTCGCAATATCTGCGTAATCGCACGCTTAAAGATTTTCGACATCAAGAACCACATCGAAGTCATTCCGAATTTCGTGAACTGCGACGACTATCTGCGCAAACCGGAATGGATGGAAAAGCGCAGCGAGTATGTCTCCAACGACGAGCGGCTGCTGGTGCACCTTTCCAACTTCCGCCCGGTGAAACGCGTCCTGGATGTGGTCGAAATCTTCGACCGCGTGCGCAAGAAGATTCCTTCCAAGCTGTTACTGATTGGCGACGGGCCCGATCGTTCCCAGGCCGAATGGCTGGCGGTGCAAAAAGGAATTCATGAGCACGTGCTGTTTCTCGGGAAGCAGGATCAGATCCGGGAAAAACTCGCCATCTCGGACGTGATGCTGATGCCCAGCGAACTGGAAACGTTCGGACTTGCGGCACTGGAAGGCATGGCCTGTGAGGTCGTCCCCATTGCCACTCGCTCCGGAGGAGTGCCGGAACTGATCGAGCACGGAGTGACCGGATTCCTGGCCGATGTCGGCGACGTGGAGACCATGGCACGTTACGCCATCGATCTGCTGAATGATGAATCCGCGCCTGCGCGCCATGGGGAAACGGGCGCGCGCCGCCGCCCAGGAAAAATTCTGTGCCAGCAAGATCATTCCGCTTTACGAAGACTTTTACCGAAAGGTGCTGGGGCGATCGTCGTAGTTGTCATCAGCTCTTCGGGATTGGGCAGAATGGGAAGCCGCAACCGGATCAGCGTGCCACCGCCTTCGCGGTTTTCGATCATCATCTTCGCGGTATCGCCGTAGAGCACTTTCAGACGCTCGGCAACGTTGGCCATGCCGATGCCGCCGCCGCCAAAACCATCGGGCTGCTCGAGCAATTGCGCTGCCCCCATGCCGATGCCGTCGTCTTCCACTTCGACCACCAGGCGCGACTTTGATCAGGCGGCTGCGCAGCGTAATGCTGCCGCCTTCGACTTTTGGGAGAAAGGCCGTGCTTGATGCAGTTTTCGACCAGCGGCTGCAGCAGCATGCTGGGAACCATGGCTTCGAGAGACGCCGGATCGAGATCCTTGACGACCTTGAGCTTGTCCCGTCCAAAGCGCACGACTTCAATGTCCAGATAATTGTCGATGAACTCCACTTCCTCGCGCAGCGGAACGAACGAATCCGTACTGTGCAGCAGGCGGCGAAGAATGGTGGCGAGCTTCAGGATCATCTCGCGCGCCGTGTCGGGATCGAAGCGCACCAGCGACGAAATGGAATTCAGCGTGTTGAACAGGAAGTGCGGGTTGATCTGATTCTGCAGCGCCACCATGCGCGCCTGCAGCAGCAACCGCTCCTGCTCTTCCAGCTTGATCTGGATGCGCACGCTGTTGAAGATTTTCAGTTCCGTGCCCACGACCATGACCACGGTCAGATAAATCGCGCTCTCCACCAAATACCCATTCAGAGTTCCCGGCCATCCACCCAAAGACCAGGGCTTTCCAGGCTGAAGATGGAGTTCGGCCAGAAGCGCCAGATTTCCGTCTGCAGAAAACGCAAGCCCACGATGGTCGCGAAAAAAGTAATCTGCCAATCGAACACGCGCGGCCGCGGCAGATTGCGGCGAATCATGCGATAGAGGGTGAGGTCGATGAACGGCGAGAACGACCAGATATCTTCCTGTTCGGGCGCGAACCGGCGCAACTGCCCGGCAACAATTCCGGCAAACACATTCAACGGCAAGGTCGCCCACTCGCCGTGCAGCGCCGCCGGCAGCGCCATCAGCGCTCCGCCCAGCCCGCCGGACAGCCGCCCGCCGATCACGCCCAGCAGCAGCGTCGTTTCCAGCGCCAGGTCGCCGGCCAGAAAGCTCGGGCGCTGAAGCGAATCCAGACGCCGAGGGCGATCGGGATCGCCATCCACAGCGCCAGGTAAATTTTGTGGCGGGTTTCGCGCTCCTCGCGAAACAGGAGACTCTTGAATTCTTTCGAGCGCACCAATGCGCTCGACACGGCTGCGGCCACGCCGAGCTTGATCAGGAGATTGACGAGTATCAGCCGCTGTTCGAGCATCGAACGATTCGTCCCCGCGACAACGACGTGCCTGGCCGGGATCAGGCTTCGATTGTAGCCGCTGCCTGCTGCAAAAGCTGCTCGACGTTGCTGCCCGCCGGAACTCCGCCCTGCGCGAAATCGCGGCTGCCACCGCCCCGGCCTCCGACGGACGACAAGACCTGCTTGAGAAGCGCGCCCATGTCGGCCGTGAGTCGGGCGCGAGTCTGCGCGGAAGACTGCGCGAAAACCAGACCGGGCGGATCCATGGTGCTCGCCACCAGCGCGACCGCCGGCGTGCCCGCTGCGCGTCACCTTTTGCGCAAACAGCTTGGCGAAGCCGATGTCGCGATCAGAAAACGCCCGCACGACTAACTTGCGGCCGTTCGTCTCTGGTTGTCGCTGCAGCGCGGCCAAAGCCATAAGCTTCGGCCAGTTGATCGAGTGCGTCGTCTTTTTGCTTGCGCAGCAGCTTGCTGTCTTCGACAGTCTTGCGGATCTGCTCCGGCACATCCCAGAGCTGCGCCGAGAACAGTGCGGCCGACTCGCTGAGCGCGCCGTAGTCGCGCCGCGCCATGCGAACGGCGCGCTCGCCGCAGACAAACTCGACCCGCGTTCCCTGCCGCACCCTTTCGCTTTTCCGCAGCAGGATCGAACCGATCTGCCCGCTCGCGCCGACGTGAGTTCCGCCACACGCCGACAGATCGAAATCCGCGACCTCGATCAGACGCAATTCGTCGCGTTCCGCGGGAGGCAGTTTGCGCAGGCCGAGCCTCTCCGCTTCCGCGCGTGAAACATAGCGAATCCGCACCGGACGATTCTCAAACACAATCTGATTGGCGCGTTTCTCGGCCCCGGCAATCTGCTCCGAACTTACCGACGGCGCTGCCAGATCAATCGAGCAATAGTCTCTCGCCCATGTGGAACGAGACGGTCGGCATCTGGTAAAGCTCGATAAAAGCCGCCGAGAGAACATGCTGTCCGGAGTGCTGCTGCATGTGGTCGCGGCGGCGTTCGGGATCGATGCTGCCGTGCACCGCCGTGCCCGCCAGCGGCGGCCACCGGCGCTTCGAGGTAGTGGACGATCCTGCCGTCTTCTGCGTCGGCAACTTCTGTGACGCGCAGGCGATCCCGCGCGATCACTCCGCCCAGCGTCAGCCATCCAGTGTCGTGGATCTGACCGCCGCTGGTGGGATAAAACGCCGTTTCCCGCAGGATGACGCGCCGGGCGCGATTGCGCGGACGAGACGGGTGCGACGTCCTCGACAACCGAATCGAATTCGTGCAGTTCAGAGCTGTCGTAGTAAAGACGTTTGGTCATGCTTATCGCACTACTGTTAGCGCTCAGCCAAATTTGCGTGCCCACGCAGCGGCCGCGCTATGCTCGACTGGATCCTTCGACTGCGCTCAGGGCAGGCTCGCGAGGACGCCCGTTCCGCGCCGACAAAACAAAAGCCAGGCACCGGCGATCCACTGCACACGAAAGAGCCCGTTACCGTTGCTTCCTTCCGGACCTGGCGGGGTTGGCGGGAAAACGTCGCGCGGAACCGATGCCTGACTCTACATCTTAACAAGAGATCGGCGAAAACAGGAATGGGCGCAGACTTTTCGACTATCATCAAGTCACGTTATGGCTGAGTCGGAATGCGCCGTCTACAAACGACTAAAAGATCGTGAGGACCCGTGCGCACGCGGCATGGACTTCTTTTCTGTACCGCAATGAAGTTAAGCCAAGGCTTTCGGAGAAGGCAAAGCGGAAGCATCAGAAAGAAGAAATGGAAGCGTATCAGCAGGCTCACAAGGCGCGGCTGGCTCACGCTAAGACATGTCCAACGTGCATGTCCAACCTGTAGATTTATCTATATAACTTTTACCTGTGACTCCTGCAGCCGCTGTGGTTAAATTTCTTTTTCTCGAAACTCATGAAAATCATTCACCTGGCGTTGCTCTTTGTCACGGCACTGGCGGCCATGGCGCAATCGAAACCCAACTATGAGATCTACGCGATTCGTTACGCGACCATACCCGACTTTCCCGTTGCAGAATTGGTGGCGGGCGCTGAGCCGGCGCGCAAGATCGATATTGCCATGATGATCTGGCTGGTCCGCGGTAACGGCCGCAATATCCTGGTCGACTCCGGGTTCTATCACGATCGCTTTTTCAAAGATTGGCATGTGACTGACTTTACCAAGCCATCGGACACGCTAAAGCGAGTTGGCCTGAAGCCCGAGGACATCACCGACGTCATCATTACGCACATGCACTGGGACCACGCTGACGGCATAGATCTGTTTCCGAACGCCCGCATCTGGATTCAGAAAGATGAGCTGCAGTACTATGCCGGAGAAGCGTGGCAGTCGAAGGACACTCACGGTGGCATTGATGAAGAGGACGTGCTCACTCTGGTGAAACTGAATATGCAGGGGCGGGTGGATCTGGTGAATGGCGATGCCCAGGAGATTATTCCCGGAGTAACCTGCTACACGGGCGGCAAACATACTTATCAATCGCAATATGTAGGCGTGCAAACCACCTCAGGAACCGTCGTGCTGGCCAGCGACAACATGTACCTGTACGAGAATCTGGAACGGCATGCGCCGATTGCAGAAACAGTCGATGCCGCATCGAATCTGCGGGCGCAGGATCGCATGAAACAAATCGCTGCCCGCCCCGGCCTCATCATTCCCGGACACGATCCGGCGGTTTTCGCCAAGTTCCCCAATCCCGTGCCCGGAGTAGCCGAAATCCACTGACTGACCAGGAAATGCCCTGATACGAATCGCCCCGCGGAGGCGAATATACACAATCCTCAGCGCACCACCAGCACTTCCCGGATGGCATCGCGCGCCAGGAAAAACTTGATCGAGGCGAAATCCCGGAAGAGGTTTTCAATGTGCCGGTTGTTGAACACGCGCTGCAGGCGCGGAGATTGCTTTTCGGACGCGGGACGCCCGGGCGGTGCAAACTTCACCTCCTGCATCTCCAGCATGTCGGTGCCGGTCACGTGATAGCGATAGCAGGTCGAGTCCGGTCCGGCTTCGCGCGTATGAAAAAACGCCAGCAGGTATCCGCCCGGCTTCATCACCGACCACAAACGGTCGATGGTCGGCTTCACCAGGCTCTCTTCCATGTAATCCGGAAGATTCCAGCACAGCACCACGTCGAACCGAGCGTTCGCGTACACCAGGTTCTCATCCAGAAATTTCTTGCTGTCCAGAACCGAGTTTCCCGCGACGTCCTGAATGCGCAGCGCCGGCTCGAGTGACGACCGCAACAAATCTTCGCTGTAACTCTTGTGTCCCTTGCCGGTGAAAAAGCGGATGTTGTTGGCGGAGGTCGAGCCCATGTCGAGCACGCACAGGCCCTCCTGCGAATTCAGCAGCCGGGAAATCTCCCCCATGCCGCTCGACCGGCGGGTCAGCTTCTGCGGGACTGCGGAACCCGCAGCCTGGTTCGAAGAGCTGCGAAAGAATTTCATTACGTTGTCAGAAACAGATGCCATAGAACAAGTGGTCAGCAACCAGTGCGGACGGTCGCGCGCGATCAGCACGCCATCGCTTACGAAGACGCGGGCGCCGCCTTTCCGGCCTCTTTCTGAATATCAACCTTCCCTTTCAGGAAGGCGCCCTCTTCAATGGCGATGCGCTGCGTAGTCACGTCGCCAGTTACCACCGCCGACTTTCGCAACTCCACGCGCTCGGAGGCATTCACGCTCCCATCCAACTTACCCTGAATCACCACCGTTTTCGCGCTGACGTTGGCCTTGACGTTTCCGTTCGGCCCGACCGTCAGGCTGTGGTTGCGGAGCTCAATGTTGCCCGTCGACGTTGCCATCCACGTACAAGTCTTCGGAGCCCGACAGCTCTCCCTTGATTACGACAGACTTTCCGATGTGGGCGCCCTCTCCGGTTTGCGGAGCATCCATGCTTTGGCCTCCATCTCCGTCGCGCTCTGTTCGCCGCGAATGAACCGATTGTAAATCATTCCGCCCGCTTGCGGTCGGCCGCGTAGCTGGAAATCATTCTCCATCAGGAACTTACAGCAGCCGCTGGAAGTGCCGTTCACTCCGATGCAATCTCCGGTTTGCTACCATGATCGTAAGCGGGAAGAAAACTTAGGCGGGGCATACGTGCCCACTCTCTTCATGGCGGTCGTCAACTCGATCTCGCGCAATTCCATGGTCGCCCACAGTATCGCGCACAGCATCGCCCGCATGAGCGCCTGGATTCTGCTGCTCACCGCGGCCAGTTTTGCGGGGCAGCCGACGCCGTCACTTCCTATCGGGATCCCGCGGAACTGGTGCGCGAAGGCAGTGCAGAACGAAATTAAGGCGGCCAATGACGACACCGCCCGCTTCCTGTTTCGCGGCACCAAGACTACGCCCAAGGATCCACCACAAGACTTTATGTCGAGACCAGGGAGGCTACTGCCGGCTTGGTGGTCGCCTACAACGGCAAGGCTCTCACTGCCCGAACAGCGCCAGGCGGAAGAGGCGCGCATCGAACGCTTCATCAACCATCCCGAAGAACTGAAAAAGAAGCGCGAACAGGAACGCGAGAACGACGAGCGCACTCATGCGCATCGTGCGCGCACTCCCCGATGCCTTCCTGTTCGAATACGCCGGAGAAGAACCGGGCTCAACTGGCATCGGCCGGGCTGGCGGCCCTCTGGTCAAATTGAAGTTCCGGCCCAATCCCCGCTACCAACCGCCCTCGCGCGTCGAGGAGGTCCTGACCGGCATGCAGGGCTACGTGCTGGTGGACGCCGTCCGTTACCGCATCGCCAGCATTGACGGCACGCTCTTCAAGCCAGTCAGCTTCGGGTGGGGAATTTTCGGTCACCTCGATCGCGGCGGCCGCTTCATGGTTCAGCAGCAGGAGGTCGGCGACAATTTCTGGGAAATTTCAAGCATGACGTTGAGCTTCACCGGGAAGATCCTGCTGTTCAAAAATCTCAACATCAGCTCGACGGAGGTTTTCAGCGGCTTCAAGCGGGTTCCCTCGGACCTGACCTTCGCCCAGGCGCTGGAACTGCTGAAGAAGGAAGAATCCACCGAGTCCGCCGACAATCCTGCTGCCAGCAAACTCGCCCGACAAGTGAGGCGCTCGTGTGGGGACGAGCGTCTCGGCCGTCGCGAGCCGCAGCACAACCGAGCGAGCTCGCGTGCTGCGTCACAGCAACCGTTTCACACTAAGCTTTCCCGGCGCGAAACGTTTCTTCGCGCACGGTGAACTTCCGCACCAGGTCTTCGCGCACGCGGTAGCCCGTTCCGGGCGCATCACTGATGGCAATCATTCCATCGGCGCGGACTTCCACCTCGGGCTCGATGATGTCTTCTTTCCAATAGCGCTTCGAGGCCGACACATCTCCCGGCAAGCGGAAATTTTCGAGCGTCGACAAAGCGATGTTGTGCGCCCGTCCCCACTCCCGATTCCAGCATCCCGCCGCACCACACCGGAACGCTGTGCCGCACGGTGACGTCGTGGATCTTCTTCGCCTCGCTGAACCCGCCCACGCGCCCCACTTTGATGTTGATGATGCGGCAGGCGCCGGTCTCGAGCGCAAAATCGGCGTCGCGCGCGTTAAGAATCGATTCGTCCAGACAGATCGCCGTCTGCGATGGCTTTCTGCAGCCGCGCATGAAGATAGATTTCGTCGTTCCACAACGGCTGCTCGATCATGAGCAGCTTGAAGGCGTCGAATTTGCGCAGGTGCTCGACCTGGTCGAGCGTGTAGGCCGAATTCGCATCCACGCTGAGAACAATATCCGCCCAGCGCGCGCGGATCTTCTCCAGCACATTCAGATCCCATCCCGGCTTCACCTTGATCTTGATCCGCCGGTATCCCGCCGCCAGCTCAGTTTCGATTTTCTGCAGAAGTTGTTCGGGCGTATCCTGAATGCCGATCGAAACTCCGCAAGCGATCTCGCGCCGCGTTCCTCCCAGCAATTTCCAGAGCGGCTGCTGTTTCTGGCGCGCCTCCGCGTCCCACACCGCGTTTTCAAGCGCGGCCTTGGCCATGCGGTGGCCGCGGACTCTGGCAAACCGCGCCGCACAGTCCCGGCCGGCATCTAACTCGTTCTGCAGCAGCAGCGGGCGCCAGATAATGCTTGATCGTTGGCCATGCGGTCTCGGTCCATTCCGGACTGTAATACGGATCTTCGCCGGCAACGCACTCGCCCCACCCGCGAACTCCATCGGCCTCGACGCTCACCAGCAGGATGCGGCGGCTGTAAACCCGGCCAAAGCTCGTTTCAAAAAAATGCACGAGCGGCATATGAATTTCGCGCAGAGTCACCGATTCGATTTTCATAATTATTGTCTTACAAGCGCCTGTGTAAAGGGTGCCCCACGTCTCGCGGTGTTTTCGCGACGTGGGCCGCCGCGCAAGGCGCATCGAAGCGCCCTAATACCGCCAGCCTTCGTCCCACTCTCCCAGCAGGAACCGCCCACTCCCGCGCCCGTCGCGCTCATAGCCGAGCACACACAGTCCTTCGGCAAACGCTCGCCGGAACCGCTCACGATTGCTTTCCTGCACGGCTAGCGCCTGCGTACGCGTCGTCGCCTCGGCTTTCCATTCGTAAATCTCCGCGGGCACATCGATGCGCGCGCGACATTCGAACTGCGCCCGCGGAGCATCCGCCAGCACCGCTTCGACCCGCTTTGACTTCATCCACCACTCCGCCACCAGCCGGTCGGTGGGCAGACCACCCTGCAACGGCGACGATGTAATCCCGTACTGGTTCACGTTATAGCGGCGCGCGATCGCGCCCAGCTTCTCGATATTCAAATACGCGTTCTTGATCTCCAGCGGATCGAACGTCCACTCCATCAGCTCGAAACCCCGCGCCAGCGCATCTTCGCGCTGATAGAGCTTCATCCGCCGCCCCAGGCCTCCATTGCGATATTGCTGGCGGACGGCCAGCATGTGCGAGTGCAGATAGCAGTGGCCGTTTCGCATTCCCGGAATCGCGAGCGCGAAGCCGATCAGTTCCTTTTCGCCGTCCCTTTCGTCGTTTCTTTGGTCGTTTTTACGAACGAAGGCCCCAATGACCTGGCCGCCGATCTTCGCCGCCACAACGAACATCCGCACCGGAACCAGGTCCGCATCCGAGAACTTCCATACTTCTTTCTGCAGCGCAAAGCAGGCCTGCATCTCCGCCAGCGCTTCGCACTTGCGGATGATCACTTCGCCGGTCTTCGCTATCGATATCTTGGTCGCTCCGGTCACGCCGGTTTTTCCTGCTGCTTCGCCTCTTGCCATAGTGTTTCCAGTTCGTCCATCGACGCCTGCTGCGGCGCTCGCCCGCTGGCGCGCAGGCGCTCCTCCATCCATTGAAACCGGCGCTTGAACTTGCGATTCGTCTTCCTCAACGCCGACTCCGGATCGAGCGCCAGAAAGCGCGCAATGTTCACCAGCACGAAGAACAGATCTCCAACTTCATCTTCCAGGCGCTCGCGCAGCTCTGGCAGAACCCGCGGCCTCCCCGACCCGGCAATTCCCGTCCCAAGCGATCGACCTTTGAGAGGAAGCATCGGCACGGCCTTCAGTTCCTCCCGCAACTCCGCGGTCTCTTCTTCGAGCTTGGCAAAAAGCCCTTCAATCTCCGGCCAGTCAAATCCCACATGCGCCGCGCGCGAGCTGAGCTTATACGCCTCCATGAGCGCGGGCATTTTCGATGACACGCCCGCGAGCACCGATTGATCAGCGAGGCCTTGCGCGACGTCAGCTTGCGCGTCCTCAGCGTCGCTTCGGCCTGCTTCGCCTCTCGCCCGCCGCCAGCCGTTTCTTCTTCTCTTCCGCTTTCAGCGCCTCCCAGTTGCGCAGCACTTCGGCCGGAGTGTCCGCCTTCACATCACCAAACACGTGCGGATGCCGATCTACCAGTTTGTTGGAAAGCCGGTCCAGCACATCATCCACCGAAAAGTGGCCCTCCTCGCTTGCCATCTGCGAATAAAACAGCACCTGCAGCAGCAGGTCGCCCAATTCGCCGGTCAGTTCCGGCCAATCGCGATTGTCGATCGCTTCGAGGACTTCGTAAGTCTCTTCCAGCGTGTAGGGCTTGATGGTGTCGAAGGTCTGTTCGCGGTCCCAAGGGCATCCACCCGGAGCCCGCAACCGCGCCATGATCTGAACCGCTCGCTCGAATCGTTCGCCTGTGGTGGGCATCCTGTTCAATGTAAATGAGGTGAATTCCGCGGGCAATGGCGAAGCACGTGTGGGGACGGGGCTTTGCCCCGTCCAAGCCGAGCGCACCGGGGCCCCGACAAGCCCGGTGTTGGCTTGGCGCGCTGGAGCTCGGCATCTAAGCCGGCGCAACTCGGAAAAGTTCTCACTCTTACCACAGCGAGCGAACCAGCAATTCCGTCTCATCCGAGATGATCGCGTCCACGCCCCACGCTGCGAGCTCACACATGCGCTCGGCGCGATTCACCGTCCAGACCATGATTCTCTTCCCCGCCGCATGAACCAGTTCGACCAATTTTCCATCCGCCAATTTGAACTGCGGAATTACCCACTCCGCCGGCATTTCGCGCCAACCTCGAAGCTGGCCTCGCGTCTCACAAAGAAATCCCAGCGGGATCGCCGGATCGAGATCGTGGATTGCCGTGAGCACATCGGGAAGAAACGACGAAACCACGATATCCCTTTTGCGGCGGATGGTTGCGCAATTCAGCGAGCGTTTGCAGCCCCAGCCCCGCAACCTTTAACTCGATATCGAGAAACGCCCGCTGCGCAAATTGCCGCAGAACATCTCCCAGTGTGGGCACCGGCAGGCTCTTCGCCGCCGTGTCCTCAATCTTCATCCCTCCGATGGTCGCGTCATGGCAGATCACAGCCTTCCCATCGGCGGAAAGCTGCACGTCGAATTCGAACCCGTCGCAGCCATGGCGCAAACAGAGCTCGAACGATGCCAAAGTATTTTCAGGAATTTGGCGGAAAGCCCGAGCCCCACGATGCCCCAAAAGAAGCGGAACACTCATGCAAGTGTTTGTTTTTCTCGGCGTCCTCAGCGTCTCGGCGGTGAAGGAAGCAGCAACGCCTCAGTCTAAATCGAAATCCCGGATCGGCTTTCCCGTGTCTGGGGTTTCCTTGGCCTTCTTCACCGCCTCCTGGAATTTTTTCTCCAGCAGCTCCGAGGCATGCTTTTGCGCTTCCATCGATTGCCGAAAAATCGAGTCGCGCCGGCTGTCCTGTTCCTTCATGGCGCGAGCCGCTTCTTCCATGTCGTTGAAGGTTTTCGGCTTGACTGGCGCAGTATGCGCTATGATGTTGCGCGTCGCCGCGTCGATTTTCATCACCGCGCCGCAGCAAGGGCAGGTCACGTCAAAACTAGACTCACGAAAATTGGATTCGCGTTTCACCACACGCGATCATACCGCAATTGGCCGCAATCCGCGTCAGCGCGGCGTGAGGCGAATCGGCAGAATATTGAACAGATACAGCATTTCCCAACCCAGCAGAACGATCGACACCACCACCACCAGAATCGCCAGAATCTCGCCAAAGCTCAGACCCCGGTCCTGTTCGAAACGGCGCGCCCCCAGGCTCAAAATATTCAGCGTGGCGAAGCCAAACACCAGCGCCCAGAGAATGTTGTAAATCTCCCCGCGGGTCGTTCGCAGAAGGAACATTCCGGGCAGAACCCCGACCGCCAGCGCGCGCAGAGCACGGCCAGAGAACTCTACCCACCCGTGGGCCTGCCCCGTCACAACCAGCAGCGGTGAGCAGTTCCGGAACAAGGATGAGCAACTCCGGAATGCGGACGAAAGACTCCGGGGTGCAGCTACGAAAGGCCGAGGCGGTCTCATGCAGAAATTTGATAGTACCGTGTTTGCCTTCCCCAAGTCAGCCCAGTCCGCAAGAAAGACATTCCAAGGTCACTGCGGTTGATTTTCTCAGGACGGTCACAGAGGATGGTAGCGAGGTAGTATGCGAGAAAGTACACGATGATCGTCAACTTCGCCGAGCGGGCGCACAACCACAACTGGGAACTCGACCCGGTGACCAGGTCCTTGCTCGATACCGATTTCTACAAGCTGCTGATGCTCCAGTTCATCTGGAAGCATTACCCGAGAACCCGTGTGTCGTTTTCCCTGTTCAACCGATCCACTTCGTTCCGCCTCGCAGACATGTTCCCACGCGAGGAGCTTATCCACCAGATGGAGCACGTTCGCCGCCTCCGGTTTCGCAGGTCGGAACTGGTCTGGCTCGCCGGCAACACCTTCTATGGCCGCCGCGGAATCTTTGAACCCGCTTTTCTGGAATGGCTGGAACGCGATTTCCGGCTGTCGGACTATGAACTATCGGTCAACGACGGACAGTTCCATCTCACTTTCGACGGCCTTTGGACCGAGACAACGATGTGGGAACTCTATGCGCTTTCCATCCTTGACGAACTCAAGACCCGAGCCGGTTTGAAAAAGCTGCGCGAGTTCGGTCTCGACATCCTGTATGCCCGGGCGAAAACAAAGCTCTGGGGCAAGATCGAGCGGCTGCGCGGCGTTCCCGGCCTTGCCGTGGCCGACTTCGGAACCCGGCGCCGCCACAGCTTCCTCTGGCAGGAATACGTGGTCATCGCCATGGCAGCAAATCTCGGCAGCGCCTTTACTGGAACCTCGAACGCCTTCCTCGCCCACAAGCACGATCTTGAAGCCATCGGAACCAACGCGCACGAGATCCCCATGGTCCTCGCCGCACTCGCACCCGATGACGATGGCCTGAAAGCTTCTCAATACCGCGTCCTCGAGTTGTGGCAGAGCACCTATGAAGGCGCTCTCCGCATCATGCTGCCGGATACTTTTGGAACTACGCAATTTCTCGACCATGCCCCCGACTGGACAGCCGATTGGACGGGCCAACGCATCGACAGCAAGAATCCCTACGTCGCAGGCGATGAATACATCCAATGGCTCAAGGAGCGCGGTCGCGATCCGCATGAAAAGCTCATCATCGCGTCCGACGCACTCGACGTCGATGACATCCTCGGCCTGCACGCCTATTTTGGCGGGGCGCTGGCGAGCGGCCCCACGATTCGCACCACGATAAACGACTTCCGCAGCGCCGCCGATTTCCTCGATCCCAAAAAGTGGACCCCTGGCCGGCGCATTCGTTTCAGCGCGGGTTGGGGAACTTTTCTGACCAACGATTTCCGCGGCTGCGATCCCGCCGCCGGCAGCGACTTTGACCCAATCAGCCTGATCTGCAAGGTATCCACGGTTGAAGGCAAGCCCGCGGTCAAGCTCTCCGACAACTATGCCAAGGCGCTCGGCACGCCGTCCGAAATCGAACGCTATCGGCGCCTGTTCGGCACCAAAGGACTCAGCAACATTCCGGTGATCACGTGAATAATTCGATGCCCCACTCACATTCACCCGTTCCCGATTTTCTCTACGGCACCGCCTGGAAGGAAGATCGCACCCCAGCCCTCACCGAACTCGCACTGCGCATGGGCTTTCGCGGCATCGACACGGCGAACCAGCGGCGGCATTACTTCGAAGAAGGAGTGGGCCAAGGATTGGCCGCCGCTTATCGCGCCGGCTTGGTCACGCGCGACGATCTTTTTCTGCAAACGAAATTTACCTATCGGTCCGGCCAGGACCACCGCCTGCCCTACGATCCCGCAGCCTCGCTTTCCGTTCAGGTCGCTCAGTCAATGGCCAGTTCGCTCGACCATCTCGGCACCGGCCACGTTGACAGTTACGTGCTGCATGGGCCCTCCTCCAACCACGACTGGACCGATGCTGACACCGAAGTCTGGGAGGCGATGCAGCAAAGAGCGTGATGCCGGCCGCACCCGTCTCCTCGGCGTAAGCAATGTTTCTCTGCGTCACCTGCAGCAGATGGCAGCCGCCCGCGCCGAACTTCCTGCATTTGTGCAAAACCGCTGCTACGCCCGCCTCGGCTGGGACCGCGCCGTGCGATTGTTTTGCCGGGAGCGCAAAATCATCTATCAGGGATTTTCGCTTCTCACCGCAAATCGGGAGGTGCTGCACCATCCTCTGATCGCTAGTCTAACGAACACTAGTCTAACGACCGCCAGTCCAACCATCGCCCGTCTGGCCGCGAGCGCTAACGCCACGCCCGCCCAGGTCGTGTTCGGCTTCGCCCGCACCGTCGGAATTCTGCCTCTGACCGGCACCTGCAACCGAGAGCACATGAAGCAGGATCTGGCCAGCCGCGATCTCACGCTCCCGCCGGACGCAGTACATGCAATTGAGTCCTTGGCCGGCTGACTAGAGGTGTTTTCACAAAACGGTTTTTGGGTAGGGCACCGCTTCACAGCTTGCTGAAAAACTCTGATTTTAAAGATGTATTGAAGGGGCACGGCTTTCAGCCGCGCCGTTAAGGGCCTGGAGGAATTGTCGGGCTTTATAGCCCCTGAGGGACGTGCCTTCCAAGATTTACCGCACGAGTACAACCCATTGCCTTAGGAGCGGCGCTCGGCTACACTGGAGATGTCCTCCTCCCTGGGGCGAGGGCCCCCTCCATGAACGGCGACCACGTTTTCCACATCGGCGACAAGGTGGTCTACCCTAACCACGGCGTCGGAATTATCGAACAAATCAGCAGCCGGACCATGGGAACCTCGGTCGAAAAATACTACCTGCTGAAAATCCCAGCCAGCAGTTTAAAGGTCATGGTGCCGTTTGCCAACGTTGACAGCGTGGGAATGCGTCCGGTCGTGCGCAACGGCGAGGTCCAGAAGATCGTTGATTACCTTTCCTCGGGCGAATGCATTAACGCGGCCGACTGGAAAGACCGGTTTAAGGAGAATTCCGATCGCATGCGCACCGGGTCCCTCTCGGACGTGGCCGCGGTGCTGAAGAGCCTGCTCATCCTCGGACAAGAGAAATCGCTTTCTTTCCGCGAAAAAAAGATGCTGGAGCGCGCCCGCTATCTGCTGGTCAGCGAGATCGCCATCTCGCGGCAGTGCGAGGAGAGTCTGATTGAACAGGCGCTCACCAAGGCTCTGACCAAGTGTAATCTGCGTTTCCCCGAAATTTCCGAACTCGCCTCCTGACCCCGCCCGGTGCGCTCCTTAGCAAAGGGTTCTCTTCTGACTCCCCCTGCGGACCTCTGTGTCCTCTGTGGTTAAAGAAAATCTCTACCACAGTGATCACATAGGGCCACATGGAAGCCTGTCATCATGCCGCGTGGGCTTCCATCCAGGATTGAAGAATCAAGACGGCGGCCATCCGGTCGACCGCTTGCCCACGCTTCTTAATTGAAAGATCGGTTTCGCGCAGCAGGCGGTTGGCTTCGGTTGAGGTCCAACGCTCGTCCCATAGATGGACGGTCAAGCCAAAATGGGCATTCAGATCCTCGGCGAAACGGCGCATCTTCTCCGATTGAATTCCCTCCGCGCCGCTTAGACGCAGGGGCAGGCCGACCACTATCTCCCGGACTTCGAATTTCTCCAGCAGTTGTCCCAGGGCCTCTAGATCGCGACGTTTGTTCTGCCGCTGGATCGTATGCAATCCTTGCGCGGTGATGCCCAACGGGTCCGAAACAGCCACTCCGATTCTTCTCGAGCCGACATCGAGGGCCATGATGCGGCGGTGCCCGGGCGTCCCAGGTGCATGCATTAGTCAATTGTAGATTGCGGAGGCAGAAAAGCTTCCGCTTCTACAATTGCAGCGGAGGGACGGGCGTCTCGCCCGGCTCCCCACCAGCAAAGCTTGCATCGAGAGCGGCGCCCCGCCGCCGCAGCCCTGGCACAATTGGGGTGGTGCAATTCCAGCGGAGGTAAGGCAGAATTGTTGACCAGTCGTAGCTCGGCTGAACAACGCGGGGGTAAGCAACCACACCCTATGGAAACCACGGAAAGACGAAGCGGGCATCACTGGTCGCTGACGCTGCTGGGCATGGGCCTCGTCATTATGTTCGCGTATTACGGGGAATCGGTGCTGGCGGTGCTGTTCTTTGCCGTTCTACTGAGCTTTATGCTCTCTCCAGTGGTGCAGGCACTTGAGTATTTGCACATTCCGAGAGCCCTGGCGGCGCTGATCAGCGTGGTCGTGCTGCTGGCGGTGCTCTACGGCATCACCGCTGCGTCGTACAACCAGGCCCTCATTTTCGCGGACAACGTTCCGAAGTATTCGCAGAAGATTCGCTCCATCCTGCAGCCCTACCGGCAGCAGGCGGAAAAGCTCGAGAAGACGGGCGAGGCCGTCGGCGAGCCCGAGCCCTCGAATGTTGTGCCGGTGCGGCAGGTGAAGAGCTGGACCGAAGTGCTCACCCACGGAGCCGGTACGGTGACCGACATCGTGCTGGCGGCGGGGTTCATCCCGTTCCTCGCCTACTTTCTGCTGACCTGGCAGAGCCACGCGCGCTCGGCCACGGTGATGCTGTTTCCTTTGCACCACCGGCACACGGCCTTCGTGACGCTGGGACTGATCGGGAAAATGTTGCAGAGCTTCATTGTGGGCAACTTGCTGATCGGACTGCTGATTTCGGGCGCGAGCGTGGCTATTTTCGGCTTGCTGCACGTTCCGTTCTTCTACTTCGTCGGATTTCTCAGCGGCTTTCTGAGCCTGGTTCCGTACCTGGGTGTAGTGCTGGCCATGGTTCCGCCGATCCTGGTCGGACTGGGACAACTGGAGGCCGGCGACTTGGTGGTGGTGGTGGTTTGCGTGGTTGGCCTCCATCTTTTCGCGCTGAATGTTCTCTATCCGAAGCTGTTGGGAGGCCGCCTGAAAATCAATCCGCTGGCGGTCACGATCGCGCTCCTGTTCTGGGGAGCGGTCTGGGGCGCAGTCGGATTGGTGCTTGCCATTCCGATCACCGGCGCGATGAAGATTGTGTTTGATCACGTCGAATCGAT
The DNA here is from genome assembly GCA_963794365.1 of uncultured Acidobacteriaceae bacterium. Lineage (GTDB taxonomy): Bacteria > Acidobacteriota > Terriglobia > Terriglobales > Acidobacteriaceae > Acidiflorens. Next base: position 124,035 of record CAWCDV010000022.1, read on the forward strand.
GAAGCCTTATGCGGATTGGCTGGGCGAGTAGAAAACATTTTCACCGCCGAGACGTGGAGCCCGCCGAGAAAACCTCTTTGGGCGTTCTTGTGTGGGGACGGGGCGGAGCCAGCCTTGAGCGGAGCCGAAGGGCCCCGTCCAAGCGGGGCGCAGCCCCGCTTCCACACGGCCCTGTACTCCAGCCACTTTGTGGCAATCTGAAAAGGCCTCTACACTAGAACCTTGCGCACGCTGATCACACTGTTCTTGATTGCCGTTCTCGCCGTTGGCGGCTGGGTGGCATGGCAGGTCTATGTCCCGATTACGCCTCCAGCCAACGCTTCTTTGCTGCTGCATTCCGGATATTCGACGCGGCGCATTGCAGCGGAATTGAAAAGGGCGGGGGTCATTCGCAGCGAATTCGCTTTTCTGCTGTGGCACGAGTTGCATCACAAGCGATCCTTGAAGGCGGGCGAGTATCGTTTCGAGCGGGAGGCCACGCTTCCTCAGGTTTATGGGCGGATCGCGCGCGGCGATATCTACTTCCACGTGGTCACCATTCCCGAAGGCTACACGATGTTCGACATCGCCAAGGCGATGGAAGACGCGGGCCTCGGGTCGGCGGCCGATTTTCTGCAGGTTGCCGAAACCCAGACTCCATTGATCTCGGATCTGGCTCCCGAGGCCACGTCGCTCGAAGGCTATCTCTTCCCCAACACCTACCAGTTCACGCGGACCGAGAGCCTGGAGGAAATGGCGGCGGCGATGGTGCATCAGTTCCGGCAGGTGGCGCAAGAGATCGGGTTGAATGCCGGTCTGAACTCGGATGTACCCAAAGTCGTGACCATGGCCTCGATCGTGGAAAAAGAGACGGCGGCTCCGGAGGAACGGCCGCTCGTGGCCAGCGTGTACTACAACCGGCTGGCGCAAAACATCGCGCTCGATGCCGATCCGACCGTGATTTATGCCGAGTTGCTGGCGGGCACATACCAGGGGAGCCTCCATCATGACGACCTGGCGGTGAACTCGCCCTATAACACCTATCGTTTCCCTGGATTGCCGCCCGGGCCAATCGGCAATCCCGGGAGAAGCTCGCTGGAAGCGGCGTTGCACCCTGACAACTCAAAGTTCCTTTACTTCGTCAGCGATGGCAACGGGCACCACCGCTTCGCCCGCAGCCTCGAAGAGCACAATCGGAACGTGGCCGCCTATCGTCGCGCCCTCGGCATCCGGTAACCGGCCCAGAGGCGAGACTCCGCTCTCGAGCCTCCCCGGTGGTTTCCTCTGAGGTGATCGGTGCCTGCCCTGAGCGAAGCACGGTGCCCCAGGTTCGCGCCCGTTCTTTGGGCGCTAATCTGGGCCCGGCGCGGACACTCGGTTGGTTTCTCATCACAAACCATCTGAGGTGATCGTTGCCTGCCCTGAGCGAAGCACAGTGCCCCAGGTTCGCGCCCGTCCTTTGGGCGCTAACCTGGGCCCGGCGCGGACACTCGGTTGACTTCTCATCACAAACCATCTGCGATCAAAATCGTTGACATCCAACCAGCCCAGTGCCATACTAGTAATCGAATTGGGGCAGCTCCGAGCTGTGTCCGCCCACCAAGACACGCCTCGAATCTGCCCCAAAGTCATTTTCAGCGCGATTTGGAGGGCTAAGTCCTTATTCCGGAATATTTTACCTATAACTCCTTTAAACCCAAAGATTTTGCGGGAATTCCTTCCTAACTCAATGATTCCAAAACACCGGGGGGGAGGGGGGTAGTAGTAAATACGGGTTAATAACTCATGAGTAAACAAGCGCAGAACCCTCCGCTGCCTTATACTAATCAGATACCCATGTGGCAAGAGTTCTTCCCAGGTACTGGCATAGGAATGTATCGCCCTCATCTGCGCCTGTTTTTGCTTTTATTTCTGTCGGCGGCCACCTTTCCGCTGAGCGGATGCCTGTTCCGGACCCGACTCTGGACCGCCAGGTCTCCGACCGCCCGCTGAAGACCGCGACCCAGCAGGAACTGATCGACTACGTCAACACCCAGGCCTCCAGGATTCAGTCCATGCAGGCGACGGTGGACATCGACTCTTCGGCGGGGGACCCGAAAAACGGCCGGATCACCGATTACAAGGAGATTCGCGGCTACGTGCTGGCGCGCAAGCCGGCCATGCTGCGCATGAAGGGCCTGATGCCCGTGGTACGGAACACGGCCTTCGACATGGTCAGCGACGGGCAGGAATTCAAGCTCTGGATCCCTCCGAGGAATAAGTTCGTCGTGGGCTCGAACAATGCCGAGAACTACCAGCCCGACAAGCGGCTGGAGAACATGCGGCCGCAGTATATTTACGACGCTCTGCTGCTGCGGGAAATCGGCCCGGACGAAATTGCGGTGCTTGAAAACGGCTATGAAACCGTCCTGGACGCGAAGAAGCATCGCGTCGAACAGCCCAATTATAGACTGGTGGTCATCCGCAAGGGGCCGCAGGGCTGGTATCTATCGCGCAAGATCGAGTTCAGCCGAACCGACCTGCTAGCCGTACCGGCAAACGGATCTATGACCAGCAGGGAAACGTCGCGACCGACGCCACTACCAGAATTACAAAGACTACGCGGGGATAACATTCCCCAGTACGATTAAGATCGAGCGGCCGCGGGAGAGTTACGACATCACCCTCAACATGGTCAAGCTGGAAATCAATCACACGCTGACCGACGACCAGTTTGCGCTGGAGCAGCCGCCCGGGGCTGAAGTCGTGCACCTGGATCAGCCCAATTCCAGCGCGGCGAAAACGGCGGATGGCCAAAGCAAGTAGCTCTTAGCCATCCTCGCGAAAAGACATGATGAATCGCATGATCGTCGGGAATCTGGTGCATCGGCCGGTGCGCTCGCTGATCAGCATTGTGGCGGTGGCGCTCGAAGTAACGCTGATCCTGCTGATCGTGGGACTCTCGCTCGGGATGCTGCAGGATCACGCGCACGCGGACCGCGGGCATCGGAGCGGATGTGATCGTGCTGCCGCCGGGGTCGTCTTTCATCGCCGGGCTGACGGGCAGCCCGATGCCGATCAAGGTGGCCGGCGTTCTGGCCAAACTGCCGCACGTGGAAGAGGTCGCCCCGGTCATCACCCAGGTCTCAACCGCAGGGACGCTCGAGATCATCGCCGGAATCGATCTGCCGAGTTACGAGAGCCTGTCCGGCGGTTTCCGCTATCTGAAGGGCGGGCCGTTTCAGGGGCCGAATGATGTGCTTGTCGACGATCTTTTCGCCCAAGTCCAAGCACGCCAAGGTCGGGGACACGATTGAGATTCTCAACAACAATTTTCGCATCTGCGGCATTGTCGAGCACGGCAAAGGCGGGCGTAAGTTTCTTCCCCTCAGCACCATGCAGGATCTGACCGGGGCCAAGGATAAGGCCTCGGTAATGTATCTCAAGCTGGACGATCCGGCTAACGCTGACGTTGTGGTGGATGAGATCAAGCACGTGCCGGGCATGGAACGCTACGTGGCGAGTTCGATGGCCGCCTACCTTTCCATGATGACGCCGACCAACTATCCCGGCCTTTCCACGTTTCATCCACGTGGTGATCGGGATTTCGGTGGTCATCGGGGTCCTCGTGATTTTTCAGGCAATGTACACCGCGGTGATGGAGCGAACGCGGGAGATCGGCATTCTGAAGTCGATGGGCGCGTCGCAAGCTATACATCGTGAACGTGGTGCTCCGGGAGACGGTGCTGCTGGCCTTGGGGGGCATCGTGTTGGGGGTGGCGTTCAGCCTGGCGGCACGCGCAGTTCTGGCCCAGAAACTGCCCCTGCTGCAGGTGATCGTGTCCGGGGGATGGATTGTCGCGCGCTACCCTGATCGCGATGGCCAGCGCCATTGCCGGCGCGCTGTATCCGGCGTTCAAGGCGGCGCAGAAAGATCCCATCGACGCGCTGGCGTACGAATAGACGGCGTCCATCGGCTGTAGTTTCGCTTTTATTTCGCCCGAGCTTGAGGATTTTTTCTGCTCCAATTTTCCTATAATTTTCCTCGCAAATCGCAGGAGAATGCACGATACTGCCCCGTGAAACTGTCCGTGCTATAATCGCGCGCCGTTACGACAAAAGCAGTGCAGTTTCGCGGCGCGGTTGTCCTAATTCAAATATTCAGGAGGAGATATGCGCTTCGATGATCCGACTCTCTACGGTCGGGACGATGAAACGGATGAGTACGGTGACAGCGGCGCCTACGGCGAATCGCTGGAAGAGGATTTGGAAGAGGAGGAAGAAGAGGAAGAAGAACCCGTTCTCGTAGAGGAAGACGACGAGATCCAGACGTTGCCACCTGTGCGGGAACCTGCGCCCGTAACCCCATCGGGCGGCGGCGGCGGCGAGCGCGACCTCCGAAGAAGAAGGCGCCGGCCAAGAAAAAGGCGGCCAAGAAAGCAGCCAAGAAGCCGGCGAAGAAAGCGGCCAAAAAGCCGGCCCGAGGAAAAAGGCTAAACCGGCCAAGAAGAAAGCGGCGAAGAAGCCAGCGAAGAAAGCGGCAAAGAAAAAAGCTGCCCGCAAGAAAGGCCGCCGTTAGCGGTTTAACTGGCAGCCCACGGTAAATGATGGCGGAAGCCCGACTCTCGCTTCGGCTTCCGCCATCCCACTTACTACGTTTACTTTCCGTCGGCCACGATCGCTTCCGCTTCGATTTCCAGCAGCATCTCCGGAGAAACCAGGGCGCGTGATCGCCATCATGCTGCTCGCGGGACGAATGTCGCGAAAAAACTCTCCGTGCGCTTTTCCTACTTTTTCCCAATCCGCAATGTTGGTAAGGAACACGCGGGTGCGGACGACATCTTTCAGTGAAGCTCCGGCCCGCTCCAGCGCGCGCTCAATGTTCTTGAGCGTCTGGACCGCCTGCGCATAGGCATCGCCCGCGCCAACGATTTTGCCGTCGGCTCCGGTCGCGGTTGTGCCTGCAACGTGGACATAGGCCCCTACGCGAACTGCACGAGAGTAACCGACAACCGGCTCCCATGGTGTTCCGCTTGCAATGTTGATTCGCTCCACTGCGCCTCCGTTTTGTGCCTCATCGTGTAAATAGATTCGGTGAACCATGTAGATAGGTTCGGTGAATCACGTAATCAGATTCATTGGATCAGATTTTTCGATCCGCTGATGCAGAATTAGCAGCCGTATGCCTCTGACTGCCAACAAATACCGCCAAACCCCGCGCCCCGCGCGGGCTTCTAACTAAAGGAGTGGCTCGAATGGGTACTTGCGTTAGATCGCGATTCACGGTATCTAATCGCGCACAAGGTTCTGTTCCGATAGGAATCAATAGGGGGCGGGTTAGGAAGGAAGTGGGGCCATGGAGATTCCGGAGACGCATCCGCTGCAGCAGTTGTTTCTTGAACTGGTCGGCCGCCATTATGCCGAGGAGATTGGAATTCGCGATCCGCAGGTGGTGGGTTACGTCGCACATCTGCTGTCAGAGTTTTGCGATGCCGAGCAGTTGTTGAAGATCCGCAATGCGTGCGGGAAAACCGCTGAACGATGTGGGCGAGATGCTGATCGAATCGGACCCGATCTACGGTCCGGCGCCCTCCTTCGACCGCGAGCGCCAGGTCCGCAAGCACATTGGCGACTTCACGTTGTTTTATGCCGGCATGTTTCCGGAGAGCATCAACCACTATCGCCTGCGCCGCCAGCGGGTCGAGAGTTTCGTGGATTGGGTGAAGGCCGGGAAAGAAAGCTACTACATCGTCTCGAAGTTCGAGCACTTCGAATACGCCAAGGTAGCGCCGCTGTTCGCGCAGCTCTCGCAAAGGTTTGAGCAATGCGTGTACGGGCTGAATCTGGTGAAGAACGAACTTGAGGTGATGCAGCACCCGATTGCGAGGAGAGAGCAACGAACTCATTATGTAGGAATTGCAGAGGTGAGAGGTCAGATTGCAGAGGTGAAAACCGGCGCGTCTCGAAGTTTCGGGTTTTACTTCTGCAATCTGACCTCTGACCTCTGACCTCTCACCAATCGCCTGCCTCTGATCTCGAAATTTCCTTCCAGCACAATCTTGATCGCTTCGGTGTAGGCGATGTGTTCCTGCTCAAGAATGCGTGCGGCCAGCGTGTGCTCGTCGTCGGAGTCGAGCACGGGTACGGTTTTCTGCACGATGATGGCGCCGTGGTCGAGTTCCTCATCCACCAAGTGCACGGTGCAGCCTGACACTTTCACGCCATAGGCGAACGCCTGCTGCTGCGCTTCGAGGCCGGGAAAGGCAGGCAGCAAGGAGGGATGGATGTTGAGAATCCGTGCCGGGAAACTGCTGCACAAACCAGGGCGAGAGCAGGCGCATGTAGCCGGCGAGGCAGATGAGATCGACTTTGTTGTCTAGGAGCGCAGCCACAACTTCGCGGTCGTGCTCCTCGCGCGGCTTTGCCTTTCGATGGAATGACAAGCGCGTTGAGTCCTCGCTGGCGGGCGATTTCAAGACCGGGCGCATCGGCACGGTTCGAAATCACGACCGCAATGCGGGCGTCGGGAATCCTGCCAGCCGCAATGCTGTCGGCGATGGCAACAAAGTTGGAGCCCCGTCCGGAAAGGAGAATGCCGAGATTCTTCATCAGGACAACATTATTCATCAGCCCGGAGTCGAAGTCACGGAGAAAATAGTAAAATTGAAGAGACCAGGCGAGCAATTCGTCGGCCTGAGATTTCTCTACTTCTGCAATCTTAAGCTTCTGACTTAGCTGAACATCACTTTCCGATCGCCCTTGACGATGCGGCCGACACTGTAGAATTTTTCTCCGGCGCGCTCCAGCAGCGTCTGCGCTTTCTTAAATTTCTTGGCGGGAACCACGATTAGCATACCGAGGCCCATATTGAACGTGCGAAGCATTTCTTCCTTGGCGACGTTGCCGAGTTTCTGCAGATGTTCAAAGACGGGCAGAACCGGCCAAGTGCCGAGTTCGATCACGGCCGACGTGCCTTTAGGGAGCACTCGGGGCAGATTCTCGGTGATGCCGCCGCCGGTAATATGCGCCAGCGCCGCGACGCACTCGCCCGCGATCATCTTTCGAATAATCGACCAGTAGCTGCGATGGGTTCGCATGAGTTCGTTGCCGACTTTGTTCTTGATCTCGCTGACAAAGGTCTCCGGGGAATAGCCCGCGATTTCAAAGAGCAGTTTGCGAGCCAGGGAGTATCCGTTGGTATGCAGGCCGTTGGAGGGCAAGCCGAGTACGACAATCCCCCACCTGCACGTCCTTGCCGCTGATGATGCGGTCGCGTTCGACCACCCCGACAATGAATCCGGCAAGATCGTACTCGCCTTCGGGATAAAACCCCGGCATTTCCGCGGTCTCGCCGCCGATCAGGGCGCAGCCGTTATGCTTGCAGGCTTCGGCGAGGCCGCCCACAATTTTTTCCGCGACTTCCGGGTCCAGCCTGCCAGTGGCCAGGTAGTCCATAAAAAACAACGGCGCTGCACCCTGCACCGCGATGTCGTTCACGCAGTGATTCACCAGGTCGCCGCCGATGGTGTGGTGCACTTTCATTTCGAAGGCCACTTTCAATTTGGTGCCCACGCCATCCACGCTCGAAACCAACACCGGATCCACATATTTCTTATCGACCGAGAACAGTCCGCCAAAGCCGCCGATCTCGCTCAGCACTCCCTTGGTGAAAGTTTTGTGGGCCAGATACTTGATCCGCTGCTTGGTGCGGTTGCCGCGATCAATGCTGACACCGGCATCAGCGTAGGTGATGGAGTGCTTTGAGCGTTGGGATTCTGGGCCACGTTTTCAGTCCGTCATTGCCGGGTGGAGAGATCTGGTGCGCCACCGAGCCGGAGGAAGCGTTTCAGGCGCAACAAATTCTAGCACGTCTGGAGTTGCCTCCGGCGGGACGGGGCGCTGCAAAAAGAAAGGTCCGCCCAGGGCCGGTGCCGAAAACGAGAGAGGATGCGAGCTTATTTCGCTTCGTCCTTTTTCACCTCGTCTTGCCTTGCTTTCTTGTGTTTCCAAGAGCGATCGGCGCAGACGGTATAATGCGAGTCTAACTCTTTCGTCCTGGAGACAAGATAAGTTTTCGCGTTGGCAATCATTTCGCGGCGCCGCGTGTGTTCTAATGCTTGACGTTTGATGCTGGACAGTTAACGTTTTATCCCATGCGCGCCGCCGTCATCTTCGGGTTGGGAACTTCACCGACAGACTTGAAGCCGTTTCAAGCCAACTCTCCAACGGAGTGGCTCCAGGGACTGCCCGCCTCTTCTAGCGACGCCGATGCCATCCTCATCTTTGGCGGGGACGGCACTATTCACCGTCATCTCCCAGCGCTGGTGCGGCTTCAGCTTCCCGTGCTGATCGTCCCGGCAGGCAGTGGAAATGATTTTGCCCGCGCGCTGAACCTGCGCTCGGTGCGAGACTCCTTGCGCGTCTGGCGTGATTTCGAATCGGGGAAAATTCGGGCGCGGGCAATTGATCTCGGGGTCATCGTTCCGTCCGCTTCGCCGGAGCGCGAGCACTATTTCTGCGGCGTCGCCGGATGCGGTCTGGACGCTGCCGCCACTCGGCGCGCCAATCAGATGCCGCGCTGGCTGCGTGGACACGGCGGCTATGCCCTGGCGCTATTGCCGGGGCTGCTCAAACTTCCGGCTTTTTCCATGCGGCTGACGCAGTGCAATAGCACGCAACTCAGGGGCAAGGATGGCGCCGAAGCCGAAAGGCTCACATTGCTCGCCGCATTCGCCAACACGCAGTTCTATGGCGACGGCATGCGCATCGCCCCGGAAGCGGATTTTGCCGATGGCAAACTCGACATCTGCCGCATCAACACGCTGAATCCCTTCAAGCTGTTTTGCATGTTTCCGACAGTGTACTTCGGGGGCCATCTCCTTCTGCCCGAAGTTGAGTACTCGCGGGCCGAGCGGGTCCACGTGCAGACCGAGACTCCGCTCGAGATCTACGCTGACGGAGAATTTGTGTGCGAGACGCCCGCCGAGATTTCCGTTGCCGCGGGCGCAATGCGAGTGATTCATTCGCCGCGCTAGAGCAGATTCAGCGTTGCGTATCGCGTTGTGGGGACGGGCGTAGTTCGGCAGTCGCCAGTGGTCACAGCAACTGTGGATTCGCCAATCATTCGAGGAGTCTTGAGCTCCTAGTGCGCTCGCCCGTAGCGCGCATCGAGCGCAATATTCAGTTCGAGTACGTGAACGCGCGGCTCGCCCAGGAATCCCCATTGCCGGTTCTCGGAGTTCTCAAGCACCAGACGCGCGACTTCAGCTTCCGAGATCTTGCGTTCCGCAGCCACACGCCGAATCTGGAACTGCGCCGCCGCTGGCGAGATATCCGGATCGAGCCCTGAACCGGATGTCGTCACCAGATCGACTGGGATAGGAGTACCGGGATTCTCGGCTTGCAGCTTGGCAACTTCTCCATTGACGCGAGTAATCAACTGCGCGTTGGTCGGGCCCAGGTTCGAACCGCCGGAGGCAGTGGCATCGTAGCCCGCGGCGCCCGCGGCCGATGGCCGCGAATGGAAGTAGCCCGGCCCCGAAAATGGCTGGCCGATCAGTCGCGAGCCAACTACCACTCCGTCTTTCCCGTAGATTAGCTGGCCATTGGCCTGTTTTGGGAAGATCAACTGCGCGAGTCCGGTCACCAGCAGGGGATACAGAATTCCCAACAGGACCGTCGTCGCGATTGTCATAAGTACCGCTGTGATTAGATTTTTCTTCATTGTCTTCTCTCTACACGGCTCTATATCAGCTTGATGCCGGTGATGAACATGTCAATCAGCTTGATGCCGATGAACGGAACCACCAATCCGCCGAATCCATAGACCAGCAGGTTCTGCCGCAGCAGGGATTCGGCGCTCATCGCGCTTGTACTCGACCCCTCGCAGCGCCAGCGGAATCAGGGCAACGATGATGAGCGCGTTAAAAATAACGGCCGAAAGTACCGCCGACTGCGGCGTCTGCAGCCGCATGATGTTCAGCGCATTCAGCACCGGAAATGTTCCGGCAAACATTGCCGGAATGATCGCGAAATACTTGGCCACGTCGTTCGCAATCGAGAATGTGGTGAGCGCTCCGCGCGTCATCAGCAGCTGTTTGCCGATCGCCACCACCTCGATGAGCTTGGTGGGATTCGAATCCAGGTCCACCATGTTTCCGGCTTCTTTCGCCGCTTGCGTGCCGGTATTCATGGCCACGCCCACATCGGCCTGAGCCAGCGCGGGCGCATCGTTGGTGCCGTCGCCGGTCATGGCAACCAGCTTGCCGTCGGCCTGCTCGCGACGAATCAGATCCATCTTGTCTTTCGGAGTCGCCTCCGCCAGAAAATCGTCCACGCCCGCCTCGCGCGCGATCGCCGCCGCCGTCAGAGGATTGTCGCCGGTGATCATGACGGTCTTGATCCCCATGGCGCGCAGTTGATTGAAGCGCTCGCGCATCCCGCCTTTGACGATGTCCTTCAGGTGGATCACGCCCAGCGCGCGCTGATTCTCCGCGACCACCAGCGGAGTTCCTCCCGAGCGCGCGATCTGCTCCACGCTCGCCTGAATCTCGCGCGGCAGCGACGTGCCGAACTGATGCAGGTATTTGGTGATCGCGTCGACCGCTCCTTTGCGAATCTCGCGGCCATCAAGATTCACGCCCGACATGCGGGTTTGCGCGGTGAAGGGGACGAACACCGCTTCGTGCGAAGCCAGTTCACGGCCGCGCAGGCCGTACTTTTCTTTCGCCAGCACCACAATCGAACGGCCTTCCGGCGTTTCATCGGCGAGCGAAGAGAGCTGCGCGGCATCGGCCATCTCGGCCTCGGTAATCCCCGGCGCGGGGATGAACTCCGCCGCCTGGCGGTTGCCGAGCGTGATCGTTCCCGTCTTATCGAGCAGCAACGTGTTCACGTCCCCGGCCGCTTCCACGGCGCGCCCGGACATGGCGAGCACATTGTGCTGCACCAGGCGGTCCATGCCGGCAATGCCGATCGCGGAAAGCAGACCGCCAATGGTGGTCGGAATCAGGCAGACCAGCAGCGAGACGAGCACGAACACCGTCTGCGGCGATCCCGAGTAAATCGCGAAAGGCTGCAGCGTAACCACAGCCAGCAGGAAAATGATGGTCAGGCCCGCCAGCAGAATGTTGAGCGCGATCTCGTTCGGAGTCTTCTGCCGCTCGGCGCCCTCGACCAACGCGATCATGCTGTCGAGGAAGGTTTCGCCCGGATTCGAAGTGATGCGGACTTTGATCACATCGGAAAGCACGCGCGTGCCGCCGGTGACCGCCGATCGGTCTCCTCCGGCTTCGCGGATCACCGGCGCGGATTCCCCCGTAATCGCAGACTCGTCCACCGAGGCAACGCCTTCGATGACTTCGCCATCGCCCGGGACGAGTTCGCTCGCGGCCACCAGCACGACGTCCCCGGAACGCAGCTTCGCGCTCGGCACGGTTTCTATCGTCCCGTTCGCCAGCAAGCGCTTGGCTTCGGTTTCAGACCGGGCTTTGCGCAGCGTGTCGGCTTGCGCTTTGCCGCGCCCTTCGGCCATGGCTTCCGCGAAATTCGCAAACAGCACCGTGAACCAGAGCCAGAGCGTGATCTGCAGGTTGAATGCGAAGCTCTTGTTGCTCGCGGAATAACAGCAGGGTCGTCACCACGCTGCCCACCTCGACCACGAACATGACCGGATTCTTCATCATGGTGCGGGGATCGAGCTTGACCACCGCATCAACCAGCGCCCGCCGGATGATTTTTGCGTCCCACAGGCTCTTGCTTTTCTTTTCTGCCATGTCTTACCTCAGAAGCTCTGCCTCAGAAAGTTTTCCCTGCCATCATCAGCAGGTGTTCAAGTACGGGCCCCAGACTAAGGGCCGGGAAAAATGTGAGCGCTCCCACGATCACGATCACCGACACCAGCAGAACGGAAAACAGGGGCGTCGTCACCGGGAACGTACCCGCCGAAGCCGGCACCGTTTTCTTCTTCGCCAGGTTGCCGGCAATCGCCAGCATGGGAATGATCATGAAGAATCGCCCCACCAGCATCGTCATCGCGCCCGCGGTGTTGTACCAGAGCGTGTTGCCGTTCAGTCCGGCGAACGCGGACCCGTTATTCCCTGCCATGGATGTGAAGGCGTAGAGGATTTGGGTGAGGCCGTGTGGGCCCGCATTGGTGATGCTCGAAGTGCCAAATCCCTCGACCGATGAAATGCCCGTGAGCACCAGAATGATCAGCGGGAAAACCAGGGTGACCAGCATCGCCATCTTTACGTCGTAGGCTTCGATCTTCTTGCCCAGATACTCCGGCGTGCGCCCCACCATCAGCCCGGCAATGAAAACCGACAGCACCACGTAGATCAGGATGCCGTACAGGCCCGCGCCCACTCCTCCAAAAACGGTTTCGCTGAGCATGATGTTGACCAGCGGCACCATTCCGCCCAGCGGCGTATAGGAATCATGCCCGCCGTTGATCGCGCCGCAGCTCGCGTCGGTGGTGATGTGTGGCGAACAAGCGCGGAATTGGCGATGCCGAAGCGCACTTCCTTGCCTTCCATGTTGCCGCCCGGCTGCAGCGCGGTGGCGTGCTGGTCAACTCCGTGCAGCAGAGGATTGCCTTTGGCCTCGGCCCAGTAAGCCGTCGTAACACCGCACAGGAACAGAATCGCCATCGCCGCCCAGACCGCCCAGCCGTGCCGCTGCGATCCGGTCATCCGGCCCAGTGTGTAGGTAAGACCTGCCGGAATCGCGAAGATGGAAAGCATCTGCCAGCAAATTGCTGAAGTGGTGTGGGATTCTCAAAAGGATGGGAGCTGTTGGCGTTGAAGAATCCGCCGCCGTTCGTGCCCAGCATCTTGATCGCTTCTTGCGAAGCGACCGGCCCCTGCGCGATGGTCTGGTCGGTCACGGTGTCCATCACCGGCTTTGCCGTCCGGTCCAACCATCGGCTTGCCGTCCGTCCCGGTCTTCTGCACCTGTTGCGGTTCGACCAGCTTCGCGGTGTCATAGGGCCTGAAGTTTTGCACGACACCCTGTGAGACCAGGAGCAGGGCATAGACGATGCAGGCCGGCAGCAGCACCCATAGGGTGGAACGGGTCATGTCGACCCAGAAATTTCCGATGGTCTCCTTCTCCCTGCGCGCGATGCCGCGAATGAAGGCGATTGCCAGCGCGATCCCCACCGCCGCCGACGCAAAGTTGTGGTAGGCCAGGCCAGCCATTTGCGTGAGATAGCTCATGGTGGACTCGCCCGAATAGTTCTGCCAATTGGTATTGGTGGTGAAAGACGCGGCCGTGTTAAAAGCCAGCGTCTGAGCGACGGCGCCGAACTTCTGCGGATTCAACGGCAGGAACTGCTGCACGCGCTCGATCAGATAGAGCAGCAGCATAGTAGCGCCGCTGAACAGCAGCATGGTGAAAGCGTATTCGGTCCAGCGCATCTCGTGCTCTTCATCGACGCCGGTCGACGCGATAAAGCAAGCGCTCAACCGGCCGAAGCACGGGATCGAGAAACGTGCGTTCGCGGCTGAACACTTTTGCCATGAACACGCCGAGCGGCTTGGTGATCGCCAGAATCAGAGCCAGATATATGACGATTTGCATCCAGCCATTGGTTGTCATCTCAGAATTTCTCCGGTCTCAGCAACGCATACAGCAGGTAGGCCATCAAACCTGCACTTACAATCAGCATGATGATCGATTCAGCATTCATAGTGATTTGCCTCAGGCGATTTGTCCTCAGCGGATTCGATCGCAGAATTGCACATAACCAAGCGACAGCAGGAAGAACGCTATCGTGACCACGACAAAGATCAGGTCTTGCATACATCCTCCTCCAAGTACGGATCAGCTTGCCCGACTGAACAAGTGCAAACTAACTGTTTGGCACGATCCAAAACTTGACCAGCACGGCCAGGTTCAGCCGATTCTCATGCTTGCAAAGATCCAGCGTCCACCCCGGAACAAGCATCTCATTTGTCCATCGTCGAGATTAGACAGGTTACCCCATAAAAGTGAGGTAAGCAGTTCGTAAAGAAGTCATAAAGAAGTCGATCAAAGTTTCGGCTAGAGGGTTTCAATGCTTTCAACCATGCTCAGTTTTTTGGACCGCAATCCGTGGACGGCAATATCAGCAATTACACCTCCATATTGGAGGGGCATTAGTGCCGATTCGCCCCATCTCGTTCAGTTGGCGCGAAATTCTTTTTCTGGGGCAGGCAATGAAGGTGAGCCGAAATCACTTCTTATCAACCTGGCTCCCTTAATAGGGTATCTGCGGTAAGCGAAGCCAGATCGTTAAAAAGCCTCTCCAGAGTCGCTTCCCTTTCAACCTCGGGCAAACCGAGTTGTCGTTCCACCCGCGCTTCCATCTCGCGCAGCTGCGCCTCCGGTCCTTTCCCCGCAAGATGCTGGAACAGCAACCTGTGCGCACCTTTGCGCTGCATGACCTCCAGGCCATCCAGCATCTGACGATGCGATGTCCCTTCCCAGATCGCAAGGATCATGGCTTCGCGTAGCCATCGCTCCACGCGATATTCCTGTAGTGTTCCCACCCCGCCGTGCACTTCCATCGTCCATTTGGCCGTCTGCAGAGCGAACTCTGCTGTCCAGTACTTCGCCAGGTGAGCGACCAACCGGAAGAGATGATAGCGCTCCGAGTACGGCGGCTTCTCCTGCCATACCTGGTCGAGCAGGGTCACGGCTTCCCAAGCCAGCCTGGAAGCAGCTCGTAGCCCCTGCAGACGATCCTCGAACTGCCGCCGAAGCAAAGGATGTTCGACGATCGGCCTCCCGAAGGCCGTCCGCCGCTCCGCGAAAGAATAGGCATCGGCGACGGCCCTTTGTGCGAGCGCGACGCTGCCCACGCTGTTAGCCACGCGTGAGAGGTTCAGCACTTCGAGAATCAAATAGATTCCATGTTCCGCCTGCCCCAGCAGCCAACCCTCGCTCTGACGAAGCTCGATCTCACCAGTTGGCACCGAGCGAGTGGCGATCTTGTCCTTGAGGCGGCGTATCCGATAATTCAGTTGCCCGTCTGCACCGCGACGCGGCACCAGATACAGACTTAGCCCGCGCACGTTGTGCGGTGCGCCCTCCTGCCGAGCCGCGACCACCGCCAATTCGGCCCCGGCATTACTCGCGAAGTATTTGTCACCGGTTAACCGCCACTTACTCCCATCCCGTTGCGCCACGGTTTCTACCGCCGCGCCTAAGTCTGACCCGCCCTTGATCTCCGTCATCCAGGTTGCTCCCTGCCAGACACTGTCATTGTCATTGACGTTGCGCTGCAACATGCGGGGCAAGAACCGTGCCTTCAGTTCTGTGTCTCCATATTTAGAGAGCGGGGAAACCGTGGACAGAGAGACCGTGTACGGACACGCCAGGCCCGGGTCATAGAAACCCGTAGCGTAAAGAAGAAGGTAAGCGGGTATCAGCGAATTCTGCTCAAAAACTCGCCAGAGCACGCCTGCCCGGTATCCATGTTTCAGCATGCGCCAGTATTCGGGCGGGTAAAGGATTTCATCCACCCGCACGCCCCACCGATCGAACATGCGTAACCACGGTGTGCCGGCGCGGTCCACCGCGTCTGAGATTCCCTGCCCTTCGCGTTCGAACCATGCCTCGTATTCTCGCAGCCAGTCTTGATCTGCACAGATCCCGACCTGCTGTAAGAACTGCACCGGAGAGCGCAACACATCAGAACGCAAAGCATCGAAGCTCATAGCCAGAGTTCTCTCACCCCGCCGCGAATTTTGCAAGCCTTGCCGAAATGCCCCTTCACACTAGCAGTGGCCATCGGTCGAGACAAGGCCTCCGACTCGCTCGGGCCTTTGGAAAAGTGAGACAATCTGGCTGCCGCTCCGTGGTGCCACACGCGACGGCGCCAGAGAGGCCTGCTGTCGCCTCGGATGGAGATCAAAATGAACCAACTCTCGACAAACTTCTCGCGAGCGTGCTTGCGCAGATTGACATCCAGGCGGCTTTTATCGTGTCTCGTCTGATCATCGCCGCTGAGAGGCTCCAGATTTTTCGCGCCCTGCACAGCAAGAGTATGACCGCCGAAACGATAGGCAAGACCCTTGGCATTCACGAGCTTTATCTCAAGCCCTTTTCTGTGCTCTCTCGTTTCCCTCGGATTCGTGCGGGCGACGAACAAGAGGTACCGAAACACGCGTTTTACAGAAAAATACTTCATTCAAGAGTGCTCAATTCACTGGACTCGCCAGTACTCAAGAGAATGCGGGAGGCGTCCGATGCGCTCACCACACTGAGAAGAGGCTCACGTCGGGGAGGAGGTACGAGTCGATCAAGGGCCTGAAGAAGCGCTACCTCCACCTGGGTGATGCCGGAGCCCTGGCGAACGATCTCGATCTGTCGGCTCATCGGGCAGTGCCGGATCTTGGCGGCGGTTCCGGCGTGATGTCAATCGCGCTTGTAAACAAGAATCCCCACTTGAGCGCCTGTATCCCCGATATCGCATCGGTCTGCGCGATTGCTGCCCAGAATGTGAAGACAGCAAGCCTTTCGCGCCAAATCCGCCCGCTTGTGTGGGACATTCGCCAGAGTTTGCCGCGAGGACTCGATGTTCTGTTCTGCGACATTGGCGTTGTCTCGATGCACATCTGAGAAACGCCTACCGCTGTCTGCCAGCCAAGGGACTTCTTGTGCTGGGGACCGCGACCTGACCGATGATGGCACCAAGCCGCTCGACCGATTGGTCGAGCACCTCGTCGGCTCATTGTTTGGTGCTGGCTACACGCGGAGACATAGTGCAGGCGGTAAAGTCTTGTGGGTTCCAGGGGGTAAGGACCAGAAATGCTTACCTGACCTGTGGTTTATCAAAGGCACCAAGCCAGATCGGCATTGAGACACATGTTATGCCGGATCAGTATAGCGCTGCAACGCGTGAATTGATTGGTGGCTGACGGCGCTTGACACAGAGAACGCTAACACTTGCGTGCCGCCCCTCAAAAGCTGATCTTCAGAATCGTGCCTCCCATGCCTACCAGCCACCCCGCGTCCGGACTCGCAAATGCAACCGCCCAGCAACCGGTCACGCCGGGCAGCACGTACCAGGTGGTACCTTCATCGGGAGTCCATGCCGCTCCTCCCGTATCGGCGGTGACCACCACATAGCGGAGAACCGCTTGGCATGTTTTATTGCAGGAGGAGCCAAGCTGCCTCACATGGCTGAGTCCGAAAATGGCTCCGGTCACTGGAGGCGCATTGGTAAGCGTCCAGGTGTGCCCGCCATCGCCAGAGGTTGCGGTTCGCGCATTATCCGGATCGCTGGGGTCGAGGTCGCCGCCGCCCACGATGCCATTCAGGGGATCGCGGAAATCCACCGTAAACGCTCCTGCGCTTGGCGAGCTCAGCAGCGGAGTGGCATAGGCGTTCCACGTGTTGGCCCCGTCCGTGGTGGCCAGAATCCGAGCAAACGTCGCGCCGCCGGTCGCTATCCAGGCATTGTTTTCACCCTGGGTTGCGACGCAAGTGTCGCTCGCAGCGAACGAAAATTCACCCGGCAATGCCGGCGGCATGTTACCACTGATGCTCTGCCACGTCGTTCCATCGGTGGTACGGAGGTCGGGGAAGACTCCATTCACCGAATCGCTGTGTGAAATTCCCCGCTTCGGCGTCCAGAATGCGAAGCAATCGTAAAACGCCCCCACAGTCTGGTTCTTGAACTGCATCGTCCAAGTGGCGCCACCGTCTTCGGTCTTGTAAATGCGAAAGTCTGAAGGTTTAGTTCCAATGGACTGCAGATACGCGACTGTTTCGCTCACACCCCGCACACCACGGAACTGCAGCGACTTGGCACCCTTCACTACACCGGACTTCCAGGTCTTTCCGCCATCGGTCGTGAGAAGAAACGTTCCGTGGGTCCCGGCTGCCCAAACCACTCGCGCATTCACCGGACTGACCGCAATCAACAATTCCGTAGTGCCGCTGTTTTGTGGAGACAACTTGGGTTGATAAATCTTCGAGCTTTCTTGCGCGAGGATCAGGGTGGCGAAGGCGGCAGTCAGCAAAACAACGAGAACGATACGAAGAATACGCATGGGGCTTCTCCTTATCATCTTTGACAATTTGTCTGATGGAAATGCATTGCCCTACAATTCGGGCGATTTGCCTCAGGGTGCTGCATCTCAACTGGCGAGAACTGCTCTTCGGAGCAGGCGAGCCGCGTTGATTGTAATACGAATGAGCGCGCCCTGTCAGTGGAAATGGCCCATCTTGATCCGGTAACCGTCAAAAGCCATAGCGCAAAGCCAAATGTTCTCGCGGTCCGCCGCTTCGGCAATGGCCTCCATATCCTGCGCCGGCATCAGGCGCACCTCGTGTCCTTGTTCGCGCAGGGCTCGGCTCAGTAAGTGCGACCTCACACCCGCACTACTACCTGGGAGCGGCTGCCCAGTGCGACGAGGTGGAAGGTCGTCTTGTGCAAGTCTTGGAGCAGAAATGATAGGCTGTCCCCGATTCGGGGAGGAATCATGTAATGAATGTAAAACTCTGGTTGTTGGCTCTGTGCGTGCTCTGCTTGATACTGGTTGCCGTTGGACAAAAGTCTTCGCCAAAACCTGAACCAGCGGCAGCATCGCGCTATCAGTTGGTTCCGGCTCAGGTGGATTCGCTGACCGGAGAAAAAGTTCAGCACACAATTTTCTTACTGGATACGCAGACCGGAAAAGTCTGGAAATACGTTGCCTCCGGTCAACCTAAAACGCTCAAGGACAAGGATCAGACCATTGACCTATCAGGGGGTAGCACGATAATCGGTCTGACTCCTGGTACCTTTGTTCCGGTAGATCGGATCGAATTTGCAGCACCAAAGGCAGGCAGCGACAAATAAACGCGCGGACGGGATTGAGGTGCAGTCGAGCGGGAACCCGACCGACCTCGCGAAAATCTCCCGTTCTCGTGCGCTTCCGCCGCCTCTGTTCATTCGTCCTCGTCCAGGGCTTCGGCGCTGCGCTCTGATCCATGCTCCCGAATCAGACCAGCCGGTTCAGACCGTCCACGTAGGCTTTGGCGCTGGCCTCGATGATGTCGGTGGAAGCGCCGCGACCCATGACGCGGCGGTTGCCGATCTCCAGGTGTACGGTGACCTCTCCCATGGCTTCGGTGCCTTCGGTTACGGCGCGAATGTCATAGCGCAAGAGTTTCGCATGGGTGGCGGTGAGTTTCGCAATCGCCTTGTACACGGCATCGACCGGTCCGTCGCCAATCGAAGCTCCTTCCTTCGTCTTCCCGTTCATCAGCAGACGCACGGTCGCGGTCGGAATCGCCGTGGTGCCGCTGTAACTGTGCAGGTACTCCAGCTTCAGGTTCTGCTGCACTGGAGGCAATTCATCGTGAACCAGTGCGACCAGGTCTTCGTCGAGCACTTCCTGTTTCTTATCCGCCACGGCAAGGAAGCGTTGGTACATGGTGTCAAGCTCCTGCTTGGAGAGTTCGTAGCCGAGTTTCTCCAGCCGTGGAGCGCAGCCCGGCGCGGCCCGTGCGCGCCGTCAGGACGACCCGACTCCCGGTAAATCCAACGTCGGCGGGACGCATGATTTCGTAGGTCTGCCGGTCTTTCAGGAAGCCGTCCACGTGGATGCCGGAACTATGCGCAAACGCATTCGATCCGACGACGGCTTTATTGGCTGGGACGGGCATTCCGAGCATGTCGGCGACCATGCGGCTGGTGCGGAAGAACTCGCGCGGCATCGACTCCAGTGCTCACTCCGTAATAGTCGGCGCGGGTGCGGATGCCCATGACGATTTCTTCCAGCGCGGCGTTGCCGGCTCTTTCGCCGATTCCGTTGATCGTCCCCTCCACCTGGCGCGCACCGTTGCGAATGCCTGCCAGGGAGTTGGCCACCGCCAGACCAAGGTCGTCGTGGCAGTGGACGCTGATGGTTGCGCGCGCAATGTTCGGAACGTTGTCGCGAATGCCGCGAATCAGTTCACCGTACTGCTCGGGAACGGTGTAGCCCGTGGTGTCGGGAATGTTGACGACGGTTGCGCCCGCATCGATGACGGCCTCCAACATCTCGAAGAGGTACAACGGCGCGGCGCGGCCGGCATCTTCGGCGTAGAACTGAACGTCGCCAACGCAGTTGCGCGCACGCTTTACGGCATCTACGGCCAGGGCCACCAGTTTTGCCTTCTTGCCTTCGAGCGTCTTGCCATACCGCTCGTCGCGGAACTTGCCCATGATGTGAATGTCGGAAACTCCAATGCCGGTGTGAATGCGGGGGCGCGCGGCCTTGGCGAGCGCCTTGCCGCAGGACTCGATGTCGGCGGCAACCGCCCGCGACAGCGCGCAGATGGTAGGCCCGTCGATCTCCTGCGCGATCTTCCGGACGGCATCAAAATCTTCCGGAGACGACGCCGGGAAGCCGGCCTCAATAATATCCACCTTCAACCGGGCGAGCTGGCGCGCGAGCGTTATCTTGTCACGACTCCCCAGGCGGGTTCCCGCTGCCTGTTCGCCATCTCTCAGAGTGGTATCAAACACCGCGATCTTTGACGTAGCCTTCATTCCCGCATCCTCGATGAATGTTTTGGATCTGTTATCGGAGCAGAACAGCCGAACCGCTCCAGCATACCGCAGGGGCTTTCGGAAATAAACACAACCCGGAGAAAATGTTGTTGACCAGTGGCGGCCTGAACGCCGCCGCATATGAATCGCACAAGATGTCTACAAGTTAAGTACAGGTTAAGAAGAGCGCGACCTTTACTCGCAGGCTGCGGAAACAGTCGATTCTCGATGCCCAGCCCCTAAAGGGGCGTCTGATTTCGAAGGATTTACGGTATCGCTAAAGCGATATCCTGATACGAAACCCGAGCTTTTCCGCAGCCTGCTAGTCATGAACGATTTCCTTTGCATCGCAGCGCGCGGCTAGCGTAGAACGCGAATGTAGCCGGCGGGAAGTGAAGA
This sequence comes from uncultured Acidobacteriaceae bacterium, assembly GCA_963794365.1. Taxonomy (GTDB): domain Bacteria; phylum Acidobacteriota; class Terriglobia; order Terriglobales; family Acidobacteriaceae; genus Acidiflorens. The sequence continues at coordinate 144,901 of CAWCDV010000022.1, forward strand.
TTCGGGCAGCGCGCCGGCTCATGCTCCCTCAGCCGCCAAGCCAACCGGTGACTTCGGTTCGAGCGACACCGGTTCCTTACAGCGTTGAGATGCGCCATAGGTGATGTTGGTTGCTGGATTTGTATTCCAACACGAATAAGTAGGGCTAAGGGCGGGAAATTGCCCAACCACACCACTTAGCCGCCGGGTACCCTACTTTAGTACACCACCGCTAGTATCCCTAGTTATCACACTCTACGTTTCGATCCCCACGTAGCACACACGGCCCACAATGTAGTCGCCAGGCTTCAGACCGTCTTCCAGAGCTATTACTTCAATCGGATAGGCAGGGTTATGCGGACGCAGGATCAAGTTACCGTCCGCACATTTCGACATACTTGATCGTGCAAGTCCCACCTTTACGAACGGCGTACATGTTACTTTCGCCCTTTCGGTATGGGGTCAGCGAATTATAGTGGCGGTCGAGCAGCAGAGTGGCGCCGACCATGCGTTCGGGGATACATGCTCATTCCTTCCTGCGTATCGGCCTTAATAATCACAAAGCGTTCCCAGGCGCTGCGGTCGCCTTCCACCTCCTCCTTTAAGCGCTTCAGGAAGCTCTTCTTGAACTTCAGGATCTCCTTGACGTGCTTGCTCATAATCAGCGCTTCGGAGGCTGCGATATGCGCATCGGCGACAACTACGTTGTCGAATTCGTCCTCGCTCGGTGGAAGGATCGAGGCGCGCTTGTTGACTTCGGCCGGATCGATGAGATCCAGCACTGAAAGATGCTGCACGTTCAGAACTTTGTCCATGCCTTCCAGGCTGAGCCCGCGCTTGCGGTTCAGGAAGTTGGAGATATGGGCTTGTTTGAAACCGGTCTGTTCGGCCAGATGCAAGCCAGTAAGTTCCTCGGCGTCGATGCGTTCCCATAGGGTCTTGCGGAGATTTTCTTGAAGCATGCGGAATTTCATCGCCGGAGTATAACACGTCGCAATAGCCCAGTGCTATTGTTTACATAAGTACAACATCCATAAGGGAATACAGTTCTTGACTTAGTCGTTATTGACCGATAGGATAACATGATTATATGTCTCATAATGTACTTATATCGCAAGAAAGGTTGTTAGCCATGATAGAAGTAGAATCCCACGAGAACGAAGAAAGAAGCTTCGGAGAGTTCCGTCGGAAGGTACGCGGGGCGGAGGTGCTATCGGCAGCTATGCAGCGGTTGTTACAGGCCATTCACTTCAACGGACGTTTGAGTGTCATTGTGCAAAACGGGCAGGTGCTCAAGTCTGGCTACGAGGAGGGTTACTTCCGACAACCGGAGGCGGGGCTAACCGCCAGGTTACAGTAAGCGCTTCATTCCTAACTAAATAGCATGACAGGTCATCGTAAGAGAAACGAGCCCTGGGCCGAGAAAATCGGTACCAGGGCTTTTTTTGTTTTGAGTGTTCTTCAATTCATAAGAGAGAGGCAATCATGAACCTTATAGGCAGGATGGAAAGCCAGGAAATCCGAGTCGAACTGAAGTATTGCGAGCGGTGCGGCGGATTGTGGCTGCGTCCGCAGGGAGCAGACGGGGTGTATTGCGCCAGTTGCCGGGCGGGTTTGGCAGCAATGCCAGACCCTGGGGAGGCGCCGCCGCGCAAAGCGCGCCCCCGTCGCAAAGCGCGCGCGCAAGAAAAGCACCTTCAAAGAGAAGACCTTCAGAGCCAGGCCCGGATTGAATGTCTACAGGGCGTGGCGGCAATGGAGGTGCGGGCATGACAAGCGCACAAACGACGAGTACACAAGCATGGAGTCTGATGGGGCAGGAGGAACCGCCGCCTTCAGTGGTGTTTGGCGAAACGGAGATGGACCTGTGGCCCTACCGCCGGCGAACGGTGGCGCTGCTGCGGCGGTATGCCCGGGCCTCGGTCGAAGTGGGAAGGCTGCCGTCGTTGCTGGGGCGAGAGTTCTTCCGGACGCGGGTCACGTCGTACACGATGAGGAACTTTGAGGACGTCGTGATCTTTGTGGCCGACATGGAGAAGGCGATCGATAAGCTGAGCGCAATGGAAAAAAAGCTGCTGGCCATGAATATTCTGGAGGAATACACCATTCCTGAGGTCTCGCGGCTGCTCGGTTGTACGCAGAGAACGATCGAGCGGTTCCTGCAGGAAGCACTCGACCAGTTCTCGCGGATCCTGCTCGCGGGTGGTTTGCTGGAGAAATTGCCCTTGGGGAGGGGGGCGGGAAAGTTGTCAAGAGGGTAAAACTTACAATTTCGACGTAAGTTACTCAAACGAAGGCAAAAATAAATGTCGAAAAGTTGGCGGTATACCCCCCTCCGATTTGATATCCTAAACTTAAGAGTCGAGAAAAAGTAAGAACTCTGAAGGGCGCGACGTAAATCGCGCCCTTTTTCTATTTGGGACGGAAAATCAGAAGACACGGAACCGGAGAGGGTGGCAAAGGTATCGAGAAGCCGGGCGTACGAGGATTCTCGGGCGGCGCAAGAGGTGACGTAGAATCAGAATAATGAAAGACTGCAGATGAAGCCGGGAAGTCAACGGCACACGGCATGGACATAACCTGGTTGACCGAGCGGATCGCGCTGGGGGGTGGGATCTGGAACGCGAGAAACATGGACGAACTGGCGCGGGCGGGCGTGACGCATGTGCTGGACATGCAGATCGAGTTTGACGACACGCCGCTCGCGGAGGGGCACGGGGTGCAGGTGCTGTGGAACCCGACGGACGACGATTTTCTGCCGAAGCCCCCGGAGGTGCTGAAGCGCGGAGTCGAGTTTGCACTGGAAGCGCTGAACGGCGCGGGCACGGCTTTACATTCATTGCGCAGCAGGGGTGCACCGGGCGCCGATGATGGCGCTGGCGGTACTGTGCGCGATGGGATGGGAAATGGATCCGGCCATGGTGCTGATCGAAACGCGGCGGCCGGTGGTGGATTTCGCGGACGTGTATGTCGAGAGCGTGCGGCGGTTTGTGGAGTCGCGGGTCGAGAGCGAACCGCGGAGTTCAGGCTGACAATCGGACTCGAATTGGAAGGAACATGCGGAGTGTTCTTCGGACGCCCTCAATGGGGTAGTTGAAATCAAGAGCTTAACCACTGGGGACACATAGGAGCGCGGGAGACCACAGGGTAAACCTGTGAGGGCGCCGCTCGGTCGAGCGGCTTTCTTATTGGCGCGAGTTAGGGTGGCGTGCGCTTACGAGGAGAGAAAAGAGATGCGCAGATGGTTCGCGGTGAATCACAAGTGTTTTCCAATGGCAGCGGAGGTGGTGATTTCTCTATTACTGGCGCTGCTGATGGGATTGACGTTGGCGTCGCCAGGCACGTTGCAGGCACAAGGGCCAGCGCTTACAACGATCAGCGACACGGTGTATCGGGCTGACGGAACCGCCGCATCGGGTACGGTGCTGATTTCCTGGCCGTCGTTCCAGACCGCAGGGGGAGACGCGGTGGCGGCGGGCAATCTGAGTGTGACGATTGGACCTGCAGGCGCGTTTACCGCGCAATTGGTTCCGAACGTGGGCGCGTCTCCAGCGGGAACTTACTACGTCGTGGTTTTCCAGCTGGATGACGGAACCGTCCGGAAGGAATATTGGGCGGTTCCTTCGACCTCACCGACGACGATTGCCGCAGTGCTGACGACGCCGGGCACAGGGCTCGGCAAACTTCGGCGTGACACAGCAGGAAGTGAATGCGGCGGTGTCTGGTCTCGGCGCGACGGTTGTGCACCTGGCAGGAACGGAGACGATCACCGGCACGAAGCCGTTTAGTGTGCCTCCGTCGCTTCCGACGCCCGTGGGAACCAATGACGCTGCGAACAAGGGTTATGTGGATGCGGCGGTGTCGAACGTGGATCGGGAGCGTACGTCGCCATCGCGGGCGGCACGATGACCGGTCCATTGGCGCTGCCCGGAGATCCGACCGCACCTAGCCAGGCTGCCGACCGTCACTATGTGGACAATGGGCTTTCGGCAAAGGCGGACTGGTGAATGGGACAGTTCCGTCCAGCGAATTGGGTGTCCGGGTCGCCAGCGCAGCCACTTGTTTGACCGGCAACTCCACGTGGGGATCTTGTGGTGGTGGCGCGCCGGCCGGGATCACGTACGCCACGACGGCGCTGAATTGGACACAGACCATTTCCAGTTCATTAACCGGCGGAACACAGGCAACGGTAACGCTTACTCCCTGCCCGTTGGCATCGATACAACGAGCGGAGCGGGGTATCAGGTATTACTCTCCGGCGGAGGGAAGAGCGAAGCGGTCAATGTCGCGCCCACGTCGGGTGACTGCACTTCAGGTGCGTCTTCAGGAACAATTCACCTCACGCCATTCTATAGCTATTCATCGGGCTACACCATCGGTTCGGCTTCATCCGGGATGCAGGAAACGGTTAACGTTGCCTGTGGCACCGAGCCGCACGTACCGGAAAAACGGGCAATGCAACGTGACCTTGTCCCGGCGAGCGGTCCTGGCTGACCTCCATCAATCAATGCGTACAACGTCTACGGCACCTTCTTTTGGCACGCCAACAAGTCAGTGCTGAATGGCGACGGCGCGAAGTTGAACTGTACGGGACGAGCGCTGCCCCTGTCTGCAGATCGGAGATCTGGTCAACTGCAATAACTCCGCCAGACAACACAGATCAAAGCGGCTTGACGTTTCGTTATCCGATGCCGACCGTTTCTCTCGATTCCGCGTTATGCAAGGCGTGCTGGTCACTAACACGGTGGCAAATGGCAGTTATAAGACGATTACAACGGCCGACGGCCCACAACTTCCGTACCGGGCGACATGGTCACGGTGCGGTTCACCGATGACCTGCATTACTGGGGCGATGGCATCGTTTACGATTGCGGATCGGGAGCGTCGGCGGCAGCCTGCACGGGTTCCACATCAACCACATTCCGCATCGCCTCACTCGGGCACCATTGCGTCTGCCGCCACGCCGGGAGTAGTGGCGCTGGCCTACGAAGCCGATTTTGGACAATGCCAACGATACACGAAGTTTCAACGGCATCACGAGCGCCGGAGCCGGGAATTAGGGAAGTTCAACAACTTTTTCGATATGTGGGACGATGAGAACGCGACGATCGATCACTTCAACAACAACGCCGAACCGATGAACGAAGGGCGACCTGGACGGGATCCTACATCTGCCTCCGGGGGCGCAGAACCACCGCGGGACATCGGCACGCTGGCCCCGGTTATCACCATCCGCGATTCGAATATAACCGCCAATATTTCCGAATTGCGTCACCGACTACACTACAACAACGGCCTCTACATCGAAAACACCGTCGTGCCAAGCCTCGGGGCCGTGGCAGGTTCACTCTTCGGTCGAACACCACCGGAACGGCAAGGGCGCCTTCCTTAAGAATCTCTATTCCGAAAGCACTATCGCTGAAAAATCCTCTTTGACAGGCTCATGCCCCTGGGAGCAACCCACGCCGTATCCGGGCACGGGAATTGCTGGGCTTATTCCTAGGCCCGGCGTCTCGGGCGGCCGGCAGTCGCAGTTTGAAGGATCGACTCCGCCGATCGGCTGCGTTCCATCGGGCGGAACAGGCTCGACGCCCTTGCTTACTGCATCGTCGCCAACGATATGACCGCCGGAACGCAAACCTCGCCGATGCAGGTTCTGAACGGGAGTCGACCGGAACGGATTCTCCGATCGTGAGTTGGCCTCGCGTCGCCAACGGCGCTGACGTGATCACCTACGATGTCCTCCGAGCCACGACGCCGGCGGCTTCAGGTGGTAGTTTTCCCTTATATCGGCGGCTGCTCGGCGGAGCGGGGGGAACCTGTGGCTCGGTGGCGCCAGGCCTGGCGCAAGCGTCGGCCTGCACCGTGAACGGGGGATTGGTTTGCACTTATTACCGATTAAGGGCAACGGCTTCGACGTGCGGCGCACGCAGTCAACAGCCCAAATACGGCGGAACGGCTCTCCTTCTGGCCGGGATCGATCGTGTATGGTGCCAAACCCTCGCACCAGAACGTGGTGGCGGGGGGCGATCCGCAGTGGTCGTCGGACCGGGCCAGCCCGCTGCAGCCGGCGCAAGTCTGTTCCGCTCCGTGGGCAAACTTCGCCGGGAGGCGGGTACACGGCATTTGGACTCGGACAGCCTGAACTCCGGTCAATTCGACACTCGAACCAGACAGCAATTGTCATGACCGAAACATCCGGAGGTGGCGATCAAAATACTTTGCTAGTCACCGGACGACTGAATTTCCCATCCCCATCTGGGTTATCCCTTCCTTAGCCTCACCACATCATCACACTTGATTGATTCCAACCCGAAGCGCTGACGGGAGCGACCATTGGCTACCGTCCTCCCGCCAGCGTGAACGACACCTGGATCGGAACCGATGCTCCGATAACACGCGGCCTCGACAACTATGCTGGCTATTGGCGCGGGGCAGTCGATCGGCGATGTAGATCGCGAATATTGCCGATCGACGGGCACTATCCAGCGCAGAATGGCTGGAAAGGTTGACCTCGTCGTTGAAAGAGTTCAATGTTCCGGCGAAGTTCGACCAGAGTGTCACGCTCACCGGACTATCGAATGGTTGCCTTAATTTGTGTCAAACGTGGTTGCATCCACCGGAAGCGGGTGTGGATCTGGCGGCGGTGGAGGGAGTGTTAGTTCGGTGTTTGGACGCTCCGGAGAGTGTTAGCGAGCAGCGGCGATTACTCGGTAGCACAGGTTACAGGAGCAGCGGCCGACTCGACGGTAGTTCATCGCAAACCCGGAAACGATCAGCGGGGCGAAGACTTTCACTGGCGACGTCACGATGAGCGGGAACTTGTTATTGCCGCAGGGAAACGGCTATGCTCCCGCGAACGGCGGGATTGGACTGGATACGGCTGCTGGACTGCCGGTGGTGAACATTGGCGGGGCGACGCACCAGGTGGCGTTCACGAGTTCGAATATCAGCGGGCAGGCGGCACGGCGCTCGCGCTAGCGGCCGCCAACGCAGTGCAGCGGATCGTTTGCCACGGGTATTGCGGCGAATGGGAACGCGAATTGCACCACGCCGAATATGATCCAACTGGCGGAAACGACGCCGCCGACCGGAATTCCGAACTGGGGGGTGTTCTGGTTCGATTCGGCGAAGCACACGCCGAAAGTGATCGATAACAATGGTCAAGTCATGCAGCTCGGGCTGACGAACTTGTTTAACTCCGATCCAGGCGGCGATCCGGCCAACAATCTTGAGGAGCGGAATGGAAGTAATGCGCAGAGTTTGCGGGTGTATTCGAGTTATACGAATAGCACGTGGCAGCGGACATCTCTGGGGTATAATGCGGCGGATAACTACGCAGTGGTGCGGAGTGAAAACGCGAATTCGGCGTCGGCGCCCGGATTGGGGTTGTGGATCGGGAGCGAGCGGAAATGGGTGGTGGATGCGACGGGAGTCTTCAAGCCTTGGACGGACAATCTTTACAACCTGGGCAGCGACAGCGGGAACGCACCGCAAAGCGTGTTTGCGAAAACGTCGTTTAATACCGTGGTGAAAGGGCGAAACGATTTCGAGATTCCGAACGACACAACGACGGGAACGGTAGTGAACAAGCTGGCGGTGTACAACGCCAATAGTCCTTCGCAAGCGGTGGTGGCTAGGGCGTCTTCGCCTAAGGTGTGATTGGGGTGGTGCAGGGCGGCGCGGGGACAAACGGAAACGCTGTGATTACCTGGAACGGCTATGCATACTGCATTTTCGACAATGCCACTACTGCGGGAGATGCGGTGATGGCGAGCTCGAGCATGGCGGGCGATTGTCATGATACGGGTTCTGGCGCGCAGCCGGGGACACAATTAATTGGCTATGTGGATGTGACTAACCCAACTTCCGGACAGACGAATGGCATGCGCGTCAGCTTACAACCGCCGCAGGGTGGCAGCGGAGGCAATGTTGGTTCTGTGTTCGGGCGTGGGGCGCAGTGACGGCGGCGACCGGGGATTATTCCGTGTCGCAGGTCACGGGAGCGGCGGCCGACTCGGCAGTCGTTCACTTGGCGGGTGCGGAGACGATTACTGGGGCGAAGACATTCTCCAGCGACGTGACACTGAGTGGGAATTTAAATGTAGCGGGGAATATCAACCAGACGGGCACCGGGCCGACGCAGTGGTCGGGGAAGGAGTGGACGGGAACGACGGTGACAGTGCCGAGTGGGATGACTTTTTCGCTTGGCGTCGGGTCGGACAACACGCTCAAGTGTCAGTTGACGAAGCGGGGCGTCGTGCATGCCTTCTGGCGGCGGTAGTATGGTGTACCCTGGCGCTGGAGTTTCTAGCTCTACGGGCTCTGCGTGGGGGACGTCGTACGGTACCTCGGGAAGCGGAACGACTCTGGCACTAACTGCATCACCGGTCTTCAGCGGAGCTCCTATAACTTCTGGATATGTTACTACTGGCGCCACAGTTAACGGTCACGCACTTTCGTCTAGCGTGACTGTGGCGGCGTCGGACCTTATACGGGGTGCTTCCGCATGCGCGGTTGCCGGCGCTGGTGTCTGAATCCTGAACAACGCGGCTAACACTACGAACGGCTTCGAACCTGAGCGGGACGCCGACATTGCCATCCGGAACGATATTCCGGGTTACCCGACTACCGGAGCGCTGGTCACTGGTGATTATGACAAGGCGAACGGCGCGGGGGCGATTGCCGATTCGGGTGTCGTGGCCGGGCCGTATTCGATACCCTGGCCGATCTCGCTATACACGGGCGGCTCGACGACGGCTTCGTTTAACAGTGCGAGCGGGAAAACTCAGGTGTGGGGATTTGGCCTGACTTTCCCAGAAAGCACAACGCAATTCAGTTATTATGTGCAGACCCGGACACGGGGAACTGTAGTACGATTTGGCGTTCTGAATCGTCGGGGAACATCGCGGCATCCGGCAATGCGCATATTGGCAACACCAGCGCTGCGGCGGGCGGATTTAATTCTGTCGGCTGGCCACCACTACTTTGGCCGGCAGCTCCACGCTACAGCCAGGGAAGTACTACATCGCGATCACGGCGAGTGCGACTAGCGGCTGCGCCGTGTTGGGCGCGGGCGGCATGCCGACATTCTTGAGTAACACGGCAGAAAGCGTTAGCTCAGGTGGTACGTTGAACAATGGAATCACTATCCCCGCTGACGTGTTGGCCGTCGGATCGGTGCCGAGCATCTACTTGCGGTAATTCCGAAAGGTCGCGAAAGTGGCGACTAGAAGGCTGCCAGAAAAAATCAATTCCGCATCCGGCCCCTAAAAGGGGCAGCCTAATCTGAAGAAGTTGCGGTATCGCTAAAGCGATAGCCTGAGTACGAAACGTTAATTTTTCCTCAGGCTACTAGACAAAAGTCTGAACTTTCAAGCCTCGCTCCGGCGGGGCTTTTCTTTTGGAGTCACGCTGTTTGCTGAAGAGTTGTTGCGCAGAAAGTGTCAAGTGCAGGATCGAAATATTTTTTAAAGCAGCCTACTAAGGACAGATGAACGGCCATGATTCTTCTACAAAGTGATACCAGGATTGGGACAACGCGCTTTGGATTTGGAGTTATAATTTCTTGATTAAGTGTCAGCAAAAGGCATTAACCACATGTACACAGGGGTGCACGGGGGACCCCGGGACTTAATCAGAACTTCCTTAGACTCGGATGTAGATTAGGGCTGCTGCTGGTTTGCGCCAGCTTCGCGCACGCTACGAATTACTACGTCGACTGCAATTACGGGTCGAATGGGAATCCGGGGACGAGCCCAACAGGCTTGGCGGACTCTGTTGCAGGTTGGAATTTCGAGCTTTCAGCCGGGCGACACAATCAACCTGCGGCGAGACTGTACCTGGAATGAGACGCTGACGCCGCCCTCGAGCGGAACGTCGACGGCGAGATCAAGGTGGACAGCTATGGGAATGGGCGGCCGCCGCATCTGACGGGCTACATGCCGATCAAGGCGCAGTGGTGGACTCAGGTGGGAAGCACGAACGTGTGGTCCGCCACGCTTTACTCGGCGACGAGCGGGTTGTCGAACGTGGTGCAGTGCGGGGTTCGGGGATTTTATGCCTGACACAGGCGCCGTCGCAGCTGAAGTATGTGCGGTTCGGGACGGTGTGGGGCATGGCGCAGGGGAGCCAAGCGGCGCTGAGTCAGGATCGGGACTGCTGGTACGACTCGACGAATTACGTTCTGTATGTGTACAGCGCGGCGGGAATCCGGCGTCGTATTCGGCGTATTCCTCCGGTGGCGCCGATCGTTTTGAGCGGCGGGAGCGTGCTGAATTTGAACAACGTGTCGTGGCTGGAGATCCAGCACCTGCAGATTGACTGGTTCGATGCGTATGGGGTGCAGGTGCAGGGGGCGAGCGATCATCTTTGGCTGGCGAACATGGTGGCGGACAGCGAGGTGGAGAACGGGGCGGCGCCGCTGGGATTCTATGTGCATCCGAGCGGACGCCGGTGGACATTCATCTCTATAACACGGACGCGAACATGAACTATGCGGGTACCGTTTGATGGATGCAGCGGCGGCGGGTGCGCGTTTGAGATTGGAATTGCCGGGCATACGGCAATCGCGCTTACGGAATCGTGGATAACGTGCAGGGGGCGGTGAGTTATGACTACTGCCATCTATATGCGAACAATCTGGCGACGGCGCTTACGGTGGATACGTCGGGAACGCCGGGGCCGACGGCGGGCGCGCACAATATCGCGGCTGAAACGCCGCCCTGGGTCCGCGAGTGGCAGCGATGGCCGGCGTATACGACGGTGAGCTTATGACGATCCCGGGCTGGTCGCAGTACAGCGACACTTATATGAGTTCGCTGCTGCCGATGATGGCAGCGAAAGGGATACCACTCTCGATTGCGGTGGTTACAGGAGGAAGTTATTCGCAGTCGATTGCCGGTGAGGTGCAAGGGTGGATTGATGCGGGATGGGACATCAACAGCGCACTCGATCTCGCATGAGTACTGGGACCCGCCGGCGGCGAGTTGCGGAGCGAGTCGACGGCCTTTCCGTGTCATGCTTTTCAGCATTTGAGTATGTGCGGTACCAGGGACTTCTACGGTGAGTTTGAACATCGTGCATCCTTCGCCGGGACATGCGACGTTGACGGTGACTACAGCCCTGACGATCCGGCAGCCGACATCTTGGGATCTGACTCCGGCGGCGCCGGGGCAGACGCACAGGGCTGGACACGCTGGGTGGATATTATCACGCTGCAGGCGCAGCCAACGTGTTTTCGGTGGACGCTACCGCATACGACAGCGAATTCGCCAAAGGGCGGAGCATGTTTTTTCGCTGCGGAGCACTTTCTCAGCTCGGCGAGGTGTCCGATGACGCTGCCCAGCATCTTGCCTGTGGCGCTATTGAACCGCAGCGCCGTCGACCCTGGCTGGTGCTTCGACGAAACCAGACTGGAAACCGAAGAGATGAGCTGGGCGTTGGGGTGGATCAACCTGAACTTCACCGGGCTGCCGGCTGACCTAGCCGTGTCTACGTGATGCCGGGGAGTTATGGCGACCCGGTGACAGAAAACATTGCTGCCAGCCTGGGATTTACGGGCGTGCGCGGAACGGGACGCTTGAGCCACATGGTATTGGGCGGGGCGGACACGACGCTGGCTAAGTGGATACGACGTGTTCAACATTTTGAGCCAGGGCGCGGTGCCTAACTACCAGGATCTTAGTTATCAGCGGATGCGAAACTGGTCAGTCAGGACGTATTCAAGAACGCGCTGTGGGGGAGGCCGATCGGGTACTTCTGGCATGTGAATGAGCTGCGGCCGGATGAAGTCGCAAACTTCATGGATGCCTGGTGCAGGGGGGAGCGACGCTGAAATCGAACACGCAGATGGTGAATTTACTGTTGGCGTGCTAGGCGAACGATGTGGTGCCGCCGGGCTATGTGCCGGGCAGTTACTACGTTTGTGCGGGGAGCGGGGCCGCAGCAGATTTTCGACCGACGGTGAATTCGCCGGTGCGGGATGCGGGCGCGAATCTGGGGGCGGAGTATCAATACGACTTGCTGGGGATCAATCAGAACTCGTATGGAACGAGGTGGGAGATTGGGGCTTACGCGTATGTGCCGGAGAATTTCAGCGCCGCGCATTGAAATAGGAGTCTTCAGCAGGGTGCGAAAAGTTTTCTCCGGGCGCAGTCTTACCTCGGCGGCTAAAGCCGGCCTTGAAGGAAAGGAAGCTATCGCAGCGGTGAACCTCTCCGCCCCATCACGCCAAAACCGGGCGTGTCGGGTACCTGGCGCTGCGCCACCCAAGGTCAAGTGCGACACCACGCGCGTCGCCGGGTTGCTGGCTAGGCGGCGAGCTGCTGCCCACGTGGGCTGTTAGGAAGCTGTTGTGACGGCAGAATTGACGCCTGAGTATTTGTTGAAGTTGGGAAAGAAACTGGATGAGCTTAGGAAAGGTCTACGACCGGGCCGGGAAGATACGGAGCGGGATTGTTTTATCGAAGAATTTCTGAAGATCCGGACGAAGACGGAGAATCGGGCGTGTTTCAGATTGAACCGTGTGCAGGAAGAGTATTCCTGGGTGGTCTGTAAGCAGAAAGCCAAGCGAAATTTGGTACTGAAGGCACGGCAGGTGGGGATCACGACGTACATCGCGGCGAGATTTTTCGTGCAGACGATCACGCAACCGGGCACGCTGAGCATGCAAGTGATGCAGGACAGGGAGTCGGCGGAGGACATTTTTCGGATCGTGCGGCGGTTCTGGGAGAACTTGCCGGACTACTTGCGGAAGGGCCATCTGCGAACTTCGTACCGCAATGCGCGGCAGTTGGTGTTTCGAAATTTGGACAGCGAGTACTGCCTGGCTTCGGCGGCGGAGAATGCGGGACGGGGGCGGACGATCCAGAATCTGCATTGCTCGGAGGTTTCGCGGTGGGGCCGAGAAGGCGATGAGGCGCTGGCGTCGTTGCGGGCGGCAGTGGTGCCGGGAGGCGACATTGTGCTGGAGTCGACGCCGAACGGAGCGGGCGGACTTTTCTACGAGGAGTGGCAGCGGGCGGAGGATACGGGATATACGCGGCACTTTTTTCCGTGGTGGTTTGACTCCGCCTACTCGCTTGAACCGGGGGGGGATTTTGCGCCGCTTACGGAAGAAGAGACGGAACTGGCGGAGCTTCACCATCTGACCACGGAACAGGTGGCGTGGCGGCGGAAACAGTGGGCTTCACTGCGGGGACTGGCGGCGCAGGAATTTGCAGAGGACCCGGTGTCGTGTTTCCGGGCGTCGGGAGAATGCGTGTTCGACCTGGGGTCGGTGGAGCAGGCGCTGCGAGGGTCGGGGGAACCTTTCGAGGCGCGCGACAATCAGCGGCTGATGATCTGGTTGCCGACGCGGCCGGGACGGGAGTTTGTGATCGGAGTCGATCCGGCGGGAGGCGGGGTCGAGGGCGATTACTCGTGCGCGGAAGTAATCGATCGGGAACTGGGAACGCAGTGCGCGGAGTTGCATGGACATTGGCCTCCGCGGGAACTGGCGCGGAGAGTGGTGGAACTGGGGAAGGAATACAACACGGCGCTGCTGGCGGTGGAGAGGAACAATCACGGGTCCGGCGTGCTGGCTAATCTGGACAATCTGGGATATCCGCGGATATACGAGCAAAACGGGCAGGAGGGGTGGTTGACTACGTCGGTGAGCCGTCCGCAGATGATTGAGAATTTGGCGTCGGCGGTGATGTGGGAGCCGGGGCTGTTCCGGAGCTCGCTGCTGCTGAACGAGTGCCGGACGTTTGTGCGGAGTGCGGACGGGAACACGGGGGCGGCTCCGGGAACTCATGACGATTGCGTGATGGCTTTGGCGATTGCCTGGGCGGTGCGGAAGGCGGAGACGGGGCGGAGATGGAAGTCTCCGGTGGGATCGGACAGCCTGGCAGGAAAGTGAACATTCCGGATGTGGTGGCGGTCACAGGCAGGGACGTTGGGCGGAAATTGTAGAGTGAAAGTGGAAATCGGTATTCACGCAGGCGGAGCGATGAGGTAGGGGTCCTTCGACTCCGCAGAGCGATTCGCTTCGCGAATCACCTGCTCTGCTCAGGATGACAAGAGAATCAGGGAATCTGCCGGGACTGATGCCTACTACTGCGGTCCAACACGTGAAGAGGATGAGGGGCGGAGCGCAGAGCCACTTGATGCGCTGCGATGACGGGCACTACTACGTGGTGAAGTTTCGAAATAATCCGCAGCATGAGCGGGTGTTGGCTAATGAGTTTCTGGCTACGCGACTGGCGGAGCGAGTGGGACTGCCGGTGCCGGCGGCGGAGGTGGTGGAGGTTCCTCCGTGGCTGGTGGAGCACACGGCGGAACTGACGATCGTGTTGGGGAACCACACGATTCGGGTGGAGGCGGGGCTGCAGTTCGGGTCGCGCTACGTGGTGAGCCCGGTGGAAGGGCAGGTGTTCGATTACCTGCCTCCGGAGATGTTGGACCGGGTGCGGAACCTGGGTACGTTTGCGGGAATCCTGGCGCTGGATAAATGGACTTGCAATGCCGATGGGCGGCAGGCGGCCTTCTGGCGGAAGATGCGGGAGAGGAAGTACTCAGCGGCATTCATCGATCAGGGATATTGCTTTAATGCGGGAGAGTGGACGTTTCCGGATTTTCCGCTGCGGGGGGTGTATCCGCGGAATGAAGTTTACGCGCGAGTGAATGGGTGGGAGTCGTTCGAGCCCTGGCTGTCGCGGATCGAGAAGCTGGATGAGGATGCGATCTGGAGAGTGGCGGGAGAGATTCCTCCGGCTTGGTATGGCGGGTCTTGGGATGAACTGGAGGCGCTGGTGGAACGGCTGATCGAGAGGAAGACGATGGTGCGGGAGTTGATTCTGGCGTTTCGCGGGTCGCCGCGGAGGCCGTTTCCAGAGTGGATGGAGAACTAGCAATCAGCCTTCAGCCATCAGCCAACAGGTACGGCGTTCTAGTTTCTGCTTTCGGGGAGGGCTTATGCGTGATTTTCGAGAGCTTAAGGTTTGGCATAAGGCACACTCGTTGACGTTGGATGTTTATCGCGCGACGAAATCGTTTCCTCGTGAAGAGTTGTATAGCCTGACTAATCAGATTCGGCGGGCGGCGGTTTCGATTGGGGCTAATATTGCGGAGGGGGCCGGGAAAGACTCACGGCCTGAGTTTTCGCGGTTCTTGCAAATCGCGATGGGCTCGGCTAGTGAATTGGAGTATCAGCTCCTGTTGTCGCGCGATCTGGGTTACCTGGTTCCTGAAATCTACAAACAGATTTCGCGACGGGTGGTTGAGACAAAGAAGATGTTGAGCGGGTTCATGCAATACCTCGGCAAGGAGAAGTGGCCGTCAGCGGTCAGCCTTCAGCCATCGGCCGTCAGGTTCGGCGTTTGATGGACGTAGATGATCGCTTGACCACAGGGGGCACAGAGGTTCACGGGGGACGATTGGACTGACGGCTGATGGCTGATGGCTAATTCGTGATGGCTGACAAGCGACAACTCGAACTTTATATGCTGCGATTCTTGCCGCATGCTTTGCGGGACGATTTCGTTACGGTCGGACTGTTGCTTGTGGAGAGCGATGGCGGGTTTGCCGAGGTGCGCTTTACGCGCGACTGGAGAATGCTGCAGTGCGTGGCTCCGGATGTGGAGTTGGAATGGTTCGAGATGGTGGAGAGCGAGATCCGGAAAAGGCTGGGGAGCTTGCGGCGTCGCGAAGATCTTATGCAGCTGATGAACGAACGATTCGGGACGATGATCGATGTGGCTCCGACGAAAGCGGTGCTGACGGAGGATCCCGCGAAAGAGATGGAAGTGCTGACTTCGATGTACCTGGTTCCAATGGGACGCGGTGAACGAGCGCAGCAGCGCACGGGCCGGGTGGCGATTGTGAGCACAATGAAAGAGGCGTTCGCCGAAGCAGGAGTGTTGGAGTTGATGCAAAGAGATTTGGACGTGGTGAAGTATACGGGGCAGGGAGATCCGTTTCGGATTGATTTTGGATATCGGGTGGGGAGCGCGGTGAAGATGTTCCACGCGGTTTCGGTGTCGGCGAATGTGGACCAAGCGCTGGCGCTGGCATATCGTTACTCGAGAGTTGAGGCAGGAATGCGGCAGGAGCAGCTACAGGCTTCCTTGACGGCGGTGACGGACCTTGTGATGGTGAACCAGGGGATGGCGCTACAGGAAGAGAGGCAGCGGTTCGCGATTGGGATGTTGGAGCAGAATTCGGTGCGGGTTAGGTCGGTCGGGGAGATGACGGAGATCGCGGGCGAGGTGCGACGGGAGCTGCGGGTTTGATGACGAATTCCACTCTACGAAACTAGCACGCAAGAAACGAAAGAAGTGGTGGGGAGATCATGTTGTTCTTGCTTATGTTGTACTGACTGGATTTTTTGCTTTCATTTATTTTGCAGTTGCTGCGATTTACAAGCATCTTCCGGGTTGGCTTGCATCTCTTGGAGTGACGCCGTCGGGAGTGGAGTTAATTGTGGGGACGCTATTGTGCGCGGTCGGCGTGTTGGGTATTCGTAAACAGAAGGAGTACGGCCTCGGTTGGCTGGTTCTGAATGTGTTGTGCCTTCTGAGTGGCATGCTGATGTTGGGACGGGCGTTCGCGATTTTCTAATATCGATGGGATGAGAGCTGAACGGCACGGCGAAAGCTGTGCCGTTTTCTATTTGCGGCAAGGCGCCTTGGTGCGGGTGAGGAGGCGTGAGGAACGTAGGGGTCCTTCGACTGCGGTTGCTGCTTACTTCGTAAGCGGCAATCCTCGCTCAGGATGACAGAGATTGAGGCACGGGACGAGGAGATTCATGAATATTCGAGAGAGGGTTCGTGGCGCGATGCGCCGGGTGGGAGAAGTGTCTTTGCGGGATTGGCTTTCCACGAATTTGTTTGCCGGGCGCGATGGGCGGCGGACGGTGGGAACGGGGTCGAACCTGGCCCCGTTCTCTTCTTCGAGTTTTCCGCGGGCGGGCATGGCTGCGCCACACAATCTAGTGCCTAAGCCTACGCCGGCGAATCTTGCGCCGGTTCGCGGAGACGCCGGTGGCGCGGCGGGCGATCAACGCGATTAAGGATCGGATTGTGGGAATGCGATGGCGCATCCAGCCGCGGCGTGGCCGGGTGCTGGAGCAGATTCCGAATGGTGCGCAGCGGATACAGGTGCTCACCGAGAACTTCGAGGCGCCGAATCCAGACGATTCGTTCCGCTCGCTGGTGGAGCAGGTGCTGGAGGATGTGATCGTTGGGGGATTTGGGGCGATCGAACTGGATTTGGTTGAGGGGTGGACACTGCCGACTGCCGGCGGGACGCCGGCGCTACCTCTGGTGATGTGGCCGGTGGACGGGGCGACGATCCGGATCATGACGGATTGGGATGGGCGTCCGGACTCGCCGCGCTATGCGCAGGTGACGGGGTTGTATGGGGCGGCAGGGACAGATCGTACTGAACGATAACGAACTGAGTTACATCCGGCTAAATCCGCGGACGCACACGCCGTTCGGGCTAGGGCGGCTGGAGGTGGCGTTCGAAACGATCAATGCATTCTTGAGCGCGCACCGGTATGCGGGGCGGCTGGCTTCGAATTCGGTGGTGCAGTATGCGCTTTGGATACAGGGTCTGACTCCTGCACATCATGAGCGGCTGATCCGGTGGTGGCAGGACGAGATTGAGGGCACGGGGCGCGTGCCGATCATTGCGGCGGAGTCGAAGCCGGAGGTGTTGCGGTTTGCTGCTGGGACAGACGCCGATCTGCGGCTGGCGTGGCAGGAATTTCTGGTGCGGATTATCGCCAATGCGTTCGATTTGCCGGCTCAGTTCTTGGGACTCGAGCAGGATGTGAACCGATCGACGGCAGGGACGATGAGCGATTTGGGGTTCCGGTCGGCAATTGTTCCTACGGCGCGCCTGGTGGCCGAATATCTGACTCGGGATGCGATTGCTAAGCGGCTCGGGTGGACGGATCTGGAGTTTGTATTTACCGACGTCGATGCACAAGACGAGATGGAGCAGGCGCAGATCGACGAGATCCTGCTGCGCAATGGGGTGGTCACGGTGAACGAAGTCAGACGGGCGCGGGGTTTGGCGGAGATCGTTTGAGGATTCAGGTCGGGGACGCTAAACCTTGCACCACCGGAGCACGGGGGAACACAGGGTTGAAGCAGTGACGACTTAGTAGAGCGCTCAAAGGTAATCGAGGCGGAAAGCACGCCTCGGGCGCTAAAGCGCGGAACCATTTTCAACGAGCTAACAGCCTGTGGTGAAACTCTGGTGCCAAGAACCAGCGCCTAAAGGCGCATTCATAACATGGCACTTGCGGCACGCCTGAAGGCGTGCCCTGATACGAATCATACTTTCACCACGGGCTGCTAACGGCACGAGTAAACTCGTGCCCTTCCCAAAACCCGCTCGAACCAGAGTTTTTCCGCAGCGCGTTGAAGCCTTGCCCTTCCCTTTTGTATCGAAGTTGAATTTGTTTCGTAGCCCGTTCTAAGTGAGGAGATCAAAGATGGGATTGTCAGTGGAGTCGATGGCGATAGAGATGCCGGCAGTACATGGTCATCCGAACCGGGCGGGGTTCCGGGGAGTATTGACGATCGTCGATGTTGCATCGGACAAGGCGCCGTCGGGCGCGCGCGGGCATCGGGTGCTATTGACTCGGCGGGCAGCGGAAGCGGCAATTGCATCGTTGATGGGGATGGGGCTGGATTACTCGCCGGCGCTTGATCGTCACGATGCCCGGCGGAAGATTGGGGTGATCACGCGGGCTGAAATTGTGGGGCGCGTCATTGAGGTCGGTGGATTCTTATATGCGCGGGATTTTCCTGAGATCGTGGCGGAGATCGGCAGGCCTGGGCAGAGAGGTACAGCGGTATCCGCCGAGACGGAGAGCGCGAACAGAAGTACTCGCGCTACAGGTGCGGGTCTTGGAATGTCGTACGAGATCACGGATGCGCTGGTGGAAGACATCACGGCAAGCGTATGGGTGCTCAATCGGGTGACCTTTACTGGGGCAGCGGTGCTGCGGCGGGATAAAGCGGCGTATCGATCGACATGGATCGAACTGGGTTAACAAGAGTAGCACTCAAGAGTGTGCGTGGAACTGAGTCGTCCCTCCGGGACTTGAATCGTCTATTCCACTTGCCCCAGCGCTGAAGCGCTGGGCTACGCTCAGTCGCCCCTCCGGGGCTGGGTGCATCGATGCTTTGTTCGACTGGATTGCTCGAAAATGAGTACTCCCGCACACCCTAAAGGGGCGATTGATTTGAGGAATTACGGTGTCGCTAAAGCGATACCCCGATACGAAACAAACCAAGGAGGTAATAGAAATGAACGAAGAGATGGTGCAGCAAATGATGGTGGCGGCGGCGCGACTGGCGGCAGCCACGGAGACACTCGATCGCGTATTGGGAAAACTGGACGCGCAGCAAGAGATGCTGAATGCGAAAGTGGACCGGATCGTGGCGGCGGTCGAGGAGAGCGTTACACAGACAACCGAGCGGCACCAGGCGGAAGACACCGGAACCGGCTTGCAGCAGCGCGTTGTAGAGCTGGAGAAGTCGAATGCAGACCTGAAGGCACAGGCGTCGCGGATGGCGCGGAAGACGCTGTCACCGGTGGTATCGGCGCTGATCGGAAAGAATGAAATCGAAGGCGAGCGACTGGACCCGGGAATGCTTAATAAGACGCTTGCGGCACTCAGCGTGGAACAGCGGATCGCGGTAAAAGCGGAGTTGGCGCGGGCGGGAATGATCGAGTAAGTAAGTTGGTTGGTCTTTCGTCTTTTGAGCGGTGGCGTTAGTCAGATCGTCATTTGTCGTTAGGGGCGCGAGTTAGTTCGCGTCCTTTTTCTATGGGTGGAGAAACCCAGCTCATCGCAAACAACGCGAAATGAGTGGGGCGCCCGACACGTTTTTCCTTGGGGTGGATAAAACCCACTCCTCGCGATGTGCGCGATGAGTGGGCACCGCGTTTAGCGGGACGGGAGAGGTGCGTCCGTCTCTCCACCGTGGGGCAGAGAACGGGCAGTAATAACTCAATTGAGGAGAAGACATGAAAGCGAATTTTCTGGATTTGCATGCAGCAGCGGACTTTCTGGGGCCGGGCGCGATCGAAATTAATCGGTATCAAACCGAGATCACGGACATCGTGCGGAGGCGGGGCGTGTTCGGACAACGGATGAAGCAGGTGCCGGCGACGGGACAACCATCACGGTTCTTTGAGGAAACAGCGATTCCTTCGCCGACCGCGGCCCAGGCATTCGTCGATCCGCGCAACATTGCGCCGACGCTGCAAGCGCCGACGCGAGTGGAGCGCAGCGGTTCCGCTGAAGGCGCTGGTCTCGCAGATCAACTACAACCTGTTTGACATGGAGGTGGGGACGCAGCAGAGCCAGTTTGCGTACCTGCAAGCGAAGGACCTGGCCGATTCAGTGGACGGGCTTTTGCGCACGCACGATGTGGCGCTGTGGAACGGCAACGACACTTCGCTGAGCGCGCCAACGACGCCGCAGTATTTCGGCGCGATCGGACAGATCACGGCGGGAGGCAACAACGTCACCATCGCAACCACGGCCAGCATCGTGGACGGGCTGAAGAGCACCGATCGCGGAGATGGTCGCGAGTTCGTCGTTCGACGTGCGGCCGACGGCGATCTATGCGAACCCGGTGCTGCTCGATTTGATCGACCGCGAGATGAAGGCGGAGTTCAACGTCGTGCTCTCTACGGTGCAGATCACGGGCGGGCTCACGCGTGAAGGCCTTGAGCACGCAAGCCGGGGAGTTGCCGCTGATTCCGGAGTGGGCGCTTCCCTACACGGGCACACCGGGAAGCGGCACTGCGGTGTTGCCGGCCTACATCGTGACTGAGGACCTGATCGAGTACCACTGGCTAACAGACCCAAATCCACGGATCTTCAAGCTGGGACTGCCGAACACGCTGATGACGCAAAGCGTGGTGGTGAAATTCGGCGGCGTGGTGGTGAAAGGCGCTAACTATGCGCACTACGAAGTGCTGGTAAACCGGTAGTCGGACGCGTGGAAAGCGTCCCACTCATTCGCACAAAACGCGAATGGGTTCGTCACACATGCAAAGTGCGCGATGAGTGGGGCACCCGGTCCCGACCAGAGAACTGAGAAGCCATCATGAATTATTTGCAACCATCGGAATATGAGTTGTATGGGCTGGAAGCCACGACGGCTGTGGCGTGGGTGACGGCGGCATCGGCGATGATCGATGCGCATTGCCGGAGAATTACGCTGGCGATCAATCAGTACACGGAGCGGTTGCGAACGGAGAACGGACAAAGGCCAGTGCAACTTACATATCTGCCGCTGTCTACGGTGGCGCCGGCAACATCGCCGCTGGTTTCGGCGCGAGGCCGGTATGCGACGCCGCGGCGGGGCGAATTGGAGTACGAGGCGGACTTGTGGGACATCGCTCTCGCGTTTGGAATTCCGGGAACCTGGGTGGACCTGAACGTGGCGGACCTGGATGCATTTCCGGAGACGGGAGAGGTCACGCTTCCGGTGAATGTGATGGGGTGGGCGTTCACCGAGATAGAGATCGTGTATACGGCCGGTTTTGAGTTGTTTCCCGACAAAATCAAGGTGGCTTGCGCGCAACTGGTGAAGAATGCGCAGGCTACTCCGGCGCTGAATGTGAAGAAGAACGTTGTCCCCGACGGAATGCAATTGTGGTACTTCTCCGATTCGCTGCTGGATGCGACGGTGCAAGAGCTGCTAGCGCCTTTTGTGGCGCAGAGAGTGGGATGACTATGACTGGGATTTCTGGAGCAGCGGCAGTGCGGGCAGCGGATGCCATGTTACAAACGCTCGGCGGCACGGAAGTGGTCCTGTTGTTTGCGGCGGCTGGAATGCCGGCCGATGGCGTGGCGGAACTTGGCTTGGTGAATCCGGGAGTGGAGCAGGCATTAATCACGCCGGTTATTGTCCGGGAGCTAACCACAGAGAACAACGGTCCCCGGCGGCGCATCGAGATGCTGGCGGGACAGGCGGCGATGGCGGAGCAGGTAAGCCAGCGGAACGTGGCTTCGGCGGAGGTGTTGTTCGAGACGGCATTGGGATTGGTGTACTGCGGAGAAGTCTTTCACATCCAGGGGTTTGTTGTCGAGCGAGTTGGCGGTGTCGCGTATCTGTACAGGGTGGCAGCGGTGTCTTAGATAGTTATCTGCTATCAGCCTCTCGGACCTCCGCTTTCAATTACAACAACCGGCTTAATAGGACTTATAGGAGAGATATGCAAGCAGCGAAGGACAGTTTTTATATGGCGCTGCGCGCGCGACTGACCGCGTTGAATCCAGCGCGCACGATGGTGATCGACGGAGTCACGGTGCCGGCGATCATAGTCCGCGAAAACATGGAACCGCGGTTTGGAGAAGCGCAGCCGGGGGCGTTTTATTTGGACTTTGGCGACATTTTGATTGCCGAGAGCACGCGGCCGATGCTGGGATTGGATTGTCATATCTGGTACGCGAGCGAAGGCAGCGGCGGAACGGGAGTGGATCGAGGGCGCGTGCTGGCGGAGATGGATGACGATTTGCTCGGAATCTGCGATCCGCCGCACACCGAAATGCTCGATTACAGCCAGACTCCGACCGCCGATTTGGGATCGGGAATTTTCTGGACGGTACCGGAAATGGGGAATGCCCCGGGAGACGTTTCGATCCAGAAACAGCAGTGGAGTGCCGGCGCAGCGCGGGTGGACCGGTATGCGCAGCTGAGAATCTATTTCTTTTTGCCCGAGATAGAAGCGTGACGCGGGCGGGGTTGCGGCCAATCGCACGGCAGACGCGCGCTTATTTCGCGCCAGTGGACAGAGTGAACGGGCCGACGGCGGTTTTTGATCCCTCGCAGGAGAGCGGCTTCCAAGTGGGTGCTCCGCCGGCGCCTTGGATTGACCTGGGATGGATTGAAAATTTTCAGCGCACGAGCACATCGCAGATTGAAGCCCTGATCGGCGGGGCAGAGGGCGCGGTGTCGGCACAGGCTCGGCACGGTTTGGGAGCGCGCATTGACTTCGAATTCCGCGACTGGGGAAAGTTGCAGATGGCGCTCGCGGGAGGCGCGGAACACATGAATGTGCTGGCAACGAATCCGAGCGCATCGCCAGCAGGATCAGGTGGAATTCCGTTGACGGCCGTGCCATTGCTGGCCGGCTCGACCGCGGAGGAACTGGTGTTGGGAGCGGGAGCCATCGCCGGATTTCAGCCGGGGGACCTGGTGGCGTGCGATGTGGACTACGCGCAGCAAGTCGGCTATGTGGGCACCGGCATCTCGGGCGCATATGTAAAGAATCCAGTCGACGTGTTGCGGGATGCCAACTATGTGCGGCGGGTTACGTTCAACGTCGGGCGGGTCGCGCTGGTGACGGCTACGTCGTTGTTGCTGACGCAGGCGCTGCCGGGAGGAGTGCCGGCGGCTGGGGCGTCGGTGCAACAGGTGATGGCTTTTGTGGACCGCGAAGGCGGCGCGTTTCTGCAACAGTGGTCGGGGCTATTCGTGGCGGAAGAGGAATCTGGTGGACGTGTGTGTTTCTTTTATCCGATTTTGAGTCCGTGCACGGTGAAGCCGGAGTGGGCACGGGAGACCTTGATCGAGATTCAAAAGCCGATTGGAGAGTTGGCGTTGCAGGCGTCGTTTACAGCGCTGCCGACGGTGGACATCAACGACGGGGCGCTGGTGCTGTGTTATCGGAGTTACTTTCCTGCTGGTGGGGCGGCGGTTTACTAGGAGCTCGTCACAATAACAAAAGCAAGAACAAGAACAAGAGCTTTAACGGAGAGGGCACAAAGGAGCACAGGGGGCCGCGGAGTTTCCGATAAGACATGAAATTACTGATTGATAACCTCGACGGTCTTGGGGCGCAGGATTACACGGCATTCGTGGACTCGAGCAAGACATCCGAGCCTAGTGCGCAAGCTGAATAGCCCGGCAGAATTGAAACTCGGCCTGGTTGCCGGAACGCGAAGTCTGGTGGTGCCAGTGATTGGCGGGCGCGTTACGCTGACTCTTAGCAACGGCAATGATCTTTTCACTGGTTACATCATCCAGACTCCGACATATCAGTATCTGGGCTGGGCGGATCGCGGGTTAACTTACCGGTACGAGATAGACGCACTTAGCGACATGATGCTGATGGATCAGAAGTCGCCTCCCGCTCATCCGCCGTTTGTCGACCGGAGCGCTGGTTCCGCTTTTGAGCAGTTGACGACGGAGGCGCTGCCGGGATGGTTTGACACGAGCGGCGTCGAAGCGGGGGATTTGATTCCCTATTACAGCGTCAACCCGGCGAAAAGAATGGGCCGCATCGGCGGCGGAGATTGCGCTCTCGGCGCGCTGTGCCTATCGCGACGACAATAGCAAGCTGTTCTTTACGCCGCTCGGGGCGAACACTTACGAACTCGCGGAGAATGGGGCTACGTTTTCGCCGGGCGATCTGCAATTGCAGAGCGTGAGCCGGGTGGTGAATGACTTAACGATTCTGGGGCCACTCGAACCGAGCGCGCATGTGAAGGATTACTTTTGCGGCGACGGGTACACGACCCATTTCTACATGTCACAGAAACCGTTCACGCGCAGCAGTCAGGTGGCACTGTATAACCGCATGATTCTTGATGAGATTTATACGGAACTGGATCCGACCCATTGGACTGTGACCGATCCGTTGGGCGTGATTACCGTCAGCAACGGGCAGTTGCAAGTGGCGGGAGGAACGGGAACGGATGGGCAAACGCTGCTGAACTTCATCGAACAGGTCGAGTTGGGCGGAACCACGATGCTGGAGCACGGGGACGTTGTGTTCAATGCGGCGTCGAATGGAGTGATCGGCGGACTGTATGCAGGTGCGGTTTCGATCGCGAATTGTCTGGCGGGCTTTCGCATAACGGCCTCGGGCGACTACTGCAACATCCAGGCGCTGGTCGGAGGCTCGGTCACGGGGACTCCTCTCGCCACCCAGGCCGGGCACCATTACGTGTTCACGACGACGCTTTATCCGAGAGAAGCGTACCGGATGCAGCAGGTGTTTCATTCTTCGCTGTACCCGTCCGGATCACCACGCGGGGGCGACGCAGTCGGGTGCGATGTACGGGTCGTACTGCAAGTGCAGGATATTGATCCGACGAATCCTGCGACGCAGATCGCGCCGGCCAGGGTGCTGTTCGACGACATCCTTGTCGGCGCACCTGGGTTTTGCACCTATGCGCTTATCAATGCCGGCAGCATTCGGTGCTCGCTTGCGTTCACCTACATATGGCTGCCGGTCGATGCGCTGGTGCGCGGCACTCCGTATGGGGGAAGCACGGTGACGGTGCTGACAGGATCGCTGCTGGATGGCGCCGAATGTCAGGTTACGACAGCGCCCGCACTGGAATTTTATCCGGAGTACATACCGGCGGCCAACGAGTTGATCGAAGTGAGTTATCGCGGCCAGGGCCATGCGGTGGCGCGGGTTATTAACTCCGCGAGTATTGTGGCTCATCAGCGCGGCGGCGATGACGGCGTGCGCGGGAGCGTGCGGGAGATTGGGCTGCCGGTTCCGCGAACTTCGGCGGATTGCGAGACCGCGGCGCTGGCCTTGCTGGATGACGCCGGGCAGGGATGGAGTGGGGAATACCAGGCGTGGAGCCGCTTCTTGCCGGGTGGGGCGGCGGATATTTTTCCGGGAGACGGGCTGGCGGTGAATGTTCCATCGCGGATGGCTTCGTTCACAGCGATCGTGCGCGAAGTGGATGTGGAGATCGCCGACATTGCCTGGGAAAATAGCCGCTACATGCTGCGGTTTGTGGATGCGGGAGATCCCTCTCTGGACTTCGCTTTTGTGACGGCTCTGATGAAGCAGACACAGGTGCTGACGCCGATCGATGTGACCGAGGTGGGGAATTATTATCTTGCCGATCTCGCCGATGCGGAGGTCGCGAACGTTACTTCGACGACGGTGACTATTGACGTGGGATTCACTCCCGTGGCGGGCGGCGGCATCGAGGTGCGGTACTCAGACGAGGGGTGGGGAGTCGGTTACAACGGCAACCTAGTGGGGCGTTTCACGAGCAGCAGCTTTACGCTCGCCCGGTACGCGCGGGCACAAGACTATTTCTTGAGGAGCTATGACGCAAGTTATCCGCCGAAGTATTCGCGGTATTCGGCGGCGATGCATGTTGACTATCCCCTGTCATGAAAAATTCAAACGATGCAGCCGAAGAAAAGGTGCAGTCAGTGAGCAAGAACGATTCGCGTCCGGCTCCATTTGTCGCGTTGCCATTGGTTCAGTTCATTGATCGGACCCTCGAAGCCGAGCGGAAGGCGACGGAGTCTGAGTTCAAACACCGCGACGCCGCGCTGGAAGCACACGCCCGAATGGACGACCTGCGGCATGCGAGCGGAGATGCCAAGATCCAAAAGGCGGATCTGGACCTCGAGCGCCGCCTGGAAGAGATGAACAATTTCCGCACGCAAATCAACACAGGAGCGTGTGGACTATCTTCGGCGCGACATGTATGACCGCGAGAACGCTGCCATGGCGGATCGGGTGAAGAGCCTGGAAATAGTGCGCGGGGAACAATCGGGAAAGGCCGCAGCCTATGCTTCGATGGTTGCGTTTGTGGTTGTACTCGTGCAGGTTGTGTTGCATTTTTGGAAATAGGGAATTGCAGAAATCGGGTCATCGGGTGATCGGGTCATCGAAAATCAAGAACCTTAGATTGCTGTCGATGGTCCGATGGTCAGATGACCCGATCAGGAAACACGCTCTAGCAAATTGGCTGGCTGTATAAGATCGAGAGGAAACGCTGTGATTTTCAAGCACCCGAACGTTCATCGCGAGTTCGTGGAGTACTCCGAGACGCAGAAGTTGCACATCGTTTCGGTGTATTCAAATCCGTACCGCTGGCAGCGCAGACGAGAAGCTTTCCATGATTTTCGGTTTCATATGGAAGCCAGTCCGAACGTCGTGCTGCACGTCGTGGAGGTCGCCTTCGGAGATCGGCCGCACGAAGTTACCAGCCGCCGACAATCCGCTTGATCTGCAACTGCGGACCGATTCGAGTCCTTTGGATCAAGGAATGCGCGATCAACGAAGGCGTGCGCCGGTTCCCGCCAGACTGGCAATACGGTGGCTATGTGGACGGCGACTTCCACTTCACGCGACATGACTGGGCGCTGGAGGCAATCCACATGCTTCAGCATCATAGCTTTGTCCAGTTGTTCAGCACCTATACGGATCTGACTGGCGAAACCGCAACCAGCCATCTGGGTCACCGCCCTTACCGCATGAGCGCGAGTTTTGCCTGGAATTATCTGCACCAAAGTGAATTTTTGAGTTCGCGTTCCCGGCGCGCGGCGCGCGGAGGAGCCGATGCTTACTACGCCAAGCTCTCGCCATCCACGAAGCTTCCCTTTCGGTCATGCGCCTGGAGCAACCGGAGGCGCGTGGTCATGGCGCCGTGATGCTTTCGATACGGTGGGCGGGATGTTGGACACCTGCGTCCTGGGAGCGCGGACTGGCACATGGCTTTCGGACTGGTGCAAGCGACGAACGTGGCCGCGGAAATAAAGCGGTGCACGCAGCCCTACGTGGAATCCGTACTGAACTGGCAGGCGCGCGCCGCGAAACTGAACCGCATCGAAGGCCGCTCCCCGATGGGATGCATCGACAATTTCGCAACTCATGCTTTTCACGGCAGCAAAGCACTGCGCGCTTATGGAGAGCGGTGGGCGCTGCTGCGAAAGTGGGACTTCAATCCCGCAACCGACATCGCGCGAGATTACCAGGGACTGTGGCGCTGGACAGGAAACAAACCTGGGCTCCGCGATGACGTGGCTCGATATTTCATCGAACGCTCAGAAGACGGGCCGATGCTGCTGGGGGAAACGCCGCTGGTGTGAGAGAGAGAAATCGGGTCATCGGGTGATCGGGCCATCTGGTCATCTAAGTTCAAATGCCTGAGCCTCTGACTTTCGATCACCCGATGACCCGATGATTAGATAACCCGATTTCTCTTAGCCGACTTCTTCACTCCAGTTTTCGAGCGTCTTCTTTACGACGGCCATGAACTGGTCGGCGATGGCGCCGTCGATGATGCGATGGTCGTAGCCCAGCGTGAGATGAACGACGGAACGGATGGCGATGGAGTCGGCGCCGTCTTTGTCGGTGATCACCATGGGCTGCTTGGTGATGCCGCCGACGCCCATGATGGCGACGTTCGGCTGGTTGATGATGGGCAAGCCGAACACGGCGCCGAACTGGCCGGGGTTGGTGATGGTGAAGGTCGAACCTTCGACGTCGGTGGGCATGAGCTTCTTCGTGCGGGCGCGCTCGCCGAGGTCGGTGATGCCGCGCTGCAGTCCGAGGAAGTTGAGTTCATCGGCGTTCTTGAGAACGGGGACGATGAGTCCCCAATCGAGTGCGACGGCGATGCCGGCATTGACGTGCTTGTGGTAGCGGACGTTGTCGCCTTCGAGCGAGCCGTTGACGATCGGATACTGCTGCAGGGCGATGATGGCAGCGCGCACGAAGAACGGCATGAAGGTAAGCCGCGCGCCGTAGCGCTGCTCGAAGCCGTTCTTGAGCTTGTTGCGCAAATTGACGATGCGAGTCATATCCACCTCGAACATGCAGTGGACGTGAGCGCTGGTGCGGCGCGATTCGATCATGCGCTGCGCGATGATCTTGCGCATCTGGGACATGGGTACCAAGTTCGCCGGGAATGACAGCCGGCGCAGGGGCTGAGGCTTGACGGGGTGCGGGAGCCGCAGCAACTGGAGCGGCATCAGTCGTGCGGTGCTCGACGAAATCGAGAACGTCCTGCTTGGTGACGCGGCCACCGGTGCCAGTGCCGCTCACTCTTGCGAGATCTACATTGTGCTCGCGGGCGAGCTTGCGGACGAGCGGTGAAGAGCGGACGTCGGAGTCTTCTTCCTCTGCATTCGGTGAGCGATGGCGGCGGGTGCGGGCGGCGGAGCCGGAGCTTCCTTCTTTGCGGACGCGGGGAGCGGCGGGCGCAGGAGCAGCGGCCTTAGCAGGGTGCGGAAGCGGAAGCACTACTGCCGTCGCCAATTACGCCTACAACGGTGTTGACCTGAACGGTGTTGCCTTCGGAAACCTTGATTTCCTGAAGGATTCCGCTGGCGGGCGCGGGGATTTCAGCGTCGACCTTGTCGGTGGAAATCTCGAACAGAGGTTCATCGCGCTGGACTTTGTCACCGGGCTTTTTCAGCCACTTGGTGATGGTTCCTTCGAAAATCGATTCGCCCATTTGGGGCATGACTACGTCAGTCGGCATAGTTCCCTTTCCATGAAGCCCCGCGCAAATGGCGGGGGAAGAGCAAACAAAACATTATAGCGAAGCTGGGAGTGACTTCGGGCGCAGAGCGCAAGGAGGCGTCGCTGTTGCGTGTCGCGTCCTCGTTTAAAGAGGGACGCGATTTCTTGTGGAGCAAACAGCAATGAAGAAGTTTTTGGCGGTTGTTCTTGAGATGACCAGGAACGCAGTGGCAAAGATCACTTTCTCCCATAAGCGAATTGCTCGATACTGCACTGAACTCCCATTTCGTGCAGTGATAGGGCTCACAGTCCTGTCTTTGCTGGATTGTGTCGCGCTGGGGCAAGGGGTTTTATCAGGTTCAGCTGTGCTTTCTGGCAGCGGCCAGTTCGGCTATCCAACTGTCCCTCCACTGACGTACAGCGCACGCACCGATAATTGCGTAACCGGCGTGGAATCCGGTTGCGTTGCACAAGGGGGCACGGGCCAGCCGCTTACATTTTTGATTCGTCCGAGCGACAGCCCAGCGTTCGCCGCGAACGCTCTGGCGAACACCGCCGCCACCGACCCGGACTTCCACAGCTACCTGATCATGGTGACCGACCCGACCACGAACGGTACCGCGACGACAAGTTACAACATGGGGTCGGACGGCGAGTGGGACGCGTTTTCCTCGGATAGCAGCATGTTCATGGTTTACAGCAATGGCGGCGGTCCCTGGTTGTACTACCTCAACGCAACAAAAATTCGCGCCAA
Source organism: uncultured Acidobacteriaceae bacterium (assembly GCA_963794365.1). Taxonomy (GTDB): domain Bacteria; phylum Acidobacteriota; class Terriglobia; order Terriglobales; family Acidobacteriaceae; genus Acidiflorens. The sequence goes on from CAWCDV010000022.1 coordinate 174,893, forward strand.
GACGTGCTCTCCATCCAGTCCATGCCTGACCTTTAGCAACATACACGGCGGTGCCATCGGGTCCGGTTGCAGTACGAGTTGCACGATCATTGACAGCAGTGGGCGTGCGGTGTGGAGTCGAGTTTCGGGCGAGGGCAATATCATCTATGAGTTGATGGGCGACGGCGTGACCGTCAACCGGTTGGCGGTTTCCTCCGGCACGGATACCTTCACGCGCACGCTCTACACATCGCTGGGCGCAGTGTGGCCCAGAACTTATTACCAGACGTGGAATGGTGTATTTACCGTTGCCACGGACGGATCAATCGCTTTGACGATGGCCGGTGGGATGGATTGGCAGGCAAGTACGACCTACATCACGAACGATTACACGTCATTCATCTATCCTCAGACCGGCAACAGCGCCAATCACGACATTTCAGGCAACGACGGCAGGTACCACCTCAGGCACGGAGCCAACATGGTCAACTTGCACCTCGACCTGCACGGACGGCGGGGTTACCTGGACGAATCTAGGCAGCATCAACGGGCAAGGGCCGGGATTCGATGCCGTCGTATACCTTGCGGGCATCGGCTATCGCGCACTGAACACTCGTATCGGCCAGATACGAAACGGAGCAGGAGTCAGTTATCCAACCGGGACGTGGCAGACGACCGACACGATGATCTGCAACAAGTACGGCACCAATCCGTGCCCACTGACCGACCTGATGACGCTGCACGGGAACGGAGCGGACCTCAATTCGGCCTACATGTCGCTCACCCCGACTCATGGCGGCGGAACGCCCGTGCTCACACCGGGGACGGCCAACTGTCTAAACACAAACGCGACCTATTACGGAGCCTACAGTGGCAGCCAGACTTACCACTCAACGACCCACGACACGGTTTATGATCCAAGTCATGGAGCACCCTACAGTTATTACGTGGCCATTGCGACAACGACTGGTAACGCTCCGCCCAACGCCACTTATTGGGTGCTCGCTGACATCTATTGCTACACCTACACCTGGCAAGTGAACTCGCTCAACATTAATGTCAGCACACAAACCAGCGCTGCCAGCCACACTTCGGGCCACCAGGCACAGGGGTATACGAGTTACTGGGGAGACTCCGGTCAATACCAGCACCTCTTCTCGCAGCCGATGACCTATCAGGATGTTAGTGGGGTCATCGACGAAGTACCGTATCCCGGCACGCGGCTGTTGCCCAACGGCTTCCCCAGTGACCACCACGATAGTTACCGCGACCCGGGAACGGCGGACGCGCAGCCGATCCCCGACTTTGCGACCCAAGTGCCAACGATTGAGACGGGTTATACACAGGCAGGATATGGCGAAGTGGTGGGCGAATGCACCGGTCTGGGCACTTGCCCCACCGGAACAATGTATCGCTTCGCTCACGAGTACAACACGGGCAACTCGACTAACTTCGCAACCCAGAACAACATCGGCAACGCTTCGCAGGACGGTCAATGGGCGCTCTGGGGAACGGATGTGATGGGCACGCGGGGGTCGATCTCGCCAGACTGGGTTGCGAATACTGCTTATTCCGTCGGGACGTTCATGTACCCAAACGTCAACAACAGCAGCAAGTACGATTGGGTGGTAAGCACGGCAGGCACCAGCGCGGCGACGTCTGGCGCAGAACCAAATTGGAATCGTTGCACAACTACCTGCGCCGATGGGACGGGAACATTGGTATGGACGCGGCAATCGGCCTCCTGCAACCAGTTGCGGGCGGGCTTCGCGCCAGCCGGCGGCACCGCGTTCGCCGCGGGAAGTTCTATCTATCCAGTTACGAACAACACGGCAAACAACATTTACTACACCAGCGCGGGCGGAACGACCGGATCCTCCGTTCCTAACTGGAACACGTTCTGCCCGGCTTTCGGCGCTTGCCCAACCCAGGATGGAACGGTGCAGTGGTACAACAAAGGAGCGAACGACTGTAGAGGTGATGTGATTCTAGTGGACCTGTTATCGGCGCATTGAAAGCTAGAGAGAGAAAGGCGATATATGAAGCGACTTGCAATTCTGATGTTCTTAGTTGTAGCAACCTTAACCCAAGCCCAATCTAGCACGCGTCCCGTGGTGCTTTCCTGGACCGCGAGCACAGCATCGACGGTTACCGGCTACAGCATTTTTAGCTGCACGGTCGCGACCGGCGGAACCTCCTGTACTCCTTCGGTTACAGGAACACCTCTTACGACCGTAACCGGAGTAACGTACACAACCACGGAGACTGCCGGTTCAGCCTATGGCTTCAGCATCGTTGCGGTGTCGCCCGCATGTACACCAACTACTCCGTTGACTAGTCCGTGCGGGAACAGTGTTCCAATAACGCTGACGTATGTCCCAGTTCCTTCACAACCTGCGGGCGAGACAAACGTAGTGGTGGTGGTTCCGTAGTGGACTCAATCCTGTGTCGCACGGATGTTGTGCTGGTGGACCTGACGCCGGTGCACTGAGGTCGTCCACTGATTGGAACTGTCAGCACGGTTCCACGAATGGCAGTGCGGCGACGTGTTTGCGGTAAGACTCCACCCAACTGAAAGCAAAGTCCCATGAAAATCTCGGAGCATTTCACGTTGGAGGAATTCTCTTTCTCCGAAGCGGCGGCACGGCTCGGACTCGACAACACTCCGATTCCAATCGTCATTACAAACCTAGGCCTTGTAGCAGCGGTCATGGAAAGTATTAGAACGTTGTTGGGGGACAGGCCCATCGTCGTGCACAGCGGCTACCGTTCGGTAGCGGTAAACCAGGCAGTAGGAGGAGTGGCAACGAGCGCTCATTGCCACGGTCTGGCGTGCGACTTCGTTTGTCCCGCATTCGGCACGCCGGCGGAAGTGGCACTAGCCATCCTGAAGTCCGGCATCGAATACGATCAACTTATTCTCGAGTACGGATGGGTCCACGTTGGCCTGGCGCAAGCGGGATTGTTATCCCGCCGGGAAGCCCTGACGAAGCATTCGCCATGTGGTTCTTATGAGTCGGGCATCAGAGCTTGACTGATTTCGCCGCACCGTACCAGTGACATAGATGGAACGCGATTACAAGGAGATGCCATTTTGAAGAAGTACGCTGCTTATCTGCCCACTTTTGTGCTCCTGCTTACTGCGCTCGCGAACGCCGCCACGCCGGCGATTGCTGCGTTCTGGATGAACCATGCCACCGCCGCAGCGATTCTTGCGCCGTTGGCCGTCATCGTGGCGCATTGGCTGCCTTCGCCGTATGCCGGCGTCAACTCGAAGTAAGTAAGTAAGTCAATTTCTGGAAATCAGAGGAGAAACCATTCATGAGGAAAGCTCTTGTCGCTTCGCTGTCGCTTGCCATGTTCTGCACTGCCTGTTCGACCGCTTGGGTATCGACGGTCGATTCCATTCTGGTCGCCGCGGCGCCGGCGTTGATCGACATTCTGCAAATCGCCGCCGTGGCCAATGGCCAGCCGATGAATAACAACCTCGAAGCAAAGATCAATGCCGACGCAACGGTCATCAAGACTCTGGCTGCTGACTTCGCCAAGGGGTCTTCTTCAGCGGCGCCGGACGTTTGCTCGCAGCTCCAGGCGGCTGTGAGCGCCTACCAGAGCGACCAACAGGCTGTGCTCCAGGCCGCGCAGGTGAGCGACCCGAATACGCAGACGAAGATTACGCTGCTTGCCAACTTAGTGGCGGGCACGGTGAATGCAATCACGGCCGTGATTCCGACCTGCAATGATGCTGCTTCTACCCGCAATTTGAAAGCGCCGCCCTACAGCATCTCCACTTTCGCGGCCCAATACAACAGCATCCTCGTGGCACCGACGGGCAACCCGGCCGTCGATGCGGCAACCCCGAAACTGAAACTCCATCAACACTCGAAGCTCGTGCGGACGGTTACTTTCGGGCGGCTCCAGTGATCAGTCGCAAGTTTGGGACGCTCCGCGACGTTCACGATGTACGGGACCGGATGTATCGGGCTTCGCCCCGAGCGGAACCGGTCCCGCAACTTGTGGATCTGCGGCGGTGGGGCGGACCGATCAAGGATCAGGGCGAGGAAGGCAGCTGCACGGGACACGCTTTTTCGTCCGCCCGAGAGTGGATCGCGCGGAAGTACGAGAAGGCCTCGCCGATTCTGAGCCCGCAGTGCCTGTACGTCGAGGAACTGATTGCCGATGGGTCGTTTCCCAAAGACGAGGGCGCGATGCCGCGCACCGGTTGCCAGGTGCTGACGGCGAAAGGTTGCTGCGAGACGTCGCTCTATCCCTACGTCGCCGGCAAGTTTACCGCCCCGACGGCGGAGCAGGCGCAGAATGCGCTCAAGCATAAGACTGGTGCTTATCACCGCGTCGGAAGTTTGTCGGACTTTCTCCGGTGCCTGGCGGATTCAACACCATGGCCGGTTACAGTCGGGTTCACGGTCTACGAGTCATTCATGTCGCAGCAGGTGGCGGATACCGGCGTCATGCCGATTCCGAAGCCTGGAGAACAGCAACAGGGCGGCCACGAAGTGCTCTGTCTGGGCTACGATCAGACGAAACAACTCGCGCTTATCCAGAATAGTTGGGGCAACGGCTGGGGGCAGGGTGGGTACTTCTGGATGCCGTTTGAGGTAATCGGTTCTCCGGACACCGATCTGTGGATGGTGCACACCGGCGGACCGTGGAAGTGATTGTGCAACACTCGACAGTTGTGCGGCGATTTGCGCATGATGATGCGGGGGAGGTAATCTGCAGCCACAACCGTGTCATGCCCAGCCCTCTGAAGGGGCATCGAATTTGTGGAGCTTATTGCGGAGAGCGGGAGCGATCGCGCCCTACGGTACGAGATTGGCAGTTCACGCCTGAAGTGGAGCGTGCTTTTTTTTCGTTGCCGTGGTCCATTGGCGCAAAACATCGATGAATGCAGTCGTGGCGCAGGAAAGTGTCCGGTCGCGGCGGTAGGCCAGTCCCAGTTCGCGGAAAAGTTCCGCATCCTCAAGGTCAATCAGTTTGACTCTGCCGGACGCCACTTCATCGCGGGCGAATGACGCGCTGATGATAGACACTCCGAGGTCGGCGGCCACAAAGCTCTTGATCATGCCGATGCTCGGGCAGTTCCATGCGAACCTGCAGTTCGTCGCGATAAGGGCGAAACAGCTTATCCATGAGCCTTCGAGTATGGCCTGTCTTCGGGAGCAGCAGGGGATGTTTGACGATATCATGGACGGACGCCGTTTTGTGTTTGGCCAGCGGATTTTTGGGGCTCACCATCAGCATCAGCTTGTCGCGGAACATCGGTTGGATTTCCAAGCTCGGAGACTGGATGGGCAAAGTCAGAAAGCCCACTTCGATGGAGCCATTCTCGAGCTTTTCCGTGATTTTGTAGCTGAAATTCCGGTAGATGTTGATCTGAACGGGCGGGTAGAGCCGGCAGTATTCCGCAAACACCTCCGGCAGAACGTAGAGGCAGGTAGCCTCGTTGGCGCCGACGCGAAGCGTGCCGCGGGGGGTGCGGCTATGGTCCGCCACCGCCATCAGCGATTCCTCGCGCAGCAATTTCAGCCGCTCCGCATAGTCATAGAACACTTGTCCGGCCGGGGTCAGCGTTACGGTCTTGCCCGAGCGGTCGAGCAGGCGATCGCCATACTCCTGCTCCAACTGGCGGATTTGGGCGCTGACCGCCGATTGGGAGCGGAAAACCTTCTCTCCAGCGCGCGAAAAGCTGCCCTGTTTGGCCACTTCCAGAAACGTGATGAGCTGATCGAAATCCATTGAGTTTATGCCGGATTATAATGGATTCGGCCGGTTTCGCGGGAAATTAGCTAAATCCAGCCCGGAAACCTCGAAATTCTGAAATTTGCATTCCTTGTATCGAAATTCTGAGTTTTACTTTCTGGCCTAAATGATAGTAACTAATAGGTTGAAGAAGTGTGTTCCTGAGCCGAAGTGCACGGCCCCCCGTAGCCTTTGCGGGCAAAGTCCCCACTCATGAACAACTGATCCGCGAGCGGTGGAGTATGCCGCAGAAGATGGCGATGACGACGCGTCGGAAAAAAACGAATGTTCCTCCACCCGCCCAGGGTCTGTACCATCCTGCGCAAGAGCACGACGCCTGCGGGATCGGATTCATAGCCCACGTTCGCGGCCACAAAAGTCACGACATCGTAAACAAGGGAATCCAGGTGCTGCTCAACCTGGGGCACCGCGGGGCCTGCGGATGCGATTCCGAGACCGGCGACGGCGCCGGCATTCTCCTCCAGATCCCACACCAGTTCTTTGTGCGGAAGTGCGTCCAGTTGGGTTTCGACCTGCCTGCACCCGGCGCTTATGGCGTGGGAATGACATTTCTGCCGGTGGAGAAACATCAGCGCTTGCAGTGTGAGGGTGTTCTGGAACGCATTGTGCGCGAGGAAGGATTGACGGTACTTGGCTGGCGGGATACGCCTGTCAAAGCTGCCGCAATTGGCCGCGTGGCGCGAGGCTCGCAACCCTACATCCAGCAGATTTTTGTAGGCTGCGGCGCGTTTACGGATGAAGACGCCTTTGAGCGGAAGCTTTATGTGGTGCGCAAGCGCGCCGAGAGTGAGATCGCAGCGTCCGGCATCGAGGATGCGGAGACCTTCCATATCCCTTCGCTCTCTTGCCGCACCATTGTTTACAAAGGTCTGCTGCTCGCCCCGCAGATCGCCAACTTCTATCAGGAGCTTTCCGATCCCGACGTGACCAGCGCGTTGTGTCTGGTCCACCAGCGCTTCTCCACCAACACCTTCCCGAGTTGGCAACGAGCGCATCCGTACCGCTACATCGCGCACAATGGCGAGATCAACACGCTCAAGGGCAACGTCAACTGGATGCACGCGCGTCAATCGCTGCTACAGTCTCCCTTGTTCGGCGACGATCTGAAGAAGCTCTATCCCATCATTGCGCCGAATGGCAGCGATTCCGCGAACTTCGATAATGCCGTGGAACTCCTGTTTCAGGCGGGGCGCAGCCTGCCGCACGCGATGGCCATGCTGATTCCCGAATCGTGGGCTGGAAATTCCCACATGAAGCCGGAGAAGCGTGCGTTTTACGAATATCACGCGTGCTTGATGGAACCCTGGGATGGGCCGGCGGCCATCGCGTTCACCGACGGCAGAGTCATTGGCGCCATCCTCGACCGCAACGGCTTGCGGCCCGGGCGTTACGTGGTCACGAACGACGAGCACGTAGTCATGGCCTCCGAAGCCGGTGTGCTCGACATCGAACCAGAAAACGTAAAGATCAAAGGCCGCCTGCAACCGGGGAAGATGTTCCTGGTGGACACGGTCGAGGGCCGCATCGTCCCTGACAAGGAAATCAAACACCGGCTGGCTTCGCGGCAGCCGTATGCAGAGTGGCTCAAAGAGAATCAGGTCACCATCGATCAGTTGCCCAAGCCTTCGCGCATGCACCACCCCGATGCGGAAACTCTGCTTCGCCGGCAGCGCGCGTTTGGTTACAGCGATGAGGACTTGCGCATGATCCTCGGGCCCATGGCCGCGAAGGGCGAGGAGCCAGTTGGGTCCATGGGGACGGATACGCCGCTCGCTTGTCTCTCGGACCTGCCCCAATCGCTGTTCAGCTACTTCAAGCAGCTCTTCGCCCAGGTCACCAATCCTCCCATCGACCCGATTCGCGAAGAGATCGTGATGTCGCTGATCAGCTACATCGGAGCCGAGCGCAACATTCTCTCGGAAGAGCCCGAGAACTGTCACATGCTGAAGCTGGCCCACCCGCTGCTGACCAACCTCGAACTCGAGAAACTGCGCCGGGTCTCAACCGGGGATCTGCTGGCCATCACGCTGCCCGCGCTGTTCCGCGCCAGCGAAGGAGAAGCGGGACTGAAGCGGGCGCTCGACGAGTTATGCCAGCGCGCGTCGCTCGCGGGAAAAGCCGGCTACACGCTGCTGATTCTTTCCGATCGTGGCGTGAACAAGGATTACGCTCCCATCCCCAGCCTGCTGGCGCTGGCCGCCGTGCATAACCTGCTGGTTCAGGAGGAGACGCGAACCCAGGTCGCCCTGATTACGGAATCGGGCGAACCTCGCGAGGTGATGCACTTTGCGCTGCTCAGTGGCTATGGGGCGAGCGCCATCAATCCTTATCTGGCATTGGAGAGCGTGGAAAGCCTGGCGCGGCGGGGAGAGTTGTCGGAAGGCGTGACTCCCGAACTTGCGATGAAGCACTTCATCAAGTCGGTGAATAAGGGTTTGCTGAAGACCTTTGCCAAGATGGGTATCTCGACCTTACAGAGCTACCAGGGAGCGCAGGTTTTCGAAGCCATCGGGCTGAACAAGGAACTGGTGGATTCGTACTTCACAGGTACGTCGTCGCGTTTAGAAGGCATCGGCCTCGAAGTGCTCGCCCGCGAAGCGCAATTGAAGCACGAGCACGCGTTCCGTCCCCTGACTGAGTCCGAGACGGAACTCGCGGTCGGAGGAACTTACCACCAGCGAGTCAACGGTGAGTATCATCTGCTGAACCCGCTGACCATCAGCAAACTGCAGCAGGCAGTGCGGCAGGATAGCTTCGAGACCTTTCAGGAATACACGGACCTCATCGACAACCAAAGCAGCAACCTGGCCACGCTGCGCAGTTTGATGAAGTTGAAAAAGAGCGCCAAGCCAGTTCCGATCGAAGAAGTCGAGCCCGCCAAGGAGATCGTGAAGCGCTTCACGACAGGAGCCATGTCATTCGGCTCGATCAGCAAAGAAGCGCACGAGACTCTGGCCATCGCCATGAACCGCATCGGGGGGAAGTCCAATACCGGCGAAGGTGGCGAAGACGAAGAACGCTTCAAACCGGATGCGAACGGAGACCTGCGGCGCAGCGCCGTGAAGCAGGTCGCTTCGGCGCGCTTTGGAGTTACTGCGAACTACCTGGTCAACGCGGACGAGTTACAGATCAAGATGGCGCAGGGCGCAAAACCCGGTGAAGGCGGGCAACTTCCCGGGCACAAAGTCGATGAAGTCATTGCGCGCATTCGACATTCCATCCCCGGCGTGGGTTTGATTTCGCCCCCGCCTCACCACGACATCTATTCCATCGAAGATCTCGCGCAGTTGATCTACGACCTGAAGAATGTGAATCCGCAAGCCCGCATCGCGGTGAAGTTGGTGGCGGAAGTCGGAGTGGGCACGGTGGCGGCGGGCGTGGCCAAGGCACACGCGGATGTTGTCCTGATCAGCGGCGACAGCGGAGGTACGGGAGCTTCACCGCTGAGTTCCATTAAGCACGCCGGCATTCCCTGGGAACTCGGTTTAGCGGAGACGCAACAGGTGCTTTTGTTGAACGATCTGCGCAGCCGAATCCGCGTGCAGACGGACGGCAAGCTGCAGACCGGCCGCGATGTCGTCATCGCCGCGCTGCTCGGCGCCGAAGAATTCGGTTTCGCCACCACGCCGCTGGTTGCGATGGGCTGCGTCATGATGCGCAAGTGCCATCTCAACACTTGCTCCGTGGGCATCGCCACGCAGGATCCCGTGCTGCGCAAGCGCTTTCAAGGGCAGCCCGAGCACGTCATCAACTTCTTCTTCTTTCTGGCGGAGCAGGTGCGGCAGTACATGGCGGAACTGGGCTTCCGCCGCATGGACGAGATGATCGGGCGGGTTGACATGCTCGACGTGCAGCCAGCCGTGAATCACTGGAAGGGGCGAGGCCTGGATTTGTCGGCCATTCTCCATGATCCGTCCATGCCGGCGCGCGTGGCACGCCGGTGCGTGCAGGCGCAGGATCATGGCTTGGAGCAGGCACTCGATCACAGGCTTCTTGCCCAATCGCAGGCTGCGCTCGAAACTCTTGCACCGGTTGTGATCAAACTGCCGGTGCGGAATGTTCATCGCTCCGTGGGAACCATGCTGAGCGGAGAGATTGCCCGCCGCCACGGATCCGCGGGCCTACCCGACGATACTATCCGCATTCACCTGGATGGATCGGCCGGGCAAAGTATGGGCGCGTTCCTGGCCAAGGGAGTCACCCTCACGCTCGAAGGCGAGGCCAACGATTACGTAGGCAAGGGCCTGTCCGGCGGACGATTGGTGGTGTATCCGCCGCGACGGTCGAGTTTCGCCCCCGAAAAAAACATCCTGATTGGCAACGTCGCGCTCTACGGCGCCACCAGCGGCGAAGCGTTTTTCAATGGGGTCGCAGGCGAGCGGTTTGCGGTTCGCAACTCCGGAGCGACCGCGGTCGTCGAGGGAGTCGGCGACCACGGCTGCGAATACATGACGAAAGGGCTGGTCTTGGTGCTCGGGGCCTGTGGGAGAAATTTTGCCGCCGGCATGAATGGCGGCGTCGCCTACGTTTTTGACGAGAGTGGAGACTTTACCGAAAAGCGCTGCAATCTGGGCTCGGTTGACCTTGAGCCAGTTCTCGATGCGCAGGATGCCCAGTTCGCCGAAGCCCAGCTCGTCGAAACCAAACTCGTCAAAGATCTCGTGACGCGGCATCTGGCGCTGACCGGCAGCCCGCGTGCGGCTTGGCTTCTCGACAACTGGTCTGAGGCGCTATCCCGGTTTATCAAAGTCTTTCCCCATGAGCACAAGCGAGTGCTCGGAGTGAGCCGCAGACGGCAGCCTTATATCCCGAGTCCGCCGCCGGCCGAGCCAGCCCCGGCCGAGCAGGTGCAACATGGGTAAGGACACGGGATTCCTGGAATACGAGCGCGAACTTGCCCCGCGACGTCTGGTTTCTCACCGCGTTAACGATTGGTTCGAAATCTATCACGATTTTCCCGAGCGGAAGCTTCGCACTCAGGGTGCGCGCTGCATGGACTGTGGCGTGCCTTTTTGCCAGACGGGATGCCCGGTCAACAACCTGATTCCCGATTGGAACGATATGGTTTATCACGGCCGTTGGAAAGAGGCGGTTCGCCAACTGCACGCGACCAACAACTTCCCGGAATTCACCGGCCGGATTTGTCCAGCGCCGTGCGAAGCGTCTTGTGTGCTAGGCATCAATCAGCCTGCGGTCACGATCAAGCAAATCGAAAAAAATATCGTGGAGCGCGGCTTTCGCGAAGGTTGGATCCGGCCCGAGCCGCCAACAGTTCACACCGGGAAAAAGGTTGCGATCGTGGGTTCAGGGCCCGCTGGATTGGCCGCCGCCCAACAGTTGTGCCGCGCGGGACACACCGTAGTGGTCTACGAAAAATCGGACCGCATCGGCGGGTTACTGCGCTACGGCATCCCCGAATTCAAGATGGAGAAGCACATCATCGATCGCCGCCTGGAGCAGATGTCCGCTGAGGGCGTGAAATTCGTTACCGGCGCGGAGGTGGGCAAGAATGTCGCGGTCGAGGATCTGCTCAGCGAGTTCGACGCGATTGTGCTCGCCGGCGGAGCCGAGCAACCGCGCGATCTGAACGTCCCGGGACGCGAACTGAAGGGAATCCATTTCGCGATGGAGTTTCTGCCGCAGCAGAACCGGCGCTGTCTCGGCGACACGATCGAGCCCGGAAACGGAGATTTTGGCCACGGGTAAGCGCGTGGTCATCGTCGGAGGCGGCGATACCGGCGCCGATTGCCTCGGAACCTGCCATCGGCAAAAGCCTCTCTCCGTGCACCAGTTCGAGATCATGCCGAAGCCTCCGGACGAGCGCTCGCCCCTCACGCCCTGGCCGCTCTGGCCGATGCAACTGCGCAGCGAAGGCGCACACGAAGAAGGCGGCGTGCGCGACTGGGGCATCGCCACCACAAAATTCACTGGCTCCGATTCGGGTCACGTTCAGCAACTGCACGCCGTGCGGGTTGGGCCGCCGCCGAGGTTCGAGCCAATTCCCGGCACTGAATTCACGATGGAAGCGGATCTCGTGCTGATCGCGATGGGCTTTGTGGGACCGATTCGGAATGGAATGATCGACCGCTTGGGAGTGCAACTCGATCCGCGCGGCAACGTGGCCACGGACCAGAACAACATGTCGTCGCTGCCCGGAGTTTTCGCGGCGGGCGATATGCGGCGGGGCCAGTCGTTGGTGGTGTGGGCGATTGCCGAAGGCCGAAAAGCAGCCGCGAGTGTAGACGATTACTTGAGAACGAAAGCGATGCCCTTGACGACTCCAGCGGTTTCCAACTCGAAGGGACAACCGGCCGCTTCATGATCTTGATCCTGACCACGCCGTCCGCCTAGCACCCGCCTGCTCCAATTGCTACGCCGCCGACTTGCTCTCCAGCACGTTCGCGACTCTCGCGATTTGCTGCCCCGCCTCAGCATGCCGCTTCTGTTCAATGCTCGCGCGCCACGAATTGTTTTCACTCCACGGCCCTGTAACGGCCCAAACCGATCAGGGAGTCGATGAGGCTGGTGGCGGGTTCTGCTGGGGTTCGGCCGCAGTGGTCGCTGAGAACTGGGCCTGTCGCGAAATGATCTGCTGCGGAGTAGGAAGCGTCGAGGCGTCCCAGCCTCCGCCGAGTGCCTCAACCAATTGCACGCTGTGCACGATTTGCTGGATCCGCAGGTTCACGGCTGTCTGCTGATTGCTAAAGAGTGTGGTCTCGGCCGTAATGACGTTGAGGTAGGGGTCGATGCCGAGGCGGTAGCGGTCGGTGGCCAGCTTCAGGCTGCGCTGGGCGGACTGGATCGCGACTGTCTTGTTCCTGAATTTCCTGGGAAAGAATGCGCAGGCCGGAAAGATTATCCTCGACTTGTTGAAACGCGGTCAGGACCGTGTTGCGATAGTTGGCGACCGTCTGATCATATTGCGCGCGAAATTGTTCGACGGTGGCACGACGCAGGCCGCCATCGTAAATCGTCTCGGAAATGGCCGAGCCGACGGACCAGAACGCGGCTGGGCCAGGTAAACCAACTGGAGGCTTGTCGTGGCTATTGAAACCCGGCGGAAGCGCTAAGCGTCACCGTTGGGAAATAGGCGGCTCTGGCGACGCCGATTTGCGCATTGGCCTGGGCCATCAGGCGCTCGTTTGCGGCAACGTCTGGGCGGCGCTCCAGGAGTTGCGATGGAACGCCAAATGGAATGGCTGGCGGGGGAGTTTTCAAGGGCTCGATCGCGATCGAGAAGGCAGAGGCAGGTTTACCGACCAGGAGCGCAATCGCATGCTCGTACTGAGCCCGCAAAATGCCGAGATTGGTGTCTAGCGCCTGGGTGGCTTCCAGTTGAGTTTCGGCTTGCGCGACGGCTTCGTCGGAGTCGATGCCGGTTTCATACAGAGCCTTGGTCAGTTTCAGGGACTCCGCATAAGCCACCACGGTCGCATCCAGCAGTTGTTTGAGAGCGTCCTGTCCGCGCAGTTGGAAATAATCGACCGCTAATTCCGCTTGCGCGGTCAGGCGGGTATTCTCGAGGTCGGCAGCGCTGGCTTGCGCGTTCGCGACATCGGCGCGAACCGTGTTGCGCACGCGGCCAAACAAGTCGGGCGTCCAGGAGGCGTCGAAGGGCAGGGAGAATTGGTTGAAGGTCGTCCCGGTGGTCTGGCCATTGACTGATGCTGGAGGCGGTGCGCTGCCGCAGTGACGCTGGCGCCCGACCGGTAAGAGTCGGGAAATATTGCGCGCGAGCCTCCCGCACGATGGCACGCGCCGCCATGAAGTTGGCGAACGCAGCGGCGACGTTTTGATTGGAAATACTGACTTGCTCTTCGAGCGCGTTCAGTTGGGGATCGCCGAAAATCTCCCACCACTTGCCATGCAGAGCGCTGTCCTGAGGTTGTGCGACTTTCCAGCCGTCCATCTTCTTGAGATCCTCGGGTGTAACCTCTTTGAACGTCCCCGGCGCGTCGACCGGGGGCCGATGGTATTTCGGACCGACAACGCAGCCTTGTAAGAGGAGGAGGAGTGCGCTGCAGAGAAGCGCGGTCGCAGCGCGCATTTTGTTCGTTGCCTTCATCGGTGTCTCGGACTCCTTGCTGTGGCCATGTCGGCTTCGGCCGTTTCTGAGCACGAGCGCCGGCGTGGCGCATAAGAACTTGTCATCCGAAGGACTCGATATGTCTTTGCCCTTCGAGCTTTCCGTGAGCGCGCAGCCATTTGACTCGCAAGCGGTCGAGCGAGAGATAAACGACCGGCGTGGTGTAGAGCGTGAGCATCTGGCTCAGAATCAGGCCGCCAATAATAGTGATGCCGAGAGGATTGCGGAGTTCCGAACCCGTGCCTCGGCCGAGAGCCAACGGCAAAGCGCCAAAGAGCGCGGCCATGGTGGTCATGAGAATGGGACGAAAGCGCAGGATGCAAGCCTGAAAAATGGCATCCCGAGGGCTTTTGCCATCGATGCGTTCGGCGGCCAGCGCAAAGTCGATCATCAGAATGGCGTTCTTCTTGACGATACCGATCAACAGAATAACGCCGATCACGGCGATAATGCTAAGGTCCTTGTGAAAGATCATGAGGGCGAGGACGGCGCCGACTCCCGCGGACGGAAGGGTGGAAATAATCGTGAGGGGATGGATGTAGACTCTCGTAGAGAATGCCCAGGACGATATAGACGGCCATGAGAGCGGTGATGATGAGAAAAGGTTCCGTCGCCAGGGAAGACTGAAAGGCCTGAAGCGTGCCGGAGAACATGCCGGTAATGGTACTGGGCATGCCCATTTTCTGTTCCAGGGCGAGGATGGCCCGGGAAGCGTCGCTGAGAGCCACACCCGGGGCAAGGTTGAAGGAAATGGTGACCGAGGGATATTGACCCTGGTGATTCACCGACAGAGGAGCAGTGGACGGTTCGTAATGGGCGATGGCGCTGAGCGGCACGACTTTCCCTTGCGCAGCCCGGATATACACGTCGTTCAAATTCACCGGCGACTGCCAGTACTTCGGTTCGACTTCCAGCACGACGTGGTACTGGTTGATGGCGGTATACATGGTGGAAACCTGGGCTTGGCCGAAGGCTTCGTAGAGAGAGTTGTCGAGCATCTGCGGGGTAATGCCGAGGCGCGAAGCGGTGTCGCGGTCATAGGTAAGCATGGCCTGAAGGCCGCTGTTCTGCTGGTCGGTATTGACGTCGGTGAGCAGGCGCAATTTTCCGCATCTGCTGCAGCAGCACCGGGCCCCACTGCACCAGATCCTGTAAATTGTCGCTCTGAATGGTGTACTGATATTGCGCGCTGCTTCCTCGTCCGCCGATGCGGAGGTCCTGTGCGGCTTGCATAAAGGTGTTGGCACCCGCGACAGAAAGCAGTTTAGGACGCAGACGGTCAATCATCTGGCTGGAGGTTGCCTTGCGTTGATCAAAAGGTTTCAGGCCCATGAAGATGAAGCCGCCATTGGTGGGGCCGCCGCCGCCCGTGAACGCCATGGCGTTGGCGACGGCCTGGGTCGGTCTTGACGATATCGACGATGTGCTGCGTAGCGACTTGCATCGCCTGGAAGGAAATGTCCTGCGAGCCCTGGATGCCGCCGAAGGCGACGCCGTTATCCTGCTGGGGAAAGAATCCTTTGGGGACGATCCAAAAGAGGTAGAAGTTGCAGCGCGATGGTGAGTGCCAGAACGATGAGGGTCAGGGTGGAGTGTTCCAGGACCCAGCTCAAGCTGCGCTCGTAGACGCCCAGGACCGCAATTGAATGCGCGCTCGCTGGCGCGGAACAATATGCCGTGCTGCTCATCCCGAAGATGCTTCAGCAGGCGAGAACACATCATCGGTGTCGTGGTTAGAGAAATGGCCAGGGAAACCAGGATGGCAACCGAGAGGGTCACGGCGAACTCACGGAACAGCCGGCCGACGATGCCGCCCATCATCAGAATGGGGATGAACACAGCAACCAGGGAGATACTGATGGACAGGACCGTAAATCCAATTTCGCTGGCGCCCTTGAGTGCCGCTTGCATGGGCGGCATGCCCTGCTCGAGATAGCGGGTGATATTTTCGATGACCACAATCGCATCGTCCACCACAAAGCCCGTCGAAATGGTGAGCGCCATGAGCGAGAGATTGTCGATGCTGTAGTGGCAGAGGTACATCACGCCAAACGTGCCGATCAGGGAGACGGGGACGGCCACGCTAGGAATCAAGGTGGCGCGAACGCTTCGCAGGAAGACGAAATACCACCAAAATGACCAGGGAAATCGAGATGATGAGGCTGCGCTCGACGTCGTGAACGGAAGCGCGAATGGTTTGGGTGCGGTCGAGCACGATCTCCGTGTCAATGGCGGAAGGGATAGAGGCCTTCAGCGACGGAAGCGCGGCGCGGATGCGGTCCACGGTATCGATGATGTTGGCGCCGGGCTGGCGGAAAATGATGATGAGGACGGAGGGCTTGCCGTTGGCGAAGCCGGCCGCGCGTATGTTTTCCGTGGAGTCCTGGACGTTCGCGACATCGGACAACTTGACGGCGGCGCCATTGTGATAGCCGACCACCAGCGGCATGTAGTCCACCGCCTTCAGAAGCTGGTCGTTGGTGGTGATGTCGGCGGTGGTTGTGCTATCTGTGAATTGGCCTTTGGGGCTATTGGCATTCTGCCGGCTCAGCATCGAGTGCAACGTCCTGCAAGCCGAGACCATAGTTGTTGAGTTGGGTCGGGTTCACGTCCACGCGCACTCCCGGCAGCGAACTGCCGCCCACACTCACTTGCCCGACGCCCTGAATCTGAGAAAGACGCTGCTGCATGATGGTGGAGGCGGCGTCGTACAGCTTGCCGCGGTCGTACACCGGTGAGGTAAGCGCCACGAATCATGATCGGAGCATCCGCCGGGTTGACTTTGCGATACGTGGGATTGCCGGGGAGATTGGCGGGCAAGTAACTGCGCGCGGCATTGATCGCGGCTTGGACGTCGCGCGCGGCTCCATTAATGTCGCGGTTCAAATCAAACTGCAGCGTGACGCTGGTGGTGCCGAGATTACTGGACGACGTCATTTCAGTGATGCCGGCAATTCTCCCGAACTGGCGCTCCAAGGGAGTAGCGACGGAGGAAGCCATGATCTCGGGACTGGCTCCCGGCAAACTGGCGCCCACCGAAATCGTGGGGAAATCGACCTGCGGAAGCGGCGAGACCGGCAACTTCCGAAAGGCCACGGCGCCCGCCAGCGCAATGGCCGCCGTCAGGAGGGTGGTGGCGACGGGCCGCCGAATAAATGGAGAAGAGAGACTCATTAAGCATCAATCCGTATTAATCCGCTGGGACAGCCTCGGGTCCGCCATCCGGCGCGCGGCGCGAAGAATAACGATGCGCGAGCCGGTCGAAGAAGATGTAAATGACCGGAGTCGTGTACAGCGTAAGAACCTGACTCAGGAGCAAGCCGCCTACCATGGAGATGCCCAAGGGGCGACGGAGTTCCGAACCAATTCCGGTGCCGAGGGCGAGCGGCAAGCCGGCCAGCAACGCGGCCATGGTGGTCATCATGATGGGACGGAAACGCAAGAGGCACGCTTCATAAATAGCGTCTTCCGGTCTCTTGTGCTCTTTGCGCTCCGCCTCCAATGCGAAGTCGATCATCATGATTCCGTTTTTCTTGACGATACCGATCAGAAGGATGATTCCGATGAGCGCGACCACGCTGAGTTCCTGGCCGCAAAGCAACAAGGCCAGAATCGCGCCCACCCCGGCGGAGGGCAGAGTCGACAGAATTGTGATGGGGTGGATATAGCTCTCGTAGAGAACACCGAGCACGATATAAACCGTGATCAGGGCGGCGAGAATCAATAGCGGCTCGTTCGACAAGGAAGCTTGAAACGAAGCGGCGGTGCCCTGAAAGGCCCCCTGTATGCTGAGCGGCATGCCAATTTCCCGCTGCGCCTTTTCGAACGCTTTGGTGGCTTCGCCAAGCGACGCATTGGGTGCCAGGTTGAAAGAGATGGTGACGACGGGAAATTGTCCCTGGTGATTGACGGACAGGGGGCTGCTCTTCATTTCGAACCGAGTGATGGCGCTGAGGGGAATGGCTGCGCCATTCACCGTCGTTACCGCGCCAGGATTGGCAGAACCCGAACTGGCAGAGGTGTTCGGGGAAGCGGTAGGGCTCGGCGAAGCGGTGGAGGCAGAATTGCCGGAAGCCGTGGTCGCGGTAATCGTCTGGGTGCTGGAAGAGCCGGTAGTGAGTGCCGTCGGAGCCAAAGCGGAACGAACGTAGATGTCCTGCAATTTCGAGGGATTCTGCCGAAATTCGGGTTGAGTTTCAAGCACGATGTGGTACTGGTTCAACTGCGTGTACAGCGTTGAAATTTGCCGCTGCCCAAAAGCATCGTAGAGCATCTGGTCGATCGCCTGCGGCGTGATGCCCATGCGGGAGGCGGTGACGCGGTCGATGACGAGCGAGGCGGCGAGGCCAGAAGTTTGCTGGTCGGTGGCCAGGTCGCGAAGCTCCGGAATCGCTTGCAGTTTGGCCATGAGCTTGGCCGTCCAGAAATTCAATTCGCGCTGATCGGGATCTTCGAGGGTGTACTGATATTGCGTGCGGCTCACGCGATCTTCGACGGTGAGGTCCTGCACCGGTTGCATGTAGAGCGTGATGCCATCGATTTTTTCCAGATTGGGCTGGAGTCGCCGGATGACATCCGAGGCGCTGATTTTGCGCTCTTCCAGGGGCTTCAAATTGATTTGGATACGCCCGCTGTTCAACGTGGTGTTGGTGCCGTCGACGCCGATGAAAGAAGAAAGACTCTCAACCGCAGGATCCTGCAAGAGCAAATGGGTGAGTTGCTTGCTGCTTTTCCGCCATGGCGGGGAAGGAGATGGACTGCCCGGCTTCCGAAATGCCCTGAATGATTCCTGTGTCTTGCACCGGGAAGAAACCCTTCGGGACGATGATGTAGAGAACGATCGTGAGCACCAGCGTGCCAGCGGCCACAAGCAGAGTAGCGGTTTGGCGTTTCAATACCCACTTTAGGGTTCTTCCGTAGAAAGCAATGATGCTCTCGAAGGCGCGCTCCGAAGCCACGTAGAAACGGCTCTGCTTTCGCCCGTGCGTACTTTTCAACAGGCGCGAACACATCATGGGCGTTAGCGTCAGCGAAACCACCGCCGAGACGAGGATGGTCACGCTCAAAGTGATGGCGAACTCGCGGAAAAGCCGGCCGACGATGTCGCCCATGAAGAGCAGGGGAATCAACACGGCAATCAAGGAGATGGTGAGCGATACGATCGTGAAACCGATCTGCTCCGAGCCTTTGAGGGCCGCTTCGAGCGGCGGATCTCCCTCTTCGATGAAGCGGATGATGTTCTCGATCATGACGATGGCGTCATCGACGACGAAGCCAGTCGAAATCGTAAGGGCCATCAGCGTGAGGTTGTTTAAGCTGAAGCCGGCGAGATACATCACGCCGAACGTGCCCACGATGGAGAGCGGGACGGCAACGCTAGGGATGATGGTGGCGGAAAGATTGCGCAAGAACAGAAAAATGACCATGACGACCAGCGCCACGGTGAGCATGAGTTCAAACTCGACGTCCTTGACGGAAGCCCTGATGGTAGTGGTGCGGTCCGTGAGTTCATCCACTTGAACGGCGGCGGGGAGATTGCTCTTGAGGACGGGGAAGCAGTTTCTTAATGCGGTCGACCACCTGAATGATGTTCGCGCCGGGCTGGCGTTGAATGTTGACGATGACCGCGGGAGTTTCGTTCATCCACGCCGCTTGGCGATTGTTTTCCACGTCATTTTCGACCGTAGCCACGTCGGAGAGTTTTACGGGCGACCCGTTGTGGTAGGCAATGATGACTTGCGCGAAATCGGAGGCGCTGAGCAGTTGGTCGTTCGATTGAATCTGGTAGTCCTGTTGCGGGCCGTCGAAGTTGCCCTTCGCCTGGTCGAGGCTGGTTTGCTGCAGGGCCGTGCGCACATCCTCGAGGTTGATGCCGTACGAGGACAGCGCCGTCGGATTTACTCGCACGCGCACGGCCGGCTTTTGGCCGCCACTGATGCTGACCAGTCCCACGCCGGGGAGTTGAGAGATTTTTTGCGCGAAGCGAGTGTCGGCGAGATCTTCAACCTCCGATAGGGGAATCGATTTGGAAGAAAGCGCCAAGGTGAGAATCGGCGTGTCCGCCGGATTCGTTTTGCTATAGATCGGCGGGACCGGCAGATCGGAAGGCAGATAGGTTTGGGCTGCGTTGATGGCGGCTTGTACTTCCTGTTCCGCGACGTCGATGTTCAGGTCGAGTGAGAACTGCAAAACAATGATGGAACTCCCGTCGGAACTCGTGGAAGTCATCTGATTGAGGCCCGGGACCTGACCGAACTGCCGCTCCAGAGGAGCGGTTACAGCCGAGGCCATCACGTCGGGACTAGCGCCGGGATAAAACGTAACCATCTGAATGGTTGGGTAGTCGACCTCCGGCAGCGCGGAAACGGGCAGTTGGAGATAGGCGACGAAGCCAGCGAGCAAGATGGCCGCCATCAATAGCGACGTCGCCACCGGTCGTAAGATAAATGGACGAGAGGGACTCACTGCGGCGAGGCTCCGTTTTTGCTTCCAGACGCGCCTCCAGTGCGGGTTCCGGACGGAGCGGGTTGGTTGTCGTTATTCTGGCCGGTTGGAGGCTGCTGGCCGGAGGTTCCGCCGCTGCCTTTCGCAGGCGTGCGAATGGTAACTTTCGCGCCATCAAGAAGCTTATCGAATCCATTCACAGCAACCACCTCCTGCGGTTCAACTCCCTGCACGGCGGTCACCGACCCATCCGTAGTGCCGGGTGTAATCGTCCGCATGGAGGCGGTTTGGTCGCTCTTAATCGCGTAGACATAAGCGCCTTGGGCGTTGCGCTGAATCGCCGGAGTAGGAATCAAAGTCACATTGTGTTGCGTGTCGACGAGCAGTTTGACGTTGACGAATTGGCTCGCGAAAAGAGCGCCGTCTTTGTTGTCAAAGATGGCTTTGAGTTTCAAGGTTCCCGTGGTTGGGTCGATGACATTATCGAGAGTCAGCAGGGTGCCGGATGCCAGTTTCTTGCTTCCTTCACGGTCAAACGCATCCACCGTCAGTTTCTTTCCCTTGAGCAATTGCTGTTGAATCTGGGAGAGATGATCTTCAGCGATGCTGAAGATAACCGTGATGGGCTGAAGCTGCGTGATCACCACCAGGCCAGTGGTGCTATTGGCCTGCACGATATTTCCGGGATCGACCAGCCGCAGTCCCACGCGCCCGGCGATAGGTGAGGTGATATGCGTGTATACCAGATTGACCTTGGCATTCGCCAACTGGCCCTCGTCATTTTTCACCGTGCCTTCATCTTGCAGCACGACTTGCTCTTGATCGTCAAATTGCTGTTTGGCGATGGCGTTGCGATCTAAGGCTTGCTTGTAGCGATCCAAATCGATCTTGGCTTCCTTCAAAACCGCCTGATCGTGCGCCAGTTGTCCCTCGACTTGCGTTAATGCCGCCTGATAAGGGCGCGGATCGATTTCGATGAGCGGGTCGCCCTTCCGAACCATTTGTCCTTCGTGATAGTAGACCTGCGTAATCTCACCTTGTACCCGGCTGGTCACGGTTACGGTATAAACGGGCGTCACCGTGCCCAATGCGTTCAAGTAAATCCCGATGTCGCCTTGGTGCGCCGTCGCCGTAGATACCAAAACAGGCCGGGCGGCCGCGTCACCGCTGGCTTTCGCGTCGGAGGAACCGCGCCGTTCCCAGATCGCCACGATTACAAGGATCACAACAACAACGATCAGCCAGATCCACCAGCGGCTCTTATGAGTGGTTGAATTCTCGGTTGGGTCCTGCTCGGATTTCTTCGAAACACCTGCGTCTGTTACTGGTTCCGTCACTTGCACTCCTCAAATACGACGAGGGAAAGCCCGCAGAAGGAAGTTGAAGCTGCGCACCCTCTCTGGCGAAGCTGAAACACACAGTCCGAGGAACGATGCAGGTGCAGGTATAGTTCTTCCCCGGCCCTTCTGGTGCATCTTATCATTTCTTTCTCTACCATTTTGACGTGTCGAAGAGCAAAGCGGGGACGAGTTTTTTGTGAAGAATTGTCAACGCTCCGGTCCGCGGGCCGGTTCGCCGGCGCGTATAATCCAGGCCGTGACCGCAGTCGAAGGCGACAAATCCGCCAACAAAACCGGCCCCTGGCTCCGGCGAATCGCTCTGAGATTATTAGTGGCTCGGAGTGGGCCTGCTGGGAGTCGCCTATGGTGCGGACTATTGCGTGTTTCGATATCGTCTGGCAACGAAGCGTCAGCCCTTTGGCAGCGTAACCGTCGAACACTATTACGAAGTGGCGCACAAAGACGGGAAAGGCCGAGCTTATTTTTGATCCACCGGTGCAAAAGACCTGCGTGTACAGCCTTTTCCCACACTCCGGCGATCCTCCATGCTGGTTTCTCGTCCGGCATGCTGAGCAGAGGACCGACATCTAACTAGCACAGGCAGAGTTGCGGGCTTTAGGCTCTGCTCACAGGAGGGGCACTTGATCGGAGCTTCCGAGTTGCGCTAACTCGTTCTGTGGCGGCACGGCTTCCATCCCGGTTGCCTGGGGTATGGTCTACTAAACCAATAGACACTACCGTGATTCGCGTCAACAGATCAGCGTGATCTGGCTGGGTCGGAATCACCTTGCGTTGGAGGAGGAAAACCCGGTAGAAATTGACGAGATCATGCACATTCCTGATGGTTACCTCAGCCCGTCGACCTGTGCGACCCTCTATTTGTTCGCAGCTTCGGGCTGGTATGCGGCCCTGAAGCGCATCAAGCAGCTTCTTGCCACGCGCGCTATCCCGCTGATCTCGGTGTTCGCAGCCTTCTCTTTTGTCGTCATGATGTTCAACGTTCCACTGCCCGGCGGAACAACCGGCCATGCTCTTGGCGTTGGCGTCGCCGTGATCGTGCTCGGTCCCTGGGGTTCGATTCTTGCCATTTCGATCGCTCTCGCCATCCAGGCGTTGTTCTTCGGCGACGGAGGCATCACCACGCTGGGAGCGAATTGCTTCAACATGGCGATCGTTGGATCTTTCACAGCCTACGGTGTATACCGAATGGTCGCGGCGAACTCGAAACTAAATTCTCGCCAGACGAGTATTCGCGGCAGCAGTTGCCGGTTATGTTGTCCATCAACGCTGCGCCTTGGTTACAGCCGTTGAGTTCGGTATTCAGCCCACGCTTTTTCATGATGCCAGCGGCACGCCGCTCTACGCTCCATATCCGTTGCATGTGGCCATTCCAGCAATGATGATCGGACATCTGACATTTGCAGGACTGGCGGAAGCGGTGATATCGGCAGGTATGGTGTCCTATCTCCAGCGAGCTGATTTGGGTCTGCTTCGAGGAGTAAGCGGTTTGGCCCAGACGCCAGGACACCAGTCAGCCCTGGCGTTCGAGCGCCGAACGTTCACAAGGACGACTATGGTGGGCGGTGGCGATTCTCATGTTGTTCACGCCTCTCGGCATCCTGGCAGCGGGCACGGCCTGGGGTGAATGGTCTTCTGCTGACTTGATGAATCCGCACACGCGAGAACAGATCGCAGCCGCATCGGGGAACCATGCGCCTCCGTCTTCCGTTCCTGTCGGGATCGAAAAGCTGTCGAACCTGTGGACGGCGCCGTTCCCCGGCTATGCGCCAAGGTTTATCAGAAGTCCGGTGTTTGGGTATTTACTCTCGGCAATGTTTGGGGTGGGCTTCCTTGTCCTGGCTTCGCTACTCGCGAGAGCGGTTGGCAGAAAATGGCAAGGGGGGAGCCTGCGGTCATGAGACGATATTCTTTCCTCGAATCGACGCTTCAAGGCTTCACCCGAGCGGTGTCGAAGGCCCTCCAATCGGAACATGCCGCAACCCAACCGGGACTGATGCAGCAACTTGATCCTCGCGTCCGGGTCATCGGAATCCTCGCTCTGGTTATTTCGGTGATTATCTGTCGACAGCTTGAGGCCATCGCAGCCATTTTGCTCGTCGCAATTGCGATCGCGGTCGCTTCCAGAGTGAGCCTTGCATCGCTCGCAAAACGAGTCTGGCTTGTGGTTCTAGGCTTCACGGGCGTGATCGCACTGCCCGCCTTATTTATTACTCCCGGAGAGCCACTCTTCACTGTCGCCGGCACTGCACCTTTCCATCTCCGTCCAAGGGATGCGCACGGCGGTGTTGCTGGTCCTGCGGGTGGAAACAGCGGCTACACTGACCACAGTACTGGTGCTTTCGACCGCCTGGACTCACATCTTGAAGGCCCTCCGTTCGCTGCACCTTCCTGCCGAGATCGTCACTATGCTGGCCATGACCCACCGCTACGTGTTCTTGCTGATCGAAACGGCCAACCAGATGTTCGAGTCGAGGAAGAGCCGAACCGTCGGTGTATTGAGCGGTTCTGAGCGGCGCAAAACGACGGCTCGAACCGCCGGAGTGCTACTGAGCAAAAGCATCGAACTCAGCCAAGAGGTGTACCTGGCCATGTTGTCCCGGGGCTTTCGGGGAGAGGTCCGTCTCTTGACTGACTTCCGCCTGAAACCGCGCGATTACGTCGGCCTGACCGCCTTCCTCTTTACTGGCTGCTTAGCTGTGTGGATGGGGAGGTAAGCAAGAATTGGCGTCAACTTTCGAAGTGCAAAACATTAGCTTCTCTTACGAAGCGATCCCGGCGATCCGTGGACTCACCCTCCACATCGGAGAAGGTGATCGGGTTGCGCTGCTTGGCGCCAATGGTTCCGGCAAGTCCACGCTGTTGCGAATTTTGGATGCGCTCTATTTTCCCTCGGCAGGTACTGTCACATTCAAGGGGAACGCGCTCACCGAAAAGCACCTTCAGCAAGAGGAATTCTCTCTGAATTTTCGCCGGCGCGTCGCCCTGGTCTTTCCGAATCCGGATGTCCAACTGTTCAATCCCACCGTATTCGACGAGGTCGCCTACGGTCCTTTGCAGATGCAATGGAGCAGGGAAGACGTGATGCGGCGAGTGGAGGAGACGCTCGAATTCATGTCAATTTCGCACCTGCGGGACCGCCCGCCCTACCGGCTCTCGGGAGGCGAGAAAAAACGGGTCGCCTTGGCTTCCGTCCTAGTCCTCGACCCCGAAGTCCTGCTGCTCGATGAGCCAACGGCGACCCTCGATCCGAAGAGCCAGAGCCAGGTGGTAGACCTAATTCAACAGTGGAAAGGCACGGCGAGGACCGTGATCACAGCGACTCATCAGTTGGAGATTGTCGAAGACATTGCTGATCGCGTTTTCGTGCTCGAGGCAGGCACCGTAATTGCCGAAGGGACTCCATCGGAGATTCTCTCAAACACGGACTTGCTTCTGAGGGCAAACCTCATTCACGCCCATCGCCATTCCCACGGCGGCGTCGTGCACTCACATCCTCACCTTCACGGACATTCTCGCCATGAACACGAGCACTAAACCGTTCAGTTGCGCCGGACCTGGCGCGCACCTGATAAGATTCGGCGCATATCTCTTCGGAGGAATCATGAGGGTTTGCTTTGTCTTCCTTTGTGTCGTGGGGCTGGCTTGTCTGACTCTAGCGCAAGAACCCTCCGCGCCGGCTAAAACTGCTAAGACTGGCGAGAGCCGGCCATCCAGCAGCGTCTCCGCCGACTCGGGGCTGAAGGATATGTTCGAATCGAAGATCAAAGTCGAATGGGAGGCGCTGAAGAACAAGGACAAGAAAGGCTATGCCGAATTGTTAGCGGACGACTATCAGGGGGTCGAAGTCGATGGCCGGGGCGAGCGGAATAAGATTCAATCGGTAAACGAACTGGCTGAGCAAAATGTCTTCAACTATACGCTGTGGGGATTCAAGCTGATTCCGCTGGGGTCCGATGCTGCCCTGGTCATCTACGAAAGCACCATTCAGTTCCCGCCCAAGGCGCAAATCCACTACTCGCGCGTGTACATCAGTGAACTCTGGGTGAAGCGCGCCGGGCAATGGAAGGAACTGCACTATCAGGAAACTCGCGTCAAGTAGTCGCTCTCTCTGCCCCACAGATTTAGTGCAACCGGTCGCAACAGCATTGCCATCCCATTCTAGGAGAGGAGAAATCTCCATGAAAAAGATGTGGTTCGCTCTGCTGCTTTCGGGCAGCTTTCTTCTGGCGCAAAACGGCAATCCCAGCAACACGAGCCAGCAGAACTCGAAAGATTCCAAAGGACAGGTAACCATACAAGGCTGCGTCAGCAGATCCAGCGGCGATTACATCCTGATGAAGCAGGACCCGGGCATGACATACGAACTGCAGGCTACTGGCAAAATAAAGCTCCGCAAGTACCTGGGACAACGAGTGGAAGTAACCGGGAAGGAATCACCGTCGATGATGACCAGCTCCGATTCCTTAACCAGGACGGGCGCTCCCTCCTCGGTGACGTTGACCATCACCTCGATCAAGACCATCGAGAAGGAGTGCTCGGTGCGCTGAGTCTCTCAGCAGTAGGTTTTCGCAGAGGTTCGCTTTGATTCAGATACGGCCTTAGTCGCAGTCGGGCGGCATGGCCATGATCGCGGTTTCGGAGTCACAGGGCTTCTTTTTCTTGGCTGGCTCCAGTGGGGACGGGCGATCATAGCGAAGAATCCACAAGCCTTCGTTGTTGGTGAGGTAGATCAAGCCGTGGCCGCCGTCTGGAAGAAGGCTGGTGACTTTGTTGAACGTCTCCAGCGTCTTCGGATTGCGCGGATCGCTCAAGTCGAGCACGCGAACGGTTTCGGTGGGACGGTTGCTGCTGGTCAGAGTCGTCGGCGTTTTTTCCGGAGCTTCCGCGATGGCGACATCGGGGCTAACTATCTGCAGGTTTCCCGTGGTCGACTGATTCGATTCCGCCGTCCGTTTCAAAAGGCTCGGCTTCTCCGGCTTGGTTACGTCCACGATCATGAAGCCTTGCTTCCCTGCCTGTTGAACGTACAAGTAATGTTTCCCGTTTTCCTTCTGCAGCAACATTTGACTTCCGGTCGCTTGCGGCAAAGGCAAATGGGCGATCACGGTTGCAGGGACGTCGGTGGGTTTTGGCGTGGGCTGGTCGCCTGCGCTTGCCATCGCGATCAGAATCGAACAGACGAAAACACAACTCTGCAGCACTGCTCTACGAAAGGTCTCCATAGGTCACTTCACCCACATCCCCTGCGCCAGGGCGAACTATACCATGTTTGCTCGTCCTGTACCGTGCATATGGCGCTCACCGTTCGCTCACGCCGCGAGTTCCCTCGGACGGATCCGTGCGCACTCGGCCTTCTGGCCTCGGGCTCACTGTTGAGCGTAGACACCAACGCAACCGTTGCTGCTTTGCGTGGTGCAATTGCGCGCCGGCTTGCAGGGGCACAAAAACATGGTTATTGGTGGGATCGACCGCGATGCTGTGTGAATTGGCATTGGTCGTCACGTTTTCCAGCCAGAGGTTGCTTCCGGCATCGATGACACCCATGATCGGACCATTCGGCATATCTCTCGCTGCCAGGTAGTACTTGTTGTCGGCGGGGTTGTACCAGGCCTCGTCCACGCCGCCGACATTGTTGATTTCGGTGGGACGATCGCGCCGGTAGTTCCATTGATGATGTACTCGTTGGGAGGAAATGCCTCGCCATCGTGGTCGCGCGCAGCCTACGAGGAAGTTGTTGCCCGGGCCCTGAACGATGCCGGTCGGCATGCAATTCAGCATCACGAAGCTGTTGACCACAACCGGTCCACAGGAGACCCCTCCGCAACTGGTGTCGGTCAGCCTCGGATCGATTTCATCGATGCTTCCAACGTTGGTGATACGGAATGGCATTCACATTCGCCAGCAGCAAGTGACCGGTGTTGGGATTCCAGACCATCCCTGCCAAACCGGCCGGGGCTATGGCGCCAGCGCAGTTGCCACCAGGGGCGGTTTGGCTGCAAAAAGTCCCTGTCGTTTGGTCGAGGATGGGGCCGTGATGGCAGGGGATGGTGTATGCCGTGCCACTCGGGAGTTGTGCCTATGCCCGGGACCAGCGAGTTCACCGACCCGGAAACGCCGCTGAACGTCTGCGGATTGGAGGGATCGGGGCAGGGGAACGTAGCCCCCAACGGTGTCAACCGGAACGCCGCGTTAAGTCCGAGTCCTCCGGAGGCCGCGCCTCCTGCGCCGTCATAGTAGATTTGCCCAAGGATACAACTGGGGGGGTTGAAATGAAGCCGCCGGATCTTGCGGCACCCAAGGTTGCGTAGCCGATCCCTGAGACGGATAGTCAGCGGATAATCGGCGGGTCGCGAACCCAGCTGGCTAGGGGCCATAAGCGAGCGTCGAATCGATCGGGCAAGCAGTGCTGTTGCGCCGACGTTCCCGGTCTTGCGTCACGATGTGCGACATGTCGATGAACGTGATGAACGGCAATCCCGGATCGCCGTTGATGACCGCGAGAACCTGATGCGCGTTGTCGTATGACATTTCGTCGGCCCGGTCATCTCCGCAATCGGCGGCGGAGCCGGCTTCGCCGTTCCAGGAGGCGACGCAGGGAGCGATGCCCAGCGGACCGTCATAATCGGCCGAAACGCCGGTCGGTATGGCGGCCACCACGGTGGGTGGAGTGGGCGGATTCGGGTCAGGTCCATCGTGGTCAAATCGAAAACCACGACCGAAGCGCTGCCATTCCCGACGAACAAGATTTTGCCGTCCGCGCTCACTTCCAGCCCATCCGGGCCGGACATTGGATTCACGCCGTTGGCGCGTGAGGCGCAGCACTGCGCGCCCGGAAATCCCCCAAAGTTATCGTTGGCGCCAAAGCCTGAGATGAGATGGAACGTGGGCCCTCCCTCCCAGGATAAATCGTCTACATCCGAAGCGGGTGAAATTGCCAAACACATCGGCGATGGGGGGAATGATGTCGTTACCAGTGCTGGATCTGTCGCGCACGACTGGCCCCGTTGCCTGCGTCCGATGACCGCGTTGGAGCCTTGAATGGCATTTACTGCGAGATCGTTGATCGTATCGATCACGACGACAGCTAAGCCGATGCGGTCGGAAACATAGTCCAAGTGGCGCGACCGGAGTCCGACCCAGCTTATGTCGAAGGAGTTGAACGGTCCGCCGGGTTCGCCAGTGGGATTGTGCTCTGGCACGGGGATAATGTCGATGACACCGTAGCTGCCATTCTTGGTGGTGCCGCAAATCGGACAGTTAGATACACTCCCGCAGCCGCTCAGGGTGCACAAACAGCGCGATGACAAAAATAGTAAGCAGAATCCTCGGTCTCATCGAATTCCCTCCTGCGATTTTCCCTGCGGGCCAGCCTGCGACCAGCCCCGGCGGTACCAAACTTGTTGACCAGTCCATCCACAACGGATACCCAAGCGGGCAGACTCTAGAACCTGAACTGTAAGCGCTGCAAAACGCGTAACGTAGTTCTGCGGCACTGCGCCAATTAGGCTGGGGTCCTTCAACTGATCAACGGCCAGATTGACTACGTACTTGACCCAGTAATTGGGATACCAGTTGAGCCCCATGGTGTACTCCCTGGTGTGGAAATCATAGGTGGGCACAAAACCCGGCGTGTAATAGTTCAACAAATTCGCACCCGGTTCATTGGCGTGGATGCCAGTGACTCGGAAAGCGACTTCCCAGGCTCCCAATCCACGTCCCTTGCCACCCGGAGTGTCAGGGCCAAACATCGGACGATTGACGCGGGGAGTGCCGTTTTCCGGCCGCTTTTCCCCCGTCAGCAAGTAAGTTGCGCTGATGTCATAAGCCTTGGCTATGATCGACGGAAGGCTCAGGAAGCCCAGCCCTCCCACCTGCTCGGAGCCGACATTGTTGCGCGACATATTGAGCTGATCGTATTCGCCGCGCAGAGCAAAACGACTCTTGATGTAAGTGAACTCACCGTTGTAGCGCTGGATGGGTCCGTTAATGGCGAACTGCGGGAAGAAGTTATAAGCGGCATCGGGCAGCCCGCCGCTGAAGCTTTGATCATGGGTAAGGCCCTGCGAACGCGCGCGGTCAATGGATCCGCCAAAGGTAAATTGCTTGAGCCAGCCGTTCTTGGACTTGCGCCACGGATAGAAGCGGAGCCGCGCAATGACTTCCGGTTGATTGGTGGTGTTGGCGAGTGCATATCCCTTGCCGTTAAACGCTCCGATCCAGTACTGCACGACGCCACCCTCAATGTCGCCATGAATGGCCACGCCCGGGCTGCGGAATGCCGAGGCCGCCGACGGGTAAAGCATGGATCTGAAACCCGCGTTCTACGAAGTCCAGGTTGGTGGCGCCGACTCCGGCTTCCTGAGCGAAGGGTACCTTGAACTGGCCAGCCTGAAATTGGAATTCAGGCCGGATTCTTACGTTGAGGTACACGTCGCGCACGACCGAACCCGCAGTCGCCGCCGCGTCCGTGAGCAGTGCAAAATCGAAGTGCGAACCATAGCTGCCTTGAAAACCGAAGCGAGCGCGGCGCACGAGAAACGTGTCAGGCGGCGCGCCGTCGCCTTTGTAAGCGCGGTAATCGGTGTTCACATAGCCGTAGGGGCTGATGCTGAACTGTCCGTCCGCACTCCTGATGAAAAAGTGCTCACCGTTCCATCCTGCCGTCACCGGAGCATCTTTTTTGGGTGCAGCCGCCGGTTTAGCCTGATCCACGAGCGCCGCCTCTACCACAGGGTCGGGCTGCACGAGAACCGCGTTCATCAGATGAACGGCGCCGTCGCCGGCAGCGTTAACCGGCTGCGAATTGAGCTTCCACCGAAGCAGCGTCAGCCACGGGCCGAATCTGGGCCGAGCTGTTCGCTCGCTTGCGCCTGCCCCTGCAGCCAACTTCTCGACCAAAGCCTTCAGTTCCTCGATGGTCTTGCGCTGGGCGGCGACCTCGCTGCGCAATTGGTTGACTTCTTCCTTGGTTGCGGCTACGGAAGCCGATCCGTCAGTCTTGCTCGCGGGTTCCGTGCCTTGAGCATGGACGAGCGAATCTGGCGCCATGAAAACCACCAGAAGCACGAAAAACGTTTTTAGCGAGCGCATGTGTTTCCTCTCCCGGGATGATTTGCAAAACGGCTTGTCCTCAATGCATTGGAACGCGCGGGACGCTGCGCCGCCTTGTTCGTTCGAGCCACGAACCGAAAAGATCTCCAGAGCTGCGAATGAATTCCTACCCTGTATGAAAAGCGGACCAGTTGGGAACGGATTCGTTTATCATGTGACAATGCGGCCTGTCAAGGAAAAGTTTTGCGGGCCGCCCATGGGAGTTTATTCTCGCTCGCGACAACTCCGCTCACGAAGTGCAGTCAAGAGTCAACGCCAGTGGAGTGAAGGCATAATCGTGAAAGAAATATTTGCTGGGCCTTGACAACGGGAGTATACTGCCTTTCGCATGGTCCACTTATCGGACCACTCGTCTATGGCAGCACCGGTCAAATCCGACTTTGAAGTTATCCGAAGAAACAAGGTTTACGAAGAAGTCGCCAAGCAGATCGAACGTTTGATTCTGCAGAAACTGCAGCCCGGTGACAAACTGCCATCGGAACGCGAGCTGGCAGAGATGCTTCAAGTAAGCCGCAGTTCCATTCGGGACGCGATTCGCAGCCTGGAACTGATGGGCTTGGTTGAACCGCGTCAAGGCGCTGGCACAATCGTTCGCGAACTGTCGGCCGAGTCGTTGGTCAATCCTTTTGCCAATGCGCTAAAGCGCCGGCAGGAACTGGTCAGCGAGCTTCTGGATTTTCGCAAGATGCTCGAACCACCGTTGGCCGCGCGCGCAGCTACGCACGCTTCTCCGGACGAAATTTCCGAGATGGAAGAGATTCTGCAAAGGCAAGAAGGAAAGGTGTCTCATGGGGAAGCCGCCATCGCCGAGGACGCAGAGTTCCACTACAGCATTGCTCTGGCGTCCGGTAACAGTATCGTTCTGAAGGTGCTCGACATTCTCATGGACCTGCTGCGCGACACGCGTGAACGCTCTTTGCAGTTGAAAGGGCGCCCAGAAAGGTCGCTCGCAGGCCACCGCCGGATTCTGGCTGCGATCAAGCGCCACGATGCCGGGGCTGCAAAGGATGCTATGCGGCGGCACATTGAAGACGTCGAAGAGATCGTGCTTGAGAAGTTTTGACCAAGGGTTGGTGCCCTTGGGTGGCTATTCGCGATTCGCAATTCGTGGGGCGATCGCGTTAAATTGAGCGTAGCGATTACCTCTGCCAAGGGCCAAGGGTGAGCCCTCGAGCAGATTAGCTCTGGGGACAATCAGGTTGACTGAACTGGGAAATGACATGGCCCGTGTGGCCATCGCGTCTCACGAACCGGAGTCTCTCGCGGCAACGCATCACACTGCGCGTTGCCGAGGCGCGCGTCGAGGACGTCGGCCGCGCCATTGCGCGACTGACGCCAGCCGATCTGTTGCGCATGGGTGCCCGAGCAGGCGACGTGCTGAAGATCACCGGCGGCGCAATCGGTGTCGCGCGCGCCGAGCTTTCGGATGAAGGATTCGAAGGCATGATCCAGATCGACGGCACGTGCCGCAGTAATTGCAGCGCGGGCTTGCAGGAGCAAGTGACGGTGGCGCCGATCGAGTGCGAGCAGGCAGTGGCCGTTCGCTTGTCGCCGTTATGGGTGGGGGTCGCGCCAGCGACCATTGCACCCGACCGCATTCTCGAGGATCTGGTGGGCGTCCCGGTCATCGCGGGCTGCGCCGTGCGTGTGCCGACGTTTGCCAAGGCGGTGAACTTCCAGGTGGTGCGCACGATTCCCTCGGGACCTGTCGTGATCGGGAAACGCACCGACATCCGGGTCGTGGAAGGCGAGCAGACGGCGGCCCGCGCTCCGGCGGTGTCCTACGAAGATATCGGCGGGCTGGAGCGTGAAGTGGCGCGGGTGCGCGAAATCGTCGAACTGCCGCTGAAGTACTCGCGCATCTTCGAGCGGTTGGGAATTCTCGCGCCGAAGGGCGTGCTGTTGTACGGTCCGCCAGGCACCGGCAAGACCCTGCTTGCCCGCGCTGTAGCAGCCGAAAGCCGCGTGCACTTCATTCACCTCAACGGCCCTGAGATCATGCGGAAGTTCTACGGCGAGAGCGAGGCCAAGCTCCGCGAAGTCTTCGAGGAAGCGGCGCGCCACGCGCCGGCGATCCTCTTCATCGACGAGATCGACGCCGTGGCTCCGAAACGCACCGAAGTGGCCGGCGAGGTCGAAAAGCGCGTCGTGGCGCAACTTCTCAGCTTGATGGATGGCTTTGTCGCGCGCGGCCAGGTCATCGTCATCGGTGCCACCAACATCCCCGAGGTCCTTGACCCGGCGCTGCGGCGTCCCGGCCGCTTCGATCGCGAAATCGAAATCGGCGTTCCGAACACTCAAGCGCGGCTGCAAATCCTCAGGATCCACACGCGCGCCATGCCGCTTGCGCCTGACGTCGACCTGCAGGAGATCGCCGAGCATTCCCACGGCTTCGTCGGCGCCGATCTCGAAGCGCTGGGGCAGGAAGTCGGCATGATTGCCTTGCGCCGCTTCCTCTCCGCTGCCCCGCTTGAGCCCGACGCCGCGTCCGCTGAACTGGGGGCGCTGCAGGTTACGCGCGACGACTTTCTCGCCGGCTTGAAGGAAGTCGAGCCCAGCGCGACTCGCGAGTTCTTTATTGAGAAAAGCGCATCGACGTTTGCCTCCCTCGGCGGTCTCAGCGAGGTGAAACGGCTGCTCGATGCCGTCATCGAGCATTCTCACATGCACGACGAGATCTATGAGCAGGTTGGACTGGCGCCGCCGCGAGGCATTCTGCTGATCGGACCGTCGGGTACCGGGAAGACCGCCATGGCGCGAGCGCTCTCGGGTGAGAAGCAGATCCCGCTCATCGCCATTGATGGCCCGCAGCTGTACTCGAAGTGGTTGGGCGAATCCGAGCGGGCGCTGCGCGAAGTTTTCAAAAAGGCGAGGCGGGCAGCGCCCTGCATCCTGTTCTTCGACACGATTGACGCGGTCGCGCCCAAGTTCGGCGCCGATCAATTTGGCACAGACGTCTATCAAAGGATTCTTAGCCAGCTCTTGCGCGAGATCGACAACTTGCGTGACGTCAAAGGGGTGATTCTGCTCGCAGCCACCAATCGTCCCGAGCGCATCGATCCGGCGCTCTTGCGCAGCGGGCGCTTCGACTACATACTCCCGTTCGCCAAACCCGACGCTGCCGAACGCGCGGCCATCATGCGGCTTTGCTGCCGGCGCGTTCCGCTGGCGCCCGATGTCGATTTCGAGGAGTTCGCGGGTCGGATGGAAGGGCTCACCGGCGCCGATATCGAAAGCCTGTGCAAGAAGGCGACGCTATTAGCGATTGCGGAATTTCAGGACGGCACTCGCGTCGCGCCTTTCGTCGTCTTGCGGAGCGATTTCCTGGCGGTTCTTGAGTCCGATCGTGGCAGTCCCAAGCAGGTGGTGGCCATAAACAAATGGAAAAGCGTGAACGTGCTAAGCAATAGCGCAGGGGATTTGTGCCCTGGCGGATCTGACTGATCTGGTCGTTTGCGAACGAGCCAACGACTAACGACTTCTTTAACTATGTTAAGGACGAGGGTGGATCATGAGTTATACGGAACTTACGGTTTGGACGCGCGGCATCATCATGGACAAAGAGGGCCGCGACATCGTCAATTCCGTCTCCGCTTCCGCCCGGCTCGAGGGCAAGTTCGCGCAGGCGATGGAAAACTACGTCGACAATCCCGATCGCACCAACGCCCCGACGCGCAAGTATTGCCGCGTGAGCGACGACGTGATCGAGAACGCGCTCACCTACGAAAACGAGCATCCCAACATCGTCGTACTGGTCGAGGAGACGATGGTCAAGGGTTGGGATTACATGCGCGGGATGCCTCCGGGCGGAACGCTGGTGATCAACACGCACTACACCCCGGAGTACATGATTCGCTTCGTGCCGGGTGCCGAGCGGCTGGCCCAACTCGTCTGCGTGGATGCCGCTAAGCTGGCCGACCACAAATGGCTCTACTACCGGCTGGGCGAGCTCGGTCTCGACCGCCTTTCGACCGAAGGCGCCGCCGAGCGCAAGAAATCCGATCGCACCCGACATCGCCGCTCCGCTCATCGCGGCCGTCGTCAAGACGACGGGCATCGTCAAGATGGAGACGATTGAGCCGATGATTGCGAACAAGAAGGCATTCGAAATGGCGCTCGACGAGTTGCACATCATGCCGCTGAATCCAGTGGCTGCATAGGAAGGATCAAAGGATCACATGTCGACAAAAGGCACACACATTCCCGACTGGCTCAAGGTCCCGTTCGCCGGCATCACGCCTGCGCCGTCGCAGGAAAAGGGGCAGGACCTGTTCCCCACCGGCAACTGGCGCTCGATCAGGCCGGTGTACCGAGACAAGTTGCCGCCCTGCAACAACGCTTGCGGAACCAACGAAAAGATCCAGGGCTATCTCGACCTGGTGAAGCGCGGCAAGTATCTCGACGCCTACGCGCTCATCAAGGAAGACATGCCCTTCCCGTCGGTCACCGGCCGGGTGTGCTACCACCCGTGCGAGCAGGCCTGCAACCGCGGGAAGTACGACGAGGCCATCTCGATTCGCGCGGTCGAGCGCTTTCTCGGCGATCTCGGACAGGCGCTGACACGCGACGTGGTCAAGGCCGGGACGCCCAACGGAAAGAAAGTCGCCGTCGTCGGATCGGGTCCCGCCGGCCACAGCGCCGCCTACCAACTTGCGCGCCTCGGCTACAAAGTGACGATCCTTGAGAAATCGCCGAAAGCAGGCGGACTCAATCGCGGCGGCATTCCGGACTGGGTGCTCCCGCAGCACGTGCTCGATCGCGAGATCGAGCGCCTCGTCGAGCTCGGCATCACGATCAAGACCAACGTCGAAGTCGGCAAAGACGTCACCTGGGACGACTTGAAAAAGAACTACGACGCCTGCGTGCTGGCCGTGGGCCTCACCGAGCCCAATAGCGTGCGAGCCGAAGGCGAGAACAAGGACGGCGTGCTTTACGGACTTCCGTTCCTTCGCGACATCGGCATGGGCACATCAAAGGTCAAGCTGGGCGCTCGGGTCGCCGTCATCGGCGGCGGAAACACCGCGATCGACTGCGCCCGCGAAGCGCTGCGGCAAGGCGCCGTGGAAGTGACCATGATCACGGTGGAGCCCAATCCCGAGGAGATGCCGGCGTCGCCGGAAGATCTGCACGACATGCTCGAAGAAGGGGTGGAGCTGGTGCACGGGCGGGCGATGACCGCCGTGCTCGGCAATGGCAAGGTCGAGGCTTTGCAGCTGCATCCGGCGCGCTTCTCCGGCGCCATCAACGCCTCGCCGATCAACATCGATCGAGAGCTCCCCGCCGAGCGCTTCCACGTCGACAACGTGATCATCGCCGTGGGACAGCGGGCGTCGCTCGGCTGGTTGCCGGACGAGTTCAAGACCGAGCGCGGCACGATCAAGATCGACCGCTTCGGGCGTCTCGGCGACACCAACTTCTTTGCGGCAGGCGACGTCGTGCAGCTGGGTTCGGGTCAGCCGCTGATGGTGGTGAATGCCGTCGGCGACGGGAAGCGCGTCGCCTTCAATCTGGACAAAGTGCTGCGCGGCGAGTCGTTGCAGCCGCGGACGATTCCCGTCGACGTCATCTTCGATTTGAACCGTATGAACATGACGTATTTCCCGCACTTTCCCGCGCGTCCAGCAAACGCTGCTGCCGCCGGCAAAGCGGCGCAAAACGCAGGAGGAAGTGATTCAGGCGTTCTCGGAAGAGCAGGCGGTCGAGGAGGCCAGCCGCTGCTTCAGCTGCGGCACCTGCAACGCCTGCGACAACTGTTATCTGGTTTGTCCCGAGCCGTGCATTGCGCGTCCGGCGCGCTCGAACGGCCTCTACAAGATTCTGGTCGACTACTGCAAGGGTTGCCGCGTGTGCATCGAAGAATGTCCGACGGGCTGCCTCGAGGGCGTGCCCGAACTCGACTTCGATACCGGCGTCGTGCGCATGGATACGGCGTTCGCCATCTCGCCGGGGCTGCACGGACGGCAGGCGGAAGAGCTGAGGAATCTGGGCGAGCGAGCGGCAAAGAACATCTGATAGAAGCGGAAGGTTAGAAATCGGGGTAGATCATGCCAACGGTTACCGCAACAAAAAAGAAAACGGTCCGGATAAACGGCTGCGTCGCTTCGGCGCAGGCCGCCAAGTACGCCGATGTCGATGTGATTACGGCCTACCCGATCCGGCCTTACACGGCGACGATGATGGCGCTCGCGCAAATGGTGGCCAATGGAGAACTCGACGCCGAGTACATCGTGGCCGACAGCGAGCACTCGCAATTGAGCATCGCGCACGGCGCTTCGTCGAGCGGCGCGCGCGTTTTCACCGGCAGCTCGGGCGTCGGCGTGCAGTTCGCCTACGAGCTTTATTCGCCGATCTCGGGCAGCCGTATGCCGGTGCAGATGATGATCGCCGACCGCACGCTCGATCCGCCCGGCGATTTCGGTTCCGAGCATACCGACGCGCTCTCGACGCGCGACATGGGGTGGCTCATGGGCTGGTCGTGCGACGCCCAGGAAGCATTCGACAATCACCTGATGGCCTATCGAATCGGTGAAGACCCACGCGTGCTTTTGCCCCAGATGGTCTGCCAGGACGGTTTCTTCGTCTCTCACATCACCACCGACGTCGAATTGCCCGACCCCGGCCAGGTGAAGGAATTCCTGCCGCCCTACAAGCATCCCTACCCGCTCGATCCGCGGCATCCGGTGTCGCACGGCCCGCAGATCATGCCCGAGCAGGGTCCGCCGCTGCAGTTGGAGCGGGCGCGCGCCATGGAAGAATCGATGGCGGTCATCGAGGAGGTCCACGACGAGTTCGCGAAAATCTTCGGCCGACGCTACGACCCCTGGGTCGAAGAGTTCATGACCGATGGCGCCGACGTCGTCTTTTTCATGCAGGGCGGCCACGCGGTGACGGCGCGTTTCGCGATTCAGCACATGCGCGATCGGGGCCTGAAAGTCGGTCTCGTACGGCTGCGAACCATCAGGCCATACCCGACCGATCGCGTAAAGGAAGTCCTCAGCAAGTTCAAAGTGGTCGGCGTGATCGAGACCAACATGGGACTCGGCAGCGTGAGCAGCGGCGGCTCGCTATATGCTGAGGTCTGCGCGGCGCTCTACGAAAGCCACCAGCGCCCGCTCGTCGTCTCGTTCATGGCGGGAATGGGCGGCGAGGCGATCGTGCTGAAGGAATTCTATTGGATGACTCAGAAGATGATGGAAGCGCAGAAACGCGGGAAAATCGAAAAGCGCACGCATTGGGTCGGATTCGAAGAATAAACGAGTTGCGGTGGCGTCAGCCGCTTACGGCGAGGACGCCCGGCGCTCCCAACAGGAGGAACTCATATGGCAACAATAGAAGTTCAGCGGCAGCTGCTGCCGATTCTCGACAGCCCGAATCAGGGGGCGCGTTTCTACAACCCCGAATTACCGTCGAGCGAGCCGTTCGTCCCCGGCCACCGCACCTGTGCCGGCTGCGGGCCGTCTATCCAGTACCGGATGACCAGCAAGGCGGCGGGCGACAATACGATCCTGGTCGGACCGACAGGCTGCATGTATGTCGCGAACAGCTCGTATTTGTGTACGCCCTACAATGTGCCCTGGGCGCACACGCAGATTGGCAGCGCGGGCAGCTTCACCGCCGGCGTCGCCGCCGCCTATGAAGCCATGATCCGCAAGGGCAAGTGGAAGGGCGCCTATCCGAACATTATCTGCGAGGCGGGCGACGGCAGTGCGTCCGACATCGGCCTCGCCTCGATTTCCGGCGCGCTCTATCGCAATCACGATTGCCTGATCATCTGCTACGACAACGAGCAGTACGCAAACACCGGCATCCAGGCGTCGTCGCGCACGCCCTACGGCGGCATGACCACCTTCTCCCCTCCCGGCCCGATGGTTCCGGAGGCGAAGAAGCTCTATCCCAAGGACCTCGCCCGCATGATGGCGGCTGGCCATCCCCACTGCTATGTGGCGACCGCGAGCGTGGGCTACCCCATCGACTTGATGAATAAAGTGCGCAAGGGACTCAACCACAAGGGCGCTGCGTACTTGATGGTCTACACCCCCTGCCAGAAGGGCTTCGTGTACGAGACGCCGCGCTCGATCGATCTTGGCCGGCTGGTCGTCGAATGCGGACTCTACCCGATCTGGGAGTGGAACCCCGAGAAGCGTGCGTATGATTACAGCTTCCGCCCGCAGAACATGCGGCCAGTATCCGAGTACTTGAAGTTGCAAGGACGCTTCGGCCATCTCCACGCCGAGCACATCGCTAATTTGCAGAAGTTTGCCAACGAGCAATGGCGGATGATGGGTGTCGAGCTGCCCGAGCCCTTGCTCCAGGCCGCCGATGCGAAAAACCTGGCCAACATGGCGGCTGCGGCAGAGGCTGTGGCCGTTGCGGAGACTGTATGAATGCTAAGGCAACCCCTCCACCTGAGGCTCCTGAACCGCAGGAAAGTTATATCGTCAGCGAAGGCAAAAAGCGCGGGTCGTCGCGCGACGTACGGCCGGAAGCGGCGTTCGACCGCTTCTACACCGTGCTGCGCGTACACGCTGGCGACGCGATCCTCACTGACAACTGGCACACGAACGAAGTGCTCGATCATACGCGCAACAACTTCGAGGGCTACACGTTCGCGATGCGCACGCTGGAGGCCTGGGGCGCGATGATCGAGAACGACCACCGTGCCTACTACACGGCCGGCGGGCGCGTGTGGGTCATGGATCTGGAGCCCTGCGCAGGCAAGAAGGCGCGGCTGCCTGGCACCGGAGCGGGCAAGAAGTAGGGTACGGTTGCGCCGCATCCTGCTCATCGACGACACGCCGGAGATTGCCGAGCTGCTGACGTTTGCGCTGCGTGACCGCGGCTACGAGGTCTTCGCATCGGGTTATACCGCTGCCGTCAACGAACTGGTTCTGGAGCAACGCGCCGACGCCCTCGTGCTGGACTGTAGCGCTTTCGAGATGAGCGAATCGCTCTTCGACTCGGTGCGGCATCACCCGAATCACACCGAGCTGCCCGTCGTCATCATCAGTGACACGCCGGAGCAGGCTGACGCGAGCCTCCGTTCCCGGAACGCCAGAAGAGTCTTGCTGGTCCCGAAACCGTTCACCGGCGCGCAGGTCGCAAGAGCGCTCGACGAGCTACTGCAATAAGGAGAAGTATAACGGGCTTTTGTCCTTGAACCTCAACTGAAATAACTCGGGGTGCGCCACTTCTCGCGCTTTTCGAGAAGTGGCTTCCAGTTCCGATTGTCGGGCAGAGCCTGAAAGGGGCTGGCCCATCCTTTCCAAATAAAATCTCAAATCCAGCGGCTGCCCCGTCCTTGTCCCTGCGTTCTTTGCAGGGACAGGGCGGGGAACTTGACTCGGCATCCTCAACTCACGGAGATCAAAATCCCCGCCCTGTCGCAAAAGACGCGACAAGAGCGGGGCACCCTCGAGGATTAAAATGAGGAAAGGCTGGGCCAGCCCCCAAGAGGTCAAAGATCGCAAAGATGACCAGACCAATTACTGCGCCGATTATCCAAGCCTCCGGCGAATGCATCAGGGAATGCCACAAATCGCGCACCTTACCTCCTTGACGAACCGTGCCGCTATTGTGCGATGAAACTATCCACGTACTAGAATGTCCTCCAAGCGCTATAAATCCTGCCTCAGACTGTTCGCGGTCATCTTTCTGACGTTCCTTCTGAGCGTCACAATTGTGGAGCTTCTCGCGCATTTGTAATTTTCAGTCGCCTCCGGCCGCTTCCGGAACGCCGTAGAGTTTGCCAAGGAGACCGAGGCCCCAGCCTACGGTAAAAAGAAACATGCTAAGCCACCATGCACGCGTTGCCAGGCGCTCATCTCTCCGGCGGATGACCTCGGCCTCGGATAGCCCAACCAATGTGGCCTGGACTACGTCATGCTGTAATTCGTAAAGTGAATATAAGAAGGAGTGGTACAGCTCCACAACGGTCTTCCCTTTTGGTGGCACCTCATATTTGGTATGCGGATTTGCGGTCATGTATTCCCACGTCGGGACGTCTATCTCAACGGTTGCCAACGGCGTTGAGGCCGATATCTTATTCTGCATTCCTGCTTCTTTCATCCCCCTTGTCAGAGCGATTGATTCGGAAGATGCTTTGTTGAACTGATCGTAAAAACCGTCAAGCTGTGAATGAAGGGAACTGTTAGCAGGGAGCTTCTCGACCAGAGGCTTCATAATGGCAAGGTCCGTCTTGATCCTGAGGTACACCCGCGTACACTCATTTTGGTACTGAGATAATTGAAAGCTGGGATCGGCAAGTTTGGACACCGCGAGTTGGATCGACTCTGCTTTATTTGCTGTATTTCCTCTAATCACACTACCCTGCACATCATTGAGGCGCAGGGGCCTGCTCTGGCATGGCCGGCAGGCGGGGCGAGTGTGTTTGAAAGAACGCAAACTGGGGGTGACGAAGCCGCGACTGCGGGAGAAAGGCGGCGGCGAAGTGGCGATCCCCGCCTACGAGGCGATGCAGGAAAACGGGATGAGCCAGCGGATGCTGGACGTGCTGATGCGCGGCATCTCCACACGGCAGTATGCGGAGGTGCTGCCGGAGATGGCTTCGACCTGCGGGGTGTCGAAGTCGGCGGTGAGCCGGGAAGCGGCGGAAGCGGGAGAAGCAGCCCTGAAGGAGCTCGTAGAGCGACGCTTCGAGGGGATCGATCTGCTGGTGATCTACATCGACGGGATGCAATTCGGCGAGCATCATGTGATCAGTGCCGTGGGTGTGGATCGGGCCGGACACAAGCACGTGCTGGGTATGCAGCAGGGAGCGACAGAAAACGCGGCAACGGTCGAGGACTTACTGGAGCAGTTAGTGACGCGTGGGCTGGACCCGAAGGCCAAGCGCTTGTTCGTGATCGATGGAGCCAAAGCGTTGCGAGCTGCGATTAACAAAGTGTTCGGAGCGCAGCATCCGGTACAGCGTTGCCGCAATCACAAGATCCGCAACGTGTGCGACCGCCTGCCGGAGGAACAGAAGGACCAGGTAAAAGCGGCCATGCGCGCCAGCTACAAACTGGAGGCTAAAGAGGGGATGGCTCGATTGCGCAAACTGGCCGACTGGCTGGAGCAGGAATCGCCGGCGGCAGCGAACAGTTTGCGGGAAGGATTGGAGGAATGTTTCACCATCAATCGCTTGGGCATTCCACCGTCTCTGCATCGCTGCCTGGCCACGACCAACTTGATCGAAAGCCCGCAGTCGGGCGTGCGCATGCGGACCCGGCGCGTATGCCGCTGGCGGGATGCGGCTATGGTCCAGCGTTGGGCGGCGGCTTCCTTTCTGGCGACAGAGAAGAACTTCCGCCGCATCATGGGCTGGAAGGATCTCTGGCAACTGGAGACCATCTTAGGAAGAAAAGTAAGTGATCAAACAGCAGTCCAGCAGGAGGCCGCGTAGAATGAACCCGAGTGCCGCTCCTCTAACTTCCAACTACCAGCGGGACACCGTCATTTTCGGTCTCCCGAACGACTATCTGATAACAGAACGATGAGCTACGGCTCTGAGTCGCAGCAAACAAGAAGTCACAGGAAACAAGGAGGAATGATGAAATACATCTGTTTGGGATACATCGAGCCCGGCAAGTTCGAAAACATGTCTGAGAGCGAGCGCAACACCGTGCTGGACGAGTGTTTTAGCTACAACGACGCACTGCCGGTGCTCCAGGTTCGCGTCCGTTCTTTGGACGCTAACCTGGGTGGAGGGTGATCCGGCACCGACGGGCTTTCCTCTTTCGTCACCATCGGGCAGTGCGCCGCGTCACCCCGCCCACAAAAAGTGGACTTTGTAATAATTACAGCGTAACAATTACCCGCTTGTGGCTATTTAACCACACTCGACCCCTAGCATTATCAACAACTTGCACCCACCCCGAACGCGAAATTCCTGACCAGGGGACACATCTGGCGCCCACTATACGTACGTCCGTGTACGTATATTATTACCTGCACAAAATGTTCCACGTGGAACATTGTACGTACAACTGAGAACCGCACCGTCCCTGTTCTCTGAAATGAGACCTTCACTGCTGGTATCATGATCTGCTGAAACGACGATGTGCTGGAATCAATATGCCATTGTGGAGCATGGACGAATGGCAATACCTCGAGCACGAGGTCGTCACCGACCCAAAAGGTAGGCCGTGGACTGTGGCGCTGATGGACGTGCTGGGTCAGGAAGGCGATCCTGAAATGCCCAACAAGTTGCTCGAACTCCAGTATTCATCGGGCCGATATTTCACGCTCATCTACTCAGCCAGCGGAGCGCTACAACGAGAACGCGGGCACGCGTCACTGTCAGAGGCGGAGAACGCATACCGAGAGCTGCTCGTGGCCCTCATCGACGGTAGCCTCGACCCCTCGCAACCGGTGTTCCGGCAGGACCTGGAAGATTGACATGGCCAGATTACCGGGCCAGGATTACCGGCCGGGATCCAGATCTCTCATCACGACATGAAGCACCTGCCCGGTCACTCGCGCATCGCGCTCGGAAACCGTCGTCTTCGGGCCGCCGTCGGCATCGGTGTGATCGCGATACGTCCGCGCGACGGCCGGCAGCCGGGCGCACCCGCCGCGAATAAGACCCGCCCTCTCGGCGACGGCAAGGCGCGTGTCGAACGACCAATCGGCAATCTTGTCACTGTGCTATCTTTTTCGCATTTCGGCAATCTTTCCTTCGGCAATCTTTCCTTCGGCGAGCTGCGCTGCGGGCGCGCGTAAGGCGGCCAGCGCACTTAGGCCTTTGTGTTCCAGCGCGTCGGTCACGATGGCCTCCAGGATTCCGCAAGAAGTGCGCAGCGCCAGAGTCGTAGTTCCCTTCCTCCAGCGCGCGCCGACTGTCGATGTAGGCCTGCTCGAGCACCGGCCGGAGCTCGGGGTTGTGAACGAACTCGAAGCGGCGAGGCGGCGGCGCCTCCGACGATGCAGACGAGTATGCGGTAAAGTCCGGGCCTTTGCCGCCGTCCATTCCGGAGAGCGTGGCAACCGCTTGCTCCGAGAACGCCGAGCAGTCGCTGCACGATCTCGGCCGGCGCCGCACCTTCGACCGCATGGCCAGTCTGATGAGCGCAGCAGGAAGGCTTCGCTAAACGAGCGGGCAAGCCAATGGGCCTTGCTGCCTCCGGACAATTGATTGATCGTGACCCCACAGTCTTCCTGCCAGGCGCGAGTGGCTGCAATCGACGATGGGTTGGAGGGATCCGCCGCCAAAGCGTCGCGAAGCTCGCGCCCGCGGCGCATCAAGCCATCGAGGTGGGACAGGTAGGTCTCGATCTGCGCTCGCAGGTTCTCATCCATCGGCATCGGTCGCGTCCCTCACTACCGGCTGCCCTGGGTAGCGTCCTCTTCGGCAAACACAGATAGGTTGTTGTCTCACTAGGGAGGATTATTCCCGCCAATTAATCGAGACTCAGGCTTTAGAAAGCTTTTCCCTCCACGAGCAAGGATTCTGCCGGCACTCCTCGAATCGAAGCGTCCACCACCTGCACAAAATGAACCACCGGCACCTGGCTGCCGGCGAGCCGGATTCCGGCTCGCAACTGAAGTAGGCACCCGGGATTTCCAGTGGCAACAATGTCTGGCGAGGTCGCCAGCACATTGCGGACCTTGCGATCGCCCAGTTCCTTGGCCGGTTCGGGCCGCACCAGATTATAGATTCCGGCCGACCCGCAGCACAGGGCCGCTTCGGCGGTTTCCAAGATCTTCAGTTCGGGGATTTTTCCAAGGACAGCGCGGGGCTGCGCCTTCACGCCCTGGGCATGTTGCAAGTGGCAGGAGTCGTGAAACGCGACCTTCAAGGGAATAGGGTGGCGCGGAGCCCGCGGCTCGAGGCCAGCCAGGACTTCAGAAATGTCGCGACACTTGGCGGAGAATGCCTTTGCCCGCTCGCTATACTTCGGGTCGTCGCGCAGCAGGTAGCCATAATCTTTCAGGTTCGATCCGCAGCCCGCGGCATTGCTCACCACGGTAT
The DNA here is from genome assembly GCA_963794365.1 of uncultured Acidobacteriaceae bacterium. Classification (GTDB taxonomy): domain Bacteria; phylum Acidobacteriota; class Terriglobia; order Terriglobales; family Acidobacteriaceae; genus Acidiflorens. The sequence goes on from CAWCDV010000022.1 coordinate 219,624, forward strand.
CCACCTGCGCGCGTTCGAATGCGTCAATGGTGCGCCGTGCGTAATCGAGCGCCGCCTTCTCTTCTCCAGCGTGGACCATGAGCGCGCCGCAGCAGCCCTGATCCCTGGGAATGACCACCTCGCAACCTTCTGCGGCGAGTACGCGAGCGGTGGCGGCGTTTACCTCGGGGAAGAAGACGCTCTGTACGCATCCCAGCAGCAACCCTGCACGCAGGCGCCGTTCGCCTTGCGCTTCCACTCGTTCCGGGAGCGCGGCGCCGTCTGTCGCTTGCGGAGCTGACGGCGCGAGGTCCTCCATTGCGCGCAGGCTTGCCGGGAGCAGTTTGAGGACACCGCTGCGGCGCACGAGCGACTGCAATCCCGAGCGCTGATACATTCGCAGCGGCCCCAGCAGCAGGCGAAGTCGATCGGGCCGCGGAAAGATGTCGAAGATCATTCGGCGCAGCAGCCCGTCGGTTACCGGCCGCTGGCAGTTGCGTTCGATCTGGGCGCGGGTCGCTTCGATCAGCTTGTCGTACTTCACGCCCGAAGGACACGCTGTCACACAGGCCATGCAGCCGAGGCAGTTGTCCATGTGGTTGACAAAGGTGGGATCGAGACCAACCTGACCCTCCAGGCCAAGTTTCATCAGATAGATTCGTCCGCGCGGCGAATCCATCTCCTGGCCCCAAAGCGCATAGGTGGGACAGGTGGCGAGGCAAAACCCGCAATGCACACACTCGTTGATCAAGCCGGACGCGGGCGGGTGGTGCGCGTCGAAGGCACCAGAGCTGGCGTTGGCAGGTATTCTCGCGGGTTCCGCCATTTAGATTCCCCCAATGAACCGGCCCGGGTTCAGCACTCCCGTCGGGTCGAATTGCGCTTTGATGCTTCTCATCAGTGCCAGCGCATCGCCCGCGCTTCCCCAGACATCCATTTTCGATTTGATTTCGAGAGGGCAGCGCAGGATGACGAGCGAGCCCCCGCGAGTTTCCAGATTCTTCCGCAAATCCTGGAGTACATTGAGAAGGGCACCGGTATCGTTCCCCTCCAGCCGAAGGTACCCGACTCCGACCGCCTGAGCGACGAGCCGCCAAGGCAACTGCAGCGGTTCCGATGCTTTCCTTATCAGAGTTCAAGAAGGTTCCGAGTTCTGCGGGCAACAGGCTGAACTTGCACACGACGGAAGGTTCCGCCCCGCTCCACAATGTTGAGCGCGCATTCCAGACGTCTGCCGGAGACTCGATACGGCGTGCCCCGGAGGCGATGCGCAGGGTCTGCTCAATCTGCGCTTCACACCCCGCGGCCGTGCCTTCAAAGCGTAGATCAACCTCTGGCGTCGAGGCACTCCCGGCGCGAACTTGCACGCCGGTCGGAACCATATTGCAATCCTGAATTGCGAGAACTACAGCATTCATCGTTCCGCTGTCAGTATTGGAGAAACTCAACGTCCGGCTTTCGCGCGGGACGGGGTGAAGCCGGAAAATCGCTTGCGTGATGATTCCGAGAGTACCCAATGACCCGGTAGCCAGCTTGGGCAGGTCATATCCAGCGACGTTCTTTACCACCTTGCCGCCGCTCTTGGCGAGAGTGCCATCCGGCAGAGCCAGAGTGATACCAATAACCAAGTCGCGCAAGCTTCCGAAGCGAACACGGAGAGGCCCGCTCTCGTTGGTCGCCAGAATCCCTCCGATCGTCGCTTGGTCCGGCCACAGAGGGTCGAGGGCCAGTCGCTGACCATGCTCGGCAAGAGTTTGTTGCAGTTGCTGGAACGTGCACCCGGCTTCCACCGTCGCCGTCATGTCGCCCCAGGCGTGTTCCACGACGCGGTTCAACCGGCGCGTCGAAAGAATCAGGTCGCCGCTCGCGCGGAGGATTACCCCAACCCATCTGGGTTGCGCCGCCGCGAGGAATCACCTGCAAACCAGCGCCCGTCGCGATCTTCAGCGCGCCAGCGACTTCCTCAGGATGACCCGGTTCGATGAACATCTGCGGAAGGACGTCATCGACCGCGTCCTCCAACATGGTGGTGCGCATGTGCTCTGCGCCGACGAGGGCCCGCAGATCGCTCCATGCGGTTTCCACAGCGGCGATCGATGGTCGGACGATCGATGCATGCGATGATGAATGCAGTTTCCATAACCCTCAAAAGAACTGCGCTACGCCGGCGACTTCCAGAGGATGCGGTTGGTACGGGCCGGTTCTCTCCGCGCACAGGCGCGTGCGAGGAAACACCTTGCCTGGATTCGAAAGATGTTCAGGATCGAAAGCGCAGCGCACGAGTTGCATGGTTTCCAGATCGGGTTCCGCGAACATCTCCCCCATCATCGTCGTTTTCTCCGCGCCCACGCCGTGCTCGCCGGTGATCGAGCCGCCAAACTTCACGCACAGCCGCAGGATATTGATGGAAAGCTCCGTGGCGCGCTCCTCCTGGCCCGGGATGCGCCGGTCGTAGAGCACCAGGGGATGCAGATTGCCATCGCCGGCATGAAAGACGTTGGCCACGCGCAATCCTTCAGCAGCGCTCATACGTTCGATTTCGCCGAGAATCTTGGGCAGCGCGGTGCGGGGAACTACGCCGTCCTGCACAATGTAGTTCGGCGAGATGCGCCCCACGGCGGCAAAGGCGGCCTTGCGGCCTTTCCAGACGACCGCGCGTTCCGCGTCGGATTGGGCGACGCGAATCTCCCAAGCCCCGCATTGCGTACAGATCTCGCCCACCTGTTCCATCAAGTGCTCGACTTCCGCGGCCGGGCCGTCGAGTTCCACCAGCAGCAGTCCTCCGCAGTTTGGGTAGCCGGCGTGCACCGAGGCCTCGGCGGCCTGAATGGCCAGGTTGTCCATCATCTCGATGGCCGCCGGCAGCATTCCCGCCCCGATAATCCCGCTAACCGCCGCGCCCGCCTCGGTGGTGGTATTGAAAGCGGCCAGCAGGGTTTGAATGACCGCGGGCTTCTTCACGATGCGCAGTACGACTTTGGTCGCGATTCCCAGCGTTCCTTCCGATCCCACAAAGATTCCCGGCAGATCGTATCCCGGGCGGTCCAGCGCCCGGCTGCCGAGATGCACGATCGATCCATCGGGAAGGACGACCTCGAGCGCCAGCACGTGGGTAGTGGTGAATCCGTATTTCAGACAATGAGCGCCGCCCGAGTTCTCCGCAAGATTCCCGCCAATCGTGCACACCGACTGCGACGAAGGATCGGGGGCGAAGAAGTAACCATGAGAAGCCACGCGTAGCGTAACATCCGAGTTGACGACCCCCGGCTCCACGACCACGCGCGCGTTGGGTAGATCCACTTCCAGGATGCGGTTCATGCGGGCTAAACTAATGAGCACGCCATTTTCTACCGGCAGCGCCCCGCCGCTGAGTCCCGTGCCCGAGCCGCGAGCTACAAAAGGAATCTTTTCGCGCTGACAGATACGCACAATCGCCTGAACGTCCGCGGTTGAAGTGGGAAGCAGAACTGCCTGAGGCAGGATGCGCATGTTCGTCAGCCCATCGCATTCATAGGTGTGCAGTTGAGAGGCTTCGGTGATCAAACCCTTGCCAACGACCGCGCGGAACTCGCCGAGAATACGCGCTTCCATGAGGGCTCTCCTCGCCAGGCGGTTATGAACCCGGTGGGCACTTCCAAGAGGCTACAAAGATCGAATGGAATCTTATACCAAGATGCCGATTTAGTGGAGGCCCGTTTCCCGATAATCTTTGACTTTATGTCCGAGAGGTGCACGAACACGTCCCGCCGGCGGTCGTCCTCGATCAGGATAAAGCCATAAGCCCTTCTGCTCGTTGAACCCTTTGCGCTGCCTCTTGCTCTGCGTTGCGGCTCATCTGAAAGCTACCGCGCCTTGGTTTGGTGTACACTTCCGTAGATTTTCTTCTGATGTTCCGCAGATAGCCAAGAGGCATCACCATGAACACTACTTTCAATCCAACTACAGCTCCCGCAAAGAAGCAGGGACACGCCGCCTGGTTTACGGAGTTAACGCCGCCAGAGCGAAGCACCTTTATCGCTACCTTTGGCGGTTGGGCGCTCGACGGCATGGACGTGATGGTGTACAGCTTTGTCATCCCAAGCTTGATCGCGGCATGGCACATCACCAAAGGTGAAGCAGGTATGCTGGGAACGGCGGCGTTGCTGATCTCCGCCGTGGGCGGCTGGCTTGCCGGATTGTTGGCGGATCGCTTCGGACGTGCTCGAGTCTTGCAGTGGACCATCCTCTGGTTCGCGCTGTTCACCTTCCTGAGCGGATTCACCAACAACTTTTGGCAATTGCTCATTACTCGCGGACTGTCAGGGCCTGGGCTTCGGCGGGGAGTGGGCGGTCGGCTCGGTGCTGATGGGCGAGACGATTCGCGCCGAGCATCGGGGCAAAGCCGTGGGTACCGTGCAGGGTGGCTGGGCCATCGGCTGGGGAATTGCCGCGATATGCTCGGTCGCGTTGTTCTCATGGCTTCCCGCCGAGCCTCGCCTGGCGCGCCATGTTCTGGATTGGCATTCTGCCCGCGTTCTTGGTCTTCTACATTCGGCGCCACGTTCCCGAGCCCCAGGTTTACACCCGGACGCGCCAAAAGCTCGCCGCCGGTGGCGACAAGCCTCATTTCCTCGAGATCTTTTCTCCGACGATATCTGAAGATCACTCTGTTGACATCGCTGCTGGGCGTCGGCGTCCAGGGCGGCTACTACGCGATCACAACCTGGCTGCCAACGTATTTGAAGACCGTGCGGCATCTTTCGGTCCTGAATACGGGCAGGTATATGATCGTCATTATTGCCGGATCCTTCTGCGGCTACCTGACCGGGGCGTATCTGGCCGACAGCATCGGACGCAAGAAGGCGCTGATTCTTTTCGCCGCCTGTTGTGCCCTGGCGGTCACTGCCTATACCTATTTGCCAATCAGCAACGGAATCGTGATGCTGTTGCTGGGGTTTCCTCTCGGGTTCTTCACCTCCGGCTCCTTCAGCCCGGTCGGCGCGTTCTTCACCGAGCTGTTTCCCAGCCGCCTGCGTGGCTCGGGCCAGGGCTTCTCTTATAACCTGGGCCGTGGGATTGGCGCCCTGTTCCCGACGCTGGTCGGCTTTCTCAGCGCGCGACTCTCGCTGGGCAAAGCGATTGCCATCTTTGCGGTGTCCGCTTATGTCGTCATGATCCTGGCAGTGCTGCTGCTCCCCGAAACCAAGGGCAAAGAACTGCGAGTCTATGAATAACATAACAATGACGAGCCACGACTAACATACGACTAACAATGACTAGCACCGAAGGCGAGGCGACAATCCCGGTTTGCGCGGCTCCGAACCCCGACCCCGGCAGCCCAAAGGTTGCCGTCCCGCCCAACGCATGCGATTGCCACGCCCACATCTTCGGTCCGGTGGAGCAGTACCCTCTTATTCCTGGACGCACCTACACCCCGCCACCAGCCAGCATTCAAGCCTACCAGCGAATGTTGAGCGCCCTCGGACTGGATCGAGCCGTAATCGTCCAGCCGAGCGTTTATGGCACAGACAACCGCTGCACCTACGACGCAGTGGCCGCCTCGGGCCGCAAGTGGCGCGGCATTGCGGTAGTGGGCCCCGGCACGAATACCCACGAACTGCGGCGGTTCCACGACGAGGGATTTCGTGGCGTACGAATCAACCTCCTGTTCAAAGGAGGCTTGGCGATGGAGATTCTGGAGCAGGTCGCCCGGCTGATTGCGCCACTCGGCTGGCACTTGCAGTTGCTCATCGATGGCCGCGACCTGCCAGAATTGGCGCCTCGACTTCGACGTCTGCCCGTCCACTTCGTCATTGATCACATGGGACACATGCCCGCGAAACTGGGGCTGGCGCATCCGGGATTTACGGCCCTCTTCGCGCTTGCCCGGGAAGGCAAGTGCTGGGTAAAGCTCTCCGGCGCATATCGTATCTCCGCCCAGCCGTACCCGTATGAGGACGTCGCTCCGATTGCAAAGGCTCTGGTCGAAGCTGCCCCGGAGCGCATGGTATGGGGAAGCGACTGGCCGCATCCTTCGTTCCAAGGCGCGATGCCGGTCGATGCCACGCTCCTCGATTTGCTGGCTAGCTGGGTTCCGGAATCGGGGACACGGCAGCGCATTCTCACAACGAATCCCGCGGAGCTTTATGATTTTGTAGGCTGACGCCGAAGAGATCGTCAGCGTCGCAAGCAGACCGGCGCTACCAATCCGCCACACGATGCTTATAGCTGGAGGCTGCTCCAAGCCCATTCATAAACGCGCCCCCAACCAGGACTGCACGCCCCACGTTGTCATGATGTCTCCGGTGCAACATATAAGCGGTGGCGATTTCAGCGCCGAACAACGCCGCGGTAAATGCAACCTGAACCGGAGTCGTACGCACAAACGGACGCGCCATTGGGTTGTATTCCTCGCCGCCACCGTCTATGTTCCGGCGCGTTATGTAGCTGTCGGTAGCTTTTGTGGCTCCATCGAGCGCAACCAGCGCTATTGTGCCCCGCGTCCAGAAGCGTGAAGCGGCCAGATCTTCGCGGGTTATATAAGGATGCTCCGCAAAAGCGTAATGCGCCTCTTGGGCGCGCAGTGTGCCGGTCATCACCGCCAGCATCATAAGCACCATGAGCATCTTCATAGGGAAAGCGGGTCGCGCACTCAGACCCTTACATGCTCATCGGAACAAAAATAAAAGTCTTGAAAATTAACCAATCTAGGAAACGGAAGTAACCGCAGTGCTGTTCAAGAACCGACTGTTCGAGGAGGAAACCTCCGACCACCCTTCCAGGGCTGGCGATGTTTTAGACTAGCCGGAACAGGCTGCAGGTTTGGAATCGCGTGAAAGCCAAACGGCCCAAGCTACCCACAATCTCCGAAGCGATGAAGGCATGGTCGGCTGCGCTGAAAGCAGAGATTGGCGACTGGCCCGGCGTCAAGGTGCGGTCGTTTTTCGGTTTCACCGCCCTCTACCGGCGGGACAGAATCTTCGCCCTGCTCCCGCAAACCCGTGGGATGGAAACGCCAAACTCTCTCGCCTTCAAATTACAATCGCCAGCGCCACGACTCCTGGCGCGGATGCGGCGAGATCCTCGGATCGGATCGACAGAGATGCAGAAGGCGCGCTGGTTCACTTTTGAACTCGCCACCGACGGCGATCTGCACGACGCTCTCGATTGGCTCGCGCGCTCGTATGATGCGGCAGGGAAGGCTTCAAAAAATTGAGTTGCGATGGGGATTTTATATCGGTGCGAATTTGCTTGGTGAGAATGCCCGGCCCGCCGCTTGGGTGGCGGCTGTGTGGGGTCGTGGGGTGAGGCCGGGCAATTCTGTGCTTCCTCTTAATTGCAGATGTACATCTTTTACCGCATAAGGCCTTATCCTGCCTGTGACGGCGATCACCATTCTGCGTGATTGGGATACACCAGGCTGTGATGTAGGTCACTGCCAAGGCGGACATACTGGCTAAGATAAGGGCTGTTCCAGAAAATATTTCAGGAGAAGCACTCATGGCCTATGTAATCACCGACACTTGCATCAAGGACGAGCTTTGCGTGGACGTCTGCCCGACCGACTGCATCCACCCCAAGAAAGACGAGCCGCAGTTCGAGGCGGCGACACAGGTTTATGTCGACCCCGCTGGTTGCATCGATTGCGGCGCCTGCGTTCCAGTTTGCACATCGGATTCGATCTTCGTGGCAGAGGAACTGCCGGAAGACAAGAAGGAGTTTCTGGAAAAGAACGCCGCGTATTACGCGACATAACCTGCCGGGAGTGCCCGCGTGGCGCGGGCACTCCTTTCGATTTCGCTCAGGGCGGGTTCTGGCCGCGTGCATGTAGTCTATTGCGCGCGGGGGAATAAACGTCCCCGGCTGTCCAAAAACGGACGAAGCTCGGTAAGAGCATTGCTTCAGCCGCGCCACCCAGACCTTCGATTCGAAACCCCAGGGGAAAATTCGAAGCCGCAGGACAATCTGTCTGCCCTAACGCTTTGCGCGCACCGCAGAAACATCCGTCCTTGCTCTGCTGAAGGCGAACTGCAGCTTCCATTCCCGGGTGCCAGACCCATCGGATTGTCCCGGAGAAAACTTCCAACCCTGGGCAGCTTCGAGTGCAGCGCGCGAAAAATACTTGCTTGGCCCGGCCGATTCGAGCGTCGCCTTGGCCACGTTGCCCGCGGCATCGACTTCGACTTTCACTCGAACCTTGACCTTGCCTTGAATCGTGGCGCGCGCGCTCGGCGAAACCTGCGGCATCACCCGCTGCACAACTCCGCTCTGGTGGTCCGTGCTGGTAATGTCGTGTTCTAAAGCCAGTGTTGGTAAACGTTTTTTCCTCGCCGCCTGCCTCTGGCGTCGCCCCTTCGGCTCTGGCCGCGCCGACCTTTGCAGCTCTCGGCGCATGGGGCCTCGGCTTTGGCTTCGGCAGTGTCGGGGCCGGCGCGGACTGTGAGTTCTCCGCGGCCGCGCCGTGCTGAGTTTGCGTCGATTGTACTTCCGCCGGAGGGCCCGGCCGTTTCGGTCTCGCCATCAAGAAAAAGGCAACCGCAAGCACCGCCGCCAACCCCAGAGCGTAGGGCCATTTTGCAGATGCTTTTCGCTGACCCAAGCTCTGCTGACCCAGTACCGCTGGCGCGGAAACCGCCTTCTCAGTCTGGGCTGAAGTCGGCCCTTGCAGCTCCCCTCCCAAGCGATCGCTGATCTCCGCAATCGTCCATCGCTTCCCGGGATCAACTTGCAAGCAGCGCTTTGCGATTTCGCGGAATGGCTCCGGGACCGCCGCCGGTACTTCGGGCACGCTCGGTCGCGCCCGGTCCCAAACCGGCAAGCGCTGCGTCAGTGCCTCGACCAGGGTCATCCCCAACTGCCACCCGTCGGCCGCCGTCGAAACCCCATCCGTCGCCGCTTCTGGCGGATCATAGACGCTCGTCGCCCTCGCGCCAGGCCTCCTCTCACCCGCCGCGCCCAGAGCGTCGCTCGATAGCTTCACCTGGTCCGCAACGGCCAGAACATTTGAAGGTTGGATGCGTCCATGCGCGAGCCCCATGTCGTGCACATATTGCAAAGCCCGCAGAATCGGCGGAAGCATCCCTCGCGCTTCCTCCGCTGTCAGTGCCCGCTCCGGCAGAATCTGCGATAGATTTTCCTCCGCGCACTCCTGCACCACATAAAGCAGCGCCGTGCCCTCGAGTTCGCAGCGTCCAACCTCGAAAATACGAATCAGATTCGGATGAGTCAGTTCGCTGGCTGTCTTCCATCGCAGCAGTTGCTTCTCCGCGTCTGCCGCTTCGGCGGGAATCAACTTGATGGCGGCTTTCTCGGCAGTCGCCCGCACCGCCTTGCGCAAGAGTGAGGAACACGGCACTGTGATCGGAACCGCCCAAGTAGCTTAGCAGCGGAAATCTCCCATCGACGGTGCGGCCCACCCATGCTTGCCAGGTCTCGCTCATATCGCCTCGCTCGATCGTCTCGCTTATATTCGGAGTCTCACTAGCCCGCTATTGTATGTGACCGCGCCCACAACCGGAACCGGCGATAGAAAAGTTGAACGTGATCTGCGCGTGCACTTCCGCGCAATGATCCTTCGGCACTTCGCGCCCGTCCAACAATTCCACAGGATCGGGGTCAGAATCTTTTGAAACTCGGCGCTGGCAGCACTGCCCTGTCCACTTGCTAGGAATTCCTCTCCGCGCACATACACGTGGTAGAGGCGGGAAATATTGGCTACGAACGGGATCGGGACATGCACCGTAACAAAATTTTGGCAGGCTACAACCTATTGGAAGAACACGGCTTAAGGGAGGTTGGTAGCGCTACCGGGAATCGAACCCGGGTTTGAAGATTGAGAATCTTCTAATCCAGACGGCATTACCTACTCAATATTCCGCTAAGTAGCTAATTCTAAATCACCTCGCTCCAGCCAAGAGACACGCAGGTCTATCCCGTAACAACAGTCAGGTAATGGCTATTCATGGTGATGCGTGGCTGTAAAAGTCACATTTTAGTCACATCGGGTAGAAGAATTGCAATCTAACGAACAGCTGCGAAGCGAAACTGGACAACCACTGGAAGTCGACGGTGAGCGGCAAGTCGCCGATTTCCCTGGCCAGTTCGTGGATGAAGTCCGACCACATCCTGACGCGTGCCTTCGCGGCTCCAACGCCCCAGAGGTCGTTTCGGCGGTCCCGCCGCCTTTCAATCCAACCACGATGAGCCGGTTGGAAGGGCGTCCGGTTGTTCGTTCCCCAAAACAACTGCGGCTGCATCGCGCGCTGGAGGAACTTGCGGACCGGTGTAATAGTCGAGTTCGACGAGGCCACCCGATCGAGGGACCAGTCCGTCCCAAAGCCGATTCTGATCACGACGAACGGGACGATTCTCGCTGGCTTTGGGCGCTGGCGGTCGGCGCTTTTCGACGATCGGTACCAAATCAACTGCATCGAGTATCCGCTCAGTGAGGACGCGGCCCTAGAGTTCATCATCAGCTACCATCAACCCCAGCGCGGACGGAATGACTTTGTCCGAATTTGTTTAGCGCTGACACTAGAGCCATATTTTCAGCAGAAAGCGTTCGATAACATGCGTGCTGGGGGCAAACATAAGGGTTCGACAAATTTGTCAGAGGCAGACTGTATGGATGTCCGCCAGGAGATCGCCAAGGTTGCCGGCACGGGGACCGGCAAAGTAAGCAAGGTCAAGGCAATCATGCAGAGTTCTCACCCAAATATCATCGTCGCCTTGCAAAATGGTCTTCTTCGAATCCACCGGGCTTGGCAATGGTGCAAACTGTCCAAGTTGCAGCAGAAAGAGGAGTTTGCCAGTGGCAGCGCCAGCTCGGGTGGATCGTGCATGTGCAAATCTTCCAGGGGAAAGAGCGCTTCCTGCGTTATGCCGGGCGCTATGTCAGGCGTCCGCCCATTGCGCAGTGGCGTATTCTTGCCATCAAAGACGGATCTGTGCGGTTTTGGTGGAAGGACAGGCGCCTGCATCGGTGGGTCGCGGTGCAGTGCACGATCGAGGAGTTCATCGACCGCTGGTCGCAACACATCCCCAAACGCTATCGACACGCGGTACGACATTTCGAATTGTTTGCTCCACGCCGTTGGACCCAGGTAGCCGCAACTGTATTCGCAAATCTCGGTACAAAACAGCGACAACGACCGAAGCGCCTGCCGTGGGCGATTGCGATCCAATCTCAGTTCGGTCGTAACCCGCGGCTGGACAAAAACGGTCAGCCCATGAAGTTTGTCAGACATCTCGCCCCAGCTTCAGTTTGATCTCATACCGTCTGCGGCCAGTCCTTTGCCGGAGGCGCTGGTAATGCCAACGGGCCGGCAGCCTCCGTTCTTCAACAAGCCGAAATCCTCCGTGATCTCGCAACAGGGTGTCTGAGCCAAATTCTCATGTTCATGGGTTAGAAACGCGATCCGTGAGGCGGGAAAAACTAACAGCGGGCATTGACTGCACCAAAATCTTGGCGCTCCCCGTACACACATCTAAAATTTCGATTTTGATTTTCCTAGTGATCAAGGCCAAGAACATTTATTGCGCGTTAATGTTGATCCCGTCGAAGGAACAATTCAAGATTCTCCGGGACTGGAAGGTCGAAGAACATCCGAACGATCCTTATATCAACCAGATCATGCTGAACCGTAGGGCAGGCGCCACTCCTGAGATATATCAAAAACGCGTAGCAGCGCTTCGGCCCTGGCTGGACGCCAAAGTTTCATTCACCCTCGCGACCGACGCCGGGCTCGAAGTTTCTGAATTGGGCCCGGTTGTGTGGGGGCGCCTCGGACGGTACGAATTTGAAAGAATGGAGGCTTTGCAAGACGCCGGTGCTTCAACTATAGAGATCCTGATGGCTGCAACGCGGCGCGGCGCGGAAGCCTACGGTCTGGGTCACGACCTCGGTACCGTGGAGGCAGGTAAAATCGCCGACTTACTCGTGCTTGATGCCGACCCTCTGCAGGACATACACAACTTCCGCAAGATCAACATGGTACTTAAAGACGGACACGTGATTGATCGAAAATCCCTGCCCACTGTTCATGCAGTCGATTTCTACGATCCTGAAGCCCCTTGGCCGTTTTGACCGAATGTAACGAACTCCCGATTTCAGCCACGCCACTGGAACGGCACAGAAATTCTGGGTCAAAAGGTCGGAGCATCGTCCAGAACAGGTTGTCGCCGCGTCCGAATCGGGTGTGCCAGAATCCCCGGTTCCACCCGCCTCCGGCAGTGCTGAAAACACGCAGCTTAGCGTTGCTCACATCACACGGTGGCGCTGGTGCCGAAATCTACAGTTATTGTGCCATGACCGTTGTGTGGATCGGAGGATATGGAACAGGGCGGCATCGCTGGATTAGGTAAGGTTTGCCGACAAACCGGGAGTTATCGCGCCGCCTCCACGGTTATCCCTTCATAAAGCAAGTGTTCTCGGTTCGACCTGCTCCTGCCAGAGCCGTCATTCTTTGACTAAAGGATAATGCGTCCATAAGATGAAGCGACGCGAAAGCCAGACGTCTATCGAATGATCGGCCAGACCATCTCGCACTACCGCATCACGGGTCTGCTCGGCAGCGGGGGTATGGGCGTGGTGTATGAGGCGGTAGACACCAAGCTGGGGCGTCATGTCGCCGTAAAATTCCTGCCCGCGGATGTCGCTCACGATCCGCTTGCGCTCAAGCGATTCGAGCGCGAAGCCCGCGCCGCCTCCGCCTTGAACCATCCCAACATCTGCACTATTTACGAGATCGAGGAACACAACGGGCAACCCGTCATCGTAATGGAACTGCTGGAGGGCGAGACGCTCCAGCGTCGCATTTCCCGCGGCCTATTATCGAACCAGCAGGTCCTCGACATCAGCATTCAGTTGGCCGACGCTCTCGACGCAGCGCATTCGAAGAATATCTTGCACCGCGACATTAAGCCTTCCAACATCTTCCTCACCCAGCGCAACCAGGCCAAGATCCTCGACTTCGGCCTGGCTCGGCAGATGCATCGCCGCGCAAACGGCGAAACTGCCGTGGCAGGACGGATGCCTACGGTCAGCTTGAGCCAAGAGGATCTGACCAGCCCGGGTAGCACCATTGGCACTGTGGCCTACATGTCGCCCGAGCAGGCCCGGGGCGAGGAACTGGACGCGCGCTCCGACCTGTTCTCCTTCGGCGCCGTGATCTATGAAATGTGCACCGGACGGCCGCCCTTCGAAGGCATAACCAGCGCGATAATTTTCGATGGCATACTGCACCGCGATCCACCGCCGATTCCCGAACTGAATCCCAGCGCGCTGACTTCCCTTCACCCCGTCATCTCCAAATGTCTTCAGAAGAAGCGTGAGGCGCGCTACCAGTCGGCCGCCGAACTGAGGGACGACCTCGAGAGTCTCAAACGCGATCTGAGCACACAATCGGTGCCCGCCTTCAGCCCGCGCGCCGCGCTCCGTAATCGCCGCGCCGTCGCTCTCAGCTTGGTTGCGCTACTAGCACTTGGCGCTTTGATAGGCTGGCGCCTTCATGTCGGCGCGAAGATCCGCTGGGCCCGCGAAGAAGCCTTGCCCCAGATCGAAAAACTAACCGAGCAGAGCCGGTTTATCGAGGCCTTGCGCCTTGCGGAACGTGCCGAGGCTTACATTCCCGGCGATCCTCGGCTGCAGAGAGAAATTCGCGAGGTGGCCCGAGTCGAAGACGTCACCTCCGATCCCGCCGACGCGGACGTTTACATCAATTCTTACACCGGCATTGATTCCGACTGGCAGCACGTCTGCAAAACTCCCTGCAAGACGCGCATTCCTTTCGGCGTCCTGCGCTGGCGCGCTCAGAGATTCGGTTTCGACACGGTGGAGCGGATCACACCCCAATACGGCGCACGCGTGCTGCAGTTCAAACTCCAGCCTTCCGGGACCGCTCCCGCTGGAATGGTTTTCGTCCAAGGTGGCAACCAGACCTTGGCCCTCACCGGCCTGGATTCTGCTCCGTCGTTGGCGCTGAATGATTACTGGATCGACAAGTTCGAGGTCAGCAACCGCCAGTTCCGCGATTTCGTGCGCGGCGGTGGGTACTCAGACGCGCGCTTCTGGAAGCATGACTTCATCAAGGACGGGCACAAGCTTTCCTTTGATGAGGCCATGAAGGTCTTCCTCGACCGCACCGGGCGGCCCGGCCCCGCTACCTGGGAGTCAGGCGATTTTCCCGAGGGTAAAGGCGACTACCCGGTGACAGGGGTGAGCTGGTACGAAGCCGCAGCCTACGCGGAGTTCGCAGGTAAGAGCCTGCCCACCATTTACCACTGGAGCCAGGCTGCCGGCATCTCCAGCGTTTCGGCCATCGTTCCTGCCAGCAATTTCTCTGGCAAGGCTCTCGCGACAGTCGGTTCCTACGGCGGCATCGGCCCCTTCGGAACCTACGACATGGCCGGCAACGCCAAGGAGTGGTGTTTGAATGCCACCGGAGACAAGCGCTACATTCTGGGCGGCGCCTGGAACGAGCCCTCGTACATGTTTACCGACGCCGACGCCCAGCCGCCGTTCTCCCGCGCGGACAATTTCGGGTTTCGCCTGGTGAAGTTTAGCGGAGAGCTCTCCGCAGCCGCCGTCGCGCCGATGGAATGGCCCTATCGCGACTTTAACAAGGAAAAGCCCGTTTCCGACACCGTGTTCAACGTCTTCCGAGGCTTCTACACCTATGACAAGAGCGCTCTCAATGCCACCCTCGATCCACCCGACGATAGTGACGAGCGCTGGCGAAAAGAAAAAGTCACCTACGACGCCGCCTATGGCGGCGAGCGCATGTTCGCCTACGTGTTCTTGCCGCGTACGGCCCGGCCGCCGTATCAGACCGTAATCGTGTTTCCCGGTTCCAACGTCATTTACCTGCGCTCCAGCCGCGATCTGCCGTCCATGCGCTACCTTGCATTCCTGATCAAGAGCGGTCGCGCCGTGGTGTTTCCCATTTACAAAAGCACTTTCGAGCGTGGCGACACCCTCAACAGCGACTACGCCAGCCACACCGATTCCTACCGCGAGCACGTGTTTGACTGGTACAAAGACGTCGCCCGCACGCTCGATTACGTCCAGACGAGAAGCGATCTCGATTCCACCCGAATCGGCTACTACGGCATCAGCTGGGGCGCAGCGCTCGGACCAATTTTTTCCGCCGTCGAGCCGCGCCTCAAAACCGCGGTCCTGATGGGCGGTGGTTTCGAGTACGAGAAAACCTTTCCCGAAGTTGACCCCTTCAATTTCGCGCCGCGCGTGAAGATTCCGGTGCTGATGGTCAACGGGCGCTACGACTTCTTCTTCCCTAAGGAAACCACGCAGGATCCGATGTTTCGTCTCCTGGGCACGCCCGACAAAGATAAGCGCCACGTGGTATTCGACTCCGGACACGTCCCGCCGC
Organism: uncultured Acidobacteriaceae bacterium; assembly: GCA_963794365.1. Taxonomy (GTDB): domain Bacteria; phylum Acidobacteriota; class Terriglobia; order Terriglobales; family Acidobacteriaceae; genus Acidiflorens. The sequence continues at coordinate 234,971 of CAWCDV010000022.1, forward strand.
CCGATTTGCTCATCAAAGAAGTCCTCGACTGGCTGGACCGCTACCTTGGACCTGTCCGTTGATAGCGAGTGGCGCAAGCTTTGGCGAAAACGCACGGAGATGACTCCACTTTGCTAGCCGCCGCGGTCGAGGCTCAAGTCGACCATCTAATCTCTTGCAAATAGCTACAGTAGCTGTGCCTTTTCCCAGAGTTGTGCCCTCGCACTCATGATCTTAGGAATCGGGCGATTGCCGCGAGCAGACAGTTCCATTAACGCTCGCCAACGATTCTGGACGGATGACGGGCAACCCAGAAGTTATACCCCAAACAGATTCTCAACCACGTTGTCCCGAAGTCCTCTTCGGGGAGATTTGCCTAATGTCCCTACCCGCTGACACCGATCTCCGCGAAGCCCGTTTCCTGTTGGCCGACAAACTGGGACTTGTATTCGATGGCTCGAATCGGGTCGCGATTCACCGCTTCTGTGGGTGACCTTCACGGCCCGGGTGTTAATTCTATGAGCTGACTCTGTGGAAACTGACCGTCATGCCCCAAGGGAAGAAGTACCTGTCCTGCGTCCTGCGACAGCTGCAATCTCGTTGAGCATGCCGCCGAAAATCCAGCGATGCACAGGATAAAGCATGTACCAATAGAGAAGCCCCGCCAATCCGGCAGGATCAAAAATAGCGGTCTGCCGAATGACGGAGCCTCGGCTATTTGGTTCCACCTCGAACTGCAGCCACGCGCGGCCCGGCACTTTCATTTCAGCGACCAGACCGAGTTCGTGATCCGGCACAAAGGTTTCCACTCGCCAGAAATCCAGAGCGTCGCCTGCGGAAAGTGTGTGAGGATCGCGACGGCCCCGGCGCAGTCCCACGCCCCCTACAACGAGATCTAAGAGGCCCCGAAACCACCAAAGAACATTGGCAAAGTACCAACCATTCAAACCTCCGATGCGCTGAATCGGAGCAAAAGCTGCCGCTGGCGGAACCGATACTTGCACGGTCCGAGAATCGACGAGCCTGGTGCCAAACTTTACTCCGCCCCAAGACTGCGGCTTCCCCGCCGAGGAAAGAGCGTCGCACCAACTAGTCAGGGCAAATTCCTGATCTTCATGGTGAAGAGCTCTCTCTATTGCTTCTCGCAAACCTTTCGGCTTGATGTCAAAGGCGGTCAAAGCGGAGGTGTCGTGCACCAGAGTTGGGTTGCGCATACTATCGATGAGCTTTCGGCCAATGCGGGCATAAACAGGCGTGATTAAGCCCAACCACAAACTTGAGAGGCGAGGCGTCAAGATCGGAACCGGGATCATCCATCGGTGAAGGCCGCATTGCCGGGCATACTCCTGCATGATCTGGCCGTAGCTGACTTGGTCGGTACCCCCGATTTCGAAAACTCTGCACTGTTCCACCGGCAACACCAGTGCGGCCATGAGGTACGCAACCACATCTTCGACCGCGATCGGCTGGGCTTTGACGGCAACCCAGCGCGGGCAGATCATCACCGGCAACCGCTGTACCAGCGCGCGAATCATTTCGAATGAAAGACTGCCGGAACCGATCACGATGGATGCGCGAAATTCGATGGTGGGGATCTCCGAGCTTCGCAGGATGTCTGCAACCTCGTGACGACTGAGCAAATGAGCGGAGAGCGCTTGGTCCTGGTTCCCCAAGCCACCCAGATAGACAATGCGTCGTACTCCAGAATCGCGCGCTACGTCGGCGAAATTTTGGGCGGCTTCGCGGTCTTCCTGTTCGAACTTACCCGAAGACCCCATGGAGTGGACGAGGTAATACGCCGTCTGCACTCCTGCCATCGCCGGCACTAGTGAACTGCGATCCAGGCAATCTGCTTTAATGACTTCCGTGGAAGCGGCAACTTTTGATCTGAGAAAATCAGGTCGCCGAGCCAGGCAGCGAACCGGCCAGCCCGCTTTCTCCAACTCCTTGAGTAGGCGCCCCCCGATGTAGCCTGACGCTCCCGTTAACAGGACGAGCGGGCGATGATCCGCGCCCATTAGATCCCCCTCATTCGGCCCACTGAGTTAGGCTGGCGTGATCGTAGCATTTCCCGGATCAGTTGTTTTTCACGAAAGGTCAATGGCCGAAGCACTTGGGTTTGTGCTCCGCCAGCTTTACTTATGAGCGCCCTCCTTGATCTACTAGCGGGCTTGGCCCGATTGTGCCAGAGTCAAGGGCAACTCCTGAAGTTATGGGCTAAGACTGACTTACGCCGGGCCAGAAGTCCGCTTCGCGGAGATCTGCCCCAATGCTGACGTTCAGTTGCGACATCTCCCCGAAGCAACCGACTGAGCTTCGCTCAGATAGGAACGGAAGGAACGGGAAGTGAGCGATGATAGGTGTGCTGGAGACCGCGGCAGCTACGACCCGAAATGGGCATTGGTGCTTGATGAGCCCGCCCCGAAGCATGGGTCTGAGGTTGCGGATAGGTTAGTGATGACGACTGCGGAGCAGTGCAGCGATCTCGATCAGGAGACTGTTAGGATTCGCCCCTCGGGCCGCGTTCTCCGGCTACAAGGAGAAGAGAAGACCATGGCGAAGCGAAGAGAGAAGCGAGAGCGCAGATCAGTGGTGTTGGAGCCGGATGCGGCGGGTATCGATATTGGCGCGGAGGAGATTTACGTCGCGGTACCGCCGGATCGTGATGAAGAGTCGACGCGCAGGTTCAGCAGCTTCACCGGTGACCTGCATGCACTTGCCGATTGGCTCGGTCGGTGTCGGATTCGGAGCGTGGCGATGGAATCGACAGGCGTCTACTGGATCCCGTTGTTTCAGATCCTGGAGGAGCGCGGGTTCAAAGTTTATTTAGTCAACGCGCACTATCTGAAGAGTGTGCCCGGACGCAAGAGCGACGTCTCCGATTGCGAGTGGATCCAGTATCTGCACTCGGTAGGGTTGCTGCGGGCCAGCTTCCGGCCGCCCGAAGCGATCTGTGCCCTTCGTACCCTGTGGCGGCACCGTGGCAGCCTGCTGGAGATGGCGGCGGAGCACATTCTGCATATGCAGAAGGCGCTCAGTCAGATGAACCTGCAACTTCACCATGTGCTCAGCGACATCACCGGAACCAGTGGCCAAGCGATTCTCGATGCCATCCTCTCCGGCCAGCGCGATCCCGTCGCACTGGCGACTCTGTCATCGTCGGGTGCAGAGCCCGCGGGACAAGGTGGCGCAGGCTCTGGTGGGAGACTACCGGCCAGAGCATCTGTTCACCCTGAAGCAGTCGCTGGAGGGATACCGCTACTACCAAAAGCTGATCTTGGAGTTGGATCAGGAGACGGCGCGTCTGATGCAAGCTCTTCCCAGCGCGACCGAGGATCCGGTGCCACCACGCACCAAGCCAACGGCTTATCACCGGAAGGGCAACGACCCTCAGTTTGATCTGCGTAGCGAGCTGTACCGCATTGCCGGCGTCGATCTCACCGACATTCCAGGAGTGAGCGCAGCGACCGCACAAATCATCCTCACCGAGGTCGGCACCGATATCAGCCGGTTCCGCAACGCCTCGGCCTTCGCCTCATGGCTTGGCCTCTGCCCGGAAAAACGAGTCAGCGGTGGCAAAGTGCTGTCCTGTAAAACCCGCCAAGTAAAGCATCGCGCCGCGACTGCGCTCCGGATGGGCGCCAACTCGCTGTGCCGCGCGAAAGGTTACTTCGGCGAGTTCTTTCGGCACATGCGGGCTAGACTCGGCACTGCCCAGGCGATCACTGCCACCGCGCACAAAATCGCACGGATTCTCTATCACGTCTTATCGACCAAGGAACCCTACACAGAAACCATCTTCCACCGTTGCGACGAACAGGCACGGCAGAGAGCTGAAACTCGTCTTCGCAAACAAGCAGCCCAACTCGGCTTCCAACTCTTGCCCATACCTGTAACAGGAGAATAACAAGTAGTTCCTCAGGAGCCCGTTTATGGACAGTTTCCGGACTGCGACAACTCGTCCGGAGTCGGCCAAGCGGGTTCTGGCTACTTCCTCTGAGAATTCTGAATCAACACCAGATCAGAAGGTGAATCTCCGCGCACCAGGGCCAGGCTCTTGCCATCGGGCGACCATTGATAGGAGTAGATTTTTAGCGAGGTAAAGTTGGTCAACTCCCGGCCGGGACCGCCGTCCAGCGGTTGCAGCCAGAGATTGTCCACGCCCTTTTCGCGGACGGGATACACGATGCCCTTGCCATCAGGGCTGAAGCGGAGTTGCCCCCCATGCCGCGGATCATATTCCAACGTTCGCAAGAGCTCGCCGGAATCGAGAGACACTAAGGAGATGTTCGGCCTCTGGGCTTTGAAATCATAGGTGCCAAGCACAATCGTTTTTCCATCGCGGGCAATGTCATAACCGGAGTTTGTCTCCGCATATTCCTTCGTAAATCGTTCCGGCTTGCCTCCGTCGATGGGTACCTTCATATATGCGGCAGTGGTGATATCTACGTAAAAAACGATTTTCCCGTCGGGAGAGCACAGCGGGTACAGGTCTCTCCTGCCCTCGGTGAGGCGCCGCACTCCGGAGCCGTCCAATTCGCTGCGCCAGATGTTCACTGAGAGGTTTTTCAAAGTTCCCCGCGCGAAGACAATGTGGCCGTCACCGCAGCCATAGGGCTGCATAGACCCTGATTCCTTCTCGTGGGCAACCTCAGCCTTGAGTCCGCCGCTCGAGTTGATAACGCGAATGGACGCCTCTTGCTCCGCGACCAAGTTTCCGTCGCTCGTCCACGAAACCGCTGGGGCGGGGTCTCCCGACGTGACTTGTCTGGCGTCGGAGTAGTCGGCTTTCTGTCCCGAACTCACATAGACATCGCGTACCGACTGGCGCAGAACGGTGGCTATGGTCGCACCGTCGGAGGAGACACTCAAGGTCGCGTAATCATTCGCGTCGGCAGTAATGGGACGAAACTTTCCGTCAGGATAGCTAACGAGTCCGATTTGCTGCCGGGCGAAGTTTGTTTCCGCCGCAAAAAAAATTACAGCCAGCGCTTTTCCATTGGGCAGCCACGACGCGTTGGTCACGCCTGTGTATGGGGGCTTGGATATTGTCTTCTGGTTACCCGTGTCGGGATCAATCGAAATCAGGGTGCTGATGCTATTGCCGGTCTGATCGAACATTGCACCGGCAATGGCTTTTCCATCCGGCGACCAGGCTGAATCCGCCATCACGTTGGCCATGGGACCGCTGAAAATGCTCTTTTCATTGCTGCCGTCGGCATTGGCAACGATGAGATGGTATTTGCCGGGGTCAGGATCGTTGGCACGCACGAAAACGAAGCGCTGCCCGTCGGGAGAAAAACTGGGAGTCGTGTCCACATCCTTGACCAGCAGTTGCGGAGTCCCGCCCAGCACTGGGATACGGTATAGGTCGAAATCTCGGGAAGCCGGACCGCTGGCCAGTTGCGTGTGCGAATAGTAAATGTGGCTCCCGTCGGGCGAGAAGCGTAGCGCGGAGTACTGTACGTGTTCCGGGGAAATGATCTGCACGTTGCTCTCGCTGGCCAGATGACGCAGCCACAAGGATTCATTTCCCTCATTGTTGATCACGTAGGCCAGGTAATTGCCATCAGGAGACATGGCGCCGATGCTCGCATTGTGGGTGCCGCTGATTCTGGTGATCTTGATGCTTTGAAACGGCTGGGTGCGAGCGGAGAAAACCAAGCTGTAAATGCCGAATCCGGCGGCGGCAACCAGGACCAATACGGCAGCAATGATGATTCCCAGACCGGCTTTATGTTGGCGCGCAGCGGCGACAACGTCGGAGCCGCTGGGGCGGTGCCCGGCGGCGGGAATGGTTGCGCTCGAAACCGCAACGTCTGCGGAATCGGTAACCTGGAGCCTTCCCGATTCAGTGTCGCGCCGAAGCCGCTTGAGGTCGCTTCTAACTTCGGCCGCGGATTGGTAGCGCAGATCGCGATCCTTCTCCAGCAGCTTGCTGATGATGTCTTCCAGCTTGGGCGGCACTGCAGAGTTCAGGCGTATTGGCGGAACCGGGGTTCGATTGAGGATACCGTCGAAGATGGTCGCTGAAGTTTCTCCCTGGAAAGGCAAGGCTCCAGTGGCCATCTCATACAGCACTGTCCCGAAGG
>CAWCDV010000023.1:0-32852 GCA_963794365.1 uncultured Acidobacteriaceae bacterium
TTCACCTTCCAATGGCAAAAGAAAAACCGCAGCCAGCACGGGAGGATCGCCACACGCGCAAACGCTTGCCGTTGGGCCTCCTGCGTTGAAATCCGGACTCCCAGCAGAACATGGAGATAGAGTGGTGGAGGCGGCGGGAGTCGAACCCGCGTCCGAAAATGTTACTGGTCAAGAGACTACATGCTTATTCCAGTTCATGCCCTGGGCATTACCCCAGGACGTTCGCGACAACTGCTCAGAACGGACAAGAAACAGTCGGCGCTAGCCTGAAATCTTAGCCTCCCTGCCCAGACGTAGCAGAGAAGAGCAGCCCGCTGTGTGACGTTCGCTCGCAGCCCACGGGCAAAGCTGCGGAGAACGGCGGCCTAACGAATTAGGCTGCGTATGCCATCTGTTGATTGGCAATTATCATTTTGCACGCGATTACGGGTGTGTGCACCCCGACATGCCTCTTGGCCGCAAGCATCTCCGTCGAATCCGTGACGCCCCCACTGGTGGGATGGGCCTGCAAAGAACTACTTCTATTCTGCGTAGAAAGCCGCGGGAAGTCAAATGACGGGACGGCTGCTTCTCAGCTAATCAGTTCTCAGTTTGCCAGTTCTCGGTTCTCAGTTCTCACAAAAAGCATTCCTGCTCTCTGCTTTAGAACCGGCCCCGGCGGTCACTGTGTGCAGCCTGACACGGGGTCTCCTCTCGAAATGGTGATCGGGGACGACGAGATCGATTTAGCGGCATCGCTTACTGAGGTTGCGGTTAAGGTTACGGTGGAACCGCTTGGAACCGTGCCAGGGGCCTGGTAACAGGTCGGAACATTGCTGGCTATCTGCGCCGGACTAAACGAGCCACAATCCCCGACTGGGACGCAAGTGAAATTCACGCCGGCATTCTTGGGGTCGTTCATAACGACTGCTGCAATGCCTGTCGTGGAGCCTGTATTGAGCGAAGTGGGAGGCGGAAAATAAGGGCTATACGTAACCACAATCGCGGGAGGCTGGTATTTGGAATCGCCGCAGGCAATAAATGCGACTGCGACTGCGGCGATCATGGACGTGACGAGCATCGCCTTGGCAACCAGCCTCATTCTCTCTTCCCAGTTGCTTGTGCTCTCTCCGACCCAACCGCCCGCCGCAGCAATTCCACAAACTGTTCAATCCGCTCTTCTTTCTCCTCCGGAACCGGTCCCGACTTGCGAAACAGTCCTGGATCCAATTCCTCCGTCAGCATCGCATCCTGAAACCGGTCCATCGTCCACTCCAGGATCGATCCGGTCATGTCCACGCCGAGATCCGTCCGCAACTCTCCCCGCTTGACTCCAAAACCCACAAACTCACGCCATCCGTAAGGATCCTCCACAACCAGAAACCGGTTGATCTCCCGGCGCAGCGCCAGATCCGTCCCATAATTACCGATCAGATAAATTCGGTACGACGACCAGTTATCCCGCACCATGTTCTCAGTACGCGCCAGCCAGTACCGCAGCACCTCGAAAAATCCCCGTTCCAGAGCCGCTGCCGAAGCCTGCATATATTTCGGAAACGACTGCACCGCCTTCTTGTACGCCTCGAGGAACAATCCGTCCTTGCTCTTGAAGTGCTGGAACACCGAACCCTTGGCAATGCCTAACTGCGCTGCAATATCTTCCACCCGCGCCGCGCTATACCCGCGCTCGGCAAAATGCCCGATCGCCGCCTCCACAATCCGCGCCCGCTTCGCTTCCGAGCGCGGACGCGACTTCCCGTCCCGCCTCATCTGCAGCGGTTTCGCCAGACTGCTTGTAATTCCGTCCATGGCCCCAATCCCCCTAAATTGTTTCGACTTTCGGTCAAAGATACAGTACTCCTAAACCCTTTTCCAATGGGCTTTTTCGGCTTGCTCGATGCTCGCGGCTCAGCAAGAAGACCACTATCGACTTTTAAGTAGTGCCGCGCCGCAACAGAGGTTATGTTAAGAAGTCTAAGAACGAGGTGCGTATCAGGAAATCGCTTGAGCGAATGCCAAACGTTCTTGGAAATAAGACGCCCCCTCTAGGGGCTGAGCCAAGAAGGAGATTCCAAATGTCCGAAACCGCTCAGCAATACACGCAGCGCATTCTAGCCAACGCCCAGGGACAAGACCCGCTCAAAGCCCAATCCGCCACCTCAAAAAAACTCGCTCGCCTCATCCAGGGCGTCCCTACCGCCAAACTCCGCAAGCGCCCCGCACCCGACAAATGGTCCGTTGCCGAAATCCTCGCTCACCTCGCTGACGCCGAAATCGTAATCGGCTGGCGCATGCGCTCCATCCTCGGAGCCCCCGGAACCCCGGTCCAGGCCTACGATCAGAACGCCTGGTTCGTCGCCGGACACTACGAAAAGCGCGATCCCCGCAAATCCATCGAACTGCACCGCGCGGTGCGCGAAGCAAATCTTGCGCTCCTCAAATCGCTTTCCCCCGATCAGTGGAAGCAGTACGGCCAGCATGCCGAGCGCGGCCAGGAATCCATCGAGCACATCGTCCGCATGGTAGCCGGGCACGATATCAACCACATCCGCCAAATCGAGCGCATCCTGACCCCAGCGAAGAATTCAGCGAAATGATCCCATCGAACCAAGAGCCTTATGGCCAGGCAAGGGGTTCCCGGCGTGCCCGCAGTTTGAGATGGTGGTGGGCGATGGTCGTGGGCAATGGTCGTGAACTATGGTGGTGAACTACGTTTCCGCCGCTTCCGGCAGCGCTTCCGCCAAGCGCGCGGCGGCGGGCTTCGGGGCACGAGTCGTGGTGATCACAACCACGCTGACCAGCACCAGCAGCGTTCCGACCAGGGTTCTAGGACCGACGGTTTCGCCTCCCAGGAAATAGCCGACGATCACGGCCACTACCGGGTTGACATAAGCGTACGTGCCAACCTTCGTCGGCGATTCATGATGGATGAGCCAGACATAGGCGGTAAAGGCAACGATGGAGCCGGCCACTATCAAGTAGGCGAGCGCGAACCAGGCGCCGCGCGAGACCGCATGAATATTAAATCCGCGGAACTCGCCGAGGAGTGCCGCCGTCAGGGCGAGCAGGATTCCTCCGGCCAGCATCTGCGCTCCGGAACTCATGACTTTTGACGCGGGCAGTGGCAGCTTGCGGGTAAGCGCCGAAGCAATCGACCAGCTTATCGCAGCAATCACCAGCGCGACCGCTCCCGCACGATCGATAGGAGCTTCGCCGAAACTTTGGCTGAGTGACCGGCTGACCAGAACCCCGACACCACCGATCCCCACCACAAGCGCCAGCGCCAGCCGCAACGTAAGCCGCTGCGTCCGCAGAATGAGGATCTCCGAAAGCGCCATGAAGACTGGAATGGTCGCGAGCATCACGGCCGTAATTCCCGAAGGCACGCGCTGTTCGGCCCAGAACACAAGGCCATAATCGACCACAAAGATGCAAACCGCGAGAACCGAAGCCGCAAGCCACTCGCGACGCGAAGGAGACGGCGTGCCTGACAGGCGCATCCACCCGAAGAGCACGCCTCCAGCCACGACAAACCGCATACTGGCAAGAACCAGTGGCGGGACCTCACGCACCCCCACGCGAATGGCCAGGAAGGTCGAGCCCCAGACGAAGTAAATGATGGCGAACGCCAGCAAGGTCTTCCATGCGGGAGGACGAACCGTAGCTTCCATAGCGGAGTAACCCTGCGCAAACCCAAAAACGCGACCGTTCCTAAACGCGATCGTTCCTAAAATAGATCGCCGCCAAGACCGCCAGGACGCAGAGTTTTTCTATTAACTTTGTTCTTTCAAATTACCAATTACAAATTACTCAATTACAAATTCCCTCACGAGCTGCCAATCCAAATCCCCACCGCAAACACCAGCACTCCGCCCACCACCACCTGAAACGCCGCCGACAGCAGCGGAGTATCCATATACCGGTTTCGAATCCACGCAATCGTCGCCAGTTCCAGCGCCACCACAATAACTGCCGCAAGAAACGCCACATGAAAATCTTTAATCAAGAAAGGAAGCGTATGTCCAATTCCGCCCGCCGCCGTCATCAATCCAGTCACTGAACCGCGCAGCACTGGACGCCCGCGCCCTGTCAACGATCCGTCATCCGACAGCGCCTCCGCGAACGCCATCGAAATTCCCGCGCCAATCGATGCCGCGAGCCCCACCAGAAACGCATCGTTGCTGCTCTTCGTCGCAAACGCCGCCGCGAATACCGGAGCCAGCGTCGACACCGACCCATCCATCAGACCCGGCCAGCCCCGGCTGCACGATCTGCAGGACAAACAGGCGCCGCTGCGCTTCGTCCTCCGTCTTTTTTACCGTCGGAGTGATACTCTCCTACATCGCCTCCGCCGCCACCTGGTGCTTGCGCTCGACCTCCTCCAGATCGCCCAGCAGTTTCCGGACCCCCGCATCCGTCACCTGCCCGATCGCCTTCTGATAGAACTGGCGCGTCTCCAGTTCCATGATTTCCGCTTGCTTCCGCACCTCCGCAATCTTTAATGGACGCGTCAGCCAGAACGGCCGCCGCTGCACAAACCCCTTCACATCCTGCCGCCGGATCAGCGGAATATGTTCCCCGAAGCGCGCCCGGTAAGTTTCGATCAGCGACGCCCGGTGCCCCGACTCCTCCGCTCCCATGTCATCGAACAGCTTCGCCGTCGCCGGATACGTCTCGCGCAGGCCTTCGGCAAAATCTCCGTATACTCGCCCATCTTCTTCTTCCAGTGAAATCGCCAGCGCCAGAATTTCGCGCTCCGTCAAGTCTTTGAAGTTTCGCGCCATGCCGACAAGTGTACTGTTTCTGGATTCGGTTTCAAGAACTGGGTTTAGGGAAACTCTGATTAAGTTGGTCCCGGATAGCTTGGGACACGCCTGCCAGCCCGGCAACTGTTGCCTCCGCCAAGCCCGGCACGCTTTGCCCACCCGCCGCGGCACCGCGCCGTCTCGCCGAACGGATTCTCCGCAACCGTCGCCAGACGCTCATCATTTCTTCCGCACCCTGCACCTCGCCAAATGGAATCGCGCGTGCTCCAACACCACCAGGTTCGCTCGGAACTTCGCCGGCTACGAGCGCCAATCTTCCCGCCAGCGAATTCCCCGCCGAACGCTTGCAAACTTTACATCGAGGTATATCAATGTCCATCTCCGCGATTTTGAACAGCAGCTCCAATCAATTCCAAATCGGCGCCGCCAGTAATCCCTACCGACAGGAAATACAACAGCTCGGCCAGGCTCTCCAGTCCGGCAACCTGTCGGCCGCGCAGTCCGATTTCGCCACTTTGCAGGCAGCCTTTTCGCAGCCCGCCACCACCACCGGCTCCACTTCCGCTGGCTCCCCTTCCAACCCCGTTGCGCAAGCCTTCAACCAGCTCAGCACCGATCTCCAGTCCGGCAGCCTTTCCGCCGCGCAAAAGGATTTCTCCACCCTTCAACAGGATCTCCAGAACAATCTCTCAACCGACCACTTTCACCATCACCACCATCTCAGCAGCGGAAGCGGAGACTCAAGCAGCCAGAATCCCTTGCTCCAGGATCTCAACCAGATCGGCCAGAGCCTCACCTCCAGCAACCTTGCCGGCGCTCAACAGGCCTACGCTACCCTGCAGCAACAACTGCAACAGTTCGCCCTCGGCAGCGAAGGCTCCTCCCAGTTGAGCAACATGCCCCTGTCGCTAGTGGCCTGATCGGCTGGTGTGGCGCGAGCACTCTAGCTCGCGCAGACTCCCCGATCGGCTCTCGCGAATACAGCCCGCCCACAACGCACCCTCCGCATTCTCCGGCGGAGGGTGCCCCTCCTCGCGCTCCGTGTCCATAGGAGGACGTGCACAAACAAAAAGCGCGGGAACAGGCCCGCGCCTATTTCTAACAACCGCAAAACAGAAATCAGCCGGTCAAAAAGCTTCATCTGATAGCTGATGACTGATACCTGACAGCTCCTAGTGTGCCCGCATCGCCTCGATCGCCTCGTGCAGCTCGTGCTCCGCCGCATGCAGATGCTCTTCCGCCTTCGCGCCATGCCCAGCCATATCGTAATGGTTGGCTGCGCGGGCCCTGTCCATCTCATGGATTGCCTCTTGCACGTGTTTCTGGGCCGCCTCCAGGTCGTGCCAGTCATGAACCTTTTCGGCAACCGCGACCCCGGCAGCAAACGACAGACACACAGAAAGAACCGCAACTACAATCGTCTTCGTCATAGTTTTTCCTCTCAAAGTTGTGGATTAAGTGTTCCCGACACGTACGGATATTCGCTATTCTGCCCGACCACAGACCTCCTGTCAAAAGGAAACAGCTGCATCCGAATATGTCGACAGGTTCGCGCAGCGGGGTTTCGTGGGGCGCGGACACTCCCTTGAACTTCGCTCGGCGGCAGGCTATCTCCGCGGCCTTTGACTCTGTGTAGCGCGGATGCCACTCACCGTTTCGAGTCGGTTACTGCGCCGGTTCCATCGCAATCGCTCGCGGGAACAGGATGTTATTTTCAAGGTGAATGTGCTGATGCAGGTCGGCCTCGAATTCAGCCAAGGCCTTGTAGAGCGTCTGGTAGCTGATGCACGCGTCGTCCGGAGTGGCGTAACCGCGGCTGGCTTGGCGCATAGCACGCAATGCGTTGCCCGCGGAATCGTGTTCATGCTCCATCATCGAGATCGGGTTTTGCACCCTGCCGAAGGGCGGTGGCAGCACGGGCTCTTTCTGAATAACCGCTTCCTCCATCCTGACGATGTAAGGGAACAACACCATCTCTTCTTTCATCATGTGGTTGGTCAGTTCCTGCGCCAGCCCGGCGAAGGTGGCACGAGCATTAAGGAGTTCGGGATGATTCTTGCCGTGGACCGAGCATACTTTCTCGAACAGCGGACCGAGGCGGGCAATTTCCTCGCGCGTGTACTTGTGATGAGTGCTGATGATGTGGGCGATCAGATCGGCCAGCGGCTCCGCTTGCCAATCATGGATACTCTGCGCGGCCCGCGTTGTCTGTTCCGCCATTTCGAGCGAATCCAGCACCTGATCCACCGGCAGCTTGGCCGCGCGGCAGGCTTGTTCCAGAGACTGGTTGCCGCCGCAACAATAGTCGATGCCCAGCTTCTCAAAAATCCGGGTTGCAGCGGGGTTTTCCACGGCCAATTCCCGCACAGTTTTCTCAGTGATTACGCTCATCGCATCCTCCTCGGCGCGGCCGCTCCATTTCTTTCTTCTTTCTTAGTGCGGCGCGCTTGATGTTCTCAGGTTAGTGGAACGGCGGCGGCGTGCCGATGACTTTTGTCACGGCGAATCAAACCGCTGTTATAGCGGATTAAGAGTTGCTATAACCACAAGCAGCTGCCGAGCTGCGCTCGGCTTGGACGGCGCGGGGCCGCCACGTCCCTACCACGAGATATACGGTTGGAAAGTCCCGGGAAGAACTATTCGTCCAATTGGAGTTCGGCTTCCAGAGCCTTCAGATCGTGGATGATCACGCTGCGTCCATCGATCTTAACCAGGCCTTCGGATTGGAAGCGGGAAAGATTCCGGGAAATCAGCTCGCGCACGGTCCCGATCTGCGACGCCAATTCCTGGTTGCTGACCGGCAAGGCGACTTCCACACCGTCGGCCGTGCGCTTGCCTTCGGTTCGGGCAAGACGCAAGAGGAAGGAAGCCAGCCGGTGCCGCACCGTGGTAAATGAGAGTTCCTCGATGATCCCCACCAGCCGTCGCAGCCGAGCGCCGACCACGCGCAGCACTTTGAGCGCAACTTGCGGATGAGCCAGGCACAGTGCCTGAAAGTCCTGCTTGCTGACAAACAACAGCGCGGCGTCGTCGACCGCGGTCACTGAGGCGGGGTAGTTGCCGCCGTCGAAGACTGGCACCTCGGCGAATGAACTGCCTGGACCATCGATGCTGAGTACCTGCTCGCGTCCGCTGGCCGAGCTCTTGAAGATGCGGATGTGTCCGGACTCGACCACGCAGAGTCCCGCGCAAGGCTCGCCCTCGCTGAAAACGGTTTCGCCCGGAGAAAAGCGCCGAGGCACAGCCCGCTGCGCCAGGAAAGCGAGTTCAGATTCGGTGAGCCCAGAGAAGATGGCGACCTTCGCCAATGTCTGAGCACGGTCAACCTTAATTTCCGCCACAACGGTTATTGTACCGAACCGGGCCGGCTGATAAGCACAGGAGCCGACAGCCGCAAGTCCTACGCCTCACTCATTCTCGAGTTGCTTGACGCGCTTGCGCCAGAGCAGCCCGCTCGGCGCCGCTCACCTTCGGATACTTCAAATTCATACCCTTCAATGCATCTACCACAGCGTGCGAGACCACCAATCGCGTGAACCACTTGTTATCCGCCGGAACAACGTACCAGGGCGCGTGCTTACTCGCGGTGTGCCGGATCATATCCTCATATGCTTCCTGATATGCGTCCCAGAATTGGCGCTCCTTCACATCGGCGGAAGAAAACTTCCAGTTCTTGTCCGGCGTGTCGAGCCGTTCCATGAACCGGCGCTTCTGCTCTTTCTTGGAAAGATGCAGAAAGAACTTAACCACCGCGATGCCGTTCCGGGTAGCGTAGCGTTCGTAGTTATTGATATCTTCAAAGCGCTCCTGCCAGATATGCTTCGTGACCAGCGGCTTCGGCAGTTTCTCGTTCTCCAGAATCTCGGGATGGACGCGGACGACCAGCACCTCCTCGTAATACGACCGGTTGAAAATACCGATTTGACCTCTCCCCGGCATGCACTTCGACGTTCGCCACAGGTAGCCGTGGTGCAATTCTTCTGCTGAGGGCGCCTTGAATCCCCACACGTCCACTCCCTGCGGATTCACGCCCGACATAACGTGCTTGATGGTTCCGTCTTTCCCGGCCGCGTCCATGGCCTGAAAAATCAGCAGCAGGCCCCAACGGTCCTGTGCCGCAAGAACGTCCTGCAGGCGGCTCAGTTCTTTGACGCCGTTCGCCAGCAGTTCCTTCGACTGCGGCTTCAGTTCGGACCCCAGCCCATGCGTGTCCGCGGGGTCGTGATCCTTGAGGCTGAAGTGTTTTCCGTGTTCGATGCGGTAGCGTTTGAGCAGTTTGTCGATTTTCATAGCGTCACTTTCTGTAACTCTCCCTGGTGTAGTTACTCTCCCTTATGTAGTGTCCTGCAAGTCCGTGGGATAAGTCCACGCCATATGAGTACTAGGGTGCGCCAGTCCGCCCAAACCTGTAGGTAAGGGTCACGCTGGCATAAGATGGTAAACGAACTCCCACCACTTCTTGTATGACGGTCTGCGGATAGAAGCTTTCCGTAGTCTGGCCCGGTGTAGCCGCTGGCAATCAGAAAATTCACGCCGGCAGTTAGGCGGGCATTCATGAAAGGCCGGACCACACCCCCACGCAATTCCTTCACAGGAATTCCTGTGCACTCCGCATTCGGGTTGGGCTCGCATCCAGTGCCGAGCGGCTTGGCGCCGACGTATTCAAATTCTCCGCGCGCTTCGAGATGCCACGGAAGTTTCTGCACCGTGCCCAGCAGATCGAAGATGGTGCGGGGCGCTTCGGGAGTCGGCTCTCCGGTGTCGAGGTCGCGCGCATCGGCTTTGGAAAAAGTTGCCAGCAGCGAGCCTTGGCTAAAGTTGTGCCGCACCGCAATGGTCACAAATCGAAGCCGGCTCGGCCCCAAATCAAATTGCAATCCGGTGTCGGGATCGATTTTTCCCAGCTCCGCGCTGCTGGTGACGTGGCCGAGAGTAAGCTTGAAATCCGTGTTGCGTACCGTCTTGCTGGCGACTAGTTGGTAGGAATGCGACGTGGCCACCGGACTGCCAGCGGCGCCCACCGGAGTGCCAGCGCCTGTTCCCAAGCCGATCCGCGGGTCTTCCGTAAAGAACGACTGACCAAAGCTGAGAGAAATAAGAGGAACATACCAAGATTCCAAGGGGAGGAAAGAAACCGTAGCCTTCGGTGAGTTTACGCCCACCCATTTCTGAAACGAATTTTGTGGGAAGAGCAGATCGTCATTATTGACGTTGATTTCATCGCGGCGCCAGCCGAGATAGTAGCGAAAGTAGCGAGTCAGAGCGCCGTCAGCGGCAATGTAGGGTGTCAAAGATCCTATGGTGATGTTGTTTCCGTCCTCAGGTATGAACGGTCCGTAGTAACTGGGGTTGCTCCGATTGAGAAATCCGTAACTGTCAAGATCGTCGCGGCGCGGCGCTTCGCGCTCGTAATCGAACCCTCCCAGCAAGGAAAAATACTCCGCCACTCTATTCACGTAGTTCGCGCTTCCGCCGGCTACGGTACGAAACTCACTTTGCCGGATCAGGCCCAGATCGCTTCCGAAGTTTGAGAACAAGGAAAGATTGTAAGTGCGAAAAAAGCCGGAGAGCTGGAGCTGCTGACTCTGACTAAGTTGCCAGACATCGTTCAAGGCCACGAGCGCGGTGTGCGTCTGATCTTTTTGCCGGGGATCGATGGTGTCGCCGAGATTCGGGTAATTAATGTCCCATTGATTTAATGCAAAGATTGGGACAAGTCCCGGAACGTAGGAGAAACCGTAATACCCGATCCCAAATAAGGTCAGCTTGTGCTCGCCGACAAGAAAGACGCGCTGACCGTTGAATTTGTATTGCTGCCGGTGCTCCAGCCGATCGAGAAAACCGTTGCCATAGGAGCCTTCAAAGGCGAGGAAGGAATCGAACGTCGGGCTCCATCCCGCAACCACGTCGAGGTCGCGGTAGTCACCGGTGACGGTGAGAAACGGATCGAGGTGCGAACGGAGGCCGTACGTTGCCGCGAGATTGACGGAGTGATTCCCTTCTCGCACGTTGAAGGCTCCGCCATCGACTTGAACGCCTTCCAGAACCTCCGGAATAAATATGTTCGGGTCGGAATAGCCATTGCCGTGGGCATTGGCCGATAGATTGTTGGGCACGAGGTAGCTGCCCACTGCTATGTACTGTGCAATCGGCTCGCCATGGTCCCCGGCTACTCCTGGGGCGAAGTATTGGGGCGCTTTTATACCGCCCGATGCGGTTTCGATCGGAACGCCCGGAATCGAGATCGGTGCTCCAGGGCGTCCAGGGTTTGCGTCCAGCGCTTCTTCCCTCACTATGATACGTTGGCCCGGGTCAGGCGAGATCAGGCTGGTCTCATCTATATTGGCCGTGACGGTAACGGATTCAGCACGAGAAGTTATCTTCTCCAGGTGGATGTCCAAGCTCGCTGAACCGGAACTAATTCTCAGAGCCTTCGTGACCTGCTGGAACCCGTCGGCATTGGCTTTGACCAGGTATTCCCCAACTGATGTAACCTCGAATTCGAAATGGCCTTCGTCGTCGGTCGTCGTCTGGGCGGTCTGGTGTGTGGTTCCAGGTTGCCTTTGAGTAAGCTGCAGTCTCGCGCCAGGGACCGGTCTGCCTTGAGGATCGATCACCCGGCCAGTAACGCGAATGTCGGCGGCATGGCTCTGGACGGAAACGAGAAATAAGAGTGTCGCCAGGATAGTGCTGCGCGATATCATTTCGTGCTAGCCGTCGTCTCGTGTGACCCAGATCACTGTCTCATGCCCGCCGCTTCCAGTACAGTACGGTTAGCATGGGCGGATTTTCCATTCTCACCAACCGCAAACGCGCCATTGTCGCATTGGTGCACTCCGTAGTGTTCCTCCTGATTGCGGTCAGGCAGATGGTTGCCGCCCAACCTTCCACCGGCATCTGGGTAGCGTCCACGGTGTCTCGCGGCACCTGGATTCTCTGCGGAATCTTTGCCATCGTCTCCGCCATTCTTTTCTGGCTGCTCGTCATTTCCAGCGGATGGATGGAAAAATTCTATTTCGGACTCTGCACTATCAGCGCCACCTCAGGCCTGCTCCGAACCGCTGCCGGCGACCAGACCTTTCACGCCGGCCTCTACATCCGGGTCGTCATGTTGGTCAGCGCAGTCCTGGTCGGCCTGCTGATAGTTAGAATGCACTCCCGCCCGCTTTCCCCTGCAGAGGCGGAGTACGTGGAGGAAAGTTCGTAACCCGCCCCTACCCCCACCCCCCCTACCCCCCCACCCCCTCACCATGTCTATTGGAATCATGGTGTTAGCGGGTGTATGCCGCCAAAGTATTTAATTCAAAGGACTTATTGTCAAAGTATTCAGGAATAAAGACTTAGCTTTACTTTCCCACTTTGGGCGCGGTTTGTTTACTCCTAAGGTACTATCGGGCGTCACGATCTTTTTTA
Source organism: uncultured Acidobacteriaceae bacterium (assembly GCA_963794365.1). Lineage (GTDB taxonomy): Bacteria > Acidobacteriota > Terriglobia > Terriglobales > Acidobacteriaceae > Acidiflorens. Next base: position 12,159 of record CAWCDV010000023.1, read on the forward strand.
TATCTCTGGCCTTTAGAATCATAACTTTGGCGGGAAATTCCTTTCAAATCTTTGAATTTAAAGGAGTTATTCGTAAAATATTCCGGAATAAGGAGTTAGATTGTTTGGCTTACTCGCTGGATTTCGGCAGGGGACCTTGACAACTGGCTGCCTCAACTTCGTGTTGTCAAAGAGCGCCGACTAGTGGGGCTGGGGCCGCTTCGAGGGCCGTCCTGGTTGACGGGCGCAGCTCGGCCCTGCCACAGGTCGACCCCATTGTCGCCGACGGGCGGTTGGATGTCCGTGATGACTCGTACATCGCGTTTGTGATGAAAAAGGGGAGGGGTCGGATTACGGCGGTCTGCGAAAGATCACACGCGGTGGGCGCAGAATCCCACCCTTCAAGAAACGAAGGGTGGGGCACCGGGCCTTCTTCTAGTGTGTAGCAATGTGTAGTTTATTGTATTGACTAGTGTGTATAATATGTGTATTACTCTTATTTAGCAACGCGGGGAAACATGCACAGCCGGGACGTCATAAGGCAGTTACAGAAAGACGGCTGGTATGAGGTGAATCAGGTTGGGAGTCACAAGCAATTCAAACACCCGACGAAAACAGGAAGGGTGACGGTGCCACACCCGAACCGCGACATACCGATAGGCACCCTAAAAAGTATCGAGAGACAAGCGGGGATCAATCTGAGGTGATGCCCGGATCAAAGGAGCAAGGTTATGGAATATATCGCCTATCTTCATAAGGACCGGGGTTCGGATTACGGTGTGAGCTTTCCCGATTTTCCGGGCTGCATCACCGCCGGAAAGAGCCTCGATGAAGCGAGCCGCATGGCGGTGGAGGCGCTGGCGCTCCATATCCAGGGCATGATCGAGGACGGAGACGCAGTGCCGGAGCCGTCGAAGCTCGACGATATCGCGAAGGACGCGGCGAAGCACGGCGCGATTGCCTTCATGGTGAGCGTGGACGCTCCCGATGCTACGGTGCGCGTGAACATCACGGCGCGGGAAAGCCAGATTGAAAAAATCGATGCGTTGGCAGAGGCGGCGGGGATGACGCGGTCGGGGTATATGGTGCGTGCGGCCATCGGCGGCGGCGAAGAAAAGCGGCCCGTGCGCGCGCGATCGCGCGGTGCGCGGGCTGGTTGAAATGCTCGCGGGTTGCGCGCGCCTCCGCCCATTCGCAAAAAAACGCGAATGTGTGTGCCGCGTGCGTGACAGTGTTCCCTTCTCCTTAAGTGTTGCCACTGACGGCGGCAACTTTGCTCTCGACAAAATTGACGAACGCAGAGCAAACAACGAGAAAGAACTTGGCATCTTCAAAAACACAGGTCCTTCGATTCCAGGATTGCGTGCCGTATTCCATCCTCGTCCGATGTATAGCCATAGAGATTGCTAAACGCCGCCTTAAGCGCCGGATGAAGACCAATCTCATCTTCCATCTTCTTTATCAGTTGCCCGAGAGTTCCCTTTTCTCCAACGACGGTTGCTACAAGACTTTCAACCGCGGAGATCGACTCCTTTATCGAGTTGCGGTAGTCCGGAGACTCTCTGTCGGAGAGTAACTCCAGCGCTCGTCGCAAGTGCGTGCGAACGGGGTCTCGCGCTCCCTCAAGTGCACGGTCAATCTCAGCAATCTCTGTTTCGTCGGTAATTCTTGAGAATCAGGCCATTCACGAACCTGTATGCCGAAACTTCCTTTTCCAAGGTGGCGTTGCAGACCTCGATGAATTCCTTGCGGCCTGAGTAGGGGAAATTGTTCGCGATGAACTCGACGAAGTCGTACACTTCGTACCACTCACATTCGAAGAAGTGCTTGCGAAGCCCGGAAAAGACCTCTGAGCAATCGTTACCAAGGGTGTCCAACGGCTTCTTGAAGCTGGCTAAACCTACAGTCCGATCGCAAAGCCGCTCATGATGCTCTGCGATCTACTGTCGGAAAGGTAGAAAGAGCCCCTGTACCAGTGGACCCGGTCCCAAACGTGGAGTGTTTAGGAGGCTCCAAAGTGAGTTGCTTCAGCTCTTCGCTGATGGAGTCGATCTGGATAGTTTCTCGGTAGGTCGTGGCCAGCCGTGTCTGCTCGATGATGAATACGTGCACGATCGCCATCTACACCACAAAATACTTAGCCCCCGGATGATGCACCACGATCGCCGAGGTGCTCTGCTCCGGCTCCAGCAAGAAGCCCGAAGTCAGCCGCACGCCTACGTTCTCCTCTGGCTTGAGCAGCGCGAACAGCTTTGTCTGGTCCTCCAGATTCGGACACGCCGGATAGCCGAAGGAATAGCGCGAGCCGCGATACTTCTGATGAAAGAGATCGCGAATGTGCGGCGAGTCCTCGGCCGCTATGCCTAACTCTTCTCGCATCTTCTTATGATGGAATTCGGCCAGCGCCTCCGCCGTCTCCACGCTTAGGCCGTGGAGATACAGATAGCGCGTATATTCTCCGCCTTCGAATAGGCGCTGCGTTTCGACCGAGGCTTTCGGGCCAATCGTCACCAGCGACAGGCCGAGCACATCCATCTTTCCCGATGACGGCGCGGCGAAGAAATCGGAGATGCACAGGCGGCGGCCTTCCTTCTGGCGGGGGAAGGTGAAGCGGAGGAGCTCGCGGAGGCTCGCCTCAGGGGCTAAAGCCCCCTCTTGATTTGAGCCCGGAACGGCATGGCTGAAGCCGTGCCCTTTCAAATCCTGCCGAGCTTCGCTCGGCTTGGACGGGCGAGGGCGCCCGGCCCCACGCTCTCCACACTGGCTTGGGTCGTACACTACTACTTCATTGCCATCGCCTTGCGCTGGAAAATATCCGTACACAACCTTCGGCTCGAACCATCCCGCCGCTATCACATCTTCTTCCAGCTTCTTCTTGATCGGACGGTATTTCTCTTCCACCAAGCCGCGCGTAATCTTCCTGCGATGCCGTCTTCAATTGCCACTGATTCTTGAACAAGGCCGTGTCGTTGATGTAATTGAAAATCTCCCGCAGATCGTAATCCTTCACCACTCGCACGCCCCAGAATGGAGGCTCGGGAATATTCGGCGCATCCGTCACCACGGCGCTGCGCTCCGAGAACACCGGCCCGATTTCTTCATCCACCGCCGCCGCTTTCGCGTATTCCTTCACCGTCCTGCCGTCCTTCAGACGCGCCTCGCGCTTGCCGTCCTCCGCCGCAAGATCCTCCATCACGTGCAGGCCCGCGAAGGCGTCTTCTCCGTAGAACACCGAATTCGAATACTCGCGCCGCAGGTCGTCTTCTACGTACTTGCGCGTAAGGGCCGCGCCTCCGCAGATCACCGGAAACTCCAGCTTCTGCCGTTCCAGTTCCTGGATCACGTACTTCATCTCCAGCGTCGACTTCACCAGCAGGCCGCTCAGGCCGATGGCATCGGCGCTGTGCTCCTGCGCCGAGTGGATGATCGTGTCGCCGGCCTGCTTGATTCCTAGGTTCACAACTTTGAATCCATTGTTCGACAGGATGATGTCGACCAGATTCTTTCCGATGTCGTGCACATCGCCCTTCACCGTGGCGAGCACGATCGTACCCTTCTGCTGCGAGCCGGTTTTCTTCTCCATCTTCGGTTCTAGATAGGCGACCGCGGCCTTCATCACTCCCGCCGAATCGAGCACCGACGGCAACTGCATCTTGCGCGCTCCGAACAAGTCGCCTACCGTCTTCATCCCGTCTAGCAGCACGGTGTTGATCAGGTCTAGCGGCTTGTACTCGACTAGCGCTTCTTCCAGCAACTCTTCCAGACTGCGTTTGGTTTTGCCCTCGCCCACCGATTTTTCGCCGTTGATGATCGAGTACTTCAGCTTGTCCTCGATAGAGAGCGTTGCCACGTGCGCCGTGGTCTGCGCCTGCGCCTTCCCTTTCACGCCCGCGAAGTGCTGCATGTAAATCTGTAGCGGATCGCCGTTTGAGCGGTCCTGGTAAATCAGCTTGCGCGCCAGTTCCACTTCTTCCGCCGGAATCTTGTACAGCGGATAAATCTTCGTGTAATTGACGATGGCAACATCCAGGCCGTTTTCCACCGCTTCATGCAGAAACACCGAGTTCAGAACCCGGCGCGGGTAAGCGTCCAGGCCGAAACTGATGTTGCTGACGCCGAGCACCGTTTTCACTTCTGGCAGTTCGTCATGGATCCGCTTCACCGCCGCCAGGGTCTCGATGCCCGCCGAGCGGTATTCTTCCTGCCCCGTCGAAATCGGCAGCGTCAGCGCGTCGAAGAGCAAGTCCACCGGACGGATGCCGTACTTTTGTGTAGCCAACTCGAAGATGCGATGCGCGATCGCAACTTTCTTGTCCGCGGTCAGCGCCATGCCCTCTTCGTCGATGGTCAGCGCGATCACGCCCGCGCCATAGCGCTTGGCCATGGGCAAAACTTTCGATGTCCGCTTCTCGCCGTCTTCCAGGTTGATGGAGTTGATGATGGCTTTGCCGGGGATGCGCTTCAGCGCTTCTTCCACCACGTCGGCTTCGGTGCTGTCGATCAGTATCGGCGCGGGCACGCGCGTCGCGATTTTTTCCAGGATGGCGGAGATGTATCCCTTCTCGTCTTCGCCCACGATGGCGCAGCACAGGTCGAGCATGTGCGAGCCTTCGTTCGCGAGCTTTTTCGCCAGGGTCAGGATGTCGTCGTACTTTTTGGCCTGCACCAGCTTGCGGAAATGATCGACCCGCGTGGTGGTGTTCATCTCCTCCGCAACGATCAGAGGTTTTGGTTCCAGATCCAGCGGGACTGATGTGTAGGCGCTCGAAGCCGCGCCTACTGGCTTCACATCGCGCTTTGCTGGCTCGACGCCGGTAACCGCATCGACTACGGCTTTCAGATGGTCGGGAGTTGTGCCGCAACATCCGCCGACGATGCGTACGCCGTAATCTTTTACAAAATGTTTGTGATACTCCGCCAAGTCCTTGGGCAAGAGCTTGTACACCGCATGTCCGCCTACGTTCTGCGGCAGTCCGGCATTCGGCAAAACCGAAATCAGCTTGGTGGAGTTCAGGCCCAGATAGCGGACCGCTTCGTTCATCTCCGCTGGACCGGTGGCGCAGTTCAGACCGATCACGTCAATGTCATACGGTTCAAGCGCGGTCAGCGCCGCGCCAATTTCGGTCCCGAGGAGCATGGTTCCGGATTCCTGCAGCGTTACTTGAACTTGTACCGGCAAACGCTTGCCCGCCTTGCGCATTGCCTCCAGCACCGCGACCGTGGCAATCTTTGCCTGCAGCAGATCCTGGCAGGTCTCGATGAGCAGCACATCGACGCCGCCCTCGATCAGCGCGGCCGCCTGCTCTTCGTAGGAAGCTGCCATCGCGTCCCAACCGATGTGGCCGAGCGAGGGCAATTTTGTGGTCGGACCCATCGATCCGGCTACGAACCTTGGTCTGTCCTTGGTTGAGAATTGCTGCGCCACTTCCCGGGCGAGTTGCGCCGCCTTCAGGTTGATCTCACGAACTTTGTCGCGCAGTTCGAACTCGCCTAGAACGAGGCCCGTCCCGCCGAACGTATTCGTCTCCACGATGTCGCAGCCCACGCGGAAAAAGTCGGCGTGAATCTCGCGAATAATGTCGGGACGGCTGAGCACCAGAACTTCGCTGCAATTCTCCTTGCCCCAGTAATCGTCCAGGGTCGGATTGCGCTTCTGGATATTCGTCCCCATGGCGCCGTCATAAATGACGACGCGTTCTTTTACGAGTTGGAGAAAGTTGGACATGAGTTGCCGGTCGTGACCTCGGCGGCTGAAGCCGCAATCCAAACAATGCAGTTACCGCAGCGCTGAAGCGCTGCGCCACCCAAAATCAAGTGCAACAACAAATCCCCGCCGGGAGGCGAGCGTCGAATCCCACTCTTGCGCAAAAAACGCGCAACCGGCCGTCTCAGTTCGCAGCGGGAGGCGCAGAGCGAACGACCAACGACTGACCACCAAGGACTGCTTTCCCATACAACAACGCCGGTCCCTGCGGGGACCGGCGTTTGGTGGAAAAATCTTGAAGATCGTTAAGTCCCCGTTACGCCCGCATCCAGTTCCGATTGTGCAAACACTTGATTGGCTCCCATGTGCGCTGGAGCCGGCGCCAGCATTTGTTCTTTCCGATAAATCAAATTGCTCGCACTGAACGTCGCCAGCTCAAATCCATGTCCATGCGTAATCGCATCCGTCGGGCAGGCCTCCACACAATACCCACAAAATATACATCGATTGTAGTCGATGTTGTAGACGCGGGCGTAGCGTTCGGCGCCTGAGACCCTGGTTTCAGCGGTGTTTTCCGCGGCTTCTATATAGATGCAATTGGCCGGACACGCGGCGGCGCAGAGGAAACAGGCTACACATTTTTCCAGTCCGTTTTCGTCGCGCTGCAGAACGTGCATGCCGCGATAGCGTTCCTGAAACTTTGCGCCTTTCAGGGGGCCGGGGCCGTCGGGATAGTTCTCGACGATCGTGGGCTGAAACATCTCCTTCAGGGTGATGCTCATTCCCGTGGCTATGGCTCCGATGTTTTTGATCACGGACATACCTTAGTAGTATAGCGAATGTTGCGGGGATTGGCAGCTTTTGGCTTTGGGCTCTTGGCTATTGGCTTTTGGCTTTTCGCTTTTCGCCTTTCAAAAGATTGGCTACCAAGGACGGGGAGACTTTCGAGGACGTGGAAATCTTCTCTTAATGGTTGAGACTCTACTTGTGCGCTGGGTCGCGCCAGCGCAAGAGTGGCGTTTCAATTTATGGTCAGCCGGGGTTTGCGTTCTCCTCGTTTTATTTTCTTGATTCTTCTTCGCGGCTTTCGTTTTTCTTCTCGGCGGAATTTTCGGCGGCGGGTTCTTGGGCAGCGCCTTCGGTCAGAAGTTTGGCGAGAAAACCACTTCCTCGCCGCCTTCTGCCAAGAGAGGCCAATGGAGCGGCGAAGAGCGCGGCGGGGTTCGTCCGTATCTGCGCGATCATTTGCATTGGAACTGGAACCTGCGGGGGCGGACTGTGCCTCGAGGAGAATCGGCGGCGGGGCTGCGGTTTCGGGCTTATCGGCAGAAGATGGCGATGCGGGCCGGCGCGCTGGCTGCAGGTTCGACATCTGCTGTCGTCCTCCACACACCCACCCAAGCAGAGCTTGGGTGGGGCACCCGCTTCGCTCGGTCTCCACAGCGTGGGTGCCGCTGGGACCGGCTCCGCTGGCTTCCGATGCTACGGGAGATGGAGGGCAGGATTACAACTGGGTCTCGGGGCGGGCTACCTCGGTGCTGATCGATCCGGCGGACACTAGCGGAAACACGGTGCTGTTGGGCGGCGCTTATGGCGGTCTTTGGAAATCGATCAACGCGGGAAGTCTGAGTTCCAATCCCGCTTCAGTCATCTGGCAGCCGTTGATTGACGATCAGCCTACGTTGGCGGTGGGCGCGATTGCTTTGCAGCCGGGAAACAGCAACGTGATTCTGGTCGGGACCGGGGAGACGAACAGTTCGGCCGATTCTTATTATGGGCTGGGAATTCTGCTTTCGACAAATGCGGGTTCGACGTGGACCGAGATCACGGGGATAGGGCAGGCTCCGAATGGGACCAATCGTTTCTTGGGAATCGGTTTCAGCAAGATCGCTTTCAGCACGGCGAATCCTAACCTGGTCGTGGCTGCAACGGCGGGAGACAACGGCTTGTGCCTTGGCCTGGAAGCGGCGACGGCTGGAGACAACAGTCCTCTTTCCTGCCTTGGCCCGGAAGAAGATGGGAATTCGACTGTGCGTCGGACTTTACTACTCGCTGAATGGTGGAGCGACGTGGAACCGCGCAATCCTCACGGACGGCGCCGTTCCCGCATCGGCCACGGCGGTGATTTACAACGCGAGCCAGGGGAGCGAGCGGGACTTTCTACGCTTTCATCCGGCGTCACGGGCTGTACTCATCGACGGATGGCCAGAACTTCACGCCGCTGACTACGCAACCGACTGCGGGACTTGCATCGGCGAACTGTGCCGGCTGGTTCGAACGCAACCACTTGCCTGATTTATCGCGGCGAGTTCGCGGTGGTACCGGGGCGCAACGAGATGTATGTGTGGGTGGTCGACGTGCAGCCGGACTACTATGGAAATCCCACACCCGCCGATGAGGGCATCTGGCGGATCGACGAACGGGCGGAGCGAGTTGGACGCGAGATTCCGGACAACGGCATCACCAACTGCGGCGACAGTGCGTTTGGACCGAACATGGCCCGAACAGCGGCTGCGGAGTGGAGCAGGGTTGGTACAACCTGGAGTTGTCCGCGATCCCCAATGGAGCGGGGGAAACGGATGTTTACGCCGGTGCCGTCAATCTTTACAAGTGCACGTTAGTGTTAGGTCAACAGCCCCCGGTCTGCAATCTGAGTGATTGGTTCAATCTAACACACGTCTACGGATGCAGCCCGCTGGCGGCGCCTGCGCATGTGCATCCGGACCAGCACGGAATCGCGTTCATGGTCGTGGGCGACACAACGCCCGGCTACTTCGCGCACGACGGGGGAATCAGCCGGACGCTCGATGGGTATTCCGGTCTGACCACCGGGAGTTGTACCGGGACGAATCAGTTTGACAGCCTGAGCCAGACCCTGGGCTCGATGACGGAATTTGTTTCTGTCTCGGTGCACCCCACGAGCGCGGACATTCTGCTCGGGGGAACGCAGGGTAACGGCTCACCTAAAACCAGCACCGCAACCAGCAGCAGTACTTGGCAGAATGCGCTGGGCGGGGATGGTGGATTCAATGCGATCAATCCCAACAACCCGGACGAGTGGTTTGCGGCGAACCCCTACGTCACGATTATGAAATGTGAGTCGGGACCGGAGTGTAACGACGCTGCATTTCTTCAGGTCGTCGGCTCCAGCGATCTGGGCGGAGATCAGGGAGCTTACGATACTCCCTACATTCTGGACCCGCAGAATAGCAGTGAAATGCTGGTGGGAACGTGCCGGGTGTGGCAGATCAGCACCAGCGGAACGGCTCCGGTGCAACTCAGCAATGACTTCGACACGTTAGGAACGGGTTTGTGTACGGGCGATGAAATCAACCTGGTCAATGCGGTAGCCGCGGGCGGTCCAGCGCCGAACGGCTATTCGACGGTCGTATATGCGGTGACCAACGGATACGGGCCGCTGAGCGGGTCGCCTGGGGGCGAAGTATGGGTCACGACCAACGCCGGCGTCAGTTTGATGACGAATGTGACCGAGAACGCAACCCAGAATGTGAATCCGAACGGGTATGCGATTTCGACGGTCGCGATGGATTCGTCCGATGCGACTGGCAACACGGCGTATGTCGGGATCATGGGATTCAGCACGCCGGGATTCCCCACCTCGCACGTGTGGAAGACTGCGAATGCCGGCGGGAGTTGGACGGACTGGACGGGCACGGGAGCGACGGAGTTGCCGGACAATCCGGTGAACGCGTTGCTGGTGGATGCGCAAGCGGGGCTGGTTTACGCGGGAACCGACGTTGGCATTTTTGTGAGTGCGACGAGCGCTCCGGGTTGGACGGAAGTTGGTCCGCCGCCGGGGCCGGGAGTTTCGGGATTTCTGCCGAACGCTCCGGTGACGGCGCTGCAACTTTTCAATTACGCGGGCACGAAAACGCTGGTGGCATCGACGTACGGGCGCGGTATTTGGAACTACAACGTGTCGGCGCAGCTACACGAATGTAGTTTCCAATTCGCCGCAAACGATTTTTCCGACGCAGACGGCGACGTTCAATGGCACGCTGACGGCGGAGGCCGGATACGCGAGCCCGGTGAATATAAGTTGCACCGGCACGGTGCCCGCGACCTGCGTGCCGCAGCCACGAACAGATAACGCCGACGGCAACGTACAACTTGACCGCGGGCGGAAGTGTGGGCGACTACAGCTTCAACGCGCACGCGGTGGGCACCGACCCAAACACGATTACACACGACGCAGCGGTCACGCTGCATGTGGTGGACTTCAACTTGACGGCGCCCAGTCCAAATTCGCTGACGGTGGGGCAGGGCGGAACGTCGGGGACAAGCACGTTCCAGGTGACGGCGGCGGGAAGTCTTGCGGGGACGGTGACACTGAGTTGCTCGGCGGGGCTGCCGTCCGGAGCGGCTTGCGTGTTCTCGCCATCGAGTTCGGTGAGTCCGACGTCTTCGACACCGGTGACGGTTAGGTTGACGGTGACGGCGGCGGCAGGAACTGCGGCAGGTGGTCCGGTTACGGTGACGATCTCGGCGATGACAGTGGGCGCGCCGGCGGCCAAGACGCAGACGTTTGGGCTGACGGTAACGGCGCCGGTGCCGAGTTTTACGATTGCGCTGACGGCGACTCCAAATACAACAGTGGTGAATCAGAATGTAACCTGGAATGGGACGCTGACGGCGGTGAATGGATACAGCAAGAGCGTCGCTCTAACGTGTACGGCTGGAGCTCCGGGAACGTGCGGCATTACGCCCCATCCGGTGACACCTACGGCCGCGGGCGCTCCGTTTACGGTGACACTGGGCAGCGCTACGCCGGGGACATTCAATTTTACGATCCAAGGAACGGACGGAACGCTGGCGCAGGCCACACCGACAGAGACGCTGACGGTAACGGGGACGGCTGCGGACTTTACGTGGACGGACACGGGCAGCACTTCGGTGACAGTGCTGGCGGGACAGAGCGCCAGCTATACGTTTGCGGCGGCTCCGGTGGGGGGTGGGACGTTCAGCTCGGCGGTGAGTTTTGCGTGCTCGGGCTTGCCGGCGTTGACTAGCGGGGCATACGGCGCCAGTTGCGGGTTTAGTCCGGCGACGATTGCGGCGGGGGCGCTGGGGACGCCTCCGGTGAAGGTGACGCTGACGATTACGACGATGGGGCCGAATTCGGGGACGCAGTCGGGGCGCGGCGGGGGGCCGTGCTGCGCACGGCCTGGACCCTTCGGCTTCGCTCAGGGCAGGCTCTCGGGGGCGGCCGTCCCTACGCACTCTTCTTGTGGGTGGTGCTGGTGGGGATTGTGGGGGGGCGGTGGGGGTCGGGCCAAAGAGACGTGCCAATCCGCGTCTCTACGGAGGGATCACGGCGATTTGCCTGGGGCTTGGATTGATGGCGCTGATTTCTTGCGGCGGGGTCGCGGGCAGTGGCAGCGGCACAACACCGGTGAACGGTGAATCCGCAAACGGGGACTGTGTTGTTTGCGGATGAGCCGGGTAACTCGTGGCCGGCGGGAGGTAATCAGCAACAATTCACGGCCAACCAGAGCGTAACCTGGGCGATCACGGGCGGCAGTGCGAATGGCACGATAGGCGGGACGGGGCTGTATACGCCTCCGGCGGTGGTGCCGAACCCGGCGACGGTGACGGTGACGGCTACGCCGGCGACAGGGGCAGCTCCGGGATCGGCTTTTCTGACTGTGGCGGCGCCGACGGCAGTGGGCGCGTCGCAGGTTACGGTGACGGCGACGGCTGCGGGTGGGGCGGCGCACGGGGATGTTGTGACACTGACGGTGCAGTAGGGCGATTTCACTGCCGAGACGCGAAGGGCGCCGAGAAAAAACTTTTGCAGGAGTGGGGCGCGGACATCATGTCTGCGCCCTTTTTCTTGCGTCACATTCCGTTGTTCTTGCGTCACGGTGAGGTGAGCGTCTTGTGAGGTAGGATCATCTCGGTGGGCTGCCGTGCTTTTGCACGGCTTGGACGGCCGGGACGCCCGTCCCCACACGGAGTCGAAAGCCGCGGACAAGAGTGTCCGCGCTACACGGACTTGTCTTATGACCTATGACATTGCGGTGATTGGCGGCGGGATTGTTGGGCTTTCGTTTGCCATGCAAGCGAGCGAGCGGTTTCCGCGGTTGCGCGTGGTGGTTCTGGAGAAAGAAGCGGGAGTGGCTCGGCATCAGACGGGACACAATAGCGGGGTCATCCACAGCGGCGTTTATTACAAGGCGGGATCGCTGAAGGCGCGGCTGTGTGTAGCGGGGGCGCGGGAGATGGTGGAGTTCTGCTCGCGACATGGGATTCCGTATGAGGTGTGCGGGAAATTGATTGTGGCTACTAACTCGGAGGAGACAGCGCGGCTGGATGTGTTACTTGCGCAGGGCGTGGCGAATGGGTTGGAGGGTTTGCGGCTGCTGGAGCGCGCGGCGATGCTCGAGATCGAACCGCATGTTGGCGGAGTTCGAGCGCTGCTGGTGCCGTCGACCGGGATCACGGATTATACGGCGGTGACGGCGAAGTATGCGGAGATCGCGGCGGGACGCGGGGCGGAGGTTAAGACGGGCGCTGGGGTCGTGGGATTCGATGTTTCGGGGAATCGGCGTGGTGGTGCGAACGCGGGCGGGGGAATTTTCGGCGCGGTATGTGGTGAATTGCGCGGGGCTGTATAGCGATCGGTTGGCGCGCATGGCAGGGGATGATCCGGGGATGATGCTGGTTCCGTTTCGCGGGGAGTATTACGATTTGGCGGCGGCGCGGCAGGAGTTGGTGCGGGGACTGATTTATCCGGTGCCGGATCCGCGGTATCCGTTTCTGGGAGTGCACTTCACGCGGCGGATTCAGGGGAATGTGGATGCCGGGCCGAATGCGGTGCTGGCGTTCCGGCGCGAAGGATATCGATGGCGGGATTTCGATTTGGGCGAGACGATGGAAGTATTCATGGATGCGGGATTTCGGGCGATGGCGCGGCAGCACTGGAGAAATGGGCTGATCGGAGTTTCGGCGGTCGCTGCGGAAGCGGGAGTTTGTGCGGTCTTGCCAGCGACTGGTGCCGGAGGTGCGGATGGAAGATATGACGCCGGGCGGGTCGGGAGTGCGGGCGCAGGCGGTGGGGACGGATGGCGCGCTGGTGGATGATTTCCGGTTTGTGGGGCGGGAGCGGTTTTTGCATGTGCTGAATGTGCCTTCTCCGGCGGCGACGGCTTCATTGCCGATTGGGCGCGAGATATTGAAGATGGTGCCGGAGGAAATTGTGGGTTAGCGTGAGGACGGCTGTCTCGATTTCGGTGGCTAGTGTAGTCTTCCGTAGAGACGAGGCTTGCCTCGTCTCAGACGCGGCAAGCTGCGTCTCTACTGGAGAATTTTTGTTGGGAGAATTCGCATGCCACAGAGTTTGAGTGAGAAGAAAGAAAGTGGCGGTTTTGGGCGCGGGGAAGATGGGATCGATTCTGCTGCAATCCTTCTTGCGCGATGGATTGCTGTCGCCGGGGCAGACTTGGGCAACGGTGGCGCATCCGGAGCGGGCGCGGATGCTGAAGGAGAAGTTGAAGGTGCACGCGGGGACCGACAATGCGGAGGCGGTGAAGGACGCGGACATTATTTTTCTTTGCGTGAAGCCGCAGGTGGTGGCGGACGTGGTGCAGGAGATTCGCGCGCACTTGAATGGGAAGCAGTTGGTGATTTCGGTGGCGGCGTCAGTTCCGACGGACATGATTGAGCGGGCGACTGGAAAAAGAAGTGCCGGTGGTGCGGGCGATGCCGAATACTCCTTGCGTGCTGGCCGCGGGCATGACGGCGCTGTGCAAGGGAAAGTTCGCGACCAAGCAGCATCTGGAAACGGCGACCAAGTTTTTCGATGCGGTGGGGCGGACCGTGGTCGTGGACGAAAAACATATGGACGCGGTCACGGGATTGTCGGCGAGCGGGCCGGCGTATATCTACATCATTCTGGAATCGCTGGCGGAGGCGGGAGTGAAGGTCGGGATTGCCGCGCGATGTGGCGACGCTTCTGGCGGCTCAAACAACCATGGGCGCGGCGCGCGTGGTGCTCGAGACCGGGGATCATCCGGCGCTGCTGAAGGATGCGGTGACCACGCCCGCGGGATGCACGATTGACGGCATCATGGAACTGGAAGAGGGCAAGCTGCGCGTGACTTTGATCAAGGCGGTGGTGAAGGCGGTGCAGCGGGCTAAGGAGTTGGCGTTTTCGTAGGGTGATGAGCCGCCCACTCATTCGCAAAACACGCGAATGAGTGGGGCACCCTGCCGTCCCTCTAGTTGCAGTCCATCACATTGGGAAGATTACTTCATCTCCGTTTTCGCTGGCTTGACGCCTTGCCGGAGCCTTGCCTTTCAGTTCGACTACGATTACATCCATCCCTTTGTCGCTGGTGTTCTCCGGCAAGTGGATCTCGGCCGCGCTATATTGCGCATCGCCTGCCTTGACGGTAAAGGTCTTGCTTTTTCCCGTCCGGATAGCTGAACTGCCCGTTGGCGTCGGTAAGGAACACCGCAACCGTGGCGGGATGGCTGTGCATGACTGACTTCTCGTGCGGGCCGTAGTGCACCTTCAGAATCCGTACCTGGGCGTTTTCGCTCACTACCGTGTAATGCTTGGGATCAACTTTGGCCGCATCTTGCGCCGAGAGGATTGGGACGAGACAGACGCACAACACCACACCATAAAGCGCCAGTGGCACTCGCATTTTGCTCTCCTTGTGCTTAGAGGATTTGTTGGAAAAGCACCTAACCCTACTCTGGCGCTGTCACCGATGTCAATCGTGCTGGAGACCGGGTAGTGGGCTAACGCGAAGGAGAAGGGTTGTCCATCCAAGACGACCCCTACCGCGGTCTCTGGGTTGGGGCTTTTATCATGGGAAAGACGTTTACTCAGGAGCTGCAAAGTAGCCCACTACCGGAGACCGGGGATCATCCGGAGCTGCTGAAGGATGTGGTGACCTCCCAGGTCTCGAAAAACGCGAGACCTGGGGCCACTCGGCTCAGAAGCGCGATCCCTCGCGCCTTTGCCGCTCTGCAAGATCGGGCAGGTTACTTCTTCGGCTCCAGTAGGATTTCCCGCGCCAGGCGACTACCGATGATTTCGCGCCAACTGGCGCGTTCCTGGTAGCCCTCGATCATCTTCTTGTCATTGCTGTTTAAGGCTTTGTTGGCGACAGCCTCTCTCTTGGCCCGGTCGTCTTCCAGTGTGGCGAGGTCTTTGAATTCGGTCATCAGCATAAGGTTGAAGTCATCGGGACCGTGCGACTCGGTTTGGATGACCATATAGTTGAGGGTAAGCCCAGCTTTCTTCAGGGCTTCCTGTTCGGTCTTCCACTCCCCGCCAGGTACTCCATGTACTTCAGTCCGACGCCGGGCTTGGCTTTAATGAAGGCGATATTCCACACCGGACCGTCGTGGAACGGCCGCACGGGTACAGCTTGAGCGAGTGAGAAGGTGGGCAGCAGCATAGCGGCAAACGTCGTTCTGCGATGACACGAATCATGTTCTTCATCAGTTGCTCCTTTTTGGATTTCACACAAATCGAAGTGGCCAGAGTTACAACTGCGTCGGCCGGCCACTTCCACTGCCGAGCAGTTTCCCTCCGCTCAGAAAGATCGTCTGCGGAGCATGAGAGCGATGACGTAATGCGGGGGAGGAATTGATTAAAAAAACAGGGCCAGCCGCCGACCCATTAACCGCAATTTCCCCAGCTGGCAATAGCCCTACACTATAAACCCCGCGCGGGAGGCAAGCGCACTATTTTTCTTTGGCTGCGCCCAGGGTCTCGGTACATTCGACTGCGTCCGTCCTACGTGACTTTGTACTGCACGCGTCGTTTTCTTCTTGATAGGAGCTCGATCACGAACGGGCATTCGCACACAAGAATCACGCCCAAGTAATGAAGGGACGAGCACCATGCCCGTCCCTCCTCTGTTCCCTGGCTCGCGGTTATCTTGAACCCAGCAACTCAGTGAATATCAAACTGTTCCTGGTGCAGCGCCGGATCCGACTTCACGATGATCGTCTTCTTCGTGAGCTCTTCCATTTCATTCAGCAGTTGCGCGTTGTTCACCTTCAGGGCTTTCGCGACCTCCGGATTCACTCGCAACATCACGTCGCTGTGCTCGAGATGCTTCGAGATCTTGCGCATTTCGACATAGACCTCGTTGCAGATCGTGTTCACCGACTTCACAAAGCCGGTGGACTGGCAATACGGACAGGGCGATCCAATCGTCCGTTCCAGCGACTGCTTCACGCGTTTGCGCGTGATCGCCACCAGACCGAAATCATTGAACTGCAGCACCTTCGACGGCGCCCGATCGGCGCGCAACGCCTCTTCCAGCGCCTGCATGACTTTCTGCCGGTTGCGCCGCTCGTCCATGTCGATGAAGTCGATGATGATGATGCCGCCCAGATCGCGCAGCCGCACCTGGCGCACGATCTCCTTGATCGCATCCACGTTCGTCTTCACGATCGTGTCTTCCAGACGGGCCGTCTTGCCGACATACTTGCCGGTGTTCACGTCGATCGCGACCAGCGCCTCGGTCTGATTGATCACGATGTACCCACCGCTCTTCAGCCAGACTTTCGACTTCAGCGCCTTGTTGATTTCCTCGTTCAGACCGAACTGGTCGTAGAGCGGCGTCTCTTTCGTGTAGAGCTTGACGCGCTTGCACCAGACGCCGGCTGGAAGCGATTGGCAAAGCGCAGAATGCGCTCGTATTCCTGCTCGGTGTCGACCCAGATCGACCGAAAAATCCGAGCTCACCTGATCGCGCAGCACCCGCTCCACCACATTCAGATCGTGATAGATCAGCGCCGGAGACTTGCTGCTGTCCGAGCGCGCCTTGATTTCGTTCCACAGGTTTTTCAGGAAGCGGATATCGGCGCGCAATTCTTCGTCCGAAGCGCCCGCCGCCGCCGTCCGCACAATGAAACCGCCGCCGCCGTTTTCGCGCTCGCTCAGGATGATCCGCTTCAGCCGCTGCCGCTCTTCTTCCGACGAAATCTTGCGCGACACGCCGGTGTGGTTCACCGTGGGCATGAACACCAGAAAGCGCCCCGGCAAAGCAATGTGACTGGTGATGCGCGCGCCCTTCTTGCCGATCGGTTCCTTGGCAATCTGGATCAGCACTTCCTGCCCTTCTTTGAGCAGTTCACTGATCTGCGGCACAACCGTGTTTTCGCGGCGGCGGAAGCGGCGTCCACCGCGCCGTCCGCGGTCCTCGATCGAACCGCGGTCCGATAAGGCGGGCCCGCGGCGCTGCGTCCGCTGCAAGAGCCTCGCCTCCGGTGCGGGGCTGCGCACTTCGGCGCTGGCATCCACCGTGCCGTCGCCAATCGCCTCGGCTTCCAGCAGCGCCTCCGCTTCTGCTTGCGCTTCTTCGAGTTCCAACTCCTCCGCTTCCCGCTCTTCTTCTTCCAGGACCGCTTCGGGAACCTCTTCGCCGTTCGCGCCGGCTTCGGCGGCCGGCCGCCAGCCCGGGAGCTGAGCTCTCCCACCTCCGGTTCCGCCAACTCTCCTCCCGCCGCGTGCGTCTCTTCTTCTTCCAGTTCCTCGAAGCCTCCATCGTCTCCAGGTGCTCGCCGTAGGATGTGAGCTCGGCTTCTTCTTCCTCGATCTCCTGTTCCTCCACGGCACCGTGCGCACTCGCGAGAACCATCGCGGGTAACATCGTCCATAACATCGTCCGTTCATGTGCGAACTTGCGGAGCTGCCACGAAGTCCGCTTCCTGCACTGCCTCGTGTCCAGTCTCTGGCGCTGAGAAAGTTTCCGAGCGCGGATTGCACTTGTCGCGGACTTCCCAAGCTTCCGCTGCTGGCGCTGCGCTGGAAACAGTCCCGTGCACCTCCTCCTCGACTTCCGCGTTCAGCACATGCTCATGCTGTTCGTGGAGTGGCTCGGTAACCTCCGCCGCGAAGATTGGCTCATCGTCAGGAAAGCTCGCAACGATGGAGGCCGACACTGGCCGCTCCGCCGCGGCTGCGCTCTCGGCCGGCAAAGCCGGCGCTTGATTCTGACTCTGTCGCTGGTACTTCGAGATCGATTCGCCGGGAAGCATGATCGGTTGATATCCCGGAGGCGGTCCGTAATCGTAGTCGCGACCGGATCGGCGGTGGTCGCTGCCGGCCGCTGGAATCGCGATTCCGATCCGCTGCGTCCTGCCCGATCGCCGCGGTTAAAGCGGTCGTTCCGAGGTTCATCGCGTGATTCGTTACGAGGTTCACTCCGTGGTTCACTGCCGGTTTCACTGCGCGCTTCGCTTCGAATTTCACCGCGCTCCGGACGTCGGCCCGCTCCGGCCGCCCGTTTCGCCCCGGCGTCCGCGACGCGTCGACGCCCGCGAAAGTCGCGCGCAACGCCCGCGGCGTTGCCCGGTGCTTCCGAAGAAGCCGCTTCCGGCTCTTCTCCCTCACCCTCTGTCCGCCGGCTTCGGCACGCTGCCGTCCACTATTAATCGCTGGACCGCCCGCTTCCAAACCGGGCCGCGGACGCGCCTCCGCCACCGGACGATTGGCTGGAATCGCTTCATCCAGATCTTCGTCCTGCTGCTCCAGATCCATGAAATCGGAGACGTAGAGAAACGCGTCGCGCTCCAATCCGATGTCCACAAACGCCGACTGCATGCCGGGCAGCACGCGCGTTACTCGGCCCTTGTAAATTGAGCCTGCTAAGGTGTATTCGTTTTCCCGTTCCAGGTAGATTTCTGCCAGTTGATCATCTTCCACGATCCCCACTTTGGTTTCGTGAGGCGTGGAAGACACATACAATTCTTTGTTCATCGTTACTCCGGTTTTTCTTCACCGGATCGAAGCGGAACGTCGGACGGAAGGATCGATAGCGTTCAGCGCTGCTCCGGGTAGGAGCGGGCGCGATCCCGGATGTCGCCCCGGGACCTACACTGCAGTGAATTGTTCGAACTCGTCTGCACTGATCGCGTTGAGCCCTGCTTCAGGTCTGTGACCGCTCTCTCAATTCCGCTGAGGGGGCCGTTCCCCGCCTGACGGGCTTCAATCCTGTCCGGCTTCACACTTCGCCGGTAATCTGCCCTCCTTTTTCGCGAGGGCGTTCGTAATCTTGTTACTGCTGAATCTTGTTTCGCTAGCGCGTTCCCTTTCACGGTTAAGAAGGCGCCCTGGTACTGCCCACCGTCTCAGTTCACAAAGCGGCGCATCCTGACGTTCATAACCATCCCCAGCGCCAGAAACATGAAAAGGACGGAAGACCCGCCGTAACTCATCAGCGGCAGAGGTATTCCCGTGACCGGCATAAAGCCGACCACCATGCCAACGTTGACCAGGATGTGAAAGCTAAGCACAGCCACCACACCCATCACCAGGAATACGCCAGCGCGGTCGGGCGCTGTTTGCGCATTCTGGGTCAACCGCATCAGCACTATAAAGTATAACAGCAGAACCCCTAGAGCTCCTACAAACCCATGCTCCTCGGCGAACGCCGCAAAAATAAAGTCCGTTTGCGGCACCGGCAGAAACGCCAAATGCGTCTGCGATACCTGGCTGCTGCCCCAGATGCCGCCGGAGCCGACCGCAATCAGGGATTGATTCACTTGATACCCGGAGCCCTGACGATCCGCATCCGGGTTCATAAAACTCGTCAACCGTTCCTTCTGATACGGCTTCAACACCTTCATCCAGGCTACAGGTACCAGCAACCCTACGATCAGCAGCACGACCACGGCCTGTTTCCACCGCAGTCCGCCCAGAAACAAGCCCATCACCGCGACCGGGATGTAGGTCAGGGCCGTGCCCAGATCGGGCTGCGCCAGCACCATCAGCATCGGGAAAACCCACGATCGCACCCGCCTTCAGGAAATCCGGCCACGACAGTTCGCGCTGGTGCAAATCGGCAAAATATTTTGCCACCGCCAGGATCAGGATCAGCTTCACCCACTCCGACGGCTGAAAATGCGCGCCCCCCGGCATCTTGATCCAGCGCCGCGCTCCCAGATATTTCTGTCCGAAGAGAATGACCGCAATCAAAGATGCCAGCGAAGCGAAGTAAAACCAGTGGATCTTTTCCAGCAGCGCCTGGTAGTTGAGCAGGCTGACCAGAAACATCGCCCCCACACCAGCCAGAATCCAGTAGATCTGTTTGAGGTGGGCGCCGGCAAACTTGGTGTGCTCGGTCGCGCTGTGAATCTGCACCACGCCGAGCGCGCAGATCACCAGCACGAAGCCCATCAGGACCCAGTCGAAATCTCGGTAGGAAACATAGCGCGACATGGATTCAGTCGCCCACCACAGAACGTCATTGGAACGAACTCAGGGGCAGAATTCGCGTCGTCCGAAAATCACTGACAGGGAGTCGTCGGGCAGGAAGGACTCACCGGGTTTGCCGAGCAGCCAACACCCAGACCGCGGCGCCGCCCACGACGCGATCCCTCCGTAAATCGCATACGTGGAACTCATGACTCCGCCGCCCGCCGCCGGCGCCGCTCCCCGCCGTTGCGCGCGCTTTTTCTTTTTTTTCTCGGTATCGCTGGTGTCGTCGCGCGTGGTCTGCTGGCCCTGCGTCACGGTTGTCGTCCCCTTGTCGTCTTGCACCGTCAGGTCGCCCTTGTTGGCCGCGATCTGCACACGCCCATCAACGTCGGTGACCTGAAACTCGGTCCACGCATTGGAGGCCGGCTTCACCGTCACGTCTCCGGCTTGCGCGGCCAGCCCACGCGAGGTCGTCACGCGAACCGACCCATGCTCGATTTCCACCGCCGGCCCTTGGAACTTCACCAGCGAGTCCGCCAGCACCATCACGTTGATCCGGGCGCTTGAATGTTGGCGGTCGAATCGGCCCGCGTTTGCAGCATGTCCCCGGAAAATACCGCGCCCGACTTCGGAACTTCGCTGCCGTTCAGCCACGCCGTGCCGTTGGCATACAGCATGGCCGACGCCGACTCCCCTGCAAGCACAGTTGCGCCGGAACCAGGATCGCCAGTAGACAGCACACTACCGATCGGAAGACTGACCGTGACATGGTTGATTGTGACATGGTTCGGATCACTCCCACAGCTGTGGATTGGATTAT
>CAWCDV010000024.1:0-54479 GCA_963794365.1 uncultured Acidobacteriaceae bacterium
GTATCAAATCACTTGACGCACATGTATAAGTGGTTTAACCTCGCTAACTCAATCACTTGGATTATATTCCAAGCGAGGCAGAGGTGTGCGTCATGGTGTCTGAATTTTTTGTTTTCATTCTGGCGGTGGTTAGCCATTGGCAATCATATGTCACTGGAGGCGCGGTGACCGGGATAGTCGTATTTACAGAGCGCATCTTAGATTGGAAAATGCCGAGAGTGGGCGTTTGCTGTTGTTTTCGGTGGCGTATTCTTACTAGTTTCTTTTTTCTTGGCATGGCGCGATCAATACCGCGAAGCTTTAAAGGTGCCCACTTTACAGGCGCAGTTGGAAGATCGGGACAAAACAAACAAAGACCTAAAAGACAAGCCAGCACAGTTGCAAGTCACAGTTCCAACTCCTCAAATTACAGTTGATCTGAAAGGGCTTGCTCGCGAACTGGCAGCGATAAGAAAAACAAGCGCGTCAAGCCGATGCTGGCCAGTCACCGTTAAGAGCAAAACTCCTGACGCTTTCAAAGGATATTCTCACTTTTGCTTTGGAACGTGGTAGACAAGCACCCTCCCGCTCAACTCATTTGACCCAAGAAGTAATGGAGAAACAATGGCAAGAAGGCGTCAAGTTTAGCACTGAAAGTGAGGCCCAATATTCTTTGAAATTCGATGGCCGACTAGCCTCCATTTTTACAGAACTCACGTCGAAAGCTGTTGATGTCGATAAGTGGCCAATGAGATGTAGTGCTACGTGGGCAGGCTCGATAACATTTACGATGCAGGACTGCGCCGCACAATTAAGTGTGTTCGCTGACCAGGTGGATATACACTGACGGCATGAGAGAATACGCAGAAGGCCCGGAAGTCACGGAGAAGTTCGAGCAGGCAATGAAAGTTCTCTTTCGAACTCCCAAACCTGAAACAGAACCAAAGAAACAGCGGACGCCTGCGTCTAGCGTCCGCAAAACGGAGCAGGCCGACAAGGACTAGAAGGGGACTTCGCGTTTCCCCCGCCCCTGTCGGGACGTGTGCGGCGAGTCTGCGTCCTTCCCGGTGAGTTCGGCGTAGGTGAGCCGCTTGCCAGCGACTTGAGACATGGCCAGCGCGAAGCGGTGCGCATCGTTTAGGGTGCCTTTCGCGATTGTTGTAACGGAATACTTGTTCGTCAACATAGCGATCAAATGAAACGGCTCAACAGCAACGTAGGTTCCGCGAAGGCCGCGCTTCAAGCAGCGACCAGAAGTTCTCAAGGCCGTTCGTGTGGACGCGGCCGTTAACGTACGCTCGGCATGGTTCACAACGTCATGCACGAATCTGTAATTGAAGTTTGTCATAGCCGACCGCATCGTCGCGTGTAGACCGTGGAGCCGTATTTCATGTTGCTGCAAGACTTCGTTCTGCAAAGTCTCGCGCTTGACGTTCGGAACGACCTTTGCGCGAACTGTCCGAAGATCGCGGTCAAGAATTCCCTGCACAACCGTCTTGCCGCCATGATGCCCGCCCTTCTTGACTCATAGCGCAGCTTGCGATCCTTGTGCATGTTCTTGGTCTTACCGCCAACGAAAGTTTCATCCACTTCGACTTCGGTATCTGGAGTCCCGCCGATTTTCGTGTTAACCCAAAGGAGCCACGATGCAGAGCCTTGCGGATCCGTTGAAGCATGAACCAAGCGGTTCTCTGAGTGACGCCGATAGTCCTTGCCGAGTTCGTAGCTGGAGATCCCATTCTTGCAGCTGACCAGCATCCAAACGGCAACCATCCACTTATCCAGAGGAACGGCGAATCTTCAAAGATCGTATTAACCTTGAGCGTGAACTGCTTTTTGCAGTTGTAGCAGAACCAGAGCCGCGTTTCTTGGTCTTGATAAACGAGTGCTTATCGGAGCCGCAACGTGGGCAGGTGACCTTGCCATCTGGCCAGCGGAGTTGAATGGCGTACTCGAAAGCCTGCTCTGGATCGGCGAAGTAAACGATGGCTTGTTGGAGTGTTTTCGGCGGCTTCATGAAACCATCGTACACTAAACGCACATATGTGTCAAGTGATTTGATGCCCTTATGGAATGTCTACCGCCAAAGTATTCAATCATAATGACTTATAGGCAAAGTATTCCGGAATAAGGAGTTAGCTTGATTTACCGGACAATTCGACGCGTCTCGCTGGTGTCGTCACGTGGAATCAATCACTTAGCATGGGTCTTTCTCGCGGGTTATTAGCTCGCTTTCAAAGTATTGAAAGAAATGGAGTTATTCGCAAGACGCCCGATAGACGGGTCGAGGACGTGGGCCAGTGAAACAATGACTGATTGCGGCGCGGGTTTAATTGTCAAGGAGCAAGTGGTGCTGAGGCAAATGCTTGTTTGCTATAAATCTATTTTAGCAGGTGAGTCAAGGGCGGGTCGTGACTTTGGCATCGTGAAGGGGGATAACCGAGCCTGGTCTTTCTAGTCGCGAGGACTGCCCGGGCAGGCCCGGACGTCACGTGACACAAATGATAGGCCCGATGCCGTGGCAGAGCTAGCCGAGCGCTTGACTTCATGGCTTTGTATTCAGTATCTTGGAGGGAGTGTAAATTGTAATTCACACTTGGCGGAAGCGCTGGGAACTCGTAAGCCCCCGGCTTTAGAATCCGAAAGCTCCGCAAGGGTTCTGAGGGTTCGATACCTCAGTGTGGATGACGCTCTTGAAACGTCATGGAGGCGGTGCTACTCTACGTGTGAATTTTGCGATACACGAGGGTCCCCCGTTACGATGAGTGGAAGCCAAACCGAGAGAGTTTCTCTTTTATGAGACTGCGACGGGACAGGTTCCGTGCCGTGACTGGCTCGATGCTATAGAGCAGAGCAATAAGAAACTGTATGGCGTTTTGATGAACAGACTGGATCGCGTCGAAGAAGGGAACTTCGGAGACTGCGAGCCGGTAGGCGAGGGCGTATCAGAATTGAGAATTGACGATGGGCCGGGATACCGGATTTACTTTGGAGAAGACGGGGATTTTGTAATTCTGTTGCTTGGGGATCTGAAAGGCACAAAGAAAACTCAGACGAAGAACATCAAGCGGGCCAAAGAATTTTGGAAGGACTACCGTGCCTAAAAGAACGCAAAACTATCAGTCTTGGCGGCTATCCAAACTATCAGACCCATTCAATGCGGCAAGCTATCTGAACGCCGCCATCAACGATTCCCCGGAGATGTTTCTCAAAGCTCTGCGAAATGTTGCGCAAGCGCGGCGAATGGCAAAAGTAGCACGAGACGCAGGGGTCACACGAGAGAGTCTCTATCGAGCTACGTCTGAAATAGGCAACCCAACCCTTGATACATTTGTTTCCATTCTGAGCGCGTTGCGCCTCAAGTTTACAATTGAGGCCGACGCTTCAATTTCGCCTGCGGCCTCTGCTGCACCCGCTCGTCAGCCTACTTCTGGCCACCACGGCAGCGCAACATCCAACTTTTTCCCTCAAACAGCAACACGACAACAGAGTTTCTATCGCGCTGAACAATTGGTATCACCGACGGTAGCCGCGACAATAAGCATCGACACTCTACCGCCATACATGATTGGGTCGATCAAGCAACGAGAGGAATATGCCAACTAAAAAGAAATCTAGCGCCGTTGCCCCGCAACAAATCCAAGCCGTATTCGAAACCGCTGCCGATTTCAAGCTAATCTATGCCAATTTCATTCAGTCCGCCTTCTCCCCGCTAGACGTAGCGTTCGTGTTCGGTGAAGTCATGCATGCTGACCAAGGTAGCCAGTCCATCTTGACTAAGGTTAGGGTGACCATGACCCCAGCAGAGGCAAAGCTATTTCGAGGGATAATCTCCGACACAATCAGGAATTATGAGGAAAAGTTTGGGGAGATTGCCGTCCCTGCCATAATGGTGCCGCCACATGCGGACTGATAAAGCGCTTTCAAGCGGCCTCGGTGTGAATGGGACGTTCTTCGAAAGAAATATCTACCTGGTCGCCGAGCGCGGTCAGGGACTCGCGGATGGTGCCGGTCGGAAGCTCGAGCACGGAAGCGGAGTGGACGCGGACGGCGGCCATGCGCCAGGGCTTGAGTTCCTCTTCAATGTGGATGACAATTCTTTCCCGGTCGAGGTAGACGGCGTCGATGGGAAAACGCATGGCGAAGGTGTGGATGCCGTGGGAAGGGTTGATCCACAGTCCCTGGCCGTGGGAGAAATGGGACGAGTGGGTGGCCATGAGGCCGCGAAAGCGGGACCAGTGGGTACGCGCGATCAGGAGATCGGTCGCGAGATAGGTGGTGCGTGTACGGTTAAAAGCGTATCCCTTGGGCCCGCGCGGGGGCATGGAAACTCCTGAATTTGTAATTGGTTGCAATTTGGTAATTTGTAATTTAAAGATCGAGATGACTCAGCTTGTAGAGTTCTCAATTACAAATTACAAATTACCAATTACAAATTGACTTCACCGTTTCCCTCCGGCAACGGGCATGAATATGTGCAGCAACTGAATTACAGCCGGCCCGACGGTGACGAAAATCAGGGAGGGCATGACAAACAGGACGAGGGGAATGATCATTTTGACGGTAGTCTTGGCGGCCTGCTCTTCGGCGCGCTGGCGGCGCTCGGTGCGCAGGGAATCGGAATGCACGCGCAGGGCCTGAGCCACGCTGGTTCCGAAGCGGTCGGTCTGAATCAGGGTTGCGACCAGGGAGCGAATGTCATCGACGCCGGTGCGCTCGGCCAGATTGCGGAGCGCCTCGACGCGAGGTTTTCCGGCGCGAGTTTCGAGATCGAAGAGATGGAATTCGCCGCTCAGTTCCGGGTGCGCGGTGCGCAGATCCTCGCCCACTCGCATCATCGCCTGATCGAGAGATAAGCCCGCTTCCACGCAGATCACGGTCAAATCCAGGCCATCGGGAAGGCCGAGGCGAAGGCGGCGCTGCCGTTCCTGCATCTTCTTTTTCAGCAAGAATCGCGGGATAAAAAAGCCGAATGCGGTCACACCTAAGAGCAGCAGGGGCGAACCGAATCCGGTGAATGCAAAAACCGCGAGGAAAGCAAGCGCGGCGAACAGGACGCGCAACCCGCGATAGATGGTAACGTGCTGGGGGTTGCGATATCCCGCCTGAATCAGCCAGGCCCGGGTTTGCGAAACATTGGTGGCCGAGGAGCGGCAAGGCGCGGCTCAAGGGATCGAGGGCCTGCTGCATGCGTTCGCGGATGGCGGGTTTGGTCTGGGATTTGGGGCGCTGCCAGCCGATTTCGCGCAGGCGGGAGCCGAGCACCGACGAGGGCACAACCGCGGCTGCTCCAAAGGCGAACACGACCACCACGATGGTGAGAAAAACGAAAATCGCGAGTGCCAGTACCATGAATTAAACCTTTACTGCAGTCGTTAGTAGTTCGTCAGTTGGCAGCAACGCTGCGAACCGCAGAGACTTATGGCTTTCTAACGACTGACGATCCGACGACTAACGACTGACTTGCATTCAGACCTGAATCCTGATAATTCTGCGAATGAAGAAATAGCCCATGGTCTGCAACGTGATGCCGCCGACGATCAACGCGTGCCCCAACGGGTCGGTGAAAAGCGGCTGAATGAAACCCGGATTGATGATCAGCATGAGCACCACAATCACGGGCGGCAGAGCCATGAGCAAGGACCATGGTGAGGCGTCCCTGGGCGGTGTGGACGCGGACCTGGCGCAGGATCTTGAAGCGTTCGCGAATGACGTAAGAGAGGTTGTCAAGAATCTCGGCCAGATTGCCGCCGGTTTCGCGCTGCAACATCACCGCCGTCACGAAGAACTTAACGTCGACCAGAGGAACACGGTCGGCGAGGTTGAGCAGGGCGTCGCGCACCGGGAGGCCGAATTTCTGTTCTTCGTAGAGCTGGCGGAATTCTCCGGCAACGGGTTCGGCGACTTCGTTGGCAATCATTTCGAGAGCGGTGGTAAAGGCGTGTCCGGCGCGAACGGCGCGGGCGAGGGTATCGATGGTCTCGGGAAATTTCTCCTCAAATTTCCGAAAGCGCTTGGTCCGCAGATGCGAGGCATAGGCGTAGGGAAGAAAAAAACCGAGGAGAGCGCCCACCCAGCCGAAAATCACGTTGCCGCCGGCGATGAACGCGATGAGGGCGAGGACCACGGCCGACACGGCGCACAGCATGAGGAAGTTTCCGGCGCGAACGTCCACGTTTCCCTGAGCCAGCATTTTTTGCAGCACCGAAACTCGCTCAGAGCGGCGCAGAAAGGTGTCGAAAGCCGGGATGCGGCTGAGCACTTCGTCGCGAAGCAGAGCCACGTCGGGCGCGGCTTGCTCGGCTGGTTTCTGAACGGTGGAGAGGCGGTCGCGGAGAACGCGGGCCTGGGCCTTGCGCTCATCGAACAAAGACATGCCGGCAAAGACCGCCAGCGTGACCACGACAAATACCAGCACGGCGACAAAGAACTGCATGCGCTAGACCTCCATCCGGGACTCGAAGAGCGCGGTACTCAGGCGGCAACCGGCGGTGGCGAGGCGCTCGGCGAAATGCGGCGGCTGGCCCGTGGAATGGAAGACGCCGCGCACCTTTCCGCTCTCGTCAATGCCGCTGCGGTCAAAAACGAAAACGTCCTGCAGCGTGATCATTTCGCCGTCCATGCCGGTGACCTCGGAAACCGTGATCACCTTGCGCGAACCGTCGGAGAGACGCGCGACCTGGACCACGGCGTGGACCGCGTTGGCGATCTGCTGGCGAATCGCACGCTCGGGAATGTTCAGGTTGGCCATGGAAACCATATTTTCGATGCGAGCCAGGGCGTCGCGCGGCGAGTTGGCGTGTACGGTGGTGAGCGAGCCCTCGTGGCCGGTATTCATGGCCTGAAGCATGTCGAAGGCTTCTTCGCCGCGCACCTCGCCCACCACGATGCGATCGGGACGCATACGCAGGCTGTTGATCACCAGCTGGCGCATGCGCACCGAGCCCTTGCCTTCGATGTTCGGAGGGCGGGTTTCCAGCCGGACTACGTGTTCCTGCTTGAGCTGCAATTCGGCCGCGTCTTCGATGGTTACGATGCGCTCCGAATTCGGGATGTATCCGGAAAGAACATTGAGCACGGTGGTTTTGCCGGCGCCGGTTCCTCCGGAAATGATCAGGTTCAGGCGGCCCTTGACCATGGCCGAGAGCAACTCCAGCATCGGTCCGGTCAAAGTTTTGTTGTCGATCATGTTGCGCGCGGTGATCGGATCGCGGCCAAAGCGGCGGATGGAGAGGCAGGCGCCGTCGAGGGCCAGCGGCGGAATGATGGCGTTGACGCGAGAGCCATCCTGCAGGCGGGCGTCGACCATGGGCGAGGACTCATCGACGCGCCGCCCGATGCGGGACACGATGCGGTCGATGATCTGCATCAAGTGCTGGTTGTCCTTGAACGACAGGCCCGTGATTTCCAGCTTGCCGGCGCGCTCGACGTACACGCGATCGAAGCGGTTGACCAGAATGTCGGAGATGGTGGGATCTTTGAGGAGCGGTTCGAGCGGGCCCAGGCCGAAGATTTCGTCGAGGATCTCGCGCGACAACTGCTCGCGCTCGGCAAAACTGAGAGGAACCGCCTCGCTGTTGACCGAACTGCGAATCAGGACGAGAACTTCTTCGCGCGCCGAATCTCCGGTGGAGCGGCCGAGTTTTTCCAGGTCGAGGCGATCGAGGATCTTGCGGTGCAGGTCCGCCTTGACCTGCTGGTACTCGCTCCGTTCGAAAACTTGCAGATTGGCCATGGTTTTAGATCTAGCTCTAGCTCTTGACTCTCGGTCTCTGGGCCTTCGTACTATTGGCAATTCGTTCTTAGTCATTTGAAGCCAACTGATCTTAAATGACCAAGACTACACAGCTACGAAATGCCTTATCTACACCGTCTTAAACAACGACCAGGCGGTGCGCTTCAGGTCCAAATCGTCCTTGGTCAAGTATTCCGCCAGCCCGGAAATGGAGCGGGCAATTTCGCTGTTCCCCTGCTGCATCACAGGAACGCCGCGATCAATCGCGGCCGAGACTGCGAAGTACTGATTGGGGATCCGCCAGAGCACCGGCGCCCCGATGGCGGCCTCGGTCTCCGCTTCATTGAAGCCCGCCACTTTGCGATAGCGGTTCAGCACCAAGGCAAACCGGTCGCGGGAGCCGCTCTCGCCGAGATACTGGGCCACTCTTCCGGCGCTCCACAGGGAAGCGACATCGGCGTGGGCGATGAGCAGAATTTTCTCCGATAGGTTGCTGACCAGGCGAGTGGCGCTGTCGAGCCGGGAGGAAGCGTCCACGACGATGTAGTGAAACAGGCCGACCATAGTGTCAAAGAGGCGGGCAAAGTCGGAAGCGGAGGGCTCGATAGCCGTAGGCGTCGCGGCGCCGGCCAGCAACTGCAAGCCGTCATCGGTGACGGACCACGAAGCTCTCGAGCAGGGACGAATCCAGGCGGTGTAAGTTCGAGATCGCGTCCGAGATGGTGAATGTAGGCTTTAGATTAAGATGCAAGGCGCAGTGGCCGAGTGGCGCCAGGTCCATCAGCGCCGTGCTGTGGTGAAGCGACTCCAAGGCCAGAGCCAGATTGACGGCGACGGTGGTGGCGCCGCTGCCGCCTTTGCCGTTCACGACCGTGAACACCTTTCCCCGCGAACTTTCGCGTCCGGGTTTGCGACGAGTTGCCGACAGGCGGACGAAGGCTTCCAGCAGATCGGTGGTGGTGGTGGGGCGCTCAATGTATTCGCGCACACCCGCCCGCATGGCACTGACGATCAACTGGGGTTGGGTCATGGGGCCGACGGCGAACATGGCGGAATCGGGAAGTTCCTGGTGCAGCAACTCCACGGCCCGTAGCGCCGAGGTGACGCCATCGGTGGCGATATCGACCAGAACCACGTCGGGCGCAAAGGTTTGAGTTCTGCGGATGACCGGGTCGTTGGCGGCCAGAGGCAGAGTGGGGCTGCTGCAGACAATGCGGGCTACGCTGGTGCCATCCACCAGAACCTGAAGCACCGCGCGCTGGTCATTGTCCGTGGCGAACACGGCTACTGACAATTCCGGCATGACTCGTTCCCCACTGCCCTTTCTACAATACGCACTAAGTGAGATCGGGTCATCTCACCATCGGGTCATCGGGCCATCTAAAACCCGGCCATCTGAAACCGATCACCCGATGGCCCGATGATCCGATCACCCGATTTTTACTTGCCCCCGGACTTCTTGCCATCGAACTTGCCCTTATCCAGACTCGGCACCGGCATCGCCGGACCCTTCGGCGGCCTCGACACTGGGCGAAATCCGGTGCACCGTGCAGAAAACCATCAATTCCGAGTTGCTCTTTTGCGCGCTCTTGCTTTTGAAGAAATTGCCAAGGATCGGGATATCGCCCAGCCCCGGAATCTTGTTCGCAATATTTGTGACCCGGTTATCCATCAAGCCGGCGATGATGAAGCTCTGGCCATCTTGCAGTTCGAATTCCGTATCCGCCTTGCGCGTGCTGATGGCGGGTATGGTGGTTCCGGCAACCGTGACGGCTTCCGCGAAGTCCAGCGTACTTACCTCGGGAATCACGTGCAGGTGGATGTTGCCGTTCGGCTGAATCACCGGGGTGAACTTCAAGCGCACACCAAATTCGCGAAACTGAATCGTGACGGTGGCGATTCCGGTGGCGTTTTGCTGCGCGACCGGAAAGGGAAATTCTCCTCCGGCCAGGAAACTGGCTTCCTTGCCATTGATCGCGATCAGGTTGGGCTCGGCCAGAATCTGCAAAAGATTCTGTGTCTTAAGGGCCTCGATCACTGCGCCCAGGTGGACCTGAGGGTTAAAGAAGAACATGTTGAGCAGGTTCGATACCGTCGTCGTTGTGGCAGTTAGTGGTACCGCTGCCGCCAATCGTACTGGTGATGGGTGAGGTGTTGACTCCGCCGAACTGGCCGGTGGTCGTGCTGCCGATGGTGTTTCCAGCGCCGGTGGAAAACAGATTGATGCCCATCTGGGTCAGTGGCCGACCGATCCACTTCAGCAAACTTGACTTCCAGAAGCACTTCCTCCGCCCCGACTGGGCCAAATGTCAGCACATTCACGACATTCTTGGAATACGCCGAGGCCAGCGCGCCCGCATGCTTGGAGACGTCCTCGGTAGTCACGTGACCGGAGAGAACAATCGCGTTACGCGAGGGCGTCACGTTGATCTGCTCATCCGGGAACAGGCGATGCATCTCTTCCGAAGCCGCCGTGATATCGACATCCACACGAAGATCGAAGCTGCGAGAGCGCTCCAGTTCGTCCCAGATCAGCAGTGAAACCTCGCCCGGAGCGAGTCCATTGACCAGGACTTGCGTTGGGGTGACGACCAGCGCATCCGCCACTGCGGGGTCGGTTACCGAGACGCGCTTCAGTCTCTCGGTCGTGTTAATCAGGAGGGACTTACCCACCATCACGCGCAGCGGAGCGGCACCCGGCAGTAACGCTCTGGCCGGATGTGCTAGCGGTGGTGGAGGTTTGCGCAGGCGGGTGCGGTTGCGCCTGGTTCGAGCAGAGAATCATGGTTCGGAGAAGAGGCGGAAGCCGTCGCCGAGCGGCCGTGGATTGCCGTCGGGAGCAACGGCACGCGCGGGCGCTCTGCTTGCGAATATGGTTGCCGCACCGAGAAGGATCACGGCTGCGACGAGCGTAGGAGCTTTCATGAATTCGCACCTCTGCGAGGATGCACGAGCAAATCCATCGAGAACAGACCCATTAAGAGCAGACTCATCAAGGGGTGAGCGGACGCGAATCGTTGCGGTATTGTGAGCTCAAAACTTGCTGGTTTCATCCCGTTTGCTGCCGCGGATCATTTCTACCGTATAGGGCGCTGGTGGTGGAGGCGTCGAGCTTTTCGCGACTACTTTGTGGGCTTTTGGGTTTGGGCTCGGTCGTCGCCGCCACCGGTTTCTCGCCCAGGTACAGCGAACTTGTCCGGGTCGCGCCGATGCCTCCCTTTTTGGTGTCCAGCGGATTCCGCAAAGAGAGCTGAATCCGTCCTTCCTGCGAAACCAGCGCCAGCTTCTGCGCGTCATCCGGAGAAACCAGGAGCGTGATCACCGGGGCGGTTTGCGCATCGCGGAGAACTCCGGTCCAGGGTCTTGCCCACGGCGATGACTGCGACGTTTTCGAGGACGGTGGTGGTTTGACGTTCGTTGCCGCTGCCTTGAGTACCCGTAGCCAGCACATCCACGCGCGTGCCCGGTTGCACAAAGCCCGCCACCGAAACCACATCGTTGACACGCACTGAAACGGCGCGCATTCCCTGCGGGATCAGCGAGGGCAGGCCGGCTCCAGCGTTTAGCGCCGCCAGCTTGCTGGGCAGAATAAATTCGCCCTTGCTTACCGGCATAACTGCACCGCGGCCCAGGACCTTCGAGGTTGCGGAGAACGCCCCGGGAGGAACCGCCGATGGCGGGATAGTGACGACGGGTACATCTTGAGCTTGCACCTTGGCTCCGACCTGAATATCGTCGGCAGCGACCACGACCGGCACTCCGCCCGCATTGTTGCTTGAGCCGGCAAAGGTCCGCAGCCGGTTATAGACGGTAAAAGCGACGAGCAGGCCGACAGCGAGCGCCAGGCCTCCGATCATCAACAAACGGCTTCGATTCATTCCACTCCTTAAGGACAACTCCGGACTTATCAGTCGTCTTTGTCGTCACGTCTTGGTCGTCACGGCGGACTTATACTTCCGCTATTTCCGCGAGTGCGACGACCGCTTAAAGGTTGCGGCCTACTGGGCGCCGACTGAGCTGGCTACCTGCGAAAATACGTTGTTGGCATTGCCACCGATCAGACGGACGGTGCCGATCACGATCACCAAAATTACGGCCAGCATCACAGCATATTCTGCGATGTCCTGCCCTTCCTCATTGCGCCACAAGAGCTTAGCCAGATTCGTCATTCTAGACTCCTTCGAGCTTTCCGCGGGAACTCCCAATCTGGGATACCCGTGGAGACCAGTCCCTATGCGCTAGTTTCGCAGATTCGGGACGGCTCTGGGAAACATTTTTTCGCCTATCGTAACTCTCTGATGCTGGGTGTCTTGCGAGCCCCTGGAAAATGTGGGCATTTTTAACGGCGGGATGCGTTCGGACCAGCGTTCGGACCAGGATGATCGCCTTGGAGTCGCGGAATGCAGCATGCCAATTGGGGTCGAGCAGGAGGGCTTGCGCCAGCGCGCAGGACGGGGGCAGAAGTGCCGCCTCCACCTTCCAGCTGTCAAGAACGTCTCGCCAACCGGTCCGGAGCTGCACGGCGGTCTCAAACTGGCGGAGGAGGTCTTCGCTCCGGAGATCGGGTCTCCGGAGATCGGGCCATAGAGGTCGGCGCGGCCGTCCACGAAGACGCGATATTCGGGATAGAGCTTCCAGATCGCGTAGCCTCCCCAGTCGTAGTAAACAAAGATTTTCTGGGGTTGGTCGCTGTCCCGCAAGAACGCGACCGCTTTTTGGGGAAACTGTTTCGCCTCGGAAGCATCCTGGCTGCGGGCAAGACTGACCCACTTCACCAATGCAAACACAGCCATCAGCGTGAGAACAGCCCCGTTAAAAAGTGGCCGGAACCGCGAGGAGGCCGGATTCCGCTGGGCGGACGGTTGGGGACGCGGAAGCGACTGGGAGAGCGGCGGCGATCACCGGTATCGCCAGCAAAACGAAAATTGGAATGTGGCGGACGGCGTCCAGAGCGGCGAAAGAGGTAAGGAGCAGGGGCACGATTACGCGCCCTTTAGGCCGCGAGCGGGAACTGGCGAGTGCGGTCAGAAGGAGCAGCCATACCAGTAAAAGTGGACGATAGAGCCATTCATGAAAATCGGGTGAGTGCCATTCACCAATGAGCGAGCGCATCCCGGACGAGCGTAAAGTATCGAACGGATAACGATAGAGTTGCGCGCCGCTGGGGTTGAGGGGCACGAGAGCCAAACAAGCCAGCAGAACGAGCAGCACCCGCAGGAGGATGGGGCGTGCGTCCTGCCAAGGCGTGTCGCCGACGGCAGTCTCCAAGATCAGGCCGACACCATAGGCCAACAGCAACGCGAGGCCGAGCGCGAATCCGGCGTGCAGATTCAGCCAGAGGAGAAATAGCGGCGGAATCCAAAAAAGCCGGGGCCGGGCTGTTTTCGTTTCTGTATCAGCTTCGAGTTTTGACCCACCTTCGAGCAGCCATAGAAGCAGGCTGGCGAGCGTAAAGGTGAACATCTGCGGCCGCACGCCCCAGGAGGGAGCCGACGCTAGAGCGCCGAGGACCGTCGCTGCGGCTGCCCAGTGTTTCTTTCCAGGGCAGCGCAGATAGAGCAGCATGAAGCCAGCCGTCGTAATGATGGCGGAGAACACGATCAGCGCGGTGGTTCCGCCGTGTTTCCAGAGTTCGTAAAACACGACCTCCGACAACCACTCATGCGACACCCACGCGTGCCCGGCGCGGGTGAAGGAAAAAGGGTCGGAGTGCGGGACGTGACCGGTTTCCACGATCCACTGCCCGGTGCGCAGATGCCACCAGAGATCGGGATCGACCGCATTGCGCGCCGTCATGGCCAGGAGGCCGAGAAACAGGATGGCCGCGAATGCGAACTGCGTGTTGCCGAGCGCTTGGAGGATTCGTCGCATCGTGAGTCGCGATTATAGAATGCGCGCGGTTCTAGAGCTGCGAGCTACGAGCTTCGAGCAAGCCGGATTAGCTCATAGCCCGAAGCTCGTAGCTCGTAGCCACTTGCACGGATCTGTTTTGCGGCGCATGAAGACAACAGAATGTGGATAGAATAGGCATTCCATTGGAACCATGCCCGATACACCGAGACTGCGCCGCTGGTGGCTGGTAACGGCACTTCTATGGATGGCGGTTATCAACGGCGCTATGTTATGGAACACGCGGGTCGCAATGCGCCAGGGCTACGGCGATTTTTCCGCGTTTTACACCGCTGGCGTACTGGTTCGCAGGGGACTGGGCGCCGAACTCTACAATCGCGCCGCCCAGTGGAAGGTGCAACAGGAATTTGCCAACGAAGTAGAAATTCGCCAAGGCCCTTTGGTTTACATTCGGCCGCCGTTCGAAGCCTTATTGTTTTTGGTGTTCGCCGCTTGGCCTTACGCCACAGCTCTGCTCCTCTGGACGGGCCTCAAACTTGCTCTCCTCTCGGCGATTCCGTTCATCGTGGTGCGCGGCAGATGTTGGAAAGAACCTTTTCCACGTTGGGCGACGGGTCTTCTCCTCCTGGGTACATTTCCGGAGTTTATGGATCTGCTCATGGGCCAGGATGCTCCACTCCTTGCTTTTCTTTTCGCGATTACTTTCTGGCAGCTTGCAACGGACAGGGATAAGGGCGCGGGGTTCACTCTCGGTCTGGCACTGTTCAAATTTCAATTGGTGATACCTGTAGTGGTCGCGCTCTTGATCGGCGGCCGCAAACGGGTTTTGCCAGGTTTTGCAGCATCCACCCTCGCCGTCGTTGCCACTTCCGCTGTCATCGTTGGCTGGGAAGGCTTGTTAAAATACCCCAGCTATTTGCTGGCTTTGAACCGGGCAACGGGCGCCGGCGTGATCACTCCCGAGTACCAGATCAATCTCCGTGGCCTGCTTACTTTTTTCGTGGGGCGCACACCCTATCCCGGAGCCATCCATTGGGTGTTGGCGCCAGTGGCGCTCGCGGCCATTGTGGGCGCGGGTCTGCTTTGGCGAAAGGCGGGAGATCGCTTATTGGCGGAGGGTTTTGGGCTGGCGACCATTGTCGCCATCATCACCAGCTATTATGCCTACAATTATGATCTGCTCTTGCTGATCGTCCCCCTGCTCGCCATGCGTGCCCGGCCAGCGGATGCTCACCCAGCAGATCGGCTCACTCGCTATCTCGAAGCCGCCGGATTGCTGGTGCTGCTGCTCACGCCCGTGTACTGGTTTGCGAGAGTCCGACTTCAGGCCGAATGCCTAATGACACTGCCATTGCTAGCCTTAGGTATTGCCTTGGCGCGCAGGCTGAGCCAGGCGGCCGCGCGAGTGGAAATAGGAAGAGCGCAGGCGCCGGGCGAGCAAGGGTGAAGGATGAAGATGACCACCTCCCCAACTTCGCGTCTGCTCCAGTTGCGTTCCTGGCAGTTCGTACTGCTCTCGATTGTCTGCGCTGTCGGTACGTGGGCTTACGTCGATCGCGTGCTGATTCCGCATCAGATTTCCGACGCCGCCGCACATGACCGGCCGCGCGGCAATCTTTCCGATCTCTATCCTCGCTGGCTGGGTGCGAGGGAACTGCTTCTTCATGGCCGGGATCCTTATAGCGCCGAGGTCACGCGCGAAATTCAAACCGGGTACTACGGGCGTCCCCTCGATTCTTCGCGGCCCGCGGACCCAACCGACCAGCAAGCATTCGCATATCCAGCGTACGTCGTTTTCTATTTGGCGCCTACAGTCCGTCTTCATTTTGGAATCGTCCAGAGGGCATTTTTCTGGATTCTGGTGGGCATAACGGCGGCCAGCGTTTTTCTCTGGCTTCGCCTGCTGGGTTGGACGGTCGCACCTGCAGTGCAGGCCGCCATGGTGGCCCTGACCCTGAGCAGCCTGCCCGTGCTGCAGGGACTCAAGCTGCAACAGTTCAGTCTGTTGGTTGCCGCCATGTGCGCCGCTTCCGTGGCGCTGCTGGCTGCGGGATGCCTGATTCCCGCTGGTATTCTGCTGGCCCTGGCGACCATCAAGCCTCAACTCGTGTTGCCTTTGCTGCTGTGGCTCGGCCTGTGGAGCCTCGGCGACCTGAGGCGCCGCTACCGCCTGGCTGCCTCATTTCTTATCGTCGGGGTTGTCCTCTGCGCTGCTGCGGAATGGTTTCTGCCGCACTGGATCGCGCGCTTCTGGCATGCGGCTGGCGCCTACCTGCAATATACCCATGCCGTCCCAGTGCTGGAGGCGGTTGTTCCGTACCCGTGGGGCAGACTACTGGTGGTAATGTTTGCGGGCACGGTCGCAGTGATTTGCTTTAAGCAGCGCAGAGAGCCAGAAGATACGGACGCTTTTCGATCATCCATCTGTCTTGTGATGGCGCTGACCGTACTCACGGTACCCACGTTTTCTCTCTATAACCAGGCGTTGCTGCTGCCTGCCATCCTCCTAATCGCCCGCGATCGACGAATGATCTGGGGACGGAACCTGGCCAGCCGCGCCCTCCTGATCGCGGTTACCGTATTATTGGCGTGGCCATGGTTCTGTTGTACCGCGCTGGCGGCGCTTTCCTTTGTCTTATCGCAGGGAACGGTCGAGCGCGCATGGGCAGCACCGCTTTGGACGGTGCCACAGATCCCCCTGGGAGTGGCTGCCTTGATGCTGTTCCATCATAATCAGAATCAGAAAATATTTGCTGCGCCGGCAGGGCTGAGAGGTTGAGGTAGGACTCGATGAAGCCGCGCTATGCGCATTACTGGATCAGCTTGCTCCTGGGCGTGGCCCTCGTCCCGGTTTTGCGAAGGCTGCACCTTCCGGTCAGATTCGATTGGAAAGCGCTGGCAACTTCGTACTGGATCCTGACGATGCAGTCCGTATTCCTGGCAGCGATACTGTGCCTGATCGGGCTGCCCGGGGAAAAGATACCGAGAACTCTGGTCGATCGGTGGCGGCGCGAACCGCTTCGCATCGTTCTCTTGCTGCTCTATCTCATGGTTCTGGGCTGGACATTCCCCTGGACGACAGCGGTGGTTCTGACGGTCAACACCGTCGCCATACTCGAATTCCACGAGCGGAAGCCCCACCAGTTGCGCCAAGCCGCGGGTGCGGTGCTACTGCCCGCTCTTTATGTGCTTGCCGGTTTTCTGCTGGTGCCCGCTTACAACGACATCATCGCCACCGTTCGTTTCAATTTCGCATATGATGCCGCATTCAATGCGATGGACAGGTGGATGCTTCATGGATGGTCCGTTTCCGATCTGTCGCACTGGGCGATAGGAAGATTTCCGCTTCCCTTTTTCCACTTTTTGGAATTCATTTATTTCGGCATGTTTCCTCAGATTGGGGCGGCCGTTCTCCTCGCCAGTGTTTCTGGCGGGAAGAACCGTGGACTGCAGTTCGTAGGTACGATTCTCATGGCATACTATCTTGCCCTCGGGCTGTTTTACCTATGGCCGAGCCATGGTCCGTATGCCTTGTGCCCCGAGCATTTCTCGCGGTTTCCCGCCACTCTGCAGGTGTACACCATCCAAAAAAACATGATGGCGCAAGCGCTGGCGCTTTGGAATCATGTTCCGACCGAACGCATCTCTGGATACTTCATCGCCTTCCCCTGCATGCATATCGCCCAGCCCCTCATCGTGATGTGGTTCTTGCGCCGCTGGAAACGAATGTTGATTTTCCTGTGCGCTTATGACTGTCTGTTGATTGTGTCTATTCTTCTGCTGGAGTGGCACTACCTTGTCGATATCATCGGGGGCATATTAGTCGCTGGGATCGCCATAGCGATAACCGATTATTCGGCCTCGTGAAACGGTTGGATTCCGAACGGCTCTGCAACCATGCGCTTGGGCAATACGGTTCGGGACGGCGAGGCAGATTTCCCGTGGGAGTGGCTGCCCTGATGCTGGTGCATTATCATGAGAGGACTTTTGCTGCGCCGGCAAGGGCGGGCACGTCGTAGAATGCTTGGGGGCCTCTGCCAGTTTGCCGGCATGATGGCCGCAGGAGAGTCCAGTATAAAATGTCGGCTATTTCGCATTCGGGCATATCTAGCGTTTTCCCCATCGCGATCTTCGTACAGGGGAGCGATCAACAGACGCTGTCGCTGAATCACACCCCCTACACCGTGGGCCGCAAGGTGGATCGCGACCTGGTGATCGCCGACCCGCGCGTGTCCCGCGAGCATGCTCAGATCGTGGCAGAAGACGGCGAGTTCTTTGTCGTCGACCTGGGCAGCAAACACGGCACCTTCGTCAATGGCGAGAAGGTTGACCGGCACAAACTGCAGCGCAACGACCGGCTGGAATTTGGCGCGCGCGATATTGCCTATCTGATCTTCCACCCGCTGCACACGACCTCAAACACGGCGCGCGAGTTTCTGAGCCAGATCTCGGGCATTCAGATTGCCCCGGAAGCCAGCGACCTCGAAAAACTCACGCTGTTCATGGAAGCGGCGCGCAAGCTGAACACCATCGGCGTGCTCGATGAAATCCTGGTTACGCTGCTCGATGCCACGCTAAAACTGACTCGCGCCGAACGCGGCTACATCTTCCTGCGCGATCTCGGCGGAACCCTGACGCTGGCTGCCGGGCGCAACTCGAAGGGCGAGGCGCTGCTCGACGACAAGACAATTTCCCGCTCGGTGCTTGAAGGTGCGTTGACCTCGAACTCCGAATACCTGGTCACCGACACCAGTCAGATGCTCGATGCAAAGGAGCGGCAAAGCATCGTCGCCTTCGATCTGCGCACCGTGATCTGCATGCCGTTGCGCAAGCCGATCGTGCAAACCACCCGTGCCGATCAGCCGGCGGGCGGGGAAGTGATGGGCGTGCTCTACGTCGATTCGCGCTTTGCCTCGCGCGATATCACCAGCGTCAGCCACGATATTCTGCGCGCGATCGCGACTGAAGCTGCCCAGCTGATCGAGAACGCGCGTCTGGTGCAGGCCGAAGAAGCCGGACGCCGCTACCAGC
Source organism: uncultured Acidobacteriaceae bacterium (assembly GCA_963794365.1). Lineage (GTDB taxonomy): Bacteria > Acidobacteriota > Terriglobia > Terriglobales > Acidobacteriaceae > Acidiflorens. Next base: position 18,596 of record CAWCDV010000024.1, read on the forward strand.
AGGAACTGGCGATCGCAGCCTCCATTCAGCAGCGTTTGTTGGCGGTGACGCTTCCCGAAGTTCCGTTTGCGCGGGTGAACGGACGCAACTTGTCCTGCAAGGAAATCGGCGGCGATTTCTTCGAAGCCGTGAATACGCCCAAGGTCTGGCCATCGTGCTCGCCGACGTCAGCGGCAAAGGCGTGTCGGCCGCTCTGCTCGCTTCCATTCTCCAGGGCATGGTCTACTCGCAACTCATTTCCGGCATGCCGCTGATGGAGATCGTCGAGGCGGTCAATCGCTTCTTCACCTACAAGCACATCGGTGAGAAGTACGCGACCATGATCATTACTCGCCTGCGCAACGACGGCGATCTTGAATACGTCAACTGCGGACACGTTCCCCCGTGTGGATCTGCGGCAACGAAGTGCTCCGGCCATCCCACGGCAACCTGCCGGTGGGCCTGCTGGCGGATGCGACTTACTCGAGCGATCGCTGCCAAATGGGGCCGGGGACCGCCTGATCCTGGTGACCGATGGCGTCACCGAAGCCGAGAACGCCCGCGGCGATATGTTTGACAGCGAGCGCCTGGAACCCGTGGCCGGGAAGAGTACGTCGATGGAAGACGTCTTCACCGCCGTCGCCGATTTTTGCGGAGGCACGCCCCTCAACGACGATTGCACCGTCGTCGAACTGTCCTACACCGGCAGCTAAGGGTTTGCTTGTGTGGCGACGGACGCTCTGCGTCCGTCCCACAGTCGAGCGCAGCTCGGCCTAAGGCTGCGCGTCCCGGATGAATCTCAACCGTCGACCAGGTCTTGTCCGCCGCGTGACACAGCTTCTCCAGCGCGCAATCGGCGCACTTCGGACCGCGCGCCACGCACAGCTTCCGCCCGTGCCAGATCACTTGGTGAGAAAAATCTGTCCACCGTTCGCGAGGAATGATTCGCATCAGGTCTTCTTCAATCTTTCGAGCGTCTTCTTGTTTCGTCAGTTCCAGACGGCGTGAAATCCGCGTCACGTGCGTATCCACGACGATCCCTTCATTCTTTTTGAACCACGTTCCGAGCACGACGTTCGCCGTTTTGCGAGCCACTCCCGGAAGGGTCAGCAACTCCTCCATCGTCTGCGGCACGTTCCCGCCAAAGTCCGCGACGATCTTCCGCGCCGCGCCCACCACCGATTTCGACTTGTTGCGGAAGAAGCCGGTCGAGCGGATATCCGGCTCCAACTGTTCGGGCTCGAGCGCGGCAAAATCCTGAACGGTCGGATACTTTTCAAACAGCGCGGGCGTGACCATGTTCACCCGCACATCGGTACACTGCGCGGAAAGAATCGTTGCCACCAGCAATTCCCATGCGCTGCGGTGAGTGAGAGCGCAGGTCACACCGGGATAGAGTTGATCAAGACCGGCGATGATCTGGCGTACCCGCTCGGGCGCTAAAGGGTCATACCCAGACGCAGATTTCTTTTTCAGAGCAACCGCCTTCGGCGCCTTCCCAGCGTTAAGCGGCGCTCGACCGGCGGTGGGACGCGCGGACGCATTCTTCGCATTTTTACGCTGCACTGATTGTGTACTCTTCGGCGCCGCACCCATCAATGCCGTACTCTTTAGGGCCGCACCCATGGCCCGGCGCGCACCTTCCTGTCGTCCGCTGCGACTCGGTTGACGCGGCATATTTCCGCGGGGCATCGTTTTCCCTCCTGGGCAGTGGTTCATGGTAACAAAACGCAGGCTTGCGACAGTACGCACATCCCAAAGTAACTGCGCTGCAATTGACGGCTTGGCGGCCGGGTGAGTACTCTGAGAATCAAAGGAAAAACTTGTGGCAGTGAAAAGCATCAAACTCGGACAAGTCTGGCGCCAGGATGCAACCGGCCAGGATCACCTCGTCACCAAGGTGTACAGCGAAGTGTTCACCCAATACGCGGTGCTGCGGCCCGCCGAGGTCACCGCGCCCAATGCGCCCGTCGTGAAGGTGAAGGTCGCCAAATCGGCGGAGGGCGTAACTTTGCCCGGCTTCAGCTTCACGCAGGAAGGGGCGTTTTGAACGGCATCGGGTGATCTGACCATCGGGTCATCGGGTGATTGAAAACCAATTCGCCGATCGATCCGATGACCCGATGGCCCGATCACCCGATTTCGACATGACCGAAAAAATCCTCACCCTACTTTTCGTCTTCATCAATTCCATCGTCGTCGCGACCGGCTATGCCGGTATTACGCTGCTCATGGCGATTGAGTCCGCGTGCATTCCGCTGCCTTCCGAACTGATCATGCCTTTCGCCGGCTACCTTGTTTATACCGGCACGATGAAACTGGTTTGGGCGGCGACGGCCGGCGCGATCGGCTGCAATCTAGGCTCGCTGGTCGCCTACGAGATCGGCTGCTACGGCGGGCGCCCGCTGGTCGTGCGTTACGGACGCTGGATCCTGATGGGCCACCGTGAACTCGACTGGGCTGACCGCTTCTTTCTGCGCTGGGGAGACATGGCCGTGTTCATTGCGCGCCTGCTGCCCGTGATCCGCACATTTATCGCGCTGCCCGCCGGAATCGCCCGCATGCCGCGCGGCAAATTCCACATCTATACTTTCCTCGGATCGTGGCCCTGGTGTTTCGTGCTGGCTTACTTCGGCATGAAACTGGGCGAGAACTGGCGCTCGCTCGGCAAGTACTTCCATAAGTTCGACGCGATCATCGGAGTCTTGCTGTTGGGCGGGATCGTCTGGTTCCTCTGGTCGCACTGGCAGAACCGCTGCGTGCCGAGTAGAGTGGGGCCCTCTGCGCCTCCAAGCGCGAGCTCGGATCGCAGCGTGCGACCTCGTCACTTTCTCCATCTTCCACAAATGTGTAATCTCACGCTAGGACAACAGCATGGGACTTCTGAGCTACTCTATCCGTGGGGCTTCATTCTTCAGGGACTGGCGATCGTCCACTTTATCCGGCGGCGGCCCGATACCTACTGGATTTTCATCATCCTGTTTCTCGGTCCGCTGGGCGCGATTATCTATCTTTTCGTCGAGGCGCTTCCCGACATTGGACTGCTGGGCCAGTCCTTCAAAGTCTTTCCGCGCCGCAGGCGCATTGGCGAACTGGAAGCTGCGATTCGCGACAATCCGTCGGCGGGAAACTATGAAGAACTCGGCGACCTTTACATGGACGACGGCAAGTTCCAGTGGCGCGAGCAGCATTCGACAAAGCCATCGCCGCCCGCGCCGATACGCCCGACCCTTTCTACCGGCGCGGCGTTTGCGCCATCCAGTTAGGCGACGCCGCAGCCGCGTTACCCGACCTTGAGCGCGTGGTCGGCAAAGAGCCCGACTACGATTTCCAGCGCGCCGCTGGATTGCTCGCCCACGCCTACGCGCAGACCGGACAAAAAGAAAAAGCCGAGGCGCTCTTCCGCCAGGTAACGATCACGTCGACGTTGTCGGAGACTTACTTGAATTTCGCGGAGCTGCTGGCCTCCGAGGGACGCAACGCCGAAGCCCGCGAGTGGGCGCAGAAGGTGCTCGATAAGAAGCCCACCATGCCCGGCTACCTGCGGCGGCGCGAGCGGCCTTGGTTTCGGCGGGCGAATGAGATGCTGAAAAGATTGCCCGCGTGAGGCGGTACTGGCGCTGACGGCATGCCACTACGGGGAGTGTTGTTGCCTTCGCTGGAGCAGTGGTTCCGGATGCGTTGGTGAAATCGCTAGTTCTCAACAGTCATTCGCTTAAGATGTTCCCGATCAGCCGATTGAAGTGTTTTCGTTACTTGCGGAGTGGCTGTGTACGTTCGCTTCGCAGTCGCCGAGATTCATGAGCATTCGCAGCGCGGCGTGGGTGTTTTTCAGGCACTGTATCGGTTACGTGATGCACGGCAAGTTGTATCCCTACGAGGAAGAGCATCTCCGCATAGTATCGGAATGGTTCAACGACGCACCGTTGAGAAGCCAGCGCGGTTCACGGCAGCCAAGCCGCCTTACTACCGGAATGAAAAGCAAAGCAATTTCTTGGTTTAGAGATACCGCGCACGAACACATCGCCACGTATCCGCGATGATGGTCGCAACTACTTGAGAACCACAGCGTTTCGGTGCGCGATGCTAAAAACTGACCGCGTTGAATACGTTGTCTACGAAGACGAGCATCAAGTCGTCGCGGAACCATTTGTCTCGACGTTCAGTTTTGACTGCGAGTTGAGCTTGTCGATACAACCGCGTTTACGCCGACAACCCTCAGTCGCGGCGCACGATGAATTCCAACATTCCGCTCAAGGGCTGGAGAGCTGACAGCTGAAGAGCCAGCGCTAAAGGCCAAAGTGCTATCCTTCCCTCGATGCGAATTTCCTACCTCGAATGCACCCGCTGCGGAGAGCATCTCTCCGCCGATCGCCCGCAGAATGTCTGCCCCAAAGATGGCGGCGTGCTTTACGTCCGCTACGATCTTGCCAGCCTGAAAGGGAAGTTGCGTCCGGAAGATTTGTCAGGCCGCGTGGCCAGCATGTGGCGTTACGCCGAAGTTCTCCCCGAACTTCCCGCGATGCTAAGCCCGTCACGCTGGGCGAAGGATTCACGCCCATGCTTCCCAGCCGCGAGCATGCGAATGTCTTCATCAAGGACGAAGGGCTGAATCCAACCGGATCGTTCAAGGCGCGCGGCATGTCGGCCGCCGTGACCATGGCCAGACATTACGGTCTGAAGAAGCTGGCCGCTCCTTCCGCCGGAAACGCCGGGGGCGCGCTGGCGGCTTACGCGGCGGCGGCGGGCATCGAAGCGTATATCTTCATGCCGAAAGATGTGCCCATGGCGAATCGCATGGAATGCGATTACTACGGCGCGCACGTCACTCTGGTCGACGGCCTGATCAGCGACTGTGGCCGCATGGTGGCCGAACGCAAGGACAAGGAAGGATGGTTCGATGTCTCCACGCTCAAAGAGCCGTTCCGCGTCGAAGGCAAGAAGACGATGGGCTACGAGGTTGCCGAACAACTGGGATGGAAACTGCCGCAAGGCATCATCTATCCGACCGGCGGCGGCGTGGGCATGATCGGCATGTGGAAGGCCTTCGATGAGATGGAGGAGCTGGGCTGGATCGGATCCGAGCGCCCGAAAATGATTACGGTGCAGGCCGCGGGCTGCGCGCCGATCGTGAAAGCTTGGGAAGCAGGGAAGAGCGCTTCCGAAATGTGGGCTGGCGCCGCGACTTTTGCCGCCGGCTTGCGCGTGCCCAAGGCTTATGGCGATTATCTGATTCTCGACATACTGAAGAAAAGCCAGGGCGCCGCGGTTGCTGCTACCGACGAGGAAATCCTCGCGGCCATGCGACATTGGGCGAGCGTGGAGGGCGTGTTCGCCGCTCCCGAAGGGGCCGCATCACTCGTGGCCTATCGGAAGCTGCGCGCCAGCGGCTTTTTCCGCGCGGAAGACAAGGTCGTGCTCTTCAACACCGGCTCGGCCTACAAGTATCTCGACATGATCGAAGCGCAAGAAAGGACGGTGCGGCTTGAGCCGCCCACTGCGGGCAACATTGGCGGAATCATCGGGCCGTACTGAACACGCACACACAGGAGCATGGGCTTCTCTTTCCAACGCGATTCGTTTCAGCGACAGCGCGAAGAAATGGTGCGCACGCAACTCGCAGAGCGTGGAATCCACGACCCTCGCGTGCTCGACGCTATGCGCAAAGTGCCGCGGCACGAGTTTGTCCCGGAGGCTTTCCGGCCAGACGCCTATGGGGATCATCCGCTGCCCATCGGCGAAGGACAAACCATTTCGCAGCCTTACATCGTGGCCGCGATGCTCGAGCATCTCGCGCTTGAAGCCACTGATCGCGTCCTTGAAGTCGGCACCGGTTCGGGCTACGTGACGGCACTGCTTTCGCTGCTCTCGGCCGAGGTGTATTCGGTGGAGCGCCACGCGGCACTGGCGGCTACGGCGGAAAGTACGCTGCGTCGGTTGGAATATCGCAACGTAACGATCAGAGTTGGCGATGGCAGCCAGGGTTGGATAGAATACGCGCCGTTCGACGCTATTCTTGTTTCTGCCGCAACCGCCGAGATGCCGCCAATGCTGTTCGCTCAGTTGCGCGAAGGCGGACGCATGATGGTGCCGGTCGGCCCGCCCTCCAGCCAGGAATTGCAATTGATCTCGCAAAGTCGGCGGAGAGCCCGAGGTGAAGATTCTCGAAGGTTGCCGGTTTGTGCCGCTGGTGGAAGGAGCAGTGGATAGTGGATAGTAATGCCGCAGCGTGATAAGTCGTACGATGGAGCATCGGGCCTCTCCGTCCGGGCTAAAGGGATGACCTGTGAGTGGCCGCGGACGCTAGCGCTACACGACTGCTTTACAATTAAGCTGTGGGCGTTGCTCCGAAATCTGAAGATCACGTTGGAGATGATCAAGTGGGAGCACTCGATCTTCGCGCTCCCGTTTGCGCTCTGCGGAGCCATGCTGGCGGCTGGAGGTTTGCCGGCGTGGCGGCAACTGGGGTGGATCGTCGTCGCCATGGTCTCGGCGCGGTCCGCCGCGATGGCTTTCAATCGCCTGGCCGACGCCTCGATTGACGCCGCCAATCCCCGCACCGCAACTCGCGCTCTGCCGGTCGGCCAGTTGACGCCAGCGTTCGTGAGCACGTTCGTTCTGGTGGCGTGCGGAATTTTTGTTCTCGCCGCTTCGCAGTTGAACCGCTTGACGCTGATGCTTTCGCCGGTGGCGCTGGCGGTGATACTTCTTTATTCCTACAGCAAGCGATTCACGCGCTGGTCGCATCTGTTTCTCGGATTCGCCCTCGGTATTGCGCCCGGCTGCCGCTTGGATCGCGGTTCGCGGGTCGCTCGATCCGCGGATTCTGCTGCTCACCGCCGCGGTGACGTTCTGGGTCGGCGGATTCGACGTGATCTACGCCTGTCAGGATCATGACTTCGACCGCAGCCACGGCTTGCACTCGCTGCCGCGTTATCTCGGGATCAGGAATGCGCTCGTCATCGCCCGTTTGTTTCACATCGTGATGCTTGGGCTGCTGGTCTCGCTGATCGTCACTTTCGGCTTAGGGAAGCTGGCGGTCGCGGGAGTGATTGCTGTGGCTGCGCTTTTGCTGTACGAACACACGCTGGTCCGGCACGACGATCTGAGCAAGCTGAACGCGGCGTTCTTCACTATGAATGGGGTGATTTCGGTGGTGTTCTTTTTCTTTGTCGCTGGAGATCTGCTGCTGAGGCGCGGTTGAACTTCGACGGTTGGGGTTTGGTACGCCACATATATAGACGCTGGAATGGTGCGCCTCCAGTTATTTCGTCTCCAGCGCCTTCCAGCCAAGGATGTGGGCCAACCGGCGGTAAGAATTCAGAAATTTTGGGGGTACCCCCCCTCCCCCAAAATGAGTTAAGTCGATGATAGTAAAATAGTTAGAGGTAAAGTATTCAAAACATGGGACTTAGCGTTAAGATTTTGCTGTTTGGCGTGCACTTGCGGGGGTGCTGACCGGGGCCATTTGTCGGAACATATGTTGTCAAAGAGCGCGTAAAAAGTTTGAGGTCGGAAATGCGTTCGTCTCTGAAGACTGGCGCAGTTCTCGATGGTGCACTGTCGAGGTATTTTCGCACTGATTGGGGTGCAAGTCTGTGATGAGCGTACGAGAAAAATGTGATGAAAAAAGTTGGGAGGAACCGGCGCCGGCTACTTTACACTTCTCCGGTGTCGCAGTCGCGCCCTAGCCTCGGGCCCTGGAATACCTATGCCGCGGTCCAATTGGTCGATGCCGCGGTCGATCTTCCGGCGCACTTCTGAAAGCCGCTGCTGTTTGAATTGCTCCTGCTCTTCCAGAAGCCGCAGGCCTTCACGGATTACTTCCGAGGCAGAGGCATAGCGTCCGCCCTTTACCTTGTCGTCCACCATCTGTTCCAGTTCTGCTGTTAGAATCGCTTACGCGATGCTTCCGCCGATATGAATCATAGAGGCAGGTGCGCTATTTGCGCATCGATCCTTTGCGCAGGCCGTTTTGGACCGTTGTTGCGCCAAGGCCCAATCTAGCCAAACTTTATACTCCCAATCAGATAAGCAGAGCGTTCCCGCTCTTGCTCGAAGTTTCGCAATCCACTCCATGTATTGCTGTTCGCTATCGCACTGCGTCCACGACCCATCAATCCCCGCTGCCCTCAACACAACCCGGTCAACCGGGCAATGCGGCGGCGGTACTCGAAGTATTCCCAAACGCCAGAGAAATTTCAGATAAAGATTGAAAGCTTTCTGCGCGATACCCCACCGCAGGTGTTCGTCGAACAGACATTTCTTCGACCTTGTTGAGAGATTCCCGATAATCCTCCGAATAGACTCGCAGTGCTGCTCGTCCAATATTTTTCCCACAGGATGCCTGTAACGTTCGGACTCCTTGCGGATGAGTTCGGAGAATTCTTTTTTGAACTCTCTCCTCTCGTTATTGTCGGCGGTTGCATAAATTTTGCCCCCGCGCCGTACCGACACGGCTGCGTTGATGGACGCTCTCATCGCATCCTGTTCCGTCGATACCCCTGTCAGCTCAAGGAAAAGGTCATTCATGGTTGTATTCCTCCTGCATAGGTATACCGATCTGGCCGATTGTCTCCTGTGGAAAAATGCAAAAAAATCTGGATTGTAGTTCCGGGCAGGGCCTAAATCGCATGTTCCAGTAGTATACTGGCCGGCCTGCTAGGACGGAGGATCAATGTACGCCGATGTGACCGGGCCGGGTAGAAGGCTTTGCGAACGGTTCAAAGCCCTTGGCGATATGACGGGGAAGACGGTCGATGAGATCGTCGCCGGTGTCGGCCCACCAACGTCCAGAAGTGCAATGCCGCACGGCCAAATGCTGCTTCAATGGCAGGCAACGGGCTACCACGTTGCGATGATGTTCAGTGCCGAAGGGCGAATGCTGGGGATCACTCACGAGTCTGCACATTTCTACGACGCGCCGCGCGGTTGTCTGGGTGTTGTCGCACTTGTTGCCATTGTCGTCGTAGCGGCCGTCTGCACAGTTATGGCCGCGGTCTACTTCTAACCGGCCCTCGTATAAGACACTACCGACTTCACCACTACTGTGACTTCCGTCGCGTTCCTGCGGTATCATCAATAGTCGATGCCTGCTTCGCACCCATTCCAGACCGACGATCCGCGCTTGCTCCCGATCAAAGATAAAGTCCTCGCCGGCGAACGCCTGAACGAGGCCGATGCGCTTGCGCTTTATGGGACGGGCGACATTCTTGCCGTGGGTTGGCTGGCCAACTGGGTTCGGGAGCGGATGCATGGCGACAAGGCTTACTTCAACGTCAATCGGCATATCAATCCTACGAATGTTTGCGTGGCGGCTTGCCGGTTGTGCGCTTTTGGGCGCAAGAAAGATACTCCTGGCGCTTACACCATGGCGCTTGAAGAAGCCTTCGCGACGGCTGCTTCCGGTTACACCGAGGCGGTCACGGAGTTTCACATTGTCGGGGGGCTGCATCCCGATTTGCCGTTTCAATATTTTCTTGACCTGGTTTCGGGATTGAAAGAGCGCTTTCCGCAAGTCCACATGAAGGCTTTTACCATGGTGGAAGTTGCTTACCTGGCTAAGCGGGCTAAGTTGACGATCCGCGAGACGCTGGAAAAAATGAAAGAAGCGGGGGTCGATTCGCTGCCCGGCGGCGGCGCTGAAATTTTTGCCGACCGCGTGCGGCACATTATTTGCGATCACAAGATTGACGGCGATCAATGGCTCGATACCGCGCGCCTGGCCCACCAGATCGGGCTGAAATCGAACGCCACCATGCTCTACGGCCATATCGAAAACGACGAGGACCGCGTCGACCACCTGCTCAAACTGCGTGCCTTGCAGGATGAGACCGGCGGCTTCCAGACTTTTATTCCGCTGGCCTTTCATCCGGCGAACACGCCGCTGCAGCATCTTTTTACTACCACCGGCATGATCGACATCAAGCAGATTGCGGTCAGCCGACTGGTGCTCGATAACTTTCCGCATATTAAGTCTTACTGGCAGATGATGACTCCTAAGATTGCGCAGATTTCGCTGCGCTTCGGAGCCGACGATATTGACGGCACGGTGGTCGAGGAAAAGATTTACCACGATGCGGGAGCGACTACTCCGCAAGGCTTGCGGCGGCACGACCTGGTGCGCCTGATCACGGAAGCCGGGCGCGAACCGATCGAGCGCGACACACTCTACCGGCCGGTTACACGGACGGAAACTTCGTTTACCGTGTCGGTGTAAGCAAGTGCTCACACCACGGACCACGGAGGCACGGAGAAAAGCAGATCCAATTTTCCCGCATTTCTCCGTGACTGTGTGCCTCCGTGGTGAGAACGGGTGTGGAACTTCCCGCAGCCCGGCGCATCTAACGAGCCATGGCAAAAGAGCAAACAGCAGTTTTCGGCGGCGGATGCTTCTGGTGTATTGAAGCCATTTTTCAGCGTCTGACCGGCGTTACACACGTCGAGTCCGGCTACATGGGCGGAGGCGCCGACCAGGCTACTTATCGCCAGGTGTGCGGCGGCGACACAGGGCATGTGGAAGTCGTGCGCGTCACCTTCGATCCCGACCAGATCAATTATCGCGAACTGCTGGACGTATTCTTCACGGTGCACGATCCGACCACGCTGAATCGGCAGGGAAACGATGCGGGCGAGCAATATCGCTCCGTCATCTTCTACAGCGATGAAGAGCAGCAGCGGATTGCGGAGGATGTGATTGCGGAGATGACGGCGGCGAAAGTGTTTCCGGAACCGATCGTGACCGCAGTCGAGCCGGCCGCGGAATTTTATGTCGCCGAAGACTACCATCAGAACTACTACAACGAAAACTCGCGCCAGCCTTATTGCATGTTCACGATCTCGCCGAAGCTGGCGAAGTTGGAAAAGAAGTTTGCCGAAAAATTGAGAGCGTGAACGCGTAGCCTGCCCGAATATCGGCCGGAATCTATTCCTCAGAATTGCGGACAATTCCGGTCGGTGCTGGCCGTGGTGGGTTCGGGCCGTTCGTCCAACAGAAGCCGTCGCAAGGTGCGCAGGTCGTTGAGCAGTCGACTGCTGCTTTGCAGGTGCTGCTCCAGTTTGTCCAACTTGAATTGCACGATTTGCAGCGCCTGTACGCGGCGCTCCGACTTGGCCTGCGCGGCCGCACCGAGGTCGGCTGCGATCTCGCTCTTGGCTTCGGTGATGGCCTCGACCAACAGTCGCACGTATTGATGGGCATTCTCGACACTATCAAACGGGGTTTGGAGGGGACTTTCCACGGCGAGAGTTCCTTAGCAAAGGCTAGGAGCCTGTGGTGACGGCGGGGCTAAAGGCGCATTCATAACACGGCTCCTACGGTATGCCTAAAGGCATACCCTGATACGAATCGTACCATCTCGGCGATGGGATCGCCGAGAACACCACGCCTTTGAAGTGGTCTTAATTAGGTGAAAGACTTCATGGTAGACCTCTCGCCGAGGTCTTGACGGGAAGTTCGGCTTCGCTGAAATGGATTCTTGTTTTTCCTATAGATCGAGTGGCTTCGCTTACTGCTTGTAGGGGCTGACACCCAGCTTCTTCACTTGCTCCGTGAAGTCTCTCACCACCTGCCCAAATCTTGGGCCTTCGGCCGCCGAAACCCATTCCAAGCGAAAGCGCTCTTCTTCGATGCCGAAATCGGCGAGCATCAGCTTGATGGCGTCGGCGCGTTTTTCGGTTTTGTAATTGCCCTCCTGGTAGTGACAATCTCCCAGATGGCAGCCGCAGATGAGGACGCCGTCCGCCCCCTTGGTGAAGGCGTCAATGACCAGGTTGGGATGGACCATCCCCGAGCACATCACGCGGACGATGCGGATGCTGGGCGGATATTGGGTCCGGGAAACGCCCGCCAAGTCCGCGCCGGCGTAGGAGCACCAGTTGCAGCACAGGGCGATGATCAGGGGCTCAAAGTTATCTTCCATTACGATGCTCCATTACGACACTCCCATTAGAACTCCCAAGGCAGCGTGGATCTGGGCCTCGATTTCAGCGAGGGTAAATCCGTAGACGAATATGCCATTCTTTGGACAGGTAGCCTGGCAGCAGCCACAGCCCTTGCAGGCGGAGTCGTTGGTTTCGACGACTTTCTTGATCGATCCCTGCCACATGTACTCGATAAGGGTGATGGCTTTGTAGGGGCAGGTGTCCACGCAGTAGGCGCAACCGTCGCAGCTGGCGTCGACGACATGCGATATGTTGCCTTCCAGCTCAATGCGGTCGCGGCTGAGGATGGTGGATGCTCTGGCAGCGGCGGCCTGAGCCTGCAGAATGGTTTCCTCGATGTTCTTGGGAGAATGCGCCAGCCCGCACAGGAAGGCGCCGTCGGTCATGAAGTCGACGGGGCGCAGCTTCATGTGGGCTTCGAGGAAAAAGCCTTCGCTATTCAATGGAACCTTGATCAGCTGCGCGAGCTGTTTATTGTCCTCGTGCGGCTGAATGCCCGCCGACAACACCACCGCATCGGCGGCGATGGTGAAGGGCATGCCGAGCGTCTGGTCGAAGACGGTGACCTGGAGTCCGTGGCCATTCGACGCTACTTCAGGCTTGCGATCTTCCTCGTAGCGGACGAATGCTACGCCGAGCTGCCGCGCCCGGGTGTAGTACTCTTCCTTGAAACCATAGGTACGGATGTCGCGGTAGAGGACGTACACATGCGTGTGCGGCGAGAGTTCTTTTATCTTCAGCGCATTCTTGATCGCCTCGGCGCAGCACACGCGCGAACAGTACGGCCGTTCTTTGTCGCGTGAACCGACGCATTGGATCATCACCACTGTCTTTTGTTTCCCGTTCGGCTTCAGGAAGCCAGCGTCAGTAACGAGACGCTCTTCTAGTTCTCGCTGGGTTATTACCCTCTTGTCCTGGCCATATAGGTACTCGGTGGGCTGATGCTCGCGCGCTCCGGTGGCAACTATGATCGTGCCATGCTTGACCGTGGTGGTCTGGCCGTCGACGGCAATGGTGGTGCTAAAGTCGCCGATTGAGCCGTCGATCTTCTCCAGCTTGGCTCCGGTATAGACACAGATCAGGTCGTTGCGGCTGATCTCATCACGCAGCCGACTTAGCTCGGCTTGCGGTTGGTCCCCGCCCAGCAGGTAATGGAGGTGCTTCAGATTCCCGCCGAGTTCGTTCTGCTTCTCGACCAGGTGAACGTTGAATCCCTGATGTGCGAGCGAAAGCGCAGCCGTCATGCCGGCGAGCCCGCCACCGATTACCAAGCCCGACTTGTTGACTGGGATCGACCTCTGGGCGAGCGGCTCCAGTAGCCGTGCCTTGGCCACCGCCATCCTCACCAAGTCCTTGGATTTCTCGGTCGCCTTCGCGGGCTCCTGCATGTGGACCCAGGAACATTGGTCGCGGATGTTAGCCATCTCGAAAAGATAAGGATTGAGTCCCGCCTCGCGCATGGTGTTCCGGAACAGGGGCTCGTGGGTACGGGGTGTGCAGGAGGCAACGATCACGCGGTTCAGATGGTGTTCGTTGATCGTTGCCTTGATCGCTTCCTGGGTGTCGTTGGAGCAGGTGTAGAGATTGGCCCCGGCATACACCACATTGGGCAGAGTCTTCGCATACTCCATTACCGAGGGGACGTTGACCACGCCGGCGATGTTCGTTCCGCAGTGACAGACAAAGACCCCGATGCGAGGCTCTTCTCCGGTCACATCTCTCTCCGGGGGATACACCTTGGGTGTCATCTGCGTTCCCCGGGCGTCTTTTAGCAGTGAAAGCACCTGCCCGGCTGCTGCCGATGCCTGCATGACAGTTTCCGGGATGTCCTTGGGCTCGGCAAACGGGCCCGCCACAAAGATCGCTTCCCGCGAAGATTCCGCGGGCTTGAATACGGAGGTGTGGCAGAAATCGTGGGGATTGAGGTCGATGCCGAATTTTTCTGCGAACGCCTTCACCTCTTTGGGAGGCTGCATGCCGACAGAGAGGACGACCAGGTCATACTCCCGCGAGATTTTCTTGTCGTTCTCGGCCAGATATTTGATGATGAGGTTCTTAGTATCGGGGACTTCCTCGATTTTGGGCACGCGGCAACGGATGTATTGGACGCCCTGTTCGCGGGCGCGATTGTAGTACTGCTCAAATCCCTTGCTGAAGGCGCGCAGATCCATGAAGAAGATGTCGCACTGGAGATTTTCGCCAAGGTGCTCCTTGGCCATGAGCGCTTCTTTGGTGGCGTACATACAACAGACGGAGGAGCAGTAATCCCTCTCCGCGTCTCGCGACCCGACGCATTGGATGAAACCGATCCGCTTGGGCGTTTGCCCGTCGCTCGGCCGCAGCACATGACCGGAATACGGTCCCGACGCCGACAGAATCCGCTCGAACTCCATGGCGTTAATTACATTCGGGAGGCGGCCATATCCCAGATCTTTGCTGCCCCGGGCATCGTAGGTCTGGTAGCCGGGAGAGAGAATGATGGCCCCGACGTTAAGCTCAACGGTGGACGGTTTCTGGTCAAAATTTATTGCCTCGGCCTCGCACACTTCCTCGCAGATTCCGCAGTCGTCGTAATTCAAATGGATGCAGGTGTCGCGATCGATGATGGCCTTGTTGGGAACGGCCTGCGGGTAGGGGATGTAGGTGGCGGGCCTGGAGTCGAGATTCAGGTTGAAGATGTTGCGAATGGGGTCGAAGGTACCCGCCGTGGCCAGGGATGAAACCTGTTTGCCGGTGGGGCAAATGAAATTGCATGCCCCGCAGGTCCAACAGACCGAATTGTGTTTGCCGAAGGGCGCCTGCAGTTTTTTCTTTGGTCCCCTGCCGGTGAAGCCGATGGCGGCCCTTCCCATCCGCTCCTCGCACATGCGGACGCAGAGACCGCAGTAGATGCAGTCGTCGTTTTTCTTCTTGATCCGAGTATCCACGACTCCCAGCTCGGCGGCGATGCGCTTGACGATTTCGGACTCGGGACTGCGCGCCAGCAGAAGCTCGGCCACGATGCGCCGTGCCCGCAAGACCCTCTCGCTATGGGTTGTGACACTGATCCCGTCCAAGGCGGGGTAGGAGCAGGCAGCCTGCACAGAGGCCGGGCCGGCCCGGAGTGGCGACCTCAACGACGCAGAGGCGGCAGGCGCCATAGGGAGTCAGCGCCTTATGGTGACAGAGGGTGGGGAGCTTGACGCCGGCTTTTTCTACGGCGTGGAGGAGTTTTGTCCCCTCCTCAACTTCTATCTGCGCGTTATTGATTGTGAGGGTCGGCATTTTTTCTTCTCACGCTTACTGGTTCTGGACTCCCGTTCTCTTTTCTTCGGCTCTGCGCGCTCTCCACTCCTTGACTGGCACCGGAGCGGACAGCGACTGCAAGTACAGCGCCTCTTTCCCGGAGAGTTTGACGATGGCCCCAACTTTGGGCGGGCAGACCTCGAGGCACTCGCCGCACTTGGTGCAGACGTCTTGATCGATGACGTGGACGTGCTTATTCGATCCTTTCACCGCGCCGCCTGGACAAGCCTTGAGACACAATGTGCAACCCGGGCACTTGTCGGGATCGATGTAGTACTTGATGAGGGGCTTGCAAACTTTCGCCGGACAGTTCTTGTCGGCGATGTGAGCGACGTACTCGTCCTTGAAGTACTTAATGGTGGACAGCACCGGGTTGGGCAGAGTTTGTCCGAGGCCGCACATGGAGGCGTCCTTAATCGCCTGTCCGAGTTCTTCGAGGAACTCCACATCGCCTTCGCGCCGTTCCCCTCCGAGATCCTGGTCAGGACCTCAAGCAGGGCCTCGCTGCCCTCGCGGCAGGCGCTGCACTTGCCGCAGGACTCGTCGTTGGTGAACTGGATGAAGAACTTGGAGACATCGACCATGCAGGTGTCTTCATCCATAACAATCATCCCGCCGGAACCCATCATCGAGCCGACTTCCTTCAGGCTCTCGTAATCGATGGGGAGATCGATGAACTTGCTGGGGATGCAACCGCCGGAAGGGCCGCCTGTCTGCACGGCCTTGAATTGCTTCTTGTCGGGAATGCCGCCGCCGATCTCGTAGATGACGTCGCGCAGGGTGATGCCCATCGGGATCTCAATCAGGCCGGTGTTGTTGATCTTTCCGACCAGAGAGAAGATCTTGGTGCCCTTGCTGGAGGCGGTTCCGATGCCGGCAAACCAATCCGCGCCCCGGGTGATGATCTGCGGCACGTTGGCCAGGGTCTCAACGTTGTTGATGATGGTGGGGCAACCCCAGAGGCCGACCTGGGCCGGGAAGGGAGGCCGCTGCGTGGGTTCGGGGCTCTCGCCTTCGATGGAATGGATCAGGGATGTTTCTTCGCCGCAGACGAAGGCGCCTGAGCCTTCGCGAATCTCGAGATCAAAAGCGAAGCCGGTGGAGAGGATATTTTGCCCTAGCAGGCCGCAGGCGCGCGCGTCATCTATCGCCTTCTGGAGGCGCTGACGGGCCAGAGGATACTCCGTGCGCACATAGACATACCCTTGCGTTGCACCGATGGCATAGGCGGCGATGGTCATGCCCTCGACCAGCGAATGAGGATCGGATTCCAGCAAACTTCGGTCCATGTAGGCGCCGGGATCGCCTTCGTCGCAATTGCCGATGAGGTACTTCGGCGTCTTTTTCTCTGCCCGGCACACTTTCCACTTGACGCCCGTGGGGAATCCCGCACCGCCGCGACCGCGCAGCCCGGAGCGCGTGATCTGATCGATCACCTGCTCGGGGGTCAGCGACGTGAGCGCCAGCCCCATGCCCTGGTAGCCGTCCCGGGCGAAATAATCGTCGATCTTCTCCGGGTCGATGAGCCCTTTGTTGCGCAAAACCACCGGCATCTGTTTATGGAAAAATGGAATGTCCGACAACTTGGGGATGGGCTGTTTCGTCTCGGGGGAGACAAACATGAACTTCTTGATGGGAGTGCCCTTGACGATGTGCTCTTCGATCAAAGTGGAGGCATCTCCGGGCTTGAGCCATCCATAGAAGGTCTCGTCCGGCATGACGACGGCCAGAGGGCCCTGGCCGCAGAAGCCGTTGCATCCAGTTGCGACCACGCGCACTTGATCGCCGAGGCCCTTGTCGGCAACTTCTTTGTCGAGGGCATCCTTGAGTTTGAAGGCGCCGCCAGCGACACAGCCGGTGCCGCAGCACACCATGAGATCTTTTGTCTTGCCGCGGAGTTGAACCTGCTTGATCGCCTCTTCCTTTTTCTGGTGCAGCTCCTGGAGTGTGAGTGGCATGGTTAGGACACCTCCTGGCACTTGTGCACGATGTCCGGTATGTCTTGGCGAGTGAGCTTGCCGTAAGTCTCGGTGCCGATGGTGAGGGCGGGGGCAAGGCCGCAGCATCCAATGCAACGGACGCTCTTGAGCGTGAACTTCATGTCGGGCGTGGTTTCGTCTTCCTTGATGGCGAGCATTTCGCTGACCTTGTCCATCAGCCTTTGGCTGCCGCGCACATAGCAGGTCGTGCCCATGCAGACATTGATCACGTACTTGCCGCGTGGCACCACGCTGAAGGAGCTATAAAAAGTCGCAATGCGATAAACGTCAGCGACAGAGTAGCCGGTCTCCTGCGCGACGTAGCGCAGAGCGCTTTCGGGAAAATAGTTGAGGGCGGTGTTGACCTCTTGCAGAATGGGCATCAGCGGTCCCGGCCGGTTCTTGTGGCGAGCGACGATGCCGGCGAGGGTTGCGCGGGTAGCCGGCTCCAGTTCCACGGGCGGAGTGGGCATGGGTTGTACATGGTTGCGGGTGGGACAATTGGAGACGCACGTCCCGCAGCCAGTGCACTTCTTTTCATCCACGTAGCGTGGTTGCCGGTTCAGAGTGACGGTGAAATTCCCGGGAGTTCCCCGAACGCTTTGCACCTCGCTCAGAGTAAGGACCTCAATGTCGCGATGGCGGCCGACCTCGACCAGGCGCGGGGCCATGGTGCACATGGCGCAATCATTGGTGGGAAAGGTCTTGTCCAGTTGAGACATGACCCCGCCGATCGCCGGTCCGCGGTCGCTCAGGTAAACCTTAATGCCAGCACCAGTGAGATCCAGCGCGGCCTGCATGCCGCCGATGCCGCCACCAACTACCAGTGCGGCACCGACCGGATGGGGCTGGATCAGGTTAGACGACATGGCCGATAGCCTCCCCGGCGGGCGCTAGCTGCGCGGCCCGCTCCTTGACCGCCTGGAAGTACAAAGCCAGAGGTCGATAGATCATGTGTGCCCAGTTGCCGAACGGCATCTCTACTACCAGCATCGGCGTGGCGATGATCACGTGCACGCCGTACGCGATGAGAGCGGCGTAACCCAAGCCTGAATAGCGCAAGACGTGTGCGGCGAAGCCCGCTGACGCGCGGTGAGCAGGAGCAGGATGGGGAAGATCAAATCCTCGAGCCGCGTTTCCTTGTAGATTTCCTTGTTCGCCTTTACCCGCTGTACGAGGATGTCGCCGACGCCGTAGAAGATGAAGCCAGCCGCGAGGTATCCCAGCCAGCGCTGCGGATTATACAAGTGATAAATATTGTCGGTTTGAAACCAGCGCAGAGCGAAGACCTTGATGGTGAGCATCATGACCGTGCCCAGGGCGAGCAGCCAATGGCCCCACCACCGGCCTTTTTCCGGACACTTCTTCATCATCGAGTGGGACACCGACTGGTGCACGTACGTCCATGCCTCGCCGACATAGACAGAGAACGGGATCGACGGCCGTTCCTCGCCTCCCATGGTGAAACGCCAGACGCGGAAGACGCGGGTCAGCAGGAGTAGGAACGGAAAGAGCATCACGGTGAGCGTGTAATACGTAATGATGGGGAACATGTGCTCCAGCCCCATCGTTGTGGTCAGGCCGGAAAGGGGCAGTCCCACATACGACAGGTGGTACCAGAGCATCAGCGCCACGACGAGGACCGCAGCGAAGGCCAGCGAGGCGAGGTGCCACGCCCGGGACCTGAGGAGCCCTCCTCCTATGCCCGTCCACTCATACTGGGCGCACAGGAAGCGCCGCAGGGTTTGCATGGAAATCCTGGGCTCGGCTTGGCGCGGACAGGCGGTGGAGCAATCGCCGCAGTCGTGGCAGATCCAGGGCTCGAGGCTTCCTTGGAGCGGTGCTCTCAGCCCGAGAAGAGCGTAGCGGATGCTTCTGCGAGGAAAGTTTGCGAAGTCCGTGGCCAGCTCACAGGAGATGGTGCAAGTGCCGCACTGATAGCAGCCCTCTGTGTCGAACTTCCCATACCGCCGAATATCTTCCAGCAGCGTCGGATCGCTTTGAACCGGCAATATGCCTGCCGCCATTTGCCACCTCTGCCCAGGGTGCCCGCTACTGCGTAGCGGCTACCCATTCCTTGATGAGTCTCCGGGTGTACACCAGGAACTTCCCGTCTTCCTCTACCACCTGGACCTGAAAGTTTTCGTTCTGATATGACTGCGCCGCGCTCGATGCCGCTTCTTTACTGTCGTAGGGCTGCCCATCCCACAGGAACTTCTTTCCATCGCTCATCATTGCCAGATTCGGGCTCATACGATGCCACCAGCCTGTCTACACGGGTCCTGCCAAAAGTCTTTTGATAATGGGGGTATTGTGGCAGCTCCGCAGTGACCGCCCTCACGCCTCTTCGTGACGTTAGACACGCAACCAATGTGCTTCTCCATAAGTGGCGGGGGAGGAAGGAATCGCCAGCACGGTACCGGCTGGAGTTACGCACTTGCGTGGCCTGGGTCACGTCGCGACGCGGTGGCACCAGGGAAATACTCGCGGATTACCCACTCTGCCGCTTGCGGCACGGCGCGGCTGACGGCTTTCGACAAACCTTGTGAGATCTCTTCCGGCAATGGCCCGGTTTGGCAGGCCAATACCCGCACCTCGACGCCGCAGGTTTCTTGTAACTCGCGCAGCAGGTTGGAGGTGGGTAGCTGGTGCATGGAGAAATCGTCGAGTTTGACCGGCGGAATGTCGGCGGGATTGATCTCGAAGATCTCCCCAATCTTGCGTCCGGCATCGATCGCGTCCAGGATAAGCAAGCGCCGCGGACGCGCGGAGCTCAGGCAGAGAGTGAATAACAGGCTACGCACTCCAGTGCCGGCGTCCAGCAAGCAGACCGCTTCGGGCACCTGGTAGCGTGCCTCGATATAGTCAACGACCGCGCACCCGAAGCCGTCGTCGCCAAACAGAATATTCCCAATGCCGAGCACCAAGGTTGGCGTCCGACAGTACACGGGGAGATCGGATGGATCGATCTCCCCGGGGCTTTCTGCTTTTCGCTGTGGTTCAGTTGGCAAGCGTGCCGACCAGCTTGCCGTCCGCGTCGAAAATATCCAGCTTGACCGACAGCTTCCCATCCAAACGGTGGGTCGCGCAGGAGAAGCATGGATCGTAGGCACGGATTGACATTTCTACCGTGTTCAATACTCCCTGGTCGTACTTGCCGTCCTTAATCAAACTCTTGGCGGCTTGTGTGACCGACATATTGATGGGAGCGTTGTTATGGGTGGTGCCGACGATCAGGTTGACGTTGGTGACCAGGCCGTTGGCATCGGTGGTGTAGTCGTGGATGAGCGTGCCGCGCGGCGCTTCGGTGACGCCTATGCCTCGCGCTGCCCGCGGCGTGACACTTTACCCGGGTTTCGGTGCTGGTGATTTCGGGATCGTCCAGCAAGCGGATAGCGTTTTCGGCATTGTAGAGCAGCTCGATCAGTCGCGCCCAGTGATAGAGCAGCGTGAGCTGTGCCGGCCGCCCGAACTTCGCGCGGAACTCCTCGAGTTCGGCCTGCGCCAGCGGCGTGTCGATAAAGTCGCAGACGTTGATACGCGCCAAAGTGTTGGTGCGATACACGCCCTTGGGATTATCGACATCCATGGAGAAGCCTTCGCCCCACTGTTTGGCGTAGGGGAACTTCAGGTAGCTCCACGATTCAATGTGCTCGGCCAGGAAGTCCGTATAGCGATCGGTCGGAAAATCCTGGTACTTGCCATCGGGGCTCATCAGGCGAAGCTTTCCGTCGTAGAGATTGAGCGCGCCGTTTTCTTTAACGGTGCCGAGGAAGCCGGTTTTGATCACTCCCAGCGACTTCACCACTTCTAGGTATTTGGGGAAAACGTTCTCCTTGGCAAAAGCGATGGAGAACTTGGCGAGTTCGAGCGCCTCATCGGCCATTCTTGCGCAACTGGTCGCGATCGCTGGCGCCCAATGGCATGCTGAATCCCCCTGGAACAGCGGCTTGGGGATGGATCGACTTACCCGCCAGGATTTCCAGCATATGAGCGCACATGTGGCGTACTTTCACCACTTTTCTGGCAATGTCGGGCGCTGCCTTGAGCACGCCGATGACGTTGCGGATGGAATAGTCAGCGTCCGGACCGAGCAGGAAATCGGCACCCGCCAGGAAATAGAAGTGCAGAATGTGCTCTTCCATGTAAGCGACGCTGTTGCACAGCTCGCGCAGCTTCTTTCCAGCCGGGGGCGGCTCGACTCCAAAGACCGCGTCGCAAGCCTTGGCCGAGGCCAAGTGATGCGACCACGGACATACACCGCAAATGCGCGGCGTGATGCGTGGGAGGTCTTCGACCGGACGCCCGAGGCAGAACTTCTCGAACCCGCGCAGTTCAATGACGTTGACCCGGGCGGTGTCCACATTGCCCGCGTCGTTGAGTTGAATGGTCACCTTGGCGTGGCCCTCGACGCGCGTGACAGGTTGAATGACTAGTGTTTTTGCCATGGATCACCTCTTGGGCATCGGCCGCAGACGGCCAGCGCCAGCAAAACGGTTGAAGGTTGCGGCCCGATCCGGAATCTGCTTGGGATCGAGTCCGATGGAAGAAAGCGCTCCCATCATGTCCACCATGGGGTTGGCTTTTTCCGACAGCGGGCCAAAGCAACCCTCGCATGGCATGTAGGCGCGGATGCAGCGCGGGTTGCCGTCGCTGCCACCGCAGCCGGCGCGCGTCGCTGGACCCGAGGCACAGGATGCCCTGCTCCATGAGGCAGCGCATTTCGGTCAGTGGCGCCCCGAATTTAAATTCCGGAGGATCGAGGTGGCCCCTCACGCCCCCCGCGGCCGCCTTCTTTTCACGCCTCGTGGGACACTCGTCGCAAACGCTCTTCGATGCCAGCGCGGGCAGCGGCTTGCCTTCAAGAAGAGCGAGCAATGCGTTGGCCACCATCTCGGGCGTGGTTGGACATCCGGGCAGATAGGCATCCACCTTCACCACTTCGTGGAGGGCATAGACTCGGTCGGTCAGAGCGGGAATCTGCTCGTGGGGTAAGCCGTTCTTCTCGGTGGTTACGCTGTCCCGGTAGACCTTCTCCAACAGCTCTTCTGTGCTGTACTGATTGGCCAGCGCCGGCACACCGCCAAAGCAGGCGCAAGAGCCTAAAGAGATCAGGATCTTGCACTTCTTACGCATCTCCAGCGCCAGTTTCTTATGTTCTTCGTTGCGGATTCCTCCCGATATAAGCCCGACGTCCGCTGCGGGGATATCCATCTCTGCATTTTCGCCAGTCTGACCAAAGAGCTTGTGGTCCATCAGGACTGGCATGTGCACGATTTCTACTTGTTTGAGTACGTCGATGAGCGGTTCACCGATATCGAGGATGGTGACTTCACAACCTCCGCATATGGCAAACCATTCTTCGGCAAGTCGAGCTGCCATGTTGAACCTCCTACCGGACTTGAATTAGTAGTGCGTCGTTCTCATCCCCACAATCTGTAATTACTGCGTTCGATACGGGCTTGGACCGGGCTTAGTTGCCTGCTCCACACCTGCTCCCCGATGTAGGACCACGTGGGCAAATGTATCAACACTTATCGTTCAACCAGCGACGCCGCGTCAGTGACTCAAATCACCGATCAGTGTGACCGAAACGCGACGTGCCGGTGGAAACCGAGGCCTGGTGCGAGCCTGGGAACGGTTTAACCTGGCAATGACGCTCATCACAGTTTGGGAGCGAGAGTTGGGAGCGGGCCGCGCCCGAAAAAAGTGGTGGGTGAATCAGGAGAAGGAGTTAGAAATTCAGGAATGGCGTTCAATCGATGAAAATCTGCCGAGTTGAAAGAGGGTTTCTGCGGCTCGCTCATACTGATCCGCCAAGGGCGGAAGCGATCGGCTTTCGAGGTCAGGCAACAGGATTTCGGTCAGCAGGTGGGGGCAAGCCCTGACGGTTTGCAATCGAAGCCGAAAAGCACTCTCAGCAACCTGAACGCCGGAGGCTGCGATCTTGGGGTCGGAGTTCCGTTGCGCAGCTTGACCAATCTTTGCCAGCGCCGTCGCGGCCCTTCCCGCTTCCCAGGCATAGATGAGTGCTGCCCACGCACGCTGTCGCTTAATCTCGCGGAACTTCCTGGGCGATAGATTCTCGCGAAGAAACGCTTCCTCGGCGGAGTCGAGCAGGTTTCTGAAGGCCTCAATGTCGAGAGACCGGAACGCCTGGACAGCGTTCTCTAAATCAACCGGGCGCGTGCGGTTGCGGATGGCGACATACACCAGGATCGCCAGCGCGAAGAAGGCAACGGCGACAAGCGTCCAAGCGGCGATCATTGCCGGAGAAATCAATCCCTGAGCAATTGTTGCAACTCCGTGTTCCATGTCTCCACCTCATCATGGGGAACAAATGTGAGGGACGCAGGTTCAGGCTCGGGCGCCAGCGAATACCCGATCCAGATCGAAACGCAAACGAGGAAAGTGCCGGTTGTCAGCAAACTCAAGAATCCCGCTGCTACCTTACCGGTGAATTCCGCGCGAAGAGCATAGTTGGCAAGATAAACGCTTGTCAGGACCCCGAGACCGAGCGCGATCCCGAATGCGGGGCGACGCCAAGTCACACCCAAGAAGCGGGAAAAGAGCAGCAAGGAAACGAGCAAGCCACATTGGATCATAGCCGCTCCCCGGCTGACAACGGATACACCGGCAAACCACTTGACGCTAGTATCCCCGGGCGCGTAGACGGCAAGCAGAACTCCCACTCCAAGCAGCAAACCGGTTACGCATAGCAGCGATCGCCTGGCTGCCGCCTTCAGAAATTGGGAATCACGGAACAAGTCCTTACAAACCTCATCAATCACCCCAAAACGCAGAGCGATGTTAAACGGCAGCGTGGCGGACCAAGCATACGCATATTGGTTCGCCGTCACGCCTGCGACGGAATACAAAGCGAACAAATACAAAGTGAACAGCAGAATGAACTCGGCTATCTCGTAAAACACATAGGCGAGAAAGCACGGGAATTCGCGGTATAAGCGGCGCTTGCAAAGAACGACCGCAAGCACACCGAGAAGCACATGCGGCGTGGTCCACAGGAAAAGCAACAGCAACCTGTGCCAATTCATTCGGAGCATTCCAGTGCACTATAGCCCTGACATTGCTCCTTTTCAACTGAGAAACCCCGCCGCAATTCATTTCTTACGGCAGGGAGCAGCCGCCGGCGGTACAAGTGGGCATGGGGGCATCGGCCATACTTGGAAGCGCCGCAGTTGTCAGAAACAGGGTGATTACAGCCAAAGCCAGCATGAATCGTTTCACGGTGGTTCTCCTTTGCGAAAGAATTCGCACCGTGGTACATTGCTGGCGGCAGAGGGGTTTTCTGAATTTAGTTAACTTCCGATGTCTTTTCGGAATTCGTAAATTCGATGAGACTGAAATCCGCTATCGAGGATTTTGAAGCGAATACCCTAGGCGCTGTCCCGGGGTTGTTGGGCAGACTTTCCTACGTGGGCAGATTGCGTGACGGCAATGCAACGGGCAATGGAAGGTATGAACACTGGGGCTTGGCGAGGGTGTATGGCGACGATGCGGCACAATGCGCCATCCGTGCGTCGCATCGGGCACTACTCTCCGAGGTCTTGAAGAAACCGCTGGCTGTGCTGCTCAAAGACGTGCCGGAGTCATGCTCGAAAGAGCATCTAACGGAAAGGGAGTTCCTGGCTTTGCTGACGCACTGTCCACCTAAGCCCCTCTCCCCAGCTGCCCTGGCGCATCTGAGGTCAGTACTGAGCGCGCTTTCGGCGTTAGTTGAAAGTCGGGATGATGCCAATCTCCGAGGCGCATCGCGACCCCGACAACCTGCCCCAGAACCTCGGCCTCCTGCGGGTGTCTAAGAACTCGCACTGAAGCGGGAGACAGGGGATGCGGTTGCAAGACGATGGAGTCACGCTTCATCGAGCACCAGCAACAGGTATATCCGTCGCGCATTTCCACAAAGTAAATAGGGCGCTCGAACTCGGAACGCCAGGTTCCCTCGCTTACCTTGTTCTTAGCTTCGTCCACTTGCACGAAACTGCCCGGCGGAAGAATGGGATACATGGTGAAATCTTCCGATCCAATATACCCATAGGTGTAGCGGGCATCCGCAAACTGCGCAAGATAAGACAGGGGCACAATACCCCATTGCTCGATGGCACGTCCCAAATCCGTCGTTTTCTGGAGGGAGAATCCGGGATCGAGCCTGGTCGGCATCCGCACTTGTCCGACGTTGCTCAAAGCTTCGGACACGTGCGACTTCTGCGGACGCCCAAAGCCAATGTCCGCTGAGATGGCATCGAGTTCTAGGCCATAGAAGGAAAGCAACTCCCGATATTCTCGCCGATAAATAGCGGCAAACGAATAGAGCCGAAAAATGCTCGGGATTATGCCTTTGGTCTCGATATCGGACAAGCGACTGGGCGGAATGGCGAATTCCTCACTCTCAAATCGCTGCGCTATCTGATTACTGGCCAGCTCTACGTCCCTCATGCGATATCCGAGGGACTCTCTTAGCGCCCGCAGCCTCTGCCCACCATTCTGTTGCACGCCCGCTGACCTCTGGGCATATTCTATCATCGGTTCCGATGGCGCAACGAACATCACCTTCCACCTGGATTTCCTGATTTTGGAACAGAAACGGCCGCACGGTTACAGTGCAGTTCCTTCAGAATGAATTCAGACGGAAACCACCGGTCGCATCCAGCGGGCAGGCCCCCGCAAGCGTCTGTTCGGTTTTCGTAACAGGAAAACTCGCTGACTTGCTTATGACCGGGAGATAGGATAAAAGCTATCTTTTCGGGAACGCACCAATCCGGGAAAACGGTGTCGCAGAACTTGAAGGCCTCCCAGACCGGGGAGAATGAGATTGGTTCCCAAGTAAAAGAACCGACGCCTGCGGCTGACCGCGATGTTGAACTGTAGTCCCGCAGCATGGCAAGCTGCGATGACCCCCACTACCCGACATAAGTGTGTTCGGCAGGTGTAGGATCCCCAGGGAGATCCTCGGCGATGATCTCTGCAAACGCGGCGTTGACCGGCTCGTACGATTACAACGAGGTGGCAAGATCGATCTTGATCGCCATCGCCGCCTCCTATGCGGCCCTCGATCTTGCCGGGCGTGTAACCGCCGCCCGCCGGGCTCGCGCGGCCTGGTTGGCCGGTGGCGCCGTGGCGATGGGCATCGGCATCTGGGAGATGCATTTCAAGGGGATGCTGGCCTTCCAATTGCCCGTGCCCGTCGAGTATCACTGGCCGACGGTTCTGGCCTCACTCCTGGTGGCCATTCTCGCCTCCGCAATCGCGCTGTACGTGGCGAGCCGCCAGCGAATGGGTCGCGTCGACGCCTTGACCGGCAGCGTCATTATGGGTGGCGGCATCGCAGCCTTGCATTACCTCAACATGGCTGCGATGCGACTAGCGGCGACGTGCCGGTTCGATCTTCGAATCGTAATCGTGTCTATTGCGCTCGCGATCGTGTTTTCTCTTGCCGCTTTGATACTCTCGTTTGGTCTGCGAGAGGAGACCAGGGGTACGCCTTCGCGAAAGATAGCCAGCGCCATCGTGATGGGCGCCGCCATCTCCGTGATGCATTACACCGGCATGGCGTCTGCGACCTTCATAGCCTCTCCGGCGGTCCCAGATTTGTCCTACGCAGTGAGCATTTCTCCGCTCGCCAACAATGGAATTGCTATTGTTGCTTTTCTCGTCCTCGGCGCAGCCATCGTGACGTCCGCGGCGGATCGGCGACTCGCCGCGCAGGCTGAAGAACTGGAGCGGCGGGTCATCGAACGGACTAGACAACTCATCGCAACCAACGAGGAACTGCGAAAGGAGATTGCGGATCGCGAGCGCGCCCAGGATGCGTTGCAGGAGGTACACGCGGAGCTTGCCCACGTCACACGCGCGCTGGCGATGGGAGAACTGGTCGGCTCAATCGCCCACGAGGTCAATCAACCCCTGACTGGGGTCGTCGCCAACGGTAATTTCGCACTCCGCGAGCTCGCCAGCGGGACACCGCACCTGGAAAAGTTGCGCGAGGCCATTGCAGAAATTGTGGAGGACGGAACGCGGGCTAGCGCGGTCATTTCACGGATTCGCGCGCTGTTGCAGAAGCGCGCTCCCGATAGGGTTGAACTGGACATCAATGATGTGATCCAGGAAGTCATCGTCCTCCTGCGCAACGAGACAGCCCGGGACCGGGTTCAAGTCCAGCTCGACTTAGCGGCTGATCTGCCACACGTACTAGGCGACCGAGTGCAGTTGCAGCAGGTCTTGATCAATCTGATCATGAACGGAATCGAAGCCGTGCGCACCGTGACTGACCGTCCACGGAAGCTTAGCATCAAGTCCGTTAAGCACGCCGATGGTGTGCTGGTCCAAGTTCAGGATTCGGGAATCGGGTTCGATCCGGATCTCGTGGACCGTATCTTTGAACCATTCTTTACGACCAAGGCGCAAGGTATCGGAATGGGATTATCAATCAGTCGGTCGATTGTCGAGTCTCATGGAGGCCGTTTGTGGGCTGAGTCAGGTCCCGACGGAGCGCTGTTTCAATTTATTTTGCCCGTCCCAATCGGAAATGGTGTTTCATGACTGAGCTGGCCTCCGTAGTTTTTGTAGTGGATGACGATCCATCGGTTCGTCGCGCCATCAAGCGTCTCGTCGAGTCGGCAGGATGGCACGCAGAGATTTTTGGGTCCGCCCACGAGTTTCTGCAGGCCAAGCGTCCGGATGTACCCAGTTGCCTCATCCTCGATATTCGGTTGCGGGGGGTAAGCGGGCTTGATTTCCAGCGACGGTTGGTCGAGGCGGGAATTTATGTCCCGGTCATCTTTATAACCGCGCACGGCGACATCCCTATGAGTGTGCAAGCCATGAAGGCGGGAGCCGTCGAGTTTCTCCCCAAGCCGTTCCGCGATCAGGACTTGCTGGATGCGATTCAGGTCGCGCTGAAGAGGGATCGGGCCAGACGCGAACAAGAGGCTGGAATTGCCGTGCTGCAACAGCGCTACGGGTCGCTGACGCCGCGGGAGCGTGAAGTTGTTGCCATGGTCGTCGCGGGCATGCTCAACAAGCAGATTGCGGCTGAGCTTGGCACCGCCGAGAACACAGTAAAGGTTCATCGCAGCCGTGCGATGGAAAAGATGCAGGCACAATCCCTGGCCGAACTGGTGAAGATGATGGAAAAACTCCAGACTCCGCTCACAAAATCTGCCTGAACTAAAGCACTATAGGCATTCTTCTTTCTGTTACGTCACGCTTGCTAACCGCCAATAGAATCGTCGTATCTAAAAAGGTTAAAAGTGAATAAAGGTTAAATGTTGATCTTAGCCTCGGGCTTTGAGAAGAGGACTGCCACGGCAGACGTTGGGTAAAACGAAGTAAGTGGCCGTCGCCGTTTGTAGTAAGCCTCACGCTGCTCGAGGGACGCCGAGTGCCATTTTGGGATCTAGACGAACACTGCCAGTCGCAAGAGTCGGGCAGTCCCGCAAGCGTCTGTTCGGTTTTCGTAACAAGCAAACTTGCTCCCTTGCTTATGGCCCGAAGATGGGATAAGAATTGCCTTCCGGGTAAGGCACCAATCCTGGAGAACGGTGACGCAGAGACTGCCCGACCACCGGGGAGAATGAGATTGGTTCCCAAGTCAAGGAACCGACGACTGCGGCTAACCGCGATGTTGAACGTAGTCCCGCAGTTTGGCAAGCTGCGATGACCCCCAGTTCCTGCTCAAAGCATTGTCCCACATACTGCACGCGACCGGGAGGTCTGCATGTCAGAAAGCGGAGTCGCGCCCGACAAAGATGCCTCGCGCGAACACAAACGGTATCGGGTGCTATTGGAGATCACCGACTTAGTAGCGAGAGCCAAGAGCTTGCCCGAAGCATTCAAAGAACTCGCCGCACCGGTGCTGGCCCTGACGGGAGGCGAACTGCTGAATGTTTCTCTCCACGACTCGCGCCGGGATTGCATGTTGACTCACTATTGGAAAAAGAACGCAGAGAGTGGAGAGTTCGAGGCTCTCCCGGTGGACGAAGCGGCAGCCGGGTGGGCATGGAAACATCAGGAGCCGCTTGCCATTCCCAATACCGAGCGCGAGAAGCGCTTTGGCTGCGTGCCCGTATTGCTCAATCACGGCATCCGATCGTACACGGTCGTTCCCATGAGCACGCGGGCGGAGCATTTTGGGGCAATTGGCCTGGGCAAGATCGTTACCGAGGTGCTCAATGGCGAGGACCTGGAATTCCTCTCTCTGGTCGCGCTGCTGGCAGCGTTTGCGCTGGAATTTGCGCTGGAAAAGGAGCGCGCCAACCGCGCCTTTGAGGAGCAGCAGAGCCTGGTTGCGATCAGCCGTGAACTCAGTTCCGCCCTCGAATTGGAAAAGTTGTTACCGGTGATTCTTTCCAGCCTTCGGAGTATCGGGCGCTACGAACGGGCCGTTCTGACGCTGCTGGACGAGGAGGGTAAGAACGTGCATCCCTATGGTGATGCTCCGGAGTGGGAGCCCTTCGTGAATCACGGAGCCGCGGTGCCGCTGGAGCAAGAGCTCTCGGGGCGAGCGATCCAGACGCGAGAGGTTGCATTCCACACCGCGGAGGATTTGCGCCGCATAAAAACGCCCCTAGCGAAAGCTATGTGCGAAATCGGGATTCAGTCGGTTTGCAGTGTGCCCCTCATCGCGGGCAATCGAGTGTGGGGAGCGCTGAATGCGAACAGCACAACGGAGAATGCTTTCGGCCCGCAAGAGATTGACTACCTGCAGCAAGTGGCCAACCAGATCGCGGCTGCGCTGCAGAATGCGCATGCTTATGGCGAGATCGCGCAACTCAAGGACCGCCTGGCCCAGGAAAAACGCTACTTGGAGTCCGAAATCCGGAGCGCGAATCAGCCCGACGACATCGTCGGCAACAGTCCGGTCCTGAAACGTGTGTTGGACTATGCTGCCATCGTCGCCGACACCGATTCCACCGTCCTCATCACCGGCGAAACCGGGACCGGCAAAGAGCGCATAGCGCGCATGATTCACGTTATGAGCCGGCGCAAGGACCGCAACTTTATCAAGGTAAACTGCGCCGCCATTCCCACAGGACTGCTGGAAAGCGAGTTGTTCGGCCACGAAAAGGGAGCGTTCACCGGAGCCGTAAGCCAGAAGATCGGCCGGCTGGAATTAGCGGATAAGGGCACTTTGCTGCTCGACGAGGTGGGAGAAATTCCTCTGGAGTTGCAACCCAAGTTGCTGCGCGTTCTGCAGGACCAGGAGTTCGAGCGGTTGGGAGGAACGAAGACGATCCGGGTGGACGTGCGGCTGATCGCCGCCACCAATCGCGATCTGGTTCGTGCGGTGGAAGAGAAGGAATTCCGCGGGGACTTGTTCTACCGCTTGCACGTGTTTCCCCTGCATCTGCCGGCGCTGCGCGACCGGCGCGAGGATGTTCCCATGCTGATTCGCCATTTCGTAGAAAAATGCGCGGTGCGGCTGCACAAGCGAATCGACGTTATCCCCGATGGGGTCGTCCAAGCGATGATGCGCTGGAGATGGCCGGGAAACATCCGCGAGTTGGAGAATTTTATCGAGCGCTCGGTGATTCTTTCGGAAGGCAACCGCTTGAGCCCGCCGCTCGACGAGTTGCGTGACGAAATCTCACGGCAGCCTTCCGAGTCCGACGGTACGTTGCGCGACAAAGAACGCGAACACATCATCGAAATTCTTCGCCAGACCCGGGGTGCGCTGTCGGGTCCGGCAGGCGCGGCGGCGCGGCTTGGACTCAAGCGCACCACCCTGCAGTACAAAATGCAGCGGTTGGGAATCAATCGCCTAGACTATCTGAGCTAGCCTCTGTTGCTCTTCACCAGGCCCGGGCAATTGCGAAAAGATCTACAACTACGTGCGCCCTCATCAGGCCCTCTGCTGCTTAACCTCGCGGCAATTCCTGCAGCAGTGCTCATCTCAACGGAAGGAATCAAAGGTGTCACCTTCTACAGCATCGTTGTTGCAAAGGTCGGGGAAATCCCCTATAGTCTTTCCGTTAGAAGTTCCATTTATAGCTTTCCGTATAATTTCTGCTCATCATAGTTGTCCTCTGGTGCGAATAACTTATAGTTATCGGGCCAGTCAGGGATGTGATGCAGAGCGAGGTATCCATGGGACCGGAAGGCTCAGGGCAAGCGAGAATGACGGATTTGAGCGCAGAGATCGACTCCATCCATCACGCCAACAGACTATTTTGGGAACAGGGGACGGCCCGCGGCCGCAAGGCCAAAGTAGAATATTATTACAGGCAAGATCGGCTAGAAGAAATCCGGAGCGAAATGGCTGAACTGAGCAACGTAGGGGAATGGAGTTGACCCACTTAAGCCGCGATCCGGCTTTGCGTTGCTAAAGGCTCAAGCTTTGGAATCGCGGCGCAGCTGCTGAAGCAGAATGCCAAGGAGTGCCCCCAAGCACGGAATCAGAGCAATGTAAATCCCCGCTTAGAAGTGATAGATGCTTCCGGAAAGCCCTTCTAGGGCAAGAATGTACCTCTGACGGAAGCGAAATCGCTGCAGTTTCGGCTCGAAGGTTTCAACATTTTCAACCACGCTCAGTTTTTCGGGCCGCAATCCGTCGATAGTAATATCGGCAATTCCACCTTTGGTCAAGTCGTCAGTGCCGATGCGCCCCGCCTGGTTCAATTAGGCGCAAAGTTCTTTTACTAGATCTCTATGTGGTGACGTTAAGGCCGCGCGAGATTCCATATACGCTAGCTAACAAAGAAGTCGTCGGATCAGAAGCGCTGGAAGAAGTTTCACTGGGATTCAACGAGCTAAGTAAACCTTGGACTAAGTTCTCGTATTGGGATGCCAGGTTTGTCTCCAGCGTCTGCAAAGGCGAAGTCGCGCTTTTCAAGTCGCCCTGAACGGTCGTAAAGGCAGACTGGGCGGCTGCTAGATCGCCTGAGGTCAGCGCGCTCCCGAGCGCCGCCAGATCGGTAGAGAGTGGAGAACCGTTCGAAGCGCTGCTTCCGCTGGCAGTGGTCAGGTTTTGGTTCAGTTGTTGCAAGGTCTGGAAAGCCGACTGGGCGCCAGTCAGATTTCCAGATGCAAGGCTATTTTGCAAGGTCTGCAATGTCTGCTGCAGTCGGGTGGAATCGCTTGACGCCAAAACGTACTGACTTAGGCTAGCTGCCGAAATGGGACCGACTGACATTTGTCTTCCTTCCTGGGAGCGGATGCCGACTCCCACATGTCTACCTTATCGGCGGGTTCGCCCTTGGACTTTAGTGAGCCTGCCGCGAAGTGCAGCTGAGAATCCCCAAGTCCTTATTATGGCGGCGTCTTTCTCTAGCCTACTGACAGTTATGGAGGATCGGGGCCGGCGCGGGCGCGCAATTTCGCGGACCTTAATAGGGATAGGCTTTACAACCGTCACGACAAGAACTGTGCAAATTCCAGCACAGGCGGACAAGCAATCACATAACGGAAATCGCACCAATCAGCGCTCTTTTGTAGCTGGGATGGTCGCTTTTCCGCAACACATTCCAGGCGACAAACACCCGGCAGTAGCGATCGCTGCGCGATTCTGTGCCTGCGGGTGGGCGTCATTTTCTCCAACGGCGCGCCGCTACTTATTTTCTTTGTCTTTATCTATCTTTCGGGGTATTCCGCGGGTTCCAGTGCTCCGGGCATTACCTTGAGCGGAGCGGAGCGCTGGTCTTCCAGTTCGGGATGAGGCAAAGGTTTGCGCGGCAGCATCTGGTCGCGCATCGCGGCGTTATAAACGAAGATAGCCTCCACCATCGCGGCCTGCGCCAAATCTTCGGGCTGCAATCGTTCGTACGTGTCCATGTTCGAATGGTGGGTGCGCGACATAATCCAGTGGGTCCTGAATGAACTGGAATCCGGGGATGCCGACGGCATCGAAGCTCGTGGTCGGTGCCGCCGGTGTCGCGCAGCGGTGATGGTCGTGACTCCGAGATCCTTCAGCGGCTCAATCCACTGCGCGAAGATCGGCGCCATCGCTGCGTTCTCCTGCAAGTAAATTCCCGCGAATTTTTCCCGCTGCCGTTGTCCACGTTGAAGTAGCCGGAAATCTTCTGCTGCTCGGGTTTCACTTAGATCGGCCCGGCTGGCTTGCGCATCCACTCCGGCAGCTTCATCTGGTCGGGAGCCGTGGACGCGGCACATAGCCGAAGTGCTGCTTTACGTAACCGTAGGAGCCGAAATCGCCTTGCTCTTCGCCCGTCCACAGACGCCACGCGGATGGTGCGCCGCGGCTTCACATGCAGCGTGTTCAGAATGCGCATGACCTCCATCGCCACCACGGTACCCGCGCCATTATCGGTCGCGCCGGTTGCCGATGCCCACGAATCCAGATGCCCGCCCACCATCACCACTTCATCTTTCAGCTTGGGATCGGTTCCGGGAATTTCCGCGATGGTGTCGAATCCATGCTCATGATCGCCGGTGAACTTGGTGTCGACGTTCATCTCGATCGTGACCGGCACGTTGGCCTTCAGCAGCCGATAGACGCGTCCATAATTTTCGATCGCCATGACCACGACGGGAAGGGGATTGGCGTGCTCGCGCTTGTAGTCCCAGCCAAAGCCCGCGCCGCTGTCGTCGAAGATGGTGCCGCCGGATCCGCCGCTGTCGTGGCCATCGCGGCTGGGCATGATAACCGCCAGAGCGTGTTCATCCGCCAGAAACTTCCCGACTTTTTCCCGCAATTCCAGACGCTTTATATACTGCTGGATCCTGGCTTGCGTAAGCGCTCGCTTGTCAAGGGGAACTCGGTAAGTTTCTTGAGTTCCTTGTCATCCATGCGGGTGAACAGCGGCTTATCGACCGGATTCACGTCACGCATATCGCCCAGCAGGACAATTTTCCCGGCTAGCTTGCCTTTGTATTTGTCGAAATCCTTCTCCTCCTTGATGTCCACCCATACCGCCTGTCCGTTCACCGCGCCATTCGTCGAGGGAGACCATGGCGCGGCTTGGGCGATGAAAACAGCCGTGTCGGGCGACGTCATGCGCACCCAGGTGTTCAGTTGCTCCCAGCCCATCCCAAACTCGCCCCAGTCCTCGAGGTGGGCGTTGCTGCAGCCCATCGCGGTGAACTGATCGCGCGTCCACTCGTTGGCTTGCTTCAGATTCGGTGAACCAGTCAGGCGCGGGCCAATGCCATCCATCAGCGCGGAAGCGTATTCCATGACGTGCGAATGAGTCAGGCCTTCGACGCGGATGCGCTGATACATGGTGTGGTCGAGGTTCTCTTTTGCGGGCTGGGGAAGTTCGTATGATGGCTGGTCAGCTTCGGCCGCCGCTTTTTTCGTTTTGTTCTTGTCGGCGGCAGAGATGGACAGTGGCAGAACAAGGCAGAGAAACAAAGCAAATCTAACTCTGAAAAAGCTGTGGAATCGCATGGATAGGTTTCCCTCGGAAAAGGTTCCAGAGCAGAGTAGCAGATGTGGGCTGAACTAAATGCCTACCACGAACCGCGGTGGAACATGCGTTGGAGTTGCCAACCAGAGACATTCGACCCAGCCACGGTACTCCGCGACCGGAGGCAGCGCAAGACGAATTTTCCTCATTCCTTGCGGCCGAGGTTACTTATAATTAGGCGGGTAGTCGCCGGGAAAGGGTGCATGTTGTCGGCGAGTATACGCAGTTCCCATTCCCGGTCTCTTGGTCGTTGGGCCAGGCCGCGGTCAGCACAGCGCGACCGCAACGAAAGCTAACGTTTTCCGGTTGAACGTTTCTTAGCGGAGATGACACCATGCCTTTCGAATTTGTGATTAACGGGCGCTCCACTCGCGTGGACGTGCCCGCCGACATGCCCCTGTTTTAGGTGATGTGCGATGTTCTGAATCTGCGCGGCACGAAGTACGGGTGCGGTATGGCGCTGTGCGGGGCTTTCACAGTGGTACTTGACAGCCAGGCAACGCGGTCATGCATCACGCCGGTTTCAGGGATCGCAGGGAAAAAGGTGACCACGATCGGGATCTCAACCGATATGACCATGCCGTGCAGAAGGCGTGGATCGGGCTAGACATGCGCAGTGCGGCTACTGCCAGTCCGGGCAAATCATGTCTGCGGCGGCGCTGCTGGCGAAAAAGCCGCGGCCCACCGATGCAGAGGTTGACGACGCCATGAGCGGGATCATCTGCCGGTGCGGTACTTATCAAAGAATTCGCGAAGCGATCCACCGCGCGGCGCAGATGCATGCGGCGCCCGCGCGGCCGAAAGCGTCGCCGAGAAGAAGGCGAACAGGCCAGGAGAGACAGCAGCGATGACGCTGCATGAGCTGGCCGCGAATGGAGCGACGGGCGTCCCCGCCCGTCCGGAGGGCGAAACTGGACAGGCGGGGACGCCCGTCGCTCCACAAACAACAGCCGCCGTGGGCGTGGCTACAGGGGGTGCGGAATGAGCAGCGCGACGATGAAAGTGGATCGCAGGGAATTTTTGCAGAGCGCAGCGGCGGGAGTGACCGGGCTGGTGATTGGATTCTATCTGCCGAATCGGCTCCAGGCGTGTGTGGCGGCGGCAGAGGCGGTGACATTTGCGCCAAACGCATGGATCAGTATCGGGACTGACGATACGGTCACGCTAGTGATTGACAAATCGGAGATGGGGCAAGGGGTGGTGACATCGCTTTCGATGCTGATCGCCGAAGACCTGGAGACTGCGATTGGAAAAAGATTCACACAGTGTTTGCGCCAGCGGCGAAAGAATATGCGAACCCCGTCTTTGGAATTC
>CAWCDV010000025.1:0-259781 GCA_963794365.1 uncultured Acidobacteriaceae bacterium
CGGTGAGCAGGCTGAGGTCGGTATAGACTCGGGCCGTGGTCGCGTTGTAGTTGCCGGTGCCCAGGTGCGCGTACTGGCGGGTGACGCCGTCGGGATCGCGCCGTACGAGCAGACAAAGTTTGCAGTGCGTCTTCAGACCGACCAGCCCATGAAAGACCTGCACGCCGGCATCTTCCATATCGCGCGCCCAGCGGATGTTCGAGGCTTCATCGAAGCGCGCTTTCAGTTCCACCACGGCGGTGACTTCCTTGTGTTCCGCGGCGGCCATGAGAGAAGGAACAATCAGGGAATGCTCGCTGGTGCGGTAAAGCGTCTGTTTGATGGAGAGGACGCGCTCGTCTTCGGCGGCCGATTGGATGAAGGACAGAACCGCGTCGTAAGAATCGTAGGGATGGTGCAGCAAAATGTCGTGGCGCCGCACCTCTTCAAACAGATCGTGGGACTTCGCGGTCAGTCGCAATTCCCGCGGGACATAGGGGCGGAACTTCAAATCCGGCCGTGCCGCTCCGTCGTAGATATTGAACAGCCGCGAAAGATTCACCGGGCCGTTGACCGGGAAAATCTGCCAGCGGTCAAGTTCAAACACCGTGCCCAGGCGCTCGATAATCTCCGGGTCGGCCTCGGACTCGATCTCCATCCGCACCGCGTCTCCCTTGCGGCGGTTGTGCAATTCGGCGCGTACCGATTCCAGCAGATTGCGCGATTCTTCTTCCTGCAGGTAGAGGTTGCTGTTGCGGGTGACGCGGAAGGCGGCGGAAGAAACGATGTCGTAGCCCTTATACATGCGCACGGCATGGTGGACGACCAGGTCGGCAAGAAAAATGAAATCGATGGTCCCCTGGGACGGCAGACGGACCAATCGCGGCAGCGCCCGGGGAACGGTTACGACTCCGGTATAAGTGAGCGAAGAGCGGCGGCGGCGGCGCAGCAACAACGCCACGCACAGCGCTTTGTTGATCACACGAGGAAAGGGATGCGCCGGGTCCACCGTGACCGGAGTGAGCAACGGATCGAGCTCCCGCTCGCAGTAGTCGTCCACGAACGCCAGTGCCGCCTCATCCAGTTCGTCGATGCCGAGGACGCGAATTCCCTGCTCCGCCAGTTCCGGCCGCAGGCGCTCGTTCCAGCATGAATATTGTTCTTCGACGAACTCGTGAGTTGCGTCTTTGATCAGTTCCCGCTCCTCCACCATGGTGAGCCCGTCGGCGGTGGTGGAGTTGTGGCCGTCTTCGAGTTGTTGCAACAGGCCGCCCACCCGGACCTCGAAGAATTCATCCAAATTGTTGGCGGTAATGGCCAGAAATTTCACGCGTTCGAGCAGCGGATTACGGAGATCTCCGGCTTCTTCGAGCACGCGCCAATTGAATTTCAGCCACGATGCTTCGCGGTTAAAAAGGGGCGCGCGATGGCTCGGAGTTTGTCGAACCATGTCGTCAAAGTGGAACGTCGATTGCCGTCCGGGAGGTAACTTGGCGGGGCGACCCGACCTGAAATAGTATACCAAGATCGCTGCGAGCGGCGGGCTTTGAGCTGCGAGCAGACAGATGTTGGGTTTGTTGCAGTCACGGCTCGTAACTCGCAGCTCAAAACCGCCAGGAAAAAAGGCGCCGGTTTGTATCCGGCGCGCCCTGTGGTTGAGACCTCAAACCGCACGGAGAGCGCGATTCGAAGGTCTAGACGATTCGCGGTCTCACGGCAAGTAGTAGCGGAACGAGGTGAAGACCATCCCGTCGAGCCCGTTGGGCTGCAGACCAGCGCTGCCCGACGGCAGGCCTCCAGCGCCCGACCAGGTGTTCCGCGTCACGTAGGAGTACTGCGTGCCGTACTGGAACGTACCCCTTGGCCCCGAGTAAAACTTGTACCAGAATCCGAGGGTTCCCTCGATCAAAGCACGCGTGTCGCCGGTGCACGTGCCCGTGCCGCCCGGGGCTGAACCCGCCGGAACTGGGCGCGACTTCGGTGAAGCAGCCGCTGTTGTTGAAGGTCGGGCGCGCCGTAGCCAACATTGGCTCCTGCGCCTTTGTTCGCCAGGGGATCGAGCGCAAACGTGCGGGCGGCGTATTCGACTCCGCCGTAGCTGTAGACCATGAGCTTCTTGGTCTTGAACTCGAGCGTGCCTAATCCGTGCAAATTCTTGATCAGGTGAAGGGTGCCATCGGGGTTAATCGAGGCATCCGAAAGCCCTCCTGGGGCGTAACGTCCGACGCCGCTGCCGCCGAAGCCTTTCAAACCAAAAGTGATGTGCTTGGCAAAGGTCCAGCGTGCGCTCGCGCCGAAGCCTCCGCCTTCTTTCGAGGCGTTGAAAGCTCCCGTCGCGGAAGTGGCGCCTTTGGCAGTGCACAAGGCCGAGCCGGAAACAAACTCGACGCACGGGAAGACGCGGTCGGTGAAGCGATCGACCAGGCCGAAGACCTCATAGTGTCCGAAGCCCGGATCGAAAGCGACCTTGGCGATGATATCGGGTGCGGGATTGAAAGAGTAAGTCGCGGTGCTGTTGTAGCTATTGCTTGCGCCCGACTCGCCCAGCAGGTAATTATTCGCGTTGCCGTGTGAAGTCAGCGTGGCTTGAGGATTCTCCAGCGCAAATGCAACCGCAACCTTGTCGCCGAAGCTCTTCGTCAGGCGAATTCCATACTGGCGTGCGAAATCGAAGCCGACGTTATAGGACGGGTCGATCGTCTTGGGCCGAACATCGTTGGTTTTGCCCATGTCGTCGTCGGGGGCAATTCCCTTCGCATCCTCCGTCACCAGGCTCCACGCTTGGCCGCCGAGGAAACTCCAGCCGTTCTGAAACTTAGACCTGTGCCCACGCCTGGCGGAGGCGAAAGGTGTAACTATTGGTTTGAGTCGAGGTGGAGGTGACGCCGGCAGAAAGGAAGTCGCCTGAGACGTAGCTGGAAAGATCCACGTGCCCCAGGCGGCCGTCAACAAAAACGGTGGTCTTAGACTGCCGGCCTGAGCCGAAAAACTCCGAGAGCTGGCTCTGGGAAGCGCCCGGCATGGTCAGCGAGTTAAAGGGCGTGGGCAGGTCCGCGCCCAATGCACGTGATCGCCGCACAAATTCGGCAGCGGCATATCCGCCCGGCGTAATGTTGATACCCCGGAAACGGATCGTTATCGGGCTCTCCATTTGTTTGTTGAACACTTCCGGTGACGCACCGCCGGATGTCTGCGGTGAGTCCTGTAGCGTCAACACAGCGTTTTTCAATACCGCGTTGTTCGACGCCGCGTCGTTCACAGTCTTGAGGTCGGCCACGTCGCTCTTCAGCTCAACCACCGTCTGCTGCTGTTGGCTGGCCTGGGTTTGCGCGGCAGCGGCCTTGTTGGCGGCGTCGGTCGCGGCGGCCTGCGCCTGCTGCCAGTTCTGCTGCGCCTGCTGCAGTTGCTGGGAAAGTTGCTCGATTTGCCGCTGCTGGGCGGCCAGGCCGTCTTTCAATGCCTGAAGGTCGGCAGCGGTTATCGCAGGCGGCGCGGGCGCCGCGGCTATGGGCTTGTGCTTCTTCGCTGGAGCCGGTGCGGTAGGGTCCGAGGCTTGTGCCCAAGCGCCGCTGGCGAGTGCCGCCAGCATCAGGACAGCGAGAAATAGGTGCTTGATTGGCTTCATGAATGTAGTCCTCTTCTTCTTGAGTTTCGGTCGCAGCACATTGGGGGAGAAAACGCTTCGCAATCGCAGGTCGCGCAACTGGCTCCCCCCGGTCAGTAATTATATAAAGTCTATTGTGTTAATAGACTTTATCAATATTACCGAGATAGCATCTGCCGTTCCATTCCGCCAGGCGGCGGAAGCATCGGCTACACCTCGTGCTTTTAGCAACTTACGGAGATTGCTGCAGGGTCACAGCAAGGGCGAGTGTGCATCCAATTGCAGTTGGAAGAACCAAAGATTCTCAGGTCCGAGACCGATGGAGGCCGTTCCCGCTTTGAAAACAATCCCTCGCCCCCAGAGCAAAGGAGAGAATTCCGGGGGCGAGGGTTGCGCACGCGCTACGGCAAATAGTAGCGGAAAGAGGTATAGAACACGTTGTCGATTCCGTGTGGACGCAACTTCGGTGCCCTTCACAGACCCGGCGCCATCCCATGCGTTTCGGCTTATGTAAGAATACTGCGGGCCGAACTGAAGTCTGCCTTTGGGCCCGTTGTAAGGTTTGATCCAGAATCCGAACGTGCCTTCGATTGCGCTTTGAGTCTGGCCACTGCAACTGCCGAGGCCTCCAAAATTGTAGCCGCCGGGGCTCGTCGATGAAGGCAAGGTTTCGGTGTAGCAGCCGCCGTCAGCGTAGGTTGGGGAGCCATACCCCACGACCTTGCCGGTACCAAGGGTGTCAGTTTGATAGCGGCGTCCCGAATAGTCCTCGCCGCCATTGAAGTACACATCGAGCTTGGGATAGTGAAATTCCAATGTGGCCAGACCCTGATAGCTGCGTAGCGGAACCAGCTTGCCAAAGGGATCGACGGTGGCATCCGGCAGACCGGACGCGCTGTAGCGGCCTATGCCGTTCCCATAAAGGGCGTGAAGCCCGAAGTCCACGTGCTTATTCATCACGGAGAAACGAGCGTTCCCGCCCACTCCACCCGCGTTCCTGGAGTAGTTGTAAGCTCCTGTCACGGAATTGGTGGCACCGCACAGAGCCGGATCCTGCGACGCTACCTCGCAGGGATAAACGCGGTCGCGGAACCTACTGAAGATACCGAACACTTCATAGTGGCCGAAACCGGGTTCAGCGGCCGCCTTGACGATAATGTCGGGCATGGCGTTGAAGGAATAGTTGGATGCGTTGGTGCAGGTGGTGGAGGAGGTGGAGATGGGGTTGCCGCCGGGGGTGGGGTTGTTGACGGTGGTGGTGGTGGTGGTGCAAGCAGTGATGCCGGGATTGTAGAGTCCGGCGCCCACACCGTCACTGCCCAAGGCGAAATTGTTATTAGCATTGGTTGCGGTGAAGGTAGTCTGAGGATTTTCCAACGACGCTGCCAGCCAGAAACGATTATTGAAGTTTTTGACCACGCGGGCGCCGTACTGCCGCGCAAAACTGAAGCCGACATTATAATTCGGGTCGATGGTCATCGGCCTGGCTGTGCTTAGGTTATCGATGCCCTTCCTGTTTTCCGTCAACAAAGTCCACATCTGACCGGCAACGAAGGACCAGCCATTGTCAAACGCAACCTGGCCCCATGCCTGCCGTTGACGCAGGGCGTAACTGTTCGTCTGGTTATTGTTTGAAGTAGTGCCAGCCGCAAGAAAGTCAGCTTCATAATAGCCGGTGAGCTTCATGAAGCCGACCTTGCCATCGGCGCGCATCGTGATTTGCGACTGGCGGCCGGAACCAAAGAATTCAGATACCCGGTTCGCGCCGCTGCCAGGCATGAAAATACTGTTAAAGGCAGTCGCATCCCCACCTGTCGCCCGGCTGCGATACACGGATTCACCCGCCAGGAATC
Organism: uncultured Acidobacteriaceae bacterium; assembly: GCA_963794365.1. GTDB lineage: Bacteria > Acidobacteriota > Terriglobia > Terriglobales > Acidobacteriaceae > Acidiflorens. The sequence goes on from CAWCDV010000025.1 coordinate 5,437, forward strand.
CGCCGGGAGTAATCGCGATTCCTTTGTAATGGATGGCGAGCGGGCTTTCCAACTCTTTTACGTTTTTCTGTGTTTCCTGCAGGGTCAGCGCTGCATTCGTAGCGCTCGTCTTCAAGTCCGTGACATCACTTTTGAGCGCTATCACCGTCTGCTGTTGCTCGGTCGTTTGAGCCACTGCAGTATCCGCCTTGGTCTGCGCCTGCACAGCTGCAGTTTGGCTCTGATCAAGGCGCTGTTCCAGTTGTTGAATCCTTTGATCGCGGCTCTGAACTAAGTCGCTCAACTGCTTGATCTGCTGCTGCTGAGCGTCGATCGCCTGCTTCATCTCACTGAGCTGCTCGGAAACAGTTGGGCCAGATTTTTTGGCAACGACTTTTTTTCGCGGGGTCTTCGTCGTCGTCGCCGTTGAAGTGGCCGTATCTTGCTGGGCTTGCGCCGCGATCACGCTCCCCGCGACCAACATCGACAGCACCACAACCATGATTCGTTTCATTGTTTTCATCTCCGTTTCATCTCCTGAAAAATAAATGTCTCGGATTGGAAGGCTAAATGCCCCAGAACTTCCATCGCCGCCGCTTTAGTGGATCTGCTTGATGGCCGCCTTCACTTTCTCCACCACGTTCGGCGGTAGCGGCGCGTAACTGAGTTGGCCCGTCATCTTTTGTCCGTCGCTGACCATCCAGTCCAGAAAATCGGCGATGATCTTCCCTTTTTTCGGGTCCTTGGCCTGCGCCGGAATCAAGAGCCAGGTAAAGCTCGAAATGGGGTATGCCGTTTTGCCTGGTGCATTGGTGATGGAGACACGAAAATCGGCGGGCATTTTTGGCGACGAGGCCGCCGCTTCGGTCACTCCATCCAGCGAAGCTTTCACGAAATTGCCGGCGGCGTTCTTGACCGATCCGTACGTAATTTTGTTTTCTGCGGCATAGATCAGTTCGACGTAGCCGATTGATCCCTGCAACTGCCGGATTTGTCCGGCCACGCCTTCGTTGCCTTTGCCGCCTAACCCGACTGGCCATTTCACCGATGTTCCCTTCCCTACGGTCGTTTCCCAATCCTTGCTGACCTTGGAGAGATAGTCGGTGAAGATGTAGGTTGTGCCGCTGCCGTCGGAGCGGTGAACACGATGATTGGCTGGTTCGGGAAATTCACGCCGGGATTGACTTTGCGTGATGGCAGGGTCATTCCAGTTCTGGATCTTTCCGAGAAAAATGCCCGCCAGAGCTTCGGGAGTGAACTTGATTTCTCCGCTGATCACCGGGACGTTGTAGGCAGGAACGACCGCACCCAGCACGGTGGGGATGTGCACGATCTTGGTCTTGGCCTGCCTTCAGTTGCTCATCGGTCATGGGACCATCGCTGGCGCCGAAATCGACCGTGCCGTTCAGCACCTGGCGAATGCCGCCGCCGCTGCCAATCGATTGGTAGTTGATCTGCACATCTGGGTGCAGCTTGTTGTATTCGCTGAACCACTTGGAATACATCGGATACGGGAAAGTGGCGCCTGCTCCGTTCAGTTGGTCTGCCCCATGACCGGCAGCGCCAGCGCAAGACCGGCCAACAGCAGCGCGATGCGACTTATCACTCGATGAGTCCTCCTCGTGCGCGATTTAGGTTTGCAGTTTTGTTTTATAGGCGAAGCAACAGTTTTATGGGCGGAGTATTAAAGGAAGGTTACAGCGGAGTGAATTTCTGATGAACGCACTCGATTCTCCAAGTACTTAGCGGCTGCCGTTCTGGTCGAGTCGCGTCAATTCCCGGCCAAAGAGAGTGTTGTCGGGAAAGTCTCGTTGCAAGGCCAGCAGGAGCTCACGCGCGCGCGGCAACTCCTTCTCGCGGACGTAGGCGATGGCCAGCAGGATGCGCGCGAATGGGGCGAGGAGATGGCCTTGGGCTGCGGTCGTCTGGAGTTCGGCGATGCCGCCAGCCTTATCCCCGGCAACGCCCCCGAGGCGCAGCACCCAACGCACCGGAGCGGCCATCGATCCTATGATGTAACGGCTGACGCCGCCAGCCAGGTGAGCGTCGTAGCAACTGGGATCGGCGGCGAGCAGTTGGCCGGCCCAGGCCGTTGCCTGCTTGGTGTAATGAAGCGAGGCCAAATTGCGCTTTTCGATGAGCGCGGCAAAGTCGGAGCGCAAGCCATTGGCAAGCGTCATCGCCAGCAGCGCGTCGCGGTCCCGAGCGTCGCGGCTCAGCTTGGACTTTGCCAAGTCTTCAGCGCGGCCGAGTTGCTGCTCGAAGCGAGCGCGTTGTCCCGGGTCGGCTTCATACTTCTTCCGCGCGGCGAAGATCGAGTCGTTCTCGTAGAACTGTGCTTCCAGCACGCCGAGCCGGTTGAATTCGGAAAACAAGATGCCCGCCGCCTCGCTCGCCGGCCCCATGGGATTCTCGGGATTCAGTTTTTCCCACGATTCGAATTCTTTTTGGGCGCCGGTAAAATCCAGATCGTAGAGCCGGCTGAATCCGCGATCGAGCCAGCGCCGAGGGCAGATCGGCAAAGGGAAGACCGTCCGAAGAAAGCTCGGAAGCCGCCCCGGGAGCGGCCATCAGCAGCACGAGAGTGGCAACGGCTAAAACCGTGACCAGGGTCCCCTTCGCACACGAGCCAAGCCGGGGTCGAACACGGATACGGGGGTAGCCAAACATGTGTTTATTAGATGCGCCTTTCCTTGTTTTCGTGGCAGTCGAGCACAAGTCCGCATCTTCTGGCAAACTACGGCGGTCGAGATCGTCGGTCCGGATGCGCTGGCTCTGGTGCGCTTCGGCTTGCGGGCACCCGACGAATCCACGAATGTTGAACACGATAAAAGCCGTCGATGAGCGCGACTATCAGGTGACGGTCGAGTAGCATTGCTCTGGAGCCTGTTGACGCTGCTAAACTTTCCACACTCCCGAATTCACTTCGAGGCGCCATGCGCATTCTTCGCCTGTTTGTTATGGTCATACCGATGATGATGAGCATCCTCGCAACTTCCCAGACTCTGCCCGCACCCCAGGCCATCACTGACCCGAAACAGATCGCCTCCAAACCCGATGCCCGCGTCGAGAAGAATCTCTCCATCGAGAAGCTTTACATGACGCGCCAGGTGGGAGGTTCGACCTGGTCTCCGGATGGGAAGACAGTCGCCTTTGTCAGCAACCTGAGCGGTCGCAATAATCTCTGGCTCGTGCCTTCCGACGGTGGATGGCCGATGCAACTTACGGTGAGCGATCAGCGCCAGACCAGCCCTTCGTGGTCGCCGGACGGCAAGTGGATCGCCTACATGTCCGATTACGACGGCGACGAGCAATGGGACATTTTTCTGGTGTCGCCCAAAACCGGACAGGTCGTGAACCTGACTAACACCCGCGAAGTCGCGGAGGAGAGTCCGACCTGGTCGCGCGACGGGCGCTATCTCGCCTACATGGTCAAGCCTAAGACGTCGTCAGTGTTCGAGATTGACGTCTACGACACGGTCATGCGCGAGGTGAAGCACCTGACCACCGGCACCGCCAAAGACCGCATGAACGTCGCGCCCATCTGGTCGGCGGACGGTGAGTTCATCGTCTACACGCAGGAGCAAGTCGAAGGGGACGGACTCGAATATATTTCTGGTCGATGTTGCGAGCGCGCAAAGCACGCTGCTGACGCCGCACGATGGCGAACATACTTACTCGGCTAATGACGTTTCGCCCGACGGCAAGAACGTTCTGATCACCTCCAATGCCGGCGACGGCTACGACAACGTCGGCTTACTTGAAATCGCGAGCAAGAAAATCCACTGGCTCACGAAGGATAAATGGGAAGTTTCTGGCGAGAGCTTTTCTCCCGATGGCAAGTTTCTGACTTACACCGCGAACGTGGATGGCAACATCGATATCTACCTGTATGACATCGCCTCCGGAAAGGCGCGCGCTCTGCCCCTGCCCAAAGGAGTGAACATGCTGCCGGCAGGCCTTCGCCCTTCACTCGCGACAGTTCGCGGATGCTCTACTCCCACACTGGCGCAAACGCTCCCGGCGATTTGTGGGTCTATAGCATTTCGGATGAGGCGGCAAAGATCAAGAGCACGCGGGCAGAAGTGCCCGCGCCACACGAGCTCTCGCATCAACTTACATACTCGCTGGTGGGCGGCGTACGCGCCGAAGACATGGTCGAACCTTACCTTGTCCACTATCCCAGCAAGGACGGCAAGTGGACGATCTCTGCGTTTGTCTATGTGCCCTACAACCTGCCGCGCAACGGCGAGCATCCCGCGATTGTGTACGTTCACGGCGGTCCCACCGCGCAGACGATGAACACTTTCAATCGCTTCGTACAGTACATGGTCAACCAGGGATACATCGTGATCGCGCCCAACTATCGCGGATCGACTGGATACGGAAAAGAATTTCAGCAGGCGAATCTTTTCGATATGGGCGGCGGCGATTTGCAGGATGTGCTCGCGGCCGCCGACTGGATCAAACAGACTGGCTACGTCGATCCCAAGAAACTCATTCTGATGGGCGGCAGCTATGGCGGCTACCTGACGATGATGGGCGTCACCAAGGCTCCCGAGGTGTGGGCGGCGGGCGTTCCGATCGTGCCTTTCGTGAACTGGTTCACCGAGATTCAGAATGAAGATCCCGTGCTGCAGCAGTCGGACCTTGCGACCATGGGCGATCTGGAGAAGAACAAGGCGCTGTACGAAGATCGTTCGCCCATCAACTTCGTGGACCAGATCAAGGCGCCGCTGTATTTGTTGGCGGGCGGGAACGATCCGCGCTGCCCCAAGGAAGAAGCGCAGCAGGTGGTGGATGCGGTCAAGAAGCGCGGCGGCGTGGTCGAATACAAAGTCTATGAGAACGAAGGCCACGGCTTCGCTAGAGTTGAAAATCAGATCGACGCCTACAAGCGCGTGGCCGACTTTCTGAAAGCGCATGTTCCGCCGGCGGATTGCAGTTGCTCGCTGAACGAATAACGGGGCAATCCCCGTCTCTACACACGCGATTATCCTGATTCTGCCGCGTGCTGCGTTCTGCGTGGCGCTTTTTGGCTGCTTCCAGGCGCAGCATCAGCATGTAGAGGACGATCCCCACGTTGACTACTATTACCAGCAAACGAAACCAGTCGGGACGGCGCAACAGGTCGGCTGCTTCGAAGGGGATGTAGATGGCGCCGGAGGCAAACGCCAGCCATTCCGCCCAGGGGCGGACGTACCACAAGCCATAGGCCTCGACGAATCTGAGCGTCACATAGATTGTTGCCACCGTGGCGATCTTCCACAGGCGCACGTCGCTGACCCGGTGCATTAGGGCGACGAAGACGCCGAGGAAGTGGAGGTGATGAGGACTAACGTGAAGAAATTCCAGGAGGCTGTCGGTCACTCCCCAGATATTTTTGTGGCGCATGGAGAAGACGCCGAGGCCGGCGAGCACGACGATGATGCCTTTCGCAAATTCAACGGTGGCGACGGTGCGCACGCCTTTGATGTGTCCGGGATCGTGGATGTGTGGGATGCATGCCGACGAATCTTTGACGCGGATTCATTCTAATGCGTGGCCCGTAAAGAGTGGGGGTAAGGACTCGGTCGTCCCTCCGGGACTTGATCGAATTCCTGCCCTTTTCCCAGCGCTGAAGGCTGACCTAATCGACGCCCCTCCGGGGCTGGGATCCCCGGCGCTGAGCTAGCTCGGACGCCCCTACGGGGCTGAGATTTCGAAGAATTGCGGTATCGCTAAAGCGATACCCTGATACGGAACTTTTCTTCTCAACTTTGCTGGCGGACGCTGGCACGCAACTCCTCTACTATCTCCTGCGCGGCTTTGTGGGCGGCTTCGCTTTGGTGACTTCGAAAGAGATCGCTCCGACTCGGGCGTGGCCTCCGCCGCCATAGCGCTCGCAGACCCTGGCTAGATTGACGGTGGGCTCGCGTTTCGACCAAGGATTCGATCCGACCGAAACTTTTACGCGGAACGAACTCTTGCTGAGGCCGATGCTGTAGACGGAATCGGGATGCAGATAGTAGGGGATGAACTTGTTGTAGCCCTCCAGGTCGAGGTCGGTGATGTCGAAGAAAATCGTGCCGTCTTTTTCTTCCGTGCGCTGCCGCAAAATCTCGATGGAACGCTGGTGGCGTTCGAGCAGCGGCGGCAGGACGGCGGCTACAAATGGCTGCTCCAGAATCTTGGCGAGCGGATTGTAGGCGAGCAGTGGAATCACGTTCTTGACGAAGTTCCGATCGCTGGACGGCTTCGATGGCCATGGTCAGCTTCATGGCCGGCGCTTTCATTTCCACCGCCGACTTCGCGTCTTCGTACATGGCGCCGTCGACGATGTCGGTCCAGTGGACCAGTTCCGCCACCGGACGGGGATCGAAGCCGAAGCGCTCTTTGGCGATCATGGCAATGAAACTGGTGCAGGACTTGAAAGCCGGATCGTAGAACTTGCGGTTGCTCTGGTCCTGCTCGAAGTGGGCGGCATCGGCGGGAGAAAGGAAAGCGCTCTCGTGGTGATCGAACCACCAGGTGATTTTGGGCGAACTGGAGTACTTGAAATCGACGATGGCATTCTCGTCGCCGTCAAACTGTTTCTCGTCGAAAAGAGAGCCGGCACGATGCAGCAGGCCGGAGTAGACGAAGTCCACATCGCTGCGCATTCGTTCCCGGTAGAAGCGGGAGAACAGGGCGGCCGAGCATGCCCCGTCAAAACACTTGTCGTGATAAAAGACGCGCACTCGCAAGTTAGCTTCCCTTACCCGTTTCTCTGGGCGTGAAGTGAAAAACAAATAGAGTTGCTGGTTTGGAGAATTATGTCAAGGCGGATATCCATTTTGTAATTTTGTAATCGGGTAATTTGGTAATTTGAAGGCAAGGCTTCTAGTGTTCTTAAATTACAAAATTACCCGATTATCAGATTGCAAAATCCTATTGCTTTGATCACTTCATCCGCCGCCGTATTTTAAAGTCGAAGCTGACTACTCCGTTCCGGTCACGCAGGGCCACGATCGAAATCGTTGCGGGTTAAGTTGTACTCCACCTGGATGATTTGCTGGTTCGAAACGGAGACATTGGTGCTGTAGGTCACGGTGAGATTGCTGGCCACCTCCTGCTCGACGGTGACCTGCGGCCCGCGAACTACGGCGGTTTCACTGGCCAGGCCCTGAGGATCGATCTTGACGCGGCTGGCTCCGAACAAACGCTGCAGGCGGCTGTTGACGGTGCTGTTGAGGGCCTGGTTGATGAGCAGGTTGGAGGCTTCTCCGCCAAATCCAAAAGATCCGTTCGAGGCTACGGCAGCCGACTCTTCCTGGGTGCGGCCCATGGCCAGCAAGGCGATGACGTCGGCTTGGGGAAGCGGAGGTTCGGACTGCCAGGTGACTTTCAAGCCGTTGGGCGCGCTGGCGTCACCGCGGAATTGCACGGTGATGTCGTAATCGCGCACGCGCGTGGTCGCCTGCAGATCGATGATCGGCTGAGTCTTGGCCGGATTGGCGAAGGTAACATCGCCGCGTTCGAGTTTGTACTTGGTGCCGTTGAAAGTGAACTCGCCTTCCAGAACCTCCACCCTTCCGAGAATTGCGGGACGCTCGGCGGTGCCGCGCACCCTGAGGTCGGCGTTGCCCGAGAGCCTGGCGATGGCGGTTTGCATCTGCAGTTCGGGAGTTGTCACCACGTGAACATCGAGCTTAAGGCGGCTCTGCAGACTATCGCTCTGGGTGAGGACGATGGTCTGTCTGCTCCGCACGATGTAGGCGCCGAAGTCAAAGCCTGGGGTAACGGCGAGCTTGGTGACCATGACATCGCCGCTGAGGAGAGCGGAATTGGTAGTGCCGGTTAGCCGGACGTCGGCGTTGGCGGTGGAACTTACTCCCGGAGGATAACGCAGGCGAACATCATGCGCGGTGGCGCCGAAATCGAGGAGGAAGACGCCGTTCTGATAGGTGGCGGAGCCGGTCAGCGCCACGGTGCCGCCGCCGGTGGTGCCGCTGAGGCGCTCAATCTGGATGCGGTTGCGATCGAAAAGCAAAACACCGTTGAGGCCGCTGAGGCCGCTGGGAAAGTCGTTGTGACTGACGTAGGTGTCCTTGACGTCGAGACGCCCTTGCAGAACGGGCTGCGCCAGCGTACCGCTGGCGTTGAGGTTTACGCCCAAAGTGCCGCGCGCCAGGATTTTGGGGTTGAGCGACTGGAAGAGCGTCATATTCACCGAACCGTCCAAGCGGAGGTCGAGCTCTTTCGCGCCGGTCAAGTGCGCGCGGCCGTGGGCGGTGAAATCGGTTCCACTGCCTGCGAGGTGGAGATTCTCGAGTAGCAGGAATTGATCCGCAACCTGGAAGCGTATGGCATCGACACTTTGTATCTGCACGTGCGCGAACTCGGCGCTGAAAGACTGGATCTCGGCGACTGCCTTCAAATCGCGTGGCGTGCGCAGAGGACCGCGAAGGTGGAGCGTCCCGTCCATCGAAGAGTGTCCCGTGATGTTTCCCGGCAAGTAAGCGCGAAGAAGCGCATCGGCATTCAGATGATGGAAGTCGAGTTTCAGATCGGCGGGAAAGTCATGCTCTAGTCCAACGGTGCCGGCAATGGTCAAGTCAGCCTTAACTTTTTTATCTTTATCTTTATCTTTAGCAGAATCAAAATCGAAGTCCGAGTGCGCCTTGAGGTCAAGCTGGCGTCCATTGGTGACCGCGTCGAGGTAGAAATCTCCGGCTCGCTCCTTGTCCAGGGCAAGGTCCTTGAGATGAAGGTGTGCTTCGATCGAAGGCTGTGCGGTCGTACCGCTGATTCGCAGCGTGAAATCGGCGACGCCATCGGCGGTGAAGCGGCCGGTCTGGAGGCGCGGCAAACGGGCAAGATCGAGGTTACTTCCGGAAAGATTCAGGCGAAACTCGCGATTCGACAGATCATTGTTTGATCGTTTTCACTGAGGCTCGACGTGCTGACGGCGGCGTTCCCGGAAAGTGGAGCACCGTAGACACTGGCTTTGATGTTGTTGAACTGAAGCTCGCCACCGGCGAGGCGGAGATCGGTCTGCAACAAAGGAACGACGACTCCGTAGGCTGTTCCGTTGTGAAGATCGATGTGTCCATCGCCGTGGGGATTGGCGCGCGTGCCTGAAACGGTGGCGGACATATTCAACGTGCCGGCGAATGGGCGTTGAACGCCGGCCAATTGCACGAGCTCGGCGACTTCGGCGTTGCGTATGTCAAAGTGCAGGGCAAAAGGATCGCTCTCCTGAAGCGCACCCGCTGTAAGCGCGGTACTGGCGTCGAAGTGCGCCGCGGTGTGGCCGTGAAGGAGCGACCCATTGCGCGCGGCGAAGTGATTGCTGGAGTATTGGACGGCAGTGGAGAGCGCGTCCCAGTGAACTACTCGAGAAGAAGCTCGTTGGGTCGCCGGCACGGTCGTGTCGAAGTCGTAGACCTCGAGATTTCCGCTGACGGAAAGAGCTCAGAGAGTTTGCCGCTGGCGTTGCCGGTAAGGCTGGCCCAGCCGTGAACGGTGAAGGGCAAAGCCCGACGATCCAGAGCTCGACCCAGAATTTGAGGACCCAGAGTTTGACGACCTATAGGCTGCTTCGAGCAGAGGCGTCCACTCCTTGAGGTTGTGGCTGGTGAAGGAGAAGCGCAGCGACGAAGTCGCGGCCAGATTGCCGCTGGCTGTGATTTCGGAACCGGGCGTGGTCAAGTGAAACAGGGACATCTCCAATTCATCGCGCGATCCGCGGTAGATACCATCGATCTGACCGCGCACGGGAATTTCGGCCGGCGTCGGCTTTAGCGGGGGCGCAATGGCAAGGTTCAGGCGAGTCTCCGCGTCACGGATCGAGCCCACCCAGAGCATCTCAACCTTGCCGCTGGCGCTTCCGGACAGGTCGAGGCGGTCCAGCGGAAGGTTGGTTGAGCTCAGCAATTCGAGGGCGGGGAGCAGCGGGAAGCCTGCCAGTTGGAGGCGCACCGAGCCGCGCTGAAGACTTCCGGGCGGGACTCGTCCGATCACATGGCGCCTGCCTGCGGCCGGCGACGATTCGAGCGAGCTTGGTAACGAGCTTTGGATCGAACTCGGATCGAACTTTGGATCGAAGTCTGCCAGTTGGTCACGTCGGCATCGCCTGCGAGATCGCCACCGAGCAGGTTCGCCTTGATCGAGGAAAGGCGGAAGCGGTCGGGGGTAACGGAGTAGCCTGCCGTGATGCGGCCATTCCGCATCGACAACTTACCGTTCGACCATTCGATGTCTTTGGCCTGCACGGTTCCCTGGGTGGAAAAATCCCGGAGGTTCCAGGAACCTTTGCCCTCGAACTGGGCCAGGCCTTTCTGGACCATGCTTTTCTGGAGCGACCCTGTGCGAACTTGGGGCTGCCGCGCGAGGGACGCGAGTTCGCCGAGATCCGCGACGCCATGATAATCACCGCTCACCTGGGGGTTGTGAAAGTCCTGCAAGCGGCCCGACGAAGTGAATTTCAGATTTTCCGGAAGTCACCGTCAAACTGCTCACGTCGGCGCGCCCGCGGGCCAGAACCAGCGAAGCATCAGCCCGCCACACAAACGAGGGGTAGTCCTGAAAGCGCGTGGCGACGCTTCCCGCGACGATGTGAGCTTCGTATTGACGGCGCAGCAAAGAGTGGTTCAAAAGCAGCGCCACGTCGCGGGCGTCAAAATCGAACGGCACCTTCTTGTCTTCCCACAGAAGCTCGCCGCGCTGCACCTCGATGTGCGAAACCGAAAGCGAGATGAGTTGCTCCACCGGCCCCTGATCGTTGGATGTGGAGGGCTTCACGGGCGGTACGGGAACGTTGGTGGTGCCATCGGTATAGGCAATCACGTGGGCGACCGGATGCTCGAGCACCAGAGAATGCAATCCGACGGTGGTGCTGAGGAGCGAAATGATTTTCATTTCGGCCTGCACGCGGTCGACGTGCAGAAATGGGGCCTGATCCTTAGCTTCGCGGCCATGAATGGTCAGGTTGCGAGCGTCCACGCGCAGGCGGAACGGAATGGTGTGCAGTTCTCCAAGTTCGACGCGTCCGCCGGTGAGTTTCTCCGCCGACGCAATCACCCGGCGGCGAACCCTCTGCTGAAAGGACTCGGTAGTGACGTACCAGCCGAGGAGGCCGAACGCGATCAGACTGAAAACGCAGAACCGCGAGAAAGAGTTTCCACAGGATGCGCCGGCGCTCGGGGGGAACAGGCTCGGCCGATTCGCCGGTTCGACGGCCGGCGGGTTGCTCGGGTCGATCATCGGACGGTTCCGGTCAACGGTTCCGCTCTCCGGCACTGGATTCAGGAGTCAGGATACGGCTTCCAGAGCGCAGACTCGCTAGCCATCCGGAGAGCAGTTCGTTCATTTTTTGCTCGGAAAGCAAATCCTTAATTCGGGCAGAGATTTCGGGCAACGGCGTTGCGCGATTGCCGGCCCGTTTCATAGCGGGCAGTAACTGATCGTTGTAGTAGGTCTCCACCGCTTGCCGATCAATCTGGATGGAGGGGCGCAGCCGGTCTTCCACGAGCTTCATGAGCTGGATCTGGTCGCCCAGACGCTTTCCCAGCGAGCTTGGGGTGAGCCCATAACGTTGCAGCTTGGCGTACCATCCGTCGTCGGTGACGCAATCGGGATGGAGTTTGCGGATTTCGGCGAGGCGGGCGGTGACCTGCTCGGCGGGAGCGGGTTGAGACGGACGCACCTGTTCCCGCAGCAGTTCCTGATCGATCAGGCGATCGAGGGCTGCTTTGCGCTCGGCCGAGGTGAACGAATCGGGATCGCGGCCATTGGCCAGGGCCTCGAAGGCGATTTCCTGCTCCCAATCGCTCTGCAGACACCACGTGGCCGTTCACGTTGGTGACGACACGATCCACGATCTGACCGCCGAGGGATGGGATCGCCAGCGCCATGCTCAGCGCCAGCAGAAGCGCGCAATGCTTTGCGAGTTTGATGCCTGTGGGCGGAGAGCCGGGTTTGCGCGCCCGGCTTGGTCCTTCGACTGCGCTCAGGGCTGACGGGCGAGGATGCCCGTCGCTCCACAACACTTCGAGTTTGATTCGCCCGAGTTTCATCAGAAAGACTGCCCTACGCTGAACGAGAAATTGAAATGGCCGGCGCGTTGGTAGCCAAACTGCCCGTTCTGTTGCCCATTCGCCCTATTGGTCACAATGTTGGTGTAGCTGGGAAAGTAGGGCGGATTTAAATTGTATCCGAAATCAAAGCGCAATGGGCCGATGGGCGTTTGATAGCGCACGCCCAGGCCAACGGCGTGCGAAGCGTAATTGTATTTGCACAGCGAGTACTGCGGGGGCGGCGCCGACTGAAAACAGAGTTGTTGGTCAGGCTGGTGAAAGCGCCCGAGGCTGGAGAGCATTTCCTGTGGGCGCGCGAAAACGTTGCCCATGTCTTCGAAAATAGTAAAGCCGATGTTGTCATGAAGGTAAGGCAGCATAACGTTTGGAAAACGCATCTCGAGGCTGTTGAGGAACACGGCACTGCCCCCGACGGGAAACCCGGTGAAGGGATCGCGCGGTCCTGCCTGATTTAACCCGAATCCGCGATTAGAGTTGCCCCCGCCGCTGAAGAAACGCTCGGGCAGAGGAACGAGAGTGCGGCCAGCGGGCGCGGGTTGCGCCGGATCGAGCAAAACCGTGCTTCCGAATGGGTTTTCAATGCCGACGGTGGTGGAACGGGCGAAGACGTATCCTTGTCCCGTGCTGCGCTTGCGAAAAAAGGTGTGATAGGTAGAGTTCTTAGCCGAAAAGCGACTGAAGTCGGCCTCCGAGCCAAAATAGCCAGAGGCAACGCCGCCTTCGACGGTGGTGTAGCTGCCGCGCGTGCTTTCCAAATCGTTGTCGCGGCGGTTGCGGACGTAGAGAAAATTAGGCATTCCTACACGGGTTGGGGCGGAGAGAAGCGGAATGAGGGTGGAGGAGACCTCAATATTGCTGGCCTCCACGCGGCGGTAGCTGAAACGGTAGGCGAACGTCGTCCTTTCCTCGTCCCGCAGACGGTAGAGCACTTGCAGGACCTGCAAAGTGCCCTCCAGACGTTTCGAGGTAAAGGTGGAGACGTCTACGGTGTTGTCGTAAAGCGCCGTGGCGGTGAAACGAAAATTGTCCAGGTTCAGGAGTTTGGGGACGGTCGTAGCTGCTGAGGGCTCTCTGCTGCAAGCGGCCGAGGTTACCCTTCAGGGTCAGGGTCTGATGGCGACCGCCCACGTTGATGCGGCTGACGCCACCCGACACCATGGGGCTGACGCCGGTCTGGCCGAGCGGTTGGTTGACTCCGAATGTGGGTTGACCGGTCTGGAACTCGAAACCGCCGCCGTAATCGAAGGTGTAGCGTTCGGCCTCGCTGGACGGTGACGAGCACGTTCTTTCGCGACTCGGTGCCGTCCGGGTTTTGGATGGCCGTGTCCACCTGCTTGAATAGGCCGAGATCGTAGAGGCGGCGCTGGCTCTCCAGCATGTCTTTCTGGCTCAGAGGCCCGCCCGGTTGCACCCGGATTGCGCGGCGGGCGACTCCGGGCCGGGTATGGTGCAGCCCATCGACAAAGACTCGATTGACGAAAAATTGTTCGCCCTCATGAATCGAGAAGGTCACGCCAACGCTCGGCAAGTTGTCAGACGACGGAACGGAAACATAGGCGACGTCAACGGTGGCATTGGGAAAGCCATTATCGAAATACTTTCCCAGAATCGTGTCGCGGTCATCGGCCAGACTCGATTCGTCGAAGGCCTGTCCTTCCTCGGTCTGAATTTCGGGAAGCTGTTCCTGCGGAAGCGTATAACTGCCCTCGACGCGGACCCACGCCACTCGCGTCTGCGGGCCCTCTTTGACGACGATTTCGATGGCCAGTTGCGATGGCTCACCCTGATACTTGTCGACGAGTTTGCTGGTGACTTCGGCCTGCCGGAAGCCGCTGGCGCGATAGAGACTTTCAATACTCCGCACATCCTCTTCGAGCAGGACTTCGCTGTATCGTCCGTGACTGAAGAGGCGTCCGGCGGATTGGTCCTGCATGCGGGAGCGAATCAGGTCGTCGGAAAAAAACCGATTGCCAGAGATGCGAATGGCAGCGAGTTTGTGGCGGTCCCCGGGATTGACGGCATAAACCACCTGCAAATTCTTGCCGCCCTCGGTGCTGTGCTGGCTGACGCTAACCGAGGCATCGAAGTAACCAAGAGTCTGAAGATGGTTCTGAATGTTGCGGCGGCCTTCGTTGAGCAGATCGTCGTCGACCGCGCCTTCTTCGTAGATGGGCACTAGCCGGTGCAGGACTCGCTGGCTGAGTTTGAAACCCTCCGCCGCAATCTCCACCACGGGACCGCGGTCCACTTTGAAGACGAAGTCCACAGTGTTGCGCTTGGACTGGTAGGTGCGGCTGGCCACCGAGACCTGGGCGAGCAGACGGTTCTGCTTCTGATAGCGACGGCGAATTCGCTGCAGAGCGCGCGTAATGCGATTCGAGCGGACCGGATCGCCGGAATGCAGCTTGGCGATATCCTTGATCGCTTCGACGGAATAGCCGGCATCGCCTTCCAGAGTGATCTCTCCGACAGCGGCATGCGGCCCGGGGACGAGACGGAAGGTCAGGTTTACTTCGTGCTGCTGTTCGTCGCGCTGTTCCGAGGTCGTGACCTTCGACTGGTGGAAGCCGTTTTCTTCCATTACTCGTTGGATGCCGGTTAGAGCGTGGTCGATTTTCTCCTGAGCGTAGAGTTCGCCGAGTTGCAGGCGGGTGGCGCTGGCCAGTTGGTTCGCGGACGGATTGGTGGAGACTCCCCGGATCGCCACCATGCCAACGAAAAAATTGGCGGTGGTCAGAAAGCGCAGCCTGACGCCGCCGGTGTCGGTGCGATCCGCTTCGGCCTGAATGTCGGAGAACCGGCCGGTGGCAAAAAGAGCCTGCATGGCGTCGTGCAGCGCTTCGCGGGTGAGCGGTTCGCCGACTTTGAGCGGCGTGGCCGCCAGCAGCGTCGCCGCTTCTTCGGGCGGAACGTCCGGCAACTCGATCTGATCGATCGCTAAGCCGAGATAGGGCGTGATGGTTCCAAAATTTGCTCCGGCCTGGGTTCCGAATTGTGCGGGCGATTCGGCAGGTTGCTGCCCGGCTGGAGGCGATCCAGTTGCCCAACTTGTCCGCTGCGCCAACATCAACAGAAGTACGAGCACATACAGAGCGGCGCCGCTTTTAGCGAATTCAGAGTTGCGGTGACGACGGGCAGCTGCCGAGCTTCGCTGGGCTTGGACGGCCGGGGCGGCCGTCCCTACGTAACCTTGGAGGGGCGAGGGCGCGCATTCCCATACGAGCAAGTTATCGCGGAATTCAAACTGGTCAACCATGAAACCCTTCGGATTCGATGAATCGCGAAACCGCACACGTTGCTCGCACGAACAAAGTTTGACGACCGGCACCTATAATACTGGTTGGAAAGCTCCGGGAAAGGTAATCGCTGAGGTTATTGCTTTGGAAATGGGCGCTTTGGAGACCGACGAGCGGTACTCGCGGCAGGTGTTGTTCAAGGAGATCGGAGCGGAGGGGCAGAAAAAGCTGGCGCAATCCCGCGTGGTCATCGTCGGATGCGGCGCCACGGGTTCTGCTCTGGCTTCGTTGCTGGCGCGTTCGGGCGTCGGGACGCTGCGGATTCTCGACCGCGACTATGTCGAGGCCAGCAATCTGCAGCGGCAGGCCTTATTTGATGAGGAAGACGCGCGCGAATCTGTGCCTAAGGCGATCGCGGCGGCGCGGCAAATTGCGCGCTTCAACTCGCAGATTGTCGTCGAGCCCCAGGTTGCCGACCTGATTCCGGCGAATGTCGATTCCCTGCTCGGCGGCTCGGACCTGATTTTGGACGGTACCGACAATTTTGAAACTCGATACCTGATCAACGACTATGCGGTGAAAAACTCCGTGGCTTGGATTTACTCGGCAGCGGTCGGGAGTTATGCCGTGACCATGAACATCCTGCCCGGCGAGACGGCTTGCCTGGCCTGCATCTTTCCGGAATCTCCTCGTGGGACGGTGGAGACTTGTGAGACTGCCGGCATTTTGAATTCTGCCGTGAACCTGGTGTCGTCGATTGCGGCTACTGAGACGTTGAAGTTTCTGGTTGGTGCTCGTTCGAAAATGCGGCGGACGCTGCTTTCTTGGGATTGTGGACGAACGAACGGGCGGAGTTGGCGGCGATTCATCCTCGGGCGGGATGCCGGACCTGTTTGCGAGACTTTGTTCATCTGGCTGGTGAAGGGCGGCCTCACATCACTTTGTGCGGCAGGAATTCAGTGCAGATCCATGAGCGGCAGCGGCCGGTGGACTTTGTGGAGCTGAGCACCCGCCTTCAACCTCACGGCAATGTTCGCCACAACGAGTTTGTGCTGAAGTTCTGGCGCGAGCCTTACGAAATGACGCTGTTTCCGGATGGCCGCGCGATCATCAAGGGAACGACGGACACGGCTGTTGCGCGCAGTCTGTATGCGCGATTCGTGGGGAGTTAAGAAACCGGTAGCTATGAAACTGATGGAATGACGTGTGTTCTCGCTTGTCTCCCGGATGACCCAGCCGGGCGGGGACGCCCGGCGCTCCACTGCACTAATCCATTGCAGGTTGTGCGCATCAGTTTTCACCAGCACTGCGAACGGGTCTCGCCTGAATTTCAGTTGTTTGGCCGAGAGCGCCGCTTATCTCCTAGTATCCTGCCGGTTTTCGTCCCTGCGGGAACTGGCCCGCAAACTGCACTCAAACCTTGGATGTGTTAGTACCCAGTGGAGGCAGTATGCGACCCTATTTGATTCTGATGGCGGTAGTTTTGATGGCAGTAGCGGCTTTTGGGCAGCAGCCCTTTCACCCAGGTTACGGCCCATGCGTTTATGGATGCGGGCCGTTTATCCCGCTTCTGACCACACCCGAGATTTCCCTGCAGCAGTTTTCGCCGAACCCGGTGGGAGCGAGCAATGCCACCACGGGATTGATCGCCGGCGCGACCAACTCAACGCTTTCGCAGATTGAGGGAGAGACCAGTTCGGTTTATACCGTGGCCGTGTGGTACCAGGGCGGCGCTCCGCTGATGACGCCGCAGGTGCACCTGTGGCCGGAGACGGTTGGACGCGAAGGTCATCCTATGCACGAGGCGATGCGCGAAGAACGTGGGTTTGAAGGACGTCCGCGGGAAGAGCGTCCTCGGGAAGTCCGTTCGCATGAACGTGAAGGGCCATGGGGCACGCGCGGAAGCGCACGGCGACTGGACTTTCTTCACAGGACGGGAGCGCACCACGGAGTCGACGAGCGTCGTGAAGGGCTTCAAGAAGGCTGCCCGCGTCTATAACAACGGCGACGTCACGCGCCAGAACGACAAAAACGGCACCGTGAAATACGACGACAAGAGGGAGAAGATGTAGGGGAGATCTCAGCTGTCAGCTCTCAGTTGTCAGTTCTCGGCTCTTGGCCGCCACGTTTTTGTGGAGGCCGAGGGCCTTTTATTTGTTGGCGGATTTTCATCCCAGTTGGCTGACAAGAAGCAATTTTCCCTGTTCAAGGGCAGAGATGGCGGCATCGCGGGTTACGGTGGGGAAGTCATCCAGAAACTCGCCTAGCGTCTGTCCCCCTCCAGGTAATCCAGCAGCGCCTGGAATGGGACGCGCGTGCCGCGAAAGACGGGTGTTCCGCCGAGCACTTCCGGATCTCTCGCGATAACTTCGTTCGCGGTGAGCATCGCCTGGTTTCCTAGACCTCAACGAGATTCTACGCCGCGTCCCTCGCGGATACAAAGGCGCGGTACTTAAAATAGTGTTTACAGTGCTCTTCTTTTGACGAGCCATTCCCTTCCCCAATCTGCTATCTTCGTCGGTTGATTCTCTCCACACATAGCATGCAGGCGCCCACGCACGCCAAGGATGAGTGTCTTCATGCCTGAGCAGGCTCGACCGGAACCGTCTCCGCTTTACCGCTGGACCGTACTGCTGTTCGTCAGCGTGGCCATGGGCGGTAACTACTACATTTACGACAGTATCAATCCGCTGGAACGTATTTTTATCGACAAGCTGGGCTTTTCCGCCACAGAGTTCGGATGGTTGAACTCGTCCTATAGTGTGGCTGCGGTTTTAACCCTGCTCATAGGCGGCATCATCATCGACCGCATTGGCACCAAGAAGGCGATTACGTTCTTTGCCGTACTTTGCCTGCTGGGAGCCGCGCTCACCGCCGCTCGCGGGCGTCCCGGGGTGATGATTGCCGGCCGCACTGTGCTGGGGCTGGGAGCCGAGTCGATGATCGTTGCAGTGACGACCGTGCTTGCCAAATGGTTTAAGGGCAAAGAACTAAGCTTCGCCTTCGGGATCAACCTCACCATTGCCCGTCTGGCTTCGGTGGCGGCCGACAACTCGCCGACCTGGGCGAACAAGGCGTTTTATCCTCAGGGTCCGGCGGGCGAACCGAGCTGGCAGGGACCGTTATTCATCGCTGTAGGCGCCGGAGTACTAGCCGTGCTCTGCTCGGGGATCTACTGGGTGTTGGAAAGTCGGGCCGAAGGCCGCTATGCGCTTGGGCAGGCAGGTTCCATTGACCGGATCGAGTTTGGCGCAGCATTCCGGATTCGAGGACTGCCCCTCAAACAGGCGGTTGTCAAGATTTGGCATGCTCTTACGGACTTGCTCCGCTTTAACCCCTCTTACTGGTTTGTAGTGGGTCTATGTTTCACGTTCTATTCGGGGATTTTCCCGTTTCGTACCTTCGCGATTGACTTTTTCACTAACAAGATTCTCGCTTCCCACGGCGGCGTTCTGGCCACTGAGGTGATGCGCGTCCAGGCCCACGAGCAAGCCGGATTCTTTAACAGCCTGCTCCCGCTCTCCGCCATGGTCGCGACGCCTCTGTTCGGTTTGCTTTCCGACAAGATCGGGAAACGGGCATTCCTGATGATGTTCGGCTCGATCCTGTTGATGCCTGTTTACCTGTTAATGGCCTATTCCAACGTTTCTCTCTTTGTGCCGGTCTGTATGATGGGAATCGCTTTCTCGTTGATCCCTGCGGTCATGTGGCCGTCGGTTGCTTACATCGTGGACCAGTCGCGGCTGGGGACCGCCTACGCCCTCATGACCATGCTTCAGCAAATTGGTTTCTTTCTGCTGAACTCGTTGATCGGGCCAGCCAACGACTACGCCCACGCCGGACTCGCCAACCCTGGCGGCTACGCTCTGGGCATGTGGATCTTCTCGATCCTCGGATTTGTCGGGCTGGCGTTCGCCATTCTGTTGCGGATTCGCGAGACGGGTCCGCACGGGCATGGGCTGGAGACGATTACGGCCAAGGGATAGAGGGTCGTAAATGGCCGACCCCTAAAGCGGCATCTGATTTTCCATATAGAGACGCGGCTTGTATCTGCTGCCGCGAGTGGAGGTGGTGCTGGCAAGACGGGGCAAGCCCGTCTCTAGAGAGGAGAATGGATTCGGGCGTCGCCGAGGTGCTGGGGCCAGGTTACCAAAGCATCCAAGGCCAACTTAGCCGATTACTTTGGTCGGATAGATGATTCCGCGAGCTACGGTTTTTGGTATTCTGAGGCCTTAGGAACGGTCGAGAGCGCTTCCGCGACTGCCTCGGCAAATTCGTACAACGAAAAGAGTTTGAAGCCGCATCAGAGCCAGTAGCGGCCGGAAAAAGGCGACTTGACCGACCCGAAGCAAAGCCTCACCGAAGCAGAAGCTATTGAGCAGGCGAAACAGGGCCACGAAGCTGCGTTCGAAGTCTTGTATCACCTGCACAAACGCCGCGTGTACTCGCTATGTTTGCGAATGGTGTCCAATCCCGCGCAGGCCGAAGATCTGGCCCAGGAAGCGTTTCTTCAGCTGTTTCGCAAGATCGGCACTTTTCGCGGCGAGTCTGCGTTTTCCACGTGGCTGCACCGGATGACGGTCAACGTCGTGCTGATGCAACTGCGCAAGAAGGGTCTGCCCGTGGTGTCGCTGGAAGAAACGCTGGAAGCCGAAGACGAAGTTCCCAGGAAGGAATTCGGTACCAAGGATGTGAAGCTGACGGGCGCCGTCGATCGCCTGCAATTGCAGCGAGCAATTGACCGGCTGCCGCCGGGTTATAGAACGGTTTTTGTGTTGCACGACGTGGAAGGGTTCGAGCATAACGAAATTGCCCAAATCGTGGGATGCTCGATCGGCAACAGCAAATCGCAGCTCCATAAGGCGCGATTGAAGTTGCGGGAGTATCTGAAGTTCATGAGAGCCGAAAAGGCCAAGACTGGGTAAAGGGTAGTTGCGGTATTGGGGAGAGGTTGGCTATGACGTGTGCAGATGTACGGCGAGTTCTGCCGGAATTCCTCGACGGCGCTCCGGAGGGTGTGTTTCCGGCCGATTTTGAAACTCATGTGAAGTCCTGTCCTGCTTGCTCGGATCTGATTTCGGACTTGAAGTTGATCTCGAGCGAAGCCCGGCAACTGGCAGCAAGCGAAGAACCTGCGCCGCGGGTGTGGGTGCGAATTGCGGCGGAATTACGGGCCGAAGGGCTGATCCGTGAGTCGGCGGCGTTTGATCCGGCGCGCGAGCCGGATTCCGCGCCCAACCGGCCCATCCTTTTTGCACCTTCTCCACGACGGCGATGGAGCGCGTGGTGGCTCGCGCCTGTCGCGGTTGCGCTGCTGGCGGCAGGCTCTTACGTGGTAAGCCATCGGCAAGACCCGCAAGTGGCGAGGCAGCAAACTCCGGCAACTCCATTGACGGCCCCGGCTCCAGTGACTCCTCCGGCTATCTCAGCTTCGGTGTCCACTTCGGCTGCTACTTCGGCCCCCCAACAACTGGCAAAAAAGAAGTCCGCTAAGCCAACCGACGTGGTGGCATCGGTTGCAAAACCCGCGGTAGAACCCGAGCCGAGCGCGGAAGATCAACGGTTTTTGAGTGTCGTTTCCACGCGCGCTCCTTCGATGCGAGCGACGTATGAAAGTCAACTGAGAGCGGTGAATGCCCACATCCGGGAGGTGCAGGCCTACCTGGATCGGAATCCGGGGGATGCAGAGGCCCGGCAGCACCTGATGGATGCTTATCAACAAAAAGCACTTCTTTACCAGATCGCGTTGGATCGCATTCAATAGCGGAAGGGCGGGCCGGTGTTCCCGGCCGCAGGGGCGGTGTTTTTTTATGGCGAGGCTTCAGCAAACGAGCATTCAACAGGCGAGCATTCAGCACACCGCAGTCGTAACCCTGGTTCTGGCAACCTACCTGTCGGCGGCGGCCTTTGCCGAGACCAAGAAGGAATACCGTTACACGGTCGGCCCCAACGCCAATATTTCGGTGGATACGCAGTACGGCGCGATTTCGGTAAAGCCTGGGAGAGGCGATGAGGTGGTGATGACGGCCACGCTCAAATCGGACAACGTGGAGGTCGACGAGCAGCAGAATGGCAATCGGATTGAAATCGCGTCGCACCTGCTCCGGGGCGTGGACCAACCAGCGGGCCAGGTCGACTACGAACTGCTGATTCCGCCCGACGCTACTCTCACACTCCGCTCTTCGACCGGTCCGCTGTCGGTGGAGCGCTTGCAGGGGGACCTAACGTTGGAAGGCGCGGATGCGGTGGTGAATGTGCGTAACGTCGGGAACGGTCATGTACACGTGCGGACGATGCGCGGACCCATCACACTGACCGATGTTCGGAACGGCCACGTTGAGATCGCTTCCATCAGCGGCGACGTCCATATGAAGTCTGTGGATGGGCCGCTGGTGCAGGTGAATTTGGGCAGCGGGAAGATTTTCTACGATGGTGACTTCGGCTCCGGCGGCAACTATCGGTTCAGCACCCACACCGGTGATATAGAGGCCCTTGCGCCCGCGGATGTCTCGGCCGGTTTCCGAGCGCACTCGGTGCTGGGCCGGGTGCAGCACGATTTTCCTCTCCAACCCAGACATTCCCGGTACACGGTGGAAGCGGGCCGTTCCTTCGTTGGTACTGCCGGCGAGGCAGCATCGGAAGTGGTGCTGCGCTCTTTCAGTGGTAGAATCCGCCTCAAGCAACGCTGATTCACCAAGAAAACTAAAGGGAGCCGGTGGGCGCGGACTCTGGATGGCGGGCTTGTGTGGCGGCGGGGCTTTACCCCGCCGGGACGGGCAAAGCCCGTCCCCACACATAACAACATCGCCCTTTTCGTGCCAGGGAGGGCCATGGGAATGCGATTAGTGTTTCTTGTGGGATTCATGGCATCCGGCAAGAGCCGCGTGGGGCAGGAACTGGCCCGGCGGTTGGACTGGGATTTTGTGGATTTGGATGCCCGCATAGAGTCTCGTGAGCAGCAAACGATTCCCGAGATTTTTCGGGACCGGGGGGAGCCCGGGTTTCGGGCCGCCGAAACCAGCGCGCTGGGCGATCTGCTGAGAGCGTCGCTCGAACGCGACAGCGTGGTCGCGCTCGGCGGCGGGGCTTTCGCACAGGAGAGGAACCGGGAATTGCTGCGGCAGTGGCCATCGGTTTTCTTGGAAGCGCCCGCATCCGAACTTTGGCAACGGAGCCTGACGGATGGCGTGGACCGGCCGCTGCGAGGCAATTTCGAGCAGTTCGTTCAACTGTACGCGGAACGCCTTCCCTTTTATCGCCAGGCGAGCGTGGTGGTCGCGACCACGGGTAAGCAGTTGGCTTCCATTTGTGCCGAGATCGAAGGTGCATTGCAACTTAGAGGAACTTCGGAAGAGGGGGGCGGGGCTTGAACCGGATTGATGGCACAAGTTTCGGAAGAGGAGAATCACGGTGAAGCTGTCTTATCGGCGGTTGTCTTTCATGATGGTACTGGTTTGCTGCATGGCGGCGCTGGGCGCCTGGGCAAGCGCCACTCCCATGCCAAAGGAGAAGGAAAAGGAACACGAGGGGAAGAACATCGACTCCGGATCCTTCGGCGTGTTCCAGAACGGCCATCGTGTAGGAACCGAGACGTTCTCGATCTATCAGACGGGCAGCGGCAGCGTTATCAATTCCGAGTTCAAGACGGACAATGCTCCCGCTGTAGCGGTGCAAACTTCGGTGATGCAGCTTACGGTGGGCGGGGACATCCGGCGTTACGAGTGGAAAGAGTTGAGCCCGGAGCAAGCGGAATCGGTGGTGGTGCCGAATGACGATTTTCTGACCCAGAAGTGGAGCGCTGGACCGCAGGCAAAAGAACAGGAACAGCCCTACCTGCTGCCCTTGTCGACCTGCATCTTGGACGACTATTTTTTCGTTCACCGCGAAGTGCTGGCGTGGAGATATTTAGCCGCAGCCTGCAAACAGGATAAAGGGCAGCTGCAATGCCCGGTGAAGCAGCGCGCCCAGTTTGGAACCATGAACCCGCACGAACATTCTTCGGCGGCTTTGAGCGCGGAGTTCCTGGGCCGGGAAAAGGTGACTCTGAAGAATGGGCAGCAACAGAACCTGCTCAAACTGGAACTAAAGAGCGAAGCGGGAACGTGGCAACTCTGGCTCGACGATCAATACAAGGTGATGAAGATATCCGTTGTAGGAGAGAATACCGAAGTCGAGCGCGATTAGCCGGGCGAACGAAACCTTAGCGGGCTGAAGGTCACCCCCTTTCGGAATTGGATTGCTTTCGATCTCAGGCGATACGATAAGGGTGGGCGCTGGAGAAGAATCGTTCGTCATGCGGAACCGGGCCGATTGGGATAACTCTTGACGATTCTTGATTCACGCACATCGCGCGTGCTGTTCACGGCTTTGCTGTTCGCTGTGGGGCTGGGCTTCCTCTATGCGGCGCGACGAACGCTAATTCTGTTCCTTTTCGCCATTTTCTTTGCCTACCTCATTAACCCCGCAGTGGCGCGACTGGGGAAACTGGTCCGCAGCCGCGTCTGGGGGATCACGATCATTTACCTTCTCCTTCTGGTTGGTCTGGGGGTGTGCGGCTTTCTTGTCGGCCCAAGGATAGCCCGGCAAAGCACGCGCCTGGGATCGTCGCTGCCCGGACTGATGGATCAGGCCGGCACCGGGCAGCTCTCCGGCCAGATCGGCCAGCTTGCCGAACAGATCGGAAGCGAGCACGGCTGGAGCGCTACGACCCAGAAGCGTATTCAGAGTTTCTTGATAAGTCGCCGGGGAGACTTATCCAGCCTGGCGCAGCGCATCGGCATTCGCGCGGCCGAAGCGGCGCAGCAAGTGTGGGTGATGTTTCTAGTGCCTATCCTTGCCATTTTCTTTCTGCGCGATGGTGGGAACTTTCATGAAGTGCTGCTGGCGCTGGTGCAGTCGCGCACGCAACGTGAGTTTCTGCAGGATGTGTTCCAGGATCTGAACCAGATGCTCGCCCAATTCATTCGCGCCCAGCTGACCTTGGCGGCGTTGTCGCTGCTGGCCTACACCTCATTTTTGAGTGCGATGCGCGTGCCCTACGCGCTGATGCTCGGTACCGTCGGAGGCGCGCTGGAATTCATACCCATGGCAGGACCGCTGCTGGCAGGCGCGGCCATGATGATCGTCGCTGTTCTCGCCGGATATCGGCACTGGGCGTATCTGTTGTTGTTCTTGCTGGTCTGGCGAATGGTGCAAGATTACGTAATCTCTCCGCGAGTCATGGGAGTCAGCGTGGAGTTGCATCCGCTGGCGGCTTTGTTCGGCATTCTCGCGGGGGGCGAAATCGCGGGAATACTTGGGGTCTATCTTTCCATCCCGGTAATGGCCAGCCTGCGCATCGTCTGGCGGCGCTGGCGCATCTACGTGGAAAAGCGCAGATTCGGACCGCTCAACGAGTACTCGTTTCCGCAAGAGTTGGGAAAGGGAGGCTGGCAATTTGACTGCACACCGAGGGGAGAGGTAAGAGGCGTCCCCGTGCTGGCTCGTGGACAGACGGGAAAGGCGCCGGTAGCAGGTTCGACGGGATGAAACTCCTCTACGACGTGGCCGCCGCCGCTGCGTTTTTCACGCTTTCCACATCGACTTTGCGAAGAAACTCGGCCGCTGCTTCCGGCAGCACCGAGTTGATGAACATTCCCGAGCCCAGCTCAAATCCGGCCACTCGCGTCAGCCGCGGGATCACACTCAGATACCAGTGAAAGTACTTCACGCCGACGCTCTCGGCGGGAGCGCTACGAATGGTAAAGTTGAAATCCGGGTCCGCCAGCCCGTGGTAGAGCTTGGCCAGCGTCGAGCGCAACATGCGCGCCAGATCGTTCATCTCCGCAGCGCTCACATCTCCGAAGCTTGCCATGTGCCGCCGGGGATAAATGTGGGTGCAGAATGGAGCCGGCGAGGCATACATTTCGAGCGCAACGAAGTGCTCGGAAACCATGACGATGCGGGTTTGTTCTTGTAATTCCTCTTCCAGCATCTGACAGAACATGCAATCGCCATAGTCGTCAAAGTGGCGCAAGGCTTGTTGAAAGCGCTCGCGCACCTGGAGCGAGGTCACGGGCGTCGCGATCATCTGGGAGTGCGGGTGCTCCAGACTGGTGCCGGCGTCGATTCCATGATTCTTGAAGATGGTAATGTGCGCGATGCGCGGGTCGAGGCTGAGTTCATCGTAGCGAGTCTTATAGATGTGGAGGATTTCCGCCACGTAGGAATCGGGCATCAGGGCCAGAACCTGAGAGTGGTCGGGCGTCTCGACGATGACATCGTGAATCCCGAAGCCGTTTACCGACCGGCGCAAACGGTGGACCGTGCGTGTCGGCTGCATGCGTCGCGGGAAAGAGCCGCAAATTTATTCGGTATCACGCGCGCGTGCCACGGAACATCCATCGAGGCCGGTACCCGCAGAACTTCCGGCGGAGTCAGCTTCTCGTTGCCCGGACAAAAAGGGCAGTTCGCGACAAACGATGCCACCGGTTTCCGCTCGCGGTGGTGCGCCATTTCTTCCGGACGGCGCGCCCGCTCGGTTGCGATCACAACCCATTCCTTAGTAGCAAAATTCTGACGTAGTTCTGACATAGTCACTCCTGGAGCTGGTTTCATAAATGCCTTTCAGCGTGGAAGGCACGTGCCTCAGAGGCTAAAGCCTGCGAGTCTTGCAGGCTCTTAATGGCGCGGCTGAAGCCGTGTCCGCCCTGAAACCGACTTATGAAACCAGGCAAAGCCTACATCCGTGCTCAAGAGTCGAACAGGCACCGAGGGTCGTATTCCTCGCATCGCGCGAGAAAAGGGCGGCCACGTGCATCGAATTCGCCGTGGATCAGCGGCGGCATTCCCCTCCGAAATTTCACTAGTATAAAATTACAGTTCATCATGTCGACCAAACTTCCTGTAGGAATTCTCGGTGCCACGGGCATCGTCGGGCAGAGATTTATCCAGATGCTCGAACAGTCACCCGTGGTTTGAAGTGTCGTGGCTGGCCGCTTCCGATCGTTCGGAAGGCCGGCCGTATGCCGAAGCTGCGCGCTGGCGTTTGAAAACTGCCATCCCGGCTGCCGTCGCAAAGATGACAGTTGCGCCCGCCAAGCCCGAAGGCGCGCCGAAGATTATCTTCGCCGCGCTCGATGCCTCCATCGCCCGCGAACTGGAACCGCAGTTTGCCGACGCCGGCTGCGCGGTCGTCTCCAACTCGAGCGCCTTGCGCATGCAGTCCGACGTTCCGCTGGTGATTCCGGAAGTCAACGCCGACCACATTCGGCTGATCGATAAACAATCCTGGCGCAGCAAATCGGGAGGGTATGTCGTCACCAATCCCAACTGCTCCGCCATCGGCCTGGTGCTGGCGCTGGCTCCGCTACATCGCGCGTTCACTCTCGAGACGGTCATGGCGGTCACCATGCAAGCGGTCAGCGGCGCCGGATATCCCGGCGTGGCTTCGCTCGATATTCTGGGCAACGTGATCCCCTACATCGCGAAAGAAGAAGAGAAGATGGAAGAGGAGACGCAAAAGTTGCTGGGGAAGCTGAACGGTTCGCGCGTCGACCCCGCTCCCTTTGCCATGAGCGCGCAATGCAATCGCGTTGCGGTGGAGGATGGCCATACCGAGTCGGTCGCGGTCCGACTGAAGAAAAAAGCCGCGCCGGAAGAAATCATCGCCGCCTGGAACGATTTCCGTGCCGAGCCGCAGCAACTGCGCCTGCCGAGCGCGCCGCGATCAGCCGGTCGTGTACATGACTGCGCCGGACCGTCCGCAACCGCGCTTCGACGTTGACCTCGGCGCCGGCATGACGACGGCGGTCGGCCGCTTGCGCAAGTGCAACGTCCTCGACTGGAAGTTCACCGTCCTGTCGCACAACACGATTCGCGGCGCCGCCGGCGCTGCGCTGCTCAATGCCGAACTTCTCAAGGCGAAGGGATATCTCGGGTGATGAACAACAGTTGCCAGTGGCCAGGCGCCAGGTGCCAGTAAGCCGTGCCGTCGCACCGTTTGTACTGGCAACTGGCCACTGGCTACTGGCAGCTGCTTTAAGGAGCACCCCCGCCCATGATTGTCATGAAGTTCGGCGGGACTTCCGTGCAGGACGCGAAAGCGATCGAGCGCGTGGCCCACATCGTTCAGGGCCGATTGGCGGACCGCCCCGTGGTGGTGGTCAGCGCCATGGCCAAGGTCACCGATTCCCTGCTCGCCATGGGAAAGGCTGCCGGGAGCGGCGATCGCAAGACCGCTCTCAAAATGGCGCGCGCCTTGCGCGAACGCCACTATGACACCGCCGGAGAACTGCTCGGCACCGCCCTGTTCACGGAATTTCACGGCGACCTGGGCGCCGACTTCGAAGATCTGGACGAATTGCTGCGCGGCATCGGCGCGGTCGGTGAAATCACTCCCCGCACTTACGATTACGTCGCCTCTTTCGGCGAAGTGCTTTCCAGCAAGATCGTGGCCGCCGCCTTCGCCGCCCGCGGACTGCCCGGTGCCCACGTGGATTCGCGCCAATGTCTGCTCACCGACAGCAGCTATACCCGCGCGGTTCCGCAGTTCGAAGAGACCAACGAGCGTCTGCGCAAGCGCGTCCAGCCGCTGGTCGACTCCGGCAAGGTTCCGGTGATGGGCGGATTCATTGGTTCGAATCGCGCCGGCATCACCACGACGATTGGCCGCGGAGGTTCGGATTTTTCCGCCGCAATTTTTGGCGCCGGCCTCAATGCCCAGCGCATCGAAATCTGGACCGACGTCGACGGCATGATGACCACCGACCCTCGCCTTACTCCCGAGGCCCGCCGCATCAAGGTCATCAGCTTTGACGAAGCCGCCGAACTTGCCTACTTCGGCGCCAAGGTTCTGCATCCGGCAACCGTGCTGCCCGCGGTTCAGCAGAATATCCCCGTCTATGTGCTGAATTCGCAGAACCCGACCTGCGAAGGGACAAAGATCACCGCGCGCGCCCCGCGCTGCACCAATATTTTCAAGGCCATCGCGCTCAAGAAGAAGATCACGCTGGTGGAGGTCGCCTCGCCTCGCCGCCTGCTGGTGCATGGATACTTGAAGTCCATCTTTGAGGCCTTCGATAACCACAACGTAGCGGTGGATGTCGTTTCCACCTCCGAAGTCAGCGTCTCGGTGACGGCTGAGACCAACGAAGCCATTCCGGCGCTGGCCGCCGACCTGGCGAAACTCGCCGACGTGAAGTATGAGGGGCGGAAGGCGATCGTTTGCTTAGTGGGCGAGAATTTGCGGGACACCCCCGGAATCGCCGCCAAGGTTTTCGGCATCCTTGAGGATGTGAAGATCCGCATGATCTCGCAAGGCGCGTCGGAAATAAATCTGACCTTCGTGATCGAAGAAGATGACGCAGCCGAGGTGGTCCGCCGCCTGCACCACGCATTTTTTGCGGAAGTGGATCCGGAAGTGTTCGCGTAAGGTCGTTTCACCGCCGAGACGCAGAGACGCGGAGAAAACCAAGAGCTAAGTTAGACATTATTTTCCAGATTTTCTCGGCGCCCTCGGCGTCTCGGCGGTGAAAGGTTCAGCATGAATCTTCTAGTCCTAGGCCGAGGCAAAACAGGCTCGTTGGTAGCGGAGGTCGCGCGCGCGCGCGGCATCATGTGCGCGCCTTGGCGCGCTGAAAACCCCGACGCCTGCGCGCTTACACCGGATTCGCTTGCTCCCATCGACGTAGCAATCGACTTCACCACGCCCACGGCGGCTGTCGCCAATGCGGAGGCCTGCATCCGCGCGAAAGACACCTCGTGGTCGGAACCACCGGCTGGTACGACCAAGTGCCGCGCTTGCGCGAAATGGTGCTCTCCGCAAAGACCGGCTTCCTCTACGGATCGAATTTTTCCATCGGCGTGAACCTGTTCTTCGAGATTGCCGCCGTCGCCGGTGCCGCCCTGAAATACGATTACTCGGGCCAGATCTTCGAACGTCATCATGCGCAAAAAAAAGACGCCCCATCCGGAACTGCGCTCACCATCCAGAAGATTGTGCGCGAGTCCGGAGGTCAGGAAGTTGAAATCGTCTCCTTTCGCGAGGGGGACGTGGTTGGCATGCACGAACTAGCCTTCAATTCTGCCAGCGATCGAATCTATTTGTGCCACGACGCCAAATCGCGCCAGGGATACGCCGAAGGCGCTGTGCGCGCCGCCGAGTGGCTGGCGGCGAAGACGGGGTTCTTCGAGTTTCGCAACGTCTGGCGCGAGCTTTAGCGCGAGCCCCAGAATCTGCTATAAGGCCCGGCGGCTGCCGAGCTTCGCTCGGCTTGGACGGGCGAGGGCCCCGTCCCCACACCAGCAATGACTCGCTCATGCAAGCGCTCCGCGAGAAGAGTTATATTTTAGGCATGCAACTGCGAGGCTGTGGTACCGCTCTGGTCACACCGTTCTCCCAGGACGGTGCTGTCGACGAAAATGCGCTGCGCAATCTGGTCGCCTGGCAGGTCGAATCGGGCATCGATTTCCTGATTCCCTGCGGCACCACCGGCGAAACTCCCACTCTCACTCACGATGAGTGGCTGCGCGTCATCGACGTAACCATCGAAGTCGTTGCCGGACGCGTGCCCATCGTCGCCGGCGCCACTTCCAACTCGACGCAGGAGGCGGTGGCCAAAGCGAAAGAAGTGGCTGCACGGCCCGGCGTCAACGCGATTCTCACCGCTTCGCCGTACTACAACAAGCCGACGCAGGAGGGCCAATACCGGCACTTCCGCGCGATCGCCGAAGCGGTCGACAAGCCCATCATCCTCTATAACGTTCCCGGCCGCACCTCCGCCAATCTCGAACCCGCAACCCTGGCGCGGTTGACCGAGGTCGCGAATATCGTGGGCGTGAAGGAAGCCAGCGGCAACATGACGCAGATCGCGGAGGTGCTGAACTCGGTGCCGGAGAATTTCCTCGTGCTTTCCGGCGACGACGCCGTCACTTTGCCGGTGATCGCGCTCGGCGGCGTGGGCGTGATCTCGGTTGCGTCCAACGAAATTCCCCGCGAAATGGCGGAGATGACGCGCGCCGCTCTGAACAACGACTGGCACACGGCGCGCACGATCCACCGCAAGTATCTTCCGCTGATGCTGGCCAACTTCATCGAGTCGAGTCCGCTGCCGGTGAAGGCCGTGCTCGCGATGATGGGCAAGATCGAAGAGGTCTATCGCCTGCCCTTGCTTCCCATGCGCCGCGACACGCGATCGAAGCTGCAGAAGGTCGCAACCGATGCCGGATTGATTGCCCGGCCCGCGGCCCCGCCAGCCGTTGCCCCTGAATTCTATATTTACGAAAATTGGGCCGCGGGCCCGCACAAAGCGATGCTGCACCGCGCATCCTGCGGACAATGCAGTTCCGGCAAAGGACGCCCGGCCGGGCACGATCCCAATCATTCGCGCTGGCACGGGCCTTACGGCAATCTCGCCGAGGCGCGCGAGGCGACCCATCAGATGCCCGGCGTCCTGATCCGCAGCGAATGCAAGTGCGTGGCGTAGGGGCAGCTTTTAGTCTTTTAGCTCTTGGCCTTCTGTTTCTCTAACTCGCCTTCATGCGCTGAATTTCGGAATTCAAGTTCACCGCAGGTTCCTAGCCATCTTATGCCAGACTCGATACTCACTTTGAAGTCGGCCATCGAACGTCTATCGGCACGCGAAACGATCGACAATCCCGACAAAGCCCGTCCCGTTTTTTTCGAATTCCGCGCCGCTCTGACTCGGGGCGAGGTTCGCGCCGCCGAGAAAGTCAACGGACACTGGGTCGTCAACGCCTGGGTGAAGCAAGGCATCCTGCTGGGCTTCCGTCTCGGCGAGTTGGTAAAAATGTCGGACGGCGACGTACTCTCCTTTATTGACAAGGACACTTTCCCCGCCCGCCGGCTCACCCTCGCCGATCGCATTCGCCTGGTGCCCGGTGGATCTTCCATCCGCGAAGGGGCCTACATTGCGCCGTCCGTCATCTGCATGCCTCCTATGTTCATCAACGTCGGCGCCTACGTGGATGAAGGCTCGATGATCGATTCGCATGCGCTGGTCGGCTCTTGCGCGCAGATCGGCAAGCGCGTGCACCTGAGCGCCGCCGCACAGATCGGAGGCGTGCTGGAGCCCATCAACGCCGCTCCGGTGATTATCGAAGACGACGTGCTGATCGGCGGCAATTGCGGAGTGTACGAAGGCACGCTGGTGCGCGCCCGCGCGGTTTTGGGAGCGGGAACGATTCTGACCCGATCGACGCCGCTCTATGATCTGGTGCGCGGTGAAATCTACCGCGCGACAACGGAGCGGCCGCTGGAAGTTCCAGAAAACGCCGTGGTCGTTCCTGGATCGCGCGCCGTGAAAAAAGGCAAGGGAAAATCCGACGAATGGAACCTTTCGCTCTACACTCCCGTGATCGTTAAATATCGCGACGAGAAGACAGAGCGCGGGATTGAGCTGGAAGAGTGGCTGCGGTAGACCCTTGCGACCGGACGTTGCACCGGCGCAGATTTACATTACACTGCTCCACTAAGCCATGGCGAGCAAGACGTATCGAAACAAGACTTGCGGATACTGCGGAAGAAATACCGGCCCCAGTGGCGACGGGAGAGCATGAATCCCGCCAAGATGCTTCGTGATCCTGACTTGACCGACGCAAAGATCCAGCGTGTCAAGATACCTGCCTGTCCGGATTGCAATAATCCGTGGGAGAACGATGAGGCGCATTTCAAAACGATGCTCGTATTGTGTGGCTCCGATTCAACGCCCGCACGCCGCCAGCTGTGGGAAGATCCGTGCGCAGCTTCGACGGGCCGGGACACGGTGTCAAAGAAGTGCGCTCCATTGCTGCGCAATTCGTACCGTCCCCAATACTTAATGTGCATGGGTCGCCCTTTCAGCGAATTTTTCCACACAAAGACCCACGAGTGGTCCGGGTACTAAAGAAAATCGTCCGTGGACTCGCACATTTCCAAACAGGAGATGTCATGCCCTGATGGATGGCGACGAACAACTGCTAAGACCTGCGACTATTCCTCTGCCCGCAGCGTACGATGGACGACCTTACCGTGGTTTTTGTGGTGACGGCCCGTTTTCAGCGCCCGGCCATTCGTTTTCAGCGCGCCGGATGCTCCAAGCGATATGCACTCGCTGTGGGTACTAGAGTTTATTATGACGAGCGCACGTTTTTACGCGGTGAATGCGAGTGTTGCTAAACCTAAAGGACGACTATTCCAAGAATTATCTTCAAAAAATAAGGCCAGAGCTGGGATTAGAACCCGATCACGACGGCAGCATCGCCGGCGGCGCGCCCGGAAGCTGCTCCTGTTCCTCCGCAAATCTGCTTCGCCCTTCGAGATGCTTGGCGCGGAAATGCGTCCGCGCCCGCTCGCCCCACGCCCTCACGAAGTAGTAGTTCAGCGCGCATCCGATGGCCGAGCTGGCAATCGGAATCAGGCGTCCCGCCCACTTTTCCACCACCTCGGCGCCGGCTCTGACCGCGATCCGCTGGATCACGCGCGGCACAAAGCGGTTGACCACTTCTTTTTCCAGCAACTCGCGGCTGATGTCAACGCCGGCGGCGCTGGCGGCTGCAATCCAAAGCTCGGCAATTTCGTCGTCGGTGTTCAACTCGAACCCATAAATCAGGCTGAGCTTCTGGATCGTGCGCATGGTAATGGCAGAAAGAATGCCGAGGTCCGGCACGATGGTGAGAATTCCGCCCAGACCAAACCCCGCTCCCTCCGCTGCCGCCAGCTTCATGCCGCCGCGGATCACCGACTCCGCCACATCGTCGAGGCGTTCCACCGGCAGCGTGTACACTCCGTGAAAAGTGGCCAACGGCAACCCATGCGCCACGCGCAACTGCATCAGGAAGCGCCCGGGATCAACCTTGATCGTTTCGTAGGCGCGGGTCAGGCCCCCGCGGATCGCGCCTTCGACGCGCCGCCGCATCCACGATTTATTTTCGTCGTTTCGCGTCCGTCATTTCAAGTATGAGTTTATCAGCCGGGCCTTACGACGCCTCTGATTTCCCGTAAAGTGGCGGCTTGCCGCGTCTCTTGCCGTGTCCAAGGCGAGACGGGGCAAGCCCCGTCTCTACACGAACCCCGCTGTGCTAGCATCGACTTGTCTAATGTCAACAGGAAAACTGCATATTGTTCCGCTAGGCGGGCTGGGCGAGTTCGGTATGAACTGCATGGCCATCCGCTGGGGCGATGACATCATCGTCGTCGATGCCGGCCTGATGTTCCCCGAAACCGAGTTGCTGGGCGTCGACATCGTCGTCCCCGACATTTCTTACCTGCTCGAAAATCGCAAGCTTGTGCGCGGCATCGTCCTGACGCACGGCCACGAAGATCACATCGGCGCCCTGCCCTGGATTCTCAGCGAACTGAACGTTCCCGTCTGGGGCACCGAGTTCACGCTGGCCTACGTCGAAGACAAGCTCGACGAACACCAGCTCCTCGACGACTCCGACCTGCGCGAAATCCGTCCCGGAGAGCGCTTCAAGGTTGGGCCGTTCACCATTCATCCGCTGCAGGTGACGCATAGCCTGGTCGATTGTGTCGCGCTTGCCATCCACACGCCGATTGGGGTCGTGCTGCATACCGGCGACTTCAAGGTCGATCCGACGCCCACCGATAACCGCCTGTTCGACCTGCACGGTTTCGCCGAGTACGGCAAAGAAGGAGTGCTGGCGCTCTTGCAGGATTCGACCAACGTCGAGCGCAAGGGCTACACTCCGAGCGAGCGCGCGGTGCGCCGCAAGTTCGACGAGGTGTTTGCCCGCACCCAGCGGCGTCTGTTTATCTCCTGCTTCGCGTCCTCCATTCATCGCATCAAGCTGACGGTCGACATGGCGCGCGACCACGGCCGCAAGATTTGCTTTCATCGGCCGCTCCATGAACAACTCCTCCGAGATCGCCGAAGACCTGGGTTATATCCAGATCCCCGAGGGCATGCTGATCCATCCCGGCGAAATGAAGAACTTCGCTCCTGAGAAAGTGTGCGTGCTGATCAGCGGCACGCAGGGCGAACCGATGTCGGCGCTGTCACGCGCGGCGGTCGATAACCACAAGCACGCCAAAATCGAAAAAGGCGATACCGTCGTCCTGTCGTCGCGCATCATTCCCGGCAACGAAAAAGCCATCTTCCGCATGGTGGATCACCTGTTCCGGCGCGAAGCGCACGTGATCTATGACGACGGCTCTTATCCGCCGATCCACGTCAGCGGACACGCCAGCCAGGAAGAATTGAAGCTCATCATCAACCTGGTGCGTCCCAAGTATTTTGTGCCGATCCACGGCGAATACCGGCAGCTCAAGTTACATGCCGAGCTGGCCGCTTCCATGCACGGCTCGGTCGGCAACGTGCTGCTGATTGAGAGTGGAGACGTCCTCGAAATCGATGAACTGGGCGCGCGCAAGGCCGGACGGATCAACGTGGGCCGCGTCTGCATCGATTCCGGCTCGCGCACCGACGTGGTCGAAGATTCGTCATCAAAGACCGCCGCCACCTCAGCGAAGACGGCTTCGTGATGCCGATCATCGCCATCAACAAGCTCACCGGACTCGTCGAAACTTCGCCTGAGATCGTGACCCGCGGTTTCGCTCCCGGTGAAAACGGCGTGATCGAGCGCGCCCGCGAGATTGTCATGGAAACCCTCGATGCCTCCAGCGCCGAAGAGAAAGCCGACTATGGCGTGATCAAGGAGAAAATCCGCACCGACCTGAAGCGCTACATCTCGCGCCAGACGCAACGGCGGCCGCTGATTATGCCGGTGATACTGGAGATTTGAGAATTCTTTCACCGCCGAGACGCCGAGGAGAGACCCTGCATCGTAACCCTGGCTGACATTCAGCAAGCCCGCACGCTCCTCCACGGCACAGCCGTCCGCACGCCCCTGTACGAATGGACCGCCCCGGCGGATCAGCGCAAGCTCTTCCTCAAGCTCGAAAACCTGCAGCCCATCGGCGCCTTCAAACTGCGCGGGGCGTATAACAAGGTCGCATCCCTAAGCGGCGAGGAACGCCGCCGCGGAGTTATCTCCTACTCGAGCGGCAATCACGCGCAAGGCGTGGCCTACGCGGCGCGGGCGCTGGGTGTGAAGGCCATCATCGTGATGCCTGGCAATGCTCCGAAGAACAAGCTTGAAGCTACCGCCGCGCTCGGAGCGGAGATCGTCACCGTCGGCCCGAGCAGCGAAGAGCGTCGGCTGCGTGCTGAGCAACTCGCCGCCGAGCACGGCTACGCGATCGTGCCACCCTACAATGACGAAAAGATCATCGCCGGCCAGGGCACTGTCGGGCTCGAAATTCTCGAAGACCTGCCTAACGTTGAAACCGTGCTGGTCCCGGTCGGCGGCGGTGGATTGATCAGCGGCGTCTCGGCCGCCATCAAGCTCAGCAATCCTCTCAGCAAGTCATCTCCAGGTGAAGGTGATTGGCGTGGAGCCCGAACTTGCCGCCGATGCGCGAGCCAGCCTGCGCGCCGGTCGTATCGTCTCTTTCCCGGCGGAGCAAGTGTCGCAGACGATGGCCGACGGCCTTCGCACCCAGAGCATCGGCGCAATCAATTTCGAACACATCCGCGCCTATGTGGACGATATCGTCAGCGTAACCGAAGACGAGATTCGCGAGACCATGCGCGCGCTAAGCGCGAACCCGAAAACACTGGCTGAACCGAGTGGCGCCGTAGCTGCGGCCGCATTTCTTTTCCACGCTGATGAGTTGCCCAACACAAAGATCAATGTCGCCGTGATCAGCGGCGGCAACATCGATCCCACACTGCTCGCCGAGTTGCGTAATCCCTGATTGCCCGCGAACGCACCCGAGTCCGGCGTTCCTCTGTGCCCCTCTGTTCTCTGTGGTTGCCCTCTTCGCTGCGCAACAGCAAAACCACAGGGTCCACAGGGACACAGAGGAAAACGGCTCGTTTCGTCCTTCGAGTGCGGCGAATGTACAATCCTGATTTTCCACGCGAGGGCAACTTGAATCACTGGCTCGATCAGTTTTTCGAACTCTCTCATCGCCAGACAACCGTCCGCCGCGAAATTGTCGCCGGACTGACCACTTTTTCACGATGGCCTACATCGTGGCTGTCAACCCTGCCATCCTGAAAACCGCCGGCATGCCTGCTGACGCCTCGCTTACGGCCACCATTCTCACCGCCATCTTCGGAACGTTGCTGATGGGCTTCTATGCCAACCGCCCTTTCGCCATCGGTCCGTATATGGGCGAAAATGCTTTCATCGCGTTCACGGTGGTTCATGTACTTGGCTACACTTGGCAAAGCGCTCTGGGCGCGGTGTTCCTGGCCGGAATTCTTTTTATTCTGATGACTCTGTTCCGCCTCCGGCAGTGGATGGTCGACGCCATTCCCACGACGCTCCGTTACAGCTACGCCGTCGGCATCGGATTGTTTCTCACCTTCATCGGGCTGAACCAGACCGGCATTGTTACCCTGGGATCGCCCGGGGCGCCGGTTCGGCCGGGCCATCTCACTTCACTTTCGGTTCTGCTTTCCATCTTTGGTTTCCTGCTGATGACGGTGCTCAGCATTCGCCGTTTCCCGGCCGCGATACTTAGCGGGGTTCTCGCTACCGCTCTTCTCAGTTTTGTGACCGGGGCTGCTCCGGCGCCGAGCGCTTGGGTCAGCCGTCCGCCAAGCCTGCAGCCTTTATTTTTCCAGTTCGATCTGCACAGT
This sequence comes from uncultured Acidobacteriaceae bacterium, assembly GCA_963794365.1. Classification (GTDB taxonomy): domain Bacteria; phylum Acidobacteriota; class Terriglobia; order Terriglobales; family Acidobacteriaceae; genus Acidiflorens. The sequence continues at coordinate 42,358 of CAWCDV010000025.1, forward strand.
CTATTCACCTGGGGATTTTTTCCGGTTGTCCTGACGATTTTCGTCATGGCTTTTGTGGACACTATGGGCACGCTTATCGGTGTGTCGGCGCGCGCGGGCTTTCTCGACAAGGACGGCAACCTGCCGCAGATCGAGCGCCCGATGATGGCCGACGCGCTGGCCACAACTTTCGCTGCCGTGATTGGAACTACCACGTCCGGCGCCTATATCGAGTCCGCCACTGGAGTAGAAGCCGGTGGCCGAACCGGCCTGACTGCGGTGATCACGGCGCTGTGCTTTGCCGGAACTTTATTCTTTGCGCCATTTATCTCCGCCATCCCGCCGCAGGCCTACGGGCCGGCGCTCATCTTCGTGGGATTGCTGATGCTGAGCCCGATCACTCGCATTCCCTTCGACGACCTCACCGAACTGGTTCCAGCCTTCGGAGTCGTCGTGCTGATGGCCTTTACTTACAACGTGGGGATTGGCATGACGGCGGGCTTCATCTTGTATCCTTTCTGCAAACTGGTTTCGGGGCGCTTGCGGGATGTTCGTCCGGCGCTCTGGGCGTTGACCGCGTTGTCGCTGCTATTTTTCGTCTTCTATCCGTATACGTAGTCGTTCAGAGAAGCCGGTGAAAGCAATATGATTCGCTTTGGTATCGCAGGTTTCGGATTGCACGCCGTGCGGCGGCTGATGCCGGGTTTCGCGCTGGCTCGGAACTGCAAAGTGGTCGCTCTGTCGCGGCGAGACTCGCACAAGGCACGCGAGGCCGCGGCACAATACTCGATCCCGCATGTTTTCGCCTCCACAGAAGAACTTTGCCGCTGCCCCGAAGTCGACGCCGTGCTGGTTGCCACTCCGAATGCCTGCCACCTGCAGGACGTCCTCACCGCGGTTGCTGCCGGCAAGCCGGTGTTGTGCGAGAAACCGATGGGCATGGATGCGGAGGAATGCCGACGGATGGTCGAAGCGGCGCGCAAAGCCGGCGTTCCTCTGGGCGTCGCCCAGGTCTTTCGTTTTGCAGAAAGCACGGCGAGATTTCGCGAACGCATCGCCGCTGGTGACATCGGGCAGCCGATTTTTGCGCGGGCGGAGTTCTCGTATCGCGGGGCGGGCCATGCCCGTACATGGCTTTACGACCGCTCGATAGCTGGAGGTGGCCCAATCGCCGACGTGGGCGTACATTGCATCGACGCCTTGCGTTACATCCTGCAGGATGAGCCACGGCTGGTTAGCGCTCTCGGCCATTCGGACGAGTTTTTCATGGTATGGGCGAACGTGGTTTGGGTGAACAATCGGGCGACGTAGAAGCGGCGGCCGTCCTGGCTCTGGAGTTTCAGCGGGGCACGCTGGCCACGGTCCTGGTTTCAACTCGCGCTCACTATCGCACGCCGTTGGAGATTGTCGGTGACGCGGGCGTCCTGCGGGCGAACGATGCGCTGAGTGTCGAACGACCTCTTAACTTGGAACTATGGCGCGAGGGACAACGCGTTGCCGAAGAAACCGTCTCCAACCAACTTGCTTATGCGAGGCAGGCAGACAGTTTCGCTGCCGCCATCGAAGGCCGGGAAGTGTTTCCAGTGCTTGGCCAGCAAGGCTGGCAGGACCAGCTCATTCTGGATGCCGCCTATCGCAGTTTGTCATCGGGAAAAAGTGAAGAGATACCGATGCTCCCAGAGGACACTGGCAGGTAATGCTGGAAGAAACGTAATGGCAAGAGAGCGTGGGCTCCCAGGGAAAACTTCGCCACAAATAAGAAGCGCCCCGGATTCAAAGAATCACGGGACGCCCGAACAGCCCTCCCCCAGAACTGCTCAGCGAAAAGATATGGCATATAGGCCGGGGAGCGGAATGACACTCCTGAGCTATTGATTGGCACCAAAGGGCCACTTGCTAGACCCCACTCCGTGGTAACATCGGTAACATTCAGGTTGGTTACTGCCAGCCGCCCCCGGGGTCTGGAAAGGGATTGTCTATAAGGTTGAGTTCTCTTTCTGCTGGCGGGGGTTGGCCCGCCGGTCACGAATTCCGTTTCGTGGGCGGCGTACCGCCCGCAGGATGGAGCTGCAGGACGAGAGAAACCGATGTTTGCTAGTGTGCAGGAGATTGCACTCTTGCATTGTGAGAAGACAAGGGGAACACTTGTAAGTTGTTGATAAGCAATAACGGCCAAATTTCCGCAGGCTTTGGAGCGACAAGTGCATGATCGGCCCAAGGCAAGTTATGCCTTGGGACGCAGTCTTCGGGGCGAGTCTCGGGAACGAACGAAAAAGAGAAGGGGAAACCAAAATGAGGCGAGTGTTGGTTCTAGCTTTGCTAGCTTTGGTATTGCCGATTGCCGCTTGGGCGGACACAATTTCCTTCACGAACCAGAATGGCTCGCTTAACATTTCGAATGCGGGCATCACTTCGATTGGATCGCAACTGCTGAGCTGGCAGACCACCACCGCTGCTCTCGGGCACCTCTTGGTTCGGTGAGCTTCACGACCGGAGGTCTGGCCACTGGCTCCATCCGGTTCGGCGGGACGTTTTTCGGGGGAGAGGGGGTCTCGTCATTTAACGTGACGGGCGTGGGCAAGTGGGCAAAAAGTCTAACGGGATCGAAAACAATTCCGGTAGTTCTCTTTAGCGGCTGGTTCGTCGGTCCGATCGATTGGACTCTAACTAGCGCGCCTGGCAAAAAGAATCTGACCTACGTCCTCAGCGGCGAGATCTTCGGCCAGCTGTGGAACGGTCGTGACGTGTCTGGAACTGCAACCGAGAACATCTACACTGTTAACGGACAGCTCACCCAGGGTATCGGGCACATCCGTATGGGCAGCTTCGTCAGTGTCCCGGAACCCGGAACTTTGGGTCTTCTGGGAACAGGGCTTGTGGGTATCGCAGGAATGTTCCGTCGCAAGATGATGGGGACATAACTTAGATTTGCCGGTCGGTCAAAACACTCACTTCATGGCCCTGCCGCAAGGCGGGGCTTTTGATTTCGAGCGCAAGCCGCTTGATGGGCTGATAGCCTTCTGGCCTTTGCAGGAAGAGGTTGGTTGTCGCCGTCGAACCTCTGGACCCCTTTTGTCTAGCCCATAGTCTCTAAGGCTCGGTTACTGCGGTAACCGCCCATGGTGGCTTTTGCGTTGACCTTAGTTTTCTCCAAACCTACAGTCAGGCGCAGGGGGTTGTATGAAGGATATCCAGGAGGTTTTGCGCCGCAAGCAGGCGCAGTACGCACAACTGGGCAAGCAGATCGAGTTGCTGCAGCAGGCTGCCGAGAAACTGCGCGAAGTCGCGCCGTTGCTAGCCGAAAATGAGGGTGAAGACGAGAGCGCAGTGCTGACGGAAGTGGACGACGAAAACTCCAATGCGATGGCTGCCAAAGCCAGCGCTCAATCCTCGCCAGCCGTGTCCAAACCCGGGCGCAGCACAACTCCACGCTGGCCGTAGAAGCCAGCCTACAGACCCAAAGCGCCGGGCGGGAGGTTCGGCTTCATGATTTTGCAGGCACTATTGGTCTCAAAGGATGACCTGTCTGCGGAAACGTTGATTCAGGTCTTGGCGCAGTTCGGCATAGCGGTCGAGCGGCCGAACACGCCCGACGCTGCCGTGGCGTACCTGGCAGAACGAACGCTTCGATCAGGTCATCGTCGACTTCGACGATCCCGAAGCGGCCTCACTAGTGCTCGAAGCTTGCCGCCGCCTCCCGGCTGCCGACCGCCATCCGCCTGTCACCGTTGCTCTGTTACACGATGCTTCGCAGATCCGCTCCATCCTCGGCGCGGGAGCTCATTTCATCCTCACCAGGCCCATCGCTGCTGAGCAGGCGCAAAACACTTTTCGCGCCGCCACCGCGCTGCTGAAGCGCGAAAGGCAGCAATCGGCGCGGGTCGCCGTCCAGGCGGCGGTTTCGATTCATATCGACGATGGCAATACGGCGATGGCAACAGAGTGGAAGGCATCCTGCTCGAGCTGAGCAACGGCGGCATGGAGGTGCTGGCGGCCAAGCCGCTACCATCCGCGGCTCTGGTTCGGGCTTCTCCTTCGAGCTTCCCGACGGCGGCCCTAGCATTGCAGGCAAGGCCAAAGTTGCATGGAGTATCGACAATGGTCAGACCGGACTGCGTGGGCTCGAGATGGACGCCAAGATGCGCGAAGAAATGAGCGCGTGGCTGGCTGCCCGTTCGCACGGTACTTTGCCCGAAGAACCCGACGCGGTCAGCGCATGCAAACTGACGGACCTGAGTCTGGGCGGATGCTACGTGCAGACCGAATCTCCTTTCCCTCAGTCCTCGGCGGTCGACCTGTGCCTGCGCGCCGCTGGGATGGAGATTCACACCGAAGGTCTGGTCCGGGTCATGCATCCCGGACATGGCATGGGCATTGAATTCCCGGCCCGCACCGGGGAGCAGCGCAAAAGCGTAGGCGAGTTCATCGACTTCCTCACCGGCCAGCCCGGCGCCACGCCGCAACTGGAGACTTCTCCTCGCGCTCTCGTCGCCAACACGGTCGATTTAAGCCAGGACCTAGGCGACCCCAGCAGCGCCGCAACCTACGCCGGAGGATCCCCTCCTGGAATTGCTGCGGACTGGCAGTGCGCTGGAGGAAGAAACGTTTCTCGCCGAACTGCACCATCAGAGAACTCCGGCGAGCGTCAATCAATAAACGTCCGCCAATAGAAGGCAGCCAGTAAAGGGTCACTAATCGCCCTCGATCCCCAGCAAACACGATTCCAGCTAATACGATCGCCAGCAAGAAACATTCGCAGAAAAAGCCGGGAACCTGACTCACCTTTCCCTTTAGTGTCGACCCGGTCCCCGGCTGTCTGTTCGACATCATCTCATCGCAGATTACCTCGACACCCGCCCCTAAATGATTTCGGTACGGTTAATTTTTCGAGAATTTTTCCGATGCAATAGAATTGCTCTGCGCCTATAGAGACGAGTCTTGCCCGTTCTCCGGGGACGTTGGAGACGCGGCGGCTAGCCGCGTCTCTACGGGATGTCCGTTTCACATTTTCGCGGCGTGCTGGTTTGAGGTTAGGGTAAATTGCTCAGAAGTCCGGTCTCGCGTGCGTTCGTGCTGGCTGGCTGCTGTCTGGCGGCCATCACTCCGTTTTTCTGGCGGGGCAGTCCCTCGGGGCATGATTTCGAGTTCCACATGTTTTCGTGGATGGAAGTGCTCGGCCAATGGAAGCATGGCATCGCATATCCGCGCTGGGCGGCGCTGGCGTACTGGGGATACGGCGATGCCCGCTTCCTGTTTTATCCACCCGCTTCCTGGACGCTGGGCGCCGCGCTCGGTACGACTTTGCCCTGGACGATGGCGCCGGGCGCGTTTTGCTGGATCGCGCTCACGCTTGCCGGATCTTCCATGTACCGGCTCGCCCGCGAGTGGCTCCCGGTCGCGGACGCATTGTTTGCGGCCGTGTTCTATGCGCTGAATCCCTACCATTTGCTGATCGTCTACTGGCGGAGCGCATACGCCGAACTACTGGCGGCCGCGCTGTTGCCGCTTCTGCTGCTTTGTCTTCTGCGGATCTTTTTGCGGGAATCCGAGCCTGGTCATCGCCCGACGCTGGGGCTGAGTCTCACGCTGGCCGCAGCCTGGCTCACGAACGTACCTGCGGCGGTGATGATGCATTACGCCGCGGCCGGGCTGGCTGTCGTCTTCTTTGCGACTGGCGCCGCACGCGAGCTCGCCCATCAACGATCATGGGGCCCTGAGTTTTGGCGTCCCCTAGTTCGGGGCTTAGTCCGGATCTTGGTACGGATCTTGGTACGGACGGGGCTGGCGATGCTCCTGGGAGTTGGCTTGGCCTCGTTTTATCTGCTACCGGCAATTTACGAACGCGGGTGGATCGACATCGGCCAGGTGCTGTCGCCGGGAGTCCGGCCGCAGGACAATTTTCTTTTCACCACCCTCACCGATCCCGATCACAACCACTTCAATCTTCTGGTCTCGACTGTAGCGCTGGTTGAAATTGGCATCGTCGTTTTCGCCATCTGGTTTTCGCGCCGCTGGCGGGTGAAACGCGCAGGGGCAGCCAACCCTTCGGCAAGCTCAGGGCAGGCTCCTTCGACAAGATCGGGCCAGGTTCTCGACCGTCCAGTCGCGGCCAGCGCGGTAAGCGCTGAGCAAAGCCCGTGGATGCTGCTCTGCGCCTTGGGTGTGTTCAGCGCGATCCTGATGCTTTCGGTGAGCAATTTACTCTGGCAGCACTTGCCCGAGCTCCGCTTCGTGCAACTTCCCTTCCGCTGGCTGCTGTCGATGAATGCCGCTTTGGCAATACTTCTGACCATAGCCGCCCAACGCTGGACCTGGCGCTTCGTGGCGTCTGCCCTTCTGCTGGCCGCGGTTATCGTAACCGGCTATCGTATCCAGCCGCCCTGGTGGGAAAAGGCCGGCGATATCCGCGAGATGAACGATGCCATCGTCGACGGCACCGGATACGAGGGCACTGACGAATACGCCCCGGCCGGAGCCGACCCCTACGAACTAAACAAAGGTCTGCCACGCATCAGCGACGACACGGGGGCAGCGGTTCAGAGCGAAATGCTGGCGTGGGGGCCGACGGAGAAACATTTCACGGTCCACGGCGCCGCAGCGCAAAATCTAACCGTGCGCCTTTTCAGCTACCCGGCATGGGAGGTCGCCGTGAACGGCAAGCCCGCCGCAACAAAGAAAACCGATGTCACCGGCCTGATCGTCATTCCCATTGCCGCCGGAGACAGCGATGTACGCATCCATTTTCGCCGGACGATTGACCGTTTCGCCGGAAACATCCTCTCGCTGATTAGTCTGGCTGTGCTCGCTGTCGCTTGGATGAAGATGAAGACGCAACCTAAGACGCGGCTGGGGCGGCCGGTGTAATCCCCCGTGTCGTCCTGCGGCCTCCGTGGTTATCGGTTTTTTTCACCACAGGGGACACAGCGGGCACAGAGAAAAACTCACGGGGGAGACAAGATGCAACGTCGCGTCCTGGTGGCAACCTCGAACGCCGGCAAGCTTCGCGATTTCGCCGGGGCTGCCGCCGCCTACGGCATCACGATCGCAAACATCCCTCACTTTGCTTCTCTGCCCGAAGTTGTCGAAGACGGAGCCACCTTCGAGGAGAACGCGCGCAAAAAAGCAGAGTGCTACAGTCTGGCCGTGCCCGGCGAACTAGTTCTAGCCGACGACTCCGGCCTGGAGATTGACGCGCTCGGCGGCGCTCCCGGCGTTCATTCCGCGCGCTACGCTGCCGACGAACCACATAAGGCGGAGTGCAACACGGATGACGAAGCCAACAACGCGCGCGTGTTGCGCGAACTGAAAGGGGTTCCAGAACAAAAGCGCACCGCGCGTTTCGTCTGCGTGCTCGCCGCCGCCCGTGACGGCCAGACTGTTCAGATTTTCCGCGGCACCGCCGAAGGCATCATTCTGGACGCGCCCCGGGGCCAGCAACGGGTTCGGCTACGATCCACTGTTTTATTTCCCGCAAATCGGCAAGACATTTGCCGAGCTGAGCGCAGCACGAAAAAGCGCAGTACAGCCATCGTGGCGCAGCTTTTCGCGCATTTCTGGCGTGGTATCGGCAACCTAAAGCGAAGCCAAGGAGCTGTGGCCGCAGGCAGTCTGGCGAGCTGCGCTCGGCTTGGACGGGCGAGGACGCCCGTCCCCACACTACTTCGCCGGTATATCATGCATCGTCACCTTCGGGCTTGGATCGCGTCGCATCCGAAAACTGACTCACCGATTAGGACACTACCACCCCTTCGATCTTCCTTGACTTCCCTTCCCCGCAAAACGATAATAACCAGTTTGTACACGGACCACGTAAGGAGTCGTCATCGTGGCGTCAACTGCCAATCCCGTCGCTCCAGTTCCACAGATCAAGCCCGGCGTCGCTCCACTGCGCGCTGGCGAGGGTACTTCGTTCCTGCTGCGCCGTCTGCATTCTCTCAGCGGCGTCGTACCCATCGGAGCTTTTCTTCTCGAACACTTCATCTCGAACGCCGAAGCCATCAAGGGCCCAGCGGCCTACGGCAAGCAAGTCGAGTTTCTGAACAGCCTGCCCTTCGTTTTTCTGCTGGAGCTGTTCTTCATCTGGATTCCGATCGCCTACCACGGCCTCTACGGCCTTTGGATCTGGTATCAAGGCGAGGGCAACGTCGCCAATTACCCGTGGACTGGCAATTGGCTCTACACCACGCATCGCTGGACCGGCATCATTTCGCTCATTTTTATAGCGCAGCACACATACTTCCTGCGCTTCACCGGCGTGCACCTGCCGACACATCCCATGCAGTCCTTCGCCAAGGTTCAGTCCGAATTTCAGAACCCGTGGATGATCGCCTTCTACGCCGTCGGCATCATTGCCGCATGCTGCCATTTCAGCTACGGCCTGTGGCTGTTCGCCGCGAAGTGGGGGATTACGACTGGGGAAGCGGCGCGCCGCGGATTTGGCTATGTCTGCCTCGCGCTCGCTCTCGTCCTGATTGCGATCGGAGCGGGCAGCATGTACGGATTTCTGGCGACGCCGAACCAGCCTTTAGACACCAATACTTCGGAAAGTCTCGTGATGCGATAGAGATTGTACGAGAGATTGTACGAGAGATTGCACGAAGTTGTGCGAGCAGGCCCGGGCTCAGCCCGGCAGATCGGATTCATACGGTATGGCAGCTCCGAAAATCATCGTAGTGGGCGGGGGCCTGGCAGGTCTCGCCGCCGTCATCAAGATTGCTGAGATGGGCGGAGAAGTTGACCTGTTCTCCATCGTCCCCGTAAAGCGCTCGCATTCGGTGTGCGCGCAGGGTGGCATCAACGCCGCCAAGAACCTGAAGGGCGAAGGCGATTCCACCTGGATCCATTTTGACGACACGATTTACGGTGGCGACTTCCTCGCCAACCAGCCGCCGGTCAAGGCCATGTGCGAGGCCGCTCCCGGCATCATCGATCTGCTCGACCGCATGGGCGTTCCCTTCAATCGCACGCCAGAAGGTCTGCTCGATTTCCGCCGCTTCGGAGGCACGCTCTATAACCGCACCGCGTTCGCCGGAGCGACCACCGGCCAGCAGCTTCTTTATGCGCTCGACGAGCAGGTCCGGCGCTACGAGGCCGAAGGCAAGGTGAAGAAGTACGAGCACTGGGAGTTTCTCTCGGCGGTGCTCGACGGAACGCGCGTCTGCCGCGGCATCTGCGCCATGGACCTGTGGACGATGGAGGTGCGGACCTTCCCGGCCGACGCCATCATCATTGCGACGGGCGGCATGTGGCGCTATCTTCGGCAAGTCCACCAACTCGGTGGTGTGCACCGGATCGGCGCAGTCGGCGCTTTATCAGCAGGGCTGCTATTACGCGAACGGCGAGTTCATTCAGGTGCATCCCACCTGCATCCCCGGCGAAGACAAGCTGCGCCTGATGTCGGAATCGGCGCGCGGCGAAGGGGGACGCGTCTGGGTCCCCAGGACGCCGGGCGACAAGCGCGACCCCAAATCCATTCCTGAGAAAGAGCGCTGGTACTTCCTCGAGGAGTGGTATCCGAAATACGGCAACCTCGTCCCGCGCGACGTGGCCACCCGCGCAATTTTCAAAGTGGTGTTCGAGCACAACCTCGGCATCGACGGCAAGCCGATGGTCTACCTCGACCTCACCCACATCGACGCCAAGACTCTCGACCGCAAGCTGGAAGGCATCCTCGAAATCTACGAGAAGTTTGTTGGCGACGATCCGCGGGTCACGCCCATGAAGATTTTTCCGGGCATGCACTACACCATGGGCGGCTTGTGGGTGGATTACAAGCAGGCCACCAATATCCCCGGCGTCTACGCCGCGGGCGAGGCCGAATACCAATACCACGGCGCCAACCGGCTGGGGGCAAATTCGCTGGTGTCGTGCATCTTTGGCGGCTTCGTCTCCGGCCCGAGCGCCGTGCAGTACGCGAAGAATCTGCAAGCCGCGCCCAGCAACGGACATTTTGAGGCAGAGCGTAAACGGCAGCAGGAAGTCAACGCCGCACTGATGAAAGCCGACGGCAATGAAAATCCGTTCCTGCTCTGGCGCGAACTCGGCGAAACTCATGACCGCGAACTGCACGGTCATCCGCTACAACAAGAAGTGTGAGGCAGCGGACGCTAAAGTTGTGGAATTGTTGAATCGCTACCAGAAGATCAACTTGAGCGACCGCTCGCAGTGGGCGAATACGACGATCGCGTTCGCGCGCCAGCTCTACAACATGCTGCAATTGTCGCGCGTAATCGCGCAGGGAGCGGGCATGCGCGACGAGTCGCGCGGCTCGCACTATAAGCCCGATTTCCCCGAGCGCGACGACAAGAACTGGATGAAGACCACGAAAGCAGTTTTCGCGCCCGATTTGGACGAGCCGAAGTTTGAGTTCGAAGCCGGTGGATGCGGCGCTGATTCCGCCGCGGCCGAGGAAGTACTGAAGCGGCAATACGAAGGGGCGGACGCTCTCGGCCGCCCCGCGGAGGGCAACTGCGTAGAATGAGTAGCGACGGGCTGCGCTCGCCGAGCCCAGACGAGTGGCGTCTGGGCCTACGTGGTTCCGGGAACTGAAGGCTAAAAGCTAAATGCCAAACACAAAATCCGTAATCATAAAAATCAAACGGCAACTCACCCCCGACGCCAAGCCGTCATGGGAAGAGTTCGAGATTCCCTACAAGCCGAACATGAACATCACTTCGGCGCTGATGGAGATCGCGGCCAATCCCGTCACTCGCGACGGCAAGCAGACCACGCCCATCACCTACGACTCGTCTTGTCTCGAAGAGATCTGCGGCTCCTGCGCCATGCTCATCAACGGACGCGCCCGCATGGCCTGCTCCTCGCTGCTCGACAACCTCGATCAGCCGATCAAACTCGAGCCGTTATCGAAATTTCCGATCGTGCGCGATCTCGCGGTCGATCGCAGCGTGCTCTTTGAGAACCTGATAAAAGTGAAAGCCTGGATACCGGTCGATGGCACCTACGACCTCGGTCCGGGGCCGCGCATGACCATGCAGGACCAGGAAAAAGCCTATCCGCTATCGAACTGCATCTCGTGTTGCTGCTGCATGGAAGCCTGTCCGCAGTTCAACGAGGACACAGGATTCGTCGGCGCGGCCACCATCTCGCAAGTGCGGCTGTTCAACACGCATCCCACCGGCCAGGCTTTGAAGCACGAGCGGTTGTCGGCACTCATGGGCGACGGCGGCATCCAGGAATGTGGCTACGCTCAAAACTGCGTCGAGATTTGCCCGAAGAGTATTCCCCTGACCACGTCGATTGCCGAAGTCGGTGGCCAGGTCATGATACAAGCGCTCACCGACCTGCTGCGCAAGTAGAGACGCACGCGTCTCTACCGGAAATCGGAGGCGCCTTCCGGGGGCTCGGCGGCGGGCATTCCAGAGTCCAACTTTTCAATTTTGACAAGGAGCGCTTTTTCCTAGTATTGGCACCAAGAATCAGTCGAATTACCGCCGGTAACCACCCACAACTCCCTTAAGTAATAGGGCTTAGGCCGAATTGCTTCACAAGATTCTTCAATTGTGGATTACAATTGCAACGCCTCTAGGAGAATCGAGGTTTTTGCAAAGCTCCTCGGAGTGATCCAACGGAGGCAACGATATCGGATTGGAATGATGCGGAGACCCACAACGCGAACCCTGAGAATCCGCAAGCCGACGGTCGCGCTGCTGACTGCGTTGATCACACTCGCGATATTCTTTATGGTCGCCTCGCCGGGAACCGCTTTTGCCCTGCACCGCGTCGCCCCTCATCGCCACCACCGTCTGCTGCGCATCCGTAGACATTTTGGCGTGCTCTGGAACCCATTGTTCCGTCCGTACGCACGATTCCCTGCTGCGGCAAAACGAAGAAATCGACCGCCTCGATCTGGCGCGCATTCAGGACGACGCGGAACTGGAAGCGCTGAAAGCCTCGGGCGCGCTGGTGCCCATCGAGGCAAGCGAATCTCTGAAGATTGAGCCCAGTCTTGATCCTTCACGCCGTTTTTGTCGTCCGTGGACCCGTGATTTCGTGCAGGATCTTTCCGAGGTTTATTACCGCCAGTTCCACGCACAAATCCAGGTAAACTCCGCCGTCCGTACCGTCACGGTGCAGAAGAAGCTTCGCCGTCGCAATCGCAACGCCGCCCCAGTCGATGGTGACACCGCCTCTTCTCATCTCGCTGGCATCACGGTCGATCTGCAGCGCCGAGGCATGACGAACGAGCAGATTCGGTTCGTCGAGCACTACCTGTTCTATCTGAACGCCCTCGGTCTGGTCGAACCCGAAGAAGAGCGCCGCCATTGGTGCTTCCACATAATGGTCTCCGACCGCTACGGCGACTGGCGTCAGACGCAGACGATTTTCCCGCGTCCGCCGGTGGAAGAACCTGCCACCGAGCCGGGCACCGTCACCGCCGCTGCCACTGCTTTAGGCGCCTCCAACTGAACCTTCTTGTCTGAATGCTGTCTCCGCTACACTTTCCACAGAATGATTGTTCTCATGGCCGGCCTTCCCGGAACCGGTAAAACTACGCTCGCTCGCGAACTGGTGCGCCGCACTCAAGGCGCTGGCGCTGGCGTTATCCTTAGCAAAGACGAGATCCGCGCCGCCCTGTTCTCGCCAGAAGATATCGAATACTCTGTCAAGCAAGACGACTTCGTGATGGAGGTCATGCTCGACGCTGCCCGCTTCCTGCTGCAAACTATTCCCGCGCGCAAAATCTTTCTCGACGGCCGCCCCTTTTCCCGCCGCTATCAGATCGACCGCGTTCTCGAATTCGCCCGCGAACTTGCTCAGCCCTGGGCGATCATCGAATGCACATGTTCCGATGAATCCGCTCGGCGGCGTCTGGATGTTGAGCGTGATCCGTCGCACCCCGCGCATAATCGATCATTCGCGCTCTACCTGGAAGTGAAAGCCCGCTTCGAATTGATCTCCTATCCCAAAACAGTGATCTCCACTGACCAACCGCTTGAGCAGTGCGTCGAGCAAGCGCTCTCCGCGTTGACGGCAGGATGAGTGATTCGACGGAGCGACGAGCGCCTCGCGCGTCCACATGTAATCGCTGCCGACCGTGTCATCCCACGATCGACAATTCTTTGTCGTAGAATTAAAGATTGCCAAAACACCCTACAGGAGCATCCATGCGAACTCTAATGCAGACGCTTGTCGTGATAATCTCCACCTCCCTGCTCGGCGCCGCACAGGCCGAGCCCACCGCCATCATCCACACCTCGGCCGGCGACCTCCATTGCACGCTGTTTCCGAAAGTTGCCCCGATCGGAGTCGAGAATTTCATCGGCCTGGCTGAGGGCACCAAGGATTGGACCAGCCCCATCGGCCATGCGAAAAAGCACGGCGTCCCACTCTATGACGGCACCATCTTCCACCGCGTGATTCCCCAATTCATGATTCAGGGTGGAGATCCCGCGGGCAACGGCACGGGCGATCCCGGCTACAAATTCAAGAATGAGACTTCGCCCACCGTCAAGTTTGATCGCCCCGGGCGTCTCGCCTACGCCAACGCCGGACCGGACACCAACGGCTCGCAGTTCTTTATCACCGAAGTTCCCTACCCCAGCCTCAATGGCGGGCTATACCATTTTCGGCCAGTGCGATGACGCGGCTGTCGAACTGGTGAAGAAAATCGCTCGCATGCCCACGAACGGCGAAAGTCCGGTCCACCCCGTCAAGATCACGCACATCGAAATCCATGGCGCCGGTGCCTCCACCGCCAAGCCCTAGACCGCGCCCAAGCCATCGGCTGGCGCGCAGGAAGCCATGTCAAAGAAGATTAGATTTAGGAATTCGAGGAGACTATGACCCGCACACCCGGAACCTATGCCGTGTTCGAAACCAGCGAGGGCACCATCGTTTGCCGCCTGTTTGAAAAGGATGCCCCCAAGACCGTCGCCAACTTCGTCGAACTGAGCGAAGGCAAGCGCGAGTGGACGCATCCCACTACCCGCAAAAAGACCACTGACCCGCTTTACCACGGGACTATTTTTCATCGCGTAATTCCCGGCTTCATGGTCCAGGGCGGCGACCCGATGGGCACGGGTTTTGGCGGTCCCGGCTACCAGTTCGAAGACGAAACCAAGGGTTCTCCGCATCGTTTCGACAAGGCGGGAAAGCTGGCGATGGCCAACTCCGGCCCCAACACCAACGGATCGCAATTCTTCATCACCGTCGCCAACACCGACTGGCTCACCGGCAAACACACAATTTTCGGCGAGGTGGTCGAAGGATACGAAGTCGTGGAAAAAATCTCGAAAGTCGCCAAGAACCGTCAGGACCGTCCCAGCAAAGACGTAGTGGTCAAGTCAGTAAAGATCGAACGCTAACGCTAATGGGCGCTTGCCGCCGCGTTTCTTTTTCGCGTGGGTCGGCGACGCGGCCCGTGCAGCCGCGCATACCCACCCCACTGTGAGGTGCGTCACATGCCCCTTTTTTGAATATTCTCTATAATGGGTGGTCATTCCCAAATTTCTGGAGGTAGTACATGGCGTCTTTCAATGGAGTCCCTCTCCCATCCAACGGGCAGAAGATCGAATACAGCAACGGCAAGTACCGCGTTCCCGATCACCCCATCATCCCTTTCATCGAAGGAGACGGCACCGGCCGCGATATCTGGAAAGCGTCTGTCCGCGTCTTCGATGCCGCTGTCGAAAAGGCGTACCACGGTAAGCGTTCCGTGGCCTGGTACGAAGTCTTCGCCGGCGAGAAAGCCAAGGCTCGCTTTAAGAACTGGCTGCCCGACGACACCGTCAGCGCCATGCGCGAATTACGCGTCGCCATCAAAGGCCCGCTGACCACGCCCGTCGGAGGCGGCATCCGCTCCCTCAACGTCGCCCTGCGCCAGACCCTCGATCTCTACGGCTGCATACGTCCGGTGAAGTACTACGCCGGTGTACCGTCGCCGGTGAAGCATCCCGAGCGCATGAACCTCGTCATCTTCCGCGAAAACACAGAAGACGTTTATATCGGCATCGAATGGGAACAAGGCACGCCGGATTGCGATCGGTTGATCGCGTTCCTCAACAAAGACATGTTGAAAGGCGGCAAGAAGCAGATCCGCCTCGATTCCGGCGTCGGCATCAAGCCGATTTCCGTGACCGGTACCAAGCGCCTGGTGCGCATGGCCATCCTGCATGCGCTCGAAAACAAGAACAAAGCGGTCACTCTCGTCCACAAAGGCAACATCCAGAAGTTCACCGAAGGCGCGTTCCGCCAGTGGGGATATGATCTCGCCACCGAGGAGTTCCGCGACAAAGTCGTCACCGAGCGTGAGAGCTGGATCATCGACAACAAAGACAAGAAGCCTGATATCACGGTCGAGGAGAACGCGAGCCTCATCGAACCCGGCCTGGAGTTCGCCCAAGAAGACTTCCGCCAGACTATCTACAAAGAAGTGAAAGACTGTCTCGATTCCATCTACGCCACACACGGCAAAGGCGTCTGGAAGAAAAAGCTGATGATCAACGACCGCATCGCCGACTCCATCTTCCAGCAGATTGTGACGCGAGCCGATGAGTACAGCGTTCTGGCCACGCCCAATTTGAACGGCGACTACATCTCGGACGCCTGCGCCGCGCAGGTTGGCGGACTGGGCATTGCTCCTGGAGCGAACATTGGCGACGGCTACGCCATCTTCGAAGCTACCCACGGCACCGCTCCCAAATATGCCGACAAGGACGTCATCAATCCCGGCTCCGTCATTCTTTCGGGCGTCATGATGTTCCGCTTCCTGGGATGGGCCGAAGCCGCCGATCTGATCGAGCAGAGCCTGGAGCGCACCATCGAACAGAAAAAAGTAACCTACGATTTCGAGCGCCTGATGCCAGGCGCCACCAAAGTGAAGACCAGCGAGTTTGCCACTTGCATGATTGAAAACATGAGCGTCGCGGTGGCGGCGGACTGAGACAACGATTTCATGGAGAAAGGGGTTTGCCCCGTCTCTGCGAGGGAGACGCGGGAAGCCGCGTCTCTACGGGAAATTTGCTTGCAGAACATTTAGAAAGGAAATTCATGCGCAATAAAGTAACGATAGTAGGCTCCGGAAACGTAGGCGCCACCGCCGCTCACTGGATCGCAGCGAAAGAGCTAGCCGATGTCGTCCTCATCGACATAATCGAAGGCGTTCCCCAAGGCAAAGGACTCGACCTGCTGCAGGCCATGCCGATCGAAAAACGCGATTCCACCATCCTCGGCACGAACGACTACGCCGACACAGCCAAGTCCGACATTGTGGTCATCACCGCGGGAATTCCACGCAAGCCGGGAATGAGCCGCGATGACCTTCTGAACACCAACTACAAAATCATGAGCGACGTCGTTGGCAAGGTCGTGCAGCACTCGCCGAACTGCATCCTCATTATCGTCTCCAACCCTCTCGACGCCATGGCGCAGGCCGCCTACAAGCTGAGCGGCTTTCCGCGCGAGCGTGTCATCGGCATGGCCGGCATACTCGACTCCGCCCGCTTTCGCACTTTTATCGCGCAGGCGCTCAACGTTAGCGTCGAGAACGTAACCGCCTTCGTCCTCGGTGGACACGGCGACACCATGGTCCCGCTTCCCCGCTATTCCACCGTCGCCGGCATTCCCGTCACCGAACTCATGGACAAGCCCACGCTCGATCGCATCGTCCAGCGCACCCGCGACGGCGGCGCCGAGATCGTCAAATATCTCAAGACCGGGTCCGCTTACTACGCCCCATCGGCCGCCGCCACCGAGATGGTCGAGGCCATTCTCAAGGACAAGAAGAAGATTCTCCCCTGCGCCGCCTATCTCAACGGAGAGTACGGCATCCACGGCCTCTTTGTCGGCGTCCCGGTAAAACTCGGCGCCAAGGGAATCGAGCAGATCATCGAGATCAAACTCACTCCGGAAGAGAAAGCGGCCCTCGACAAGAGCGCCGCCGCCGTGAAAGAACTCATCGCGGTAATCAACGTCTAGGCAAATGGGATGGTACGTGTGGTGGCGGGGCTTTGCCCCGCCTAGACGGGCAAAGCCCCGTCACCACACACTACCTTTGCTCTTCCGTGATTGCCTCAGGCTCGCTATAGTGTCTGAGGCAGCACACGATGGACTTCGATCAGCTCGAAATCTTTCTGGAAGTGGCGCGCCTCTCCAGCTTCTCCCGCGCGGCGGAGAAGCGTTTCCGCACCCAGCCCGCCATCTCCTCCCAGATTCGCGCGCTCGAAGAAGAAGTGGGCGCTCGCCTGCTCGACCGCTCCGGAGGCCGCGTCTCGCTCACCATGTCCGGCAAATTGTTTTTCAAATATGCCGAGGAGACGCTGGAGCGGCGCAAGACCATCCTCACCGAGATTGCCGAGACCGAGCACGTGCCCCGCGGCGAAATTGTCGTGGGAGCCAATGAAGGCACCTGCCTGCACATCCTGCCCGAGGTGTTCGCGCAATTCAAACGCGACTATCCGAACGTCGCCGTGAGCATCAAGCGCTCCGACTACGCCAGGATTCTCGAGTCGATCATCGAGAACGTGGTGGACTTTGGCGTGGTCTCGCTGCCCGTGACCGATAACCGGCTCGAGGCGCAGATGATTCATCGTGACGAACTCGTCGTAATCACGGCTCCGGATCATGCGCTCGCGGCGAAGAAGAGCGTCACCGTCGCCGAGGTCTCGACCTATCCGCTCGTCGTGCCCAAACTGGGCCACACCCGCGACGCGCTCGATGCGCTGTTCTATGACCATCACTTGAAGCCAAAACTGGCCATGGAACTCGATTCGAGCGAACTGCTGAAGCGTTTTGTGGCGGCCGATGTCGGGGTGGGATTTATCGCGCGCTCCAATATCGAGGAAGATATCCGGGCCAAGGCCCTGGTTGCGATCACGCTCGCCGACGCGCAAATCCGGCGCGACCTCGCGCTCGTATTCCGCAAAGACAAATCGCTCAGCCGCGCCGCCAAGGCCTTCATGGACATCGCGGTGAAGCAAAAGAATTTTTCGACGGCCGCGGCCGGGGCTGGGAAGCGATCCAAATGAGCCGGGTTATGCCTCTCGTGCTCTGCCTGTCCCTGCTGCTTTCGGCCGCTCTAGGCCAGAAGCAGCTCCAGCCAGCGGCAAAGCTTCCGCAGCCGGCCCCTTCAAGCTCATCGCGTTGAAAGTCACGGGAACTGCGCGTTACACCGACAAAGAAATTCTTGCCGCGAGCGGCCTGCAGATCGGCCAGAACGCCGCCGACGGCGATTTCAAAGAGGCGGTGCAGCGCCTGGGCGATTCCGGCTTGTTCAGCAACGTCGTCTATTCGTATTCCTCTTCCGATGCGGGCGTAAGACTCGAACTGCAGCTCGCCGACGCCGACAAGAGCAAGCTGGTTCCCGCGCAGTTTGAAAACTTCGTCTGGTTCACCGATGAGGAACTCCGCACCGCCGTTCAACGCAGCGTTCCGCTGTTCAAGCAGTTGCTGCCACTGACCGGCAACCTTCCGGACCGAGTTTCCGAGGCGCTGCAAGCCATCCTCAGCGAGAAGCAGTTTCCCGGGCGTGTGGATTTCCTGCGTAGTGCAGAAGATTCGAGCGGCACCCTGAACGCAATCGTTTATCGGGTCGAAGAAGTCACTATCCGGATTCGCAGCGTCGAATTCCCGGGAGCTTCGCCGGACCAGACCACTCTGCTCACAAACGCAGGGCGCCGCCTCGTGGGAGCAGAATACGGCCGCTCATCTCTCGCCGCGGTCGCTAAGGCTGACCTGCTCCCCGTGTACCTGCAGCGTGGATACTTGAAGGCCGCGTTTGGGCCGTCGGAGGCGCGCGTGGTGCCGCAACCTTCTCCTGCGGCGGATGCGCAGGGACCCGCCGACTTTCAGGTGGATGCGATCGTTCCGGTGACGCCGGGCAGGATTTATTCCACCTCCAGTGTCGATTGGAAAGGCAACTCTGCAATTGCCATCAGCGAAGTCGCGCCGCTCATCCACATGCCGCTTGGCCAGCCCGTCGACGCGGTGCGTCTTCTCCGCGACCTTGAAAATGTGGGCAAGCTTTATCGCAGCCGCGGCTACATGATGGTTCAGATCAAGCACGACGCCCGGTTCGACGACGACAAAAGCACGGTGCACTACGACCTGAACATCGTCGAAGGCGACCTCTACAAGATGGGCGAGTTGGAGATCACCGGACTCGACACCCAGGCCAAGGCTCGGATGCAGGAAGCGTGGACATCTGCGCGAAGGACAGCCCTACAACGCCGACTATCCCAAGAAATTTGTGGACGATACCCGAGACCTCGTGCCGCGCGGCGTGCAGTGGAGCGTCAGCATTCATGAATCGCTGGATGCTAAGGACAAGACCGTGGACGTGGAGATCCATTTCAAGCAGCAGTAGCGTTGAAAACTGTGGCCTGTCGACGACGAAATAGTTTTGCAATTCGAAGCTTGCGCGAGAATCATAATATTGACATCATGATTGTGACATCGTGATAGTGAGCTCCTCGAGTGGCCACTCTTGATCTGTCACGCCGTTTCAACCGTTCACAGGAGAGGAAAGCACAATGAAGGTTAAGCGAATAGCGACTGCGGTATTTGGGATGCAGATGTTAATCGGGCTAGCGGCGGTTCCGGCGCTAGCTGCGGGTAAGAGCCAGACCTTGACCGGTGAAGTAAGCGACACCATGTGCGGGGCGAAACATGAAATGCCCGGCAAAGCCGCGGATTGCACCCGCGCGTGCATGCAGCATGGATCGAAGTACGCGCTCGTGGTCGGCGACAAAGTCTACACCCTGGAGACCTCGGATAAGGCCGCGCTCGGCAAGCTGAACGATCTGGCCGGAGCGAAGGCAAAGGTGACCGGAGAAGTGGACGGCACCACGATCACGGTAAAGTCGGTGGCCGCGGGATCGTAGGTAATCGGGTCATCTCACCATCGGGTCATCGGGTGATCGAAAATCGTCGTCCTCACTGGTGTTTCGATAATCCGATGGCCCGATCACCGAGTGACCCGATTTGTGTTAATTCTGGTTCGGATTATCGTCCCGGCGCTTTAGCGTTGGGCGATCGTCGTCGTCGCCGCTCTTGTCCGTCCCACTGGGTCTTGTCGCTGGTTGAAGTGCGGCGCAGGCTGGGCTTGCTCCCATCCTTCTCTTCGATGATCTTGTGCCGGTTCTCAATGGTGGCCAGCCGCGCTTTCACGTCGTCAAACTCCGATGTGGAAACGATGTATTGCGTGCGCGCCGGGAGAATGGTCGCGATCTCCTTTTGCGACGCCGCAATGCGGTCGGGCGTCTGCGGGTGCGAAGCGAAGGCCTTGGCGATCGTGCCCGGCTTCTTCTTCTCTTTCGCCTGAATTTTTTCGAAGAAACTGATGAAAGCCTGCGGATCGTATCCCGTCTTATACATATATTGCAGGCCGAGGTAGTCCGCTTCCGCTTCGAAATTGCGTTGGAACTTCATGAAGGTGAGCGGCAAACCCAAGCCGGCCGCTTCGTAGATTCCGTAGCCGATGCCTCCGCCAACAAAGATCAGAGGAATGGTGCCGATGTTCGCCCACTGCGCCCGCGTCATCTGGCGGGTTCCGTGGCGGGCGCAAACGTGCGAGATCTCATGCGCCATTACGCCGGCCAGTTCCGCCTCTTCGTCCGCCGCCAGAATCAGGCCGGAGTTTACGTAGAAAAATCCACCGGGGAGCGCGAACGCGTTCACTTCGTCGGAGTCGATGACCTTGATGGTAAACGGAACCTGCGCGTCGGAATTACGCACCAGATTTTGGCCGATGCGATTGACGTACTCGGTCACCACCGGATCCTGAACGAGTTTCACGCTACTCTCGACCTGCATCGCGTATTGCTTGCCCATCTTGACTTCGGTTTCGAGCGAGTACCAGTTGCCCAATCCGCGGCCGCCGATCTTGCGATTGCCGATGGCGTCGACATCGTCCTCTTTGCCGTCGTGCTTGACCTTGCTGGCGTCGGGTTCCTGGATGGGAGGCGGCCCAGTAGGGACTGAGTCGCTGGCGGCGGTGCCGCTGCTCGCAGAAGTATCCGCGGAAGTGTCCGCGGGCGGAGCCGGAGTCGGGCTGGTGCCTGCCGAGGGATCCTGCGGCGGAGCTGGCGTGGAACTGGTTGTTGAGTTCGTCGTTGAGCCAGACGTTGAGCCAGGCGCGGGCGGCGTGCTCTGCGGCTGCGCCGTTTGATTGGTTTGCGGCGTGTGATGCCTGCGGCTGCGAGGCTTGAGGCTGCGCGTTTGGAGTCTGAGAAGTTTGATCCTGCGCCAGCGCCGGCATCGCCAGCAGCGCCAGCAGGCTCAGGGAGACGAGCAACTTACGGAACGACATTTGGCTACCCCGCAGAAACCCGGTCGGTTGACGCCATTATACTCCCGATAGCAAGTCGGGACCGATGGAGTTCTCCATCTACTTGGACGCAGGCTCGCGCCGCAAAGTTACCCGTTATTTTCACCGCGCGTGGCGGCTGAGGTTCGTTTCGGAGTCGCCTGTGCGAGCGGCAGGAAGAAAGGAATTCGCTTCTGCGAAATCGACCCGCGCATGCCTGCGGCTTTGTCCTTCGCCTGTTTACTCTCAAGATAATAACCCACTCTTTACGGTACCCCCCCCCCTCCCTATTGGAATCATGAGGTTAGAGGGAAATTTTCCGGACGGTCTTTGATTCTAAAAGGCTTACAGGTAAAGTCTTTGAGAACAAACGACTTACGCGATCCGTTCGCTTCGCTCAGGATTTCGGCAGCGGGCTCCCGCTTCGCTCACGCCCGCTAAACGCTTCAACTTAGGTTGTTAAAGAGCGCTGAAAATGGGTTTGGGGCAGCTTCGCGGTCCGTCTTGGGAGACGGGCACACTTCTCGGCTGCGCCTATCAGGTTCCTATTGTCGTGCATGGCGGGGTGGTTGTCTGTGACGCATGGCCCGGCTGTTTGTGATGAAAAAAGGGTCGCGGGCTCGCGTCCACCACTCTATCCATTCTTTGGATATGAGCGAGCGCCATTACCGGCCGCTGCCTTCGCCGCCATCGCCCCCTTCTTTTTCTTGGTGCAAGATCTAGCTGTGTTCGTGGCCGTCGTTTTCGGCAAAACTCTTTTCGGCAAAGCATTGGGATGAAGGGCGGTGATGACGGCGGCAGGATTCTTGTCGATCACCGTGAGCAGCGTGCGGGCTGGCGCTTCTGGGGTGCGGCGTCCGCCTTCCCAATGCTTGATGGCATCCAGACTGAAGCCGAAGGTCTCGGAAAAGCGGGATTGCGTCATGTTGAGCTTGCGGCGGATGCTTTTCACATCGACATTATCCGGCACATGCACCTTGAAACCTTTCCGCTCTCCGGCGAGAAAGGCTTGAACCTCGTCCAGTCCGGTCATGAGCTCTTCAAACGCGGCTTTCATCGTCTATCTCCCGTAGCTGTCAAAATATCGTCGGCGCGCTTCTTGAGGATACATCGCGACTCAGGGATGGCCCGACTAGGAGTTTCTGGGATCCCCCCCAGTATACTTTCCTGCGAGGGCCGCGCTTGAGCGGGACATCTATGACATGGACCCAAACCTCGGCGATAGCAGAGTCTTCGTCTCTCATCTTGTCAATCGACAAACTGCGGCGGGAGCGTCGGTTCTCGGCCCAACATACTCGGTGGGTTATAAGGACGAGGACATTTCTTGACGAGGTGTTCGGGCGGAACTCGATTTATTACCAGTCCTTTGCTGCGTTGAGCTGGGAAGCAACACACACGATGATAATCAGCGCCTTGGACGCCGAAAACGACATTGAGGAGGGCCAGCAAAGAGCCTACCGAGAACAGCTGGATACAGCTAAGGGATTGCTACAAGCAGCCGTCGATAGGCTGTCGAGGGGGGATTTCGATAAAGTCTATGAAGGGAAAGACACGCAACCGGAATCGAGCCAGATTATTAAGATCCTGAACATTGTAGATAGACTGCGCAAGGCCATCCATAGCAGGCCAACCAAGGAAAAAGAAGTCCAGGACGCATTTGAGAATCTTCTGATAGGAGCTGACATAGCGTTTTCGAGAGAAAAGGAGCGCCTTGAATATTCCTCGAAAACGTACGTTCCGGACTTCACCTTCAGCAAAATCGGCCTTATCGTCGAGCTTAAGCTTTGTGCCCGTGAGGGGCGTGAGGCCGAAATCATCGCGGAGATCAACGACGACATCCTCGCCGACAAAGCGAAATACGGAAACCTAATCTTTGTCGTCTACGACTTGGGTTTTATCCGAGATACGGATGCTTTTCGTGGGTCGTTGGTGGAACACCAGCAGGTCGAGGTGAAAGTTGTTAAGCACTGAATTGTTTCTTGGGTGCCACTCGCCGGGCGCTTCTCCCTCGCGAGTGTTATTGTTTCCTCCGGAGACCCTTATGAAATCTCGCCGATTGGCGGTACTCGCTCCACCCTTGCTACTGCTCTGCTTCAGCCCGTCGACACGCGCGCAAAGTGACTTCGATGGGGACTTCTGGCTCCAAAGAACGCACGACGCTAAGCTAGTGTACGTTGTGGGTTTGGTTGACGGCCGCAGCCACGGGATCAATGACGCGGCTGAGGCGCTCGGAACGAAAGTCGAAGACCCACGACTTGCCAAGCTGGCCTCTGAGGTGACTGTCGGCCAGATCGTCGATGGTGTGGACGAATTTTATAAGGATTGGCGCAACAGGAAGGTCGTTCTGCGACACGCGATGGAGTATGTTCTCGACGAGGCGCAGGGAACAGATGATTCCAAGTTGCTGCTTTTCATGCGGCAACAAGATTCGTCCCGAGGCAAGTGAACGCGGGAGAGTTTGCTACGTGCCTAGAGCTGAGAGCCAAAAAACCGTCCTAAGTCCAGCGAAACCAGCGCAGCGCCAGGACAAACGACACTCCGCCCCAAACCGCAAGCACCAGCAGTCGCCCCGACTGCGATCTGAGCGAGGCGCCTTCGGTATCGTGGCGCGCAGCGCATCGTTGAGCGCGGTTAGCGGGAGGGCTTTGATGAAGGGGTGGGTGATGGCTGGAAATCTTTGGTAGGAGAAGAAGACTCCGGAGAAGATCCACATCGGCATCATGACCACGTTGATGAGGCCGGAAACGGTTTCGATTTTTTGGGCGCGGCAGGCGGTTAGGAGGCCTACGCCTCCGAAGGCTACGGCTCCGAGCGACCCTAGCAGGAGGACCGCGAGGATGGATCCTTGCATCGGCATTTGAAAAACTAACACGCCGAAGCTTAAGAGCAATCCTACTTCAATCACCATCAGGACCAGGCGGCTGCTGGTTAGGGCTAGAAGAAAATCGCTGCGGCGCATGGGGGTGGCTACGAAACGCTTCAGCAATTTACGCTGGCGCATTTCTACCAGCGCGAAACCTACTCCCCACATGCCGGAGTTCATCAGGTTCATTCCGAGCAGTCCGGGGATCAGGAAGTCAATGTAGCGGGAGCCGGGTTCGCTGGAAGATTGCGCGGACGTGGCGAGCGCATCTTTGCGTCCGGCGGCGGATTGGAGCTGGGCGTCGATTTCGGCGCGGGAGAGAACGCTCTCCGGGCGCGCGGGATCGTAATAGTAGGTGTAGCTGCCGTCGGGGTGGGACTCGATCGCTAGATCGAACTTGCCGAAGTGGAAGGCCTTGAGCGCGGCGTCGCGATCGAGCACGGTGGCTCGGACGGTGGAGTGACTGGACGAACGTTGATCGGACGAGCCTTGATCCGAACTCTGCAACTGGAACTATTGTCTGAACTCTTATCCGAACCTTTATTCGAAGTCTGGAGCATGGCTAGCGTTTTCTGCGCGCCGGGGCCGTCGATCACTACGACCGAGGTGATGTCCGCGGGCTTGTTGCGAAAGGCTATGCCAAGTCCCGCCGCTAGCAGCAGCGGAAAAATGAAGACCCAGAAGACGACTTCCGGCTCGCGTTTGAGTTCGAGGATGCGCGCCCAGAGCAGATGACGGTATCCGGACCAGCGGCCGTTGCGGCGCGCGGGTTGGATGGGCTGCGGCTGCCGATTCTTATCCGCGTGGAGCGTTGGGCGCGTGGGTTTCGGTGGTTGCCATTCAGTCTTCTCGCAGATGGCGGCCGGTGAGTTGCACGAAGACGTCTTCGAGGCTGGCCTGGCGCGTGCTCAGGTGTTCGAGTTGATGGCCGTCGTTGGTTACCGCATCCAGAAGAGCGGGGATAGTTAGGTGCGGCTCGCGGACACTTAGGAGGACGGTTGAATCCTCGCGACGGACGGACTCCACGCTGGGCAGCGATCGCCAGCGATCTAGGTTGACGTGGTCGTCGCTACCGGCGCTGTATGTCGGCGCCCGTATGTCGTTGCCATTTCCGCCGCGGCCAATCGCCGATGCAGCGCCGGGCATCGCGCCCTGTGGGACGGGCGAGGACGCCCGTCGCTCCACTGTCCCCACTTGGAACTCGACCACGTGATGGCCGCCGAGGCGGTCGATGAGGTCGGCGGGAGTGCCTTCGGCTATGATCTGGCCGTGATCGACTATGGCGAGTTGGTCGCAGAGGCGTTCGGCCTCGTCCATATAGTGCGTGGTGAGCAGGACGGTGCCACCTTTTTTCTGGAAAGCGCGGATGATGTCCCAGAGCTGGCGGCGGCTTTGGGGATCGAGTCCGGTGGTGGGCTCGTCGAGAAAAAGGATCCGCGGATTGCCTACTAGAGCTGTGGCTACGGCTAGGCGCTGTTTCTGGCCGCCGGAGAGCTTGCCTACCCAGGCGTCGGATTTCTCGGTTAGTTGGAGTTCTTCGAGGATGTCTTCGGCGGGGCGCGGTTCGCTGTAGAAGCTGGCGAAGAGTTCGATGGTTTCGCGGACGGTTAATTTTTCTGAGAGGCGCGTTTCCTGCAACGAGATGCCGATCCACTCGCGCAATTGGCGCGGGTTGTCGTTCCAGGTGTGGCCGAAGATTCGGACTTCTCCGGAGGTGGGCGCTAGCAGACCTTCTAGGATTTCTATGGTGGTGGTCTTCCCTGCTCCGTTGGGGCCGAGCAGTCCGAAGCACTGGCCGGCTTCGATTTGCAGGCTGAGGCCGCGGACGGCTTCGACTTTGCCGTCGTAGGTCTTGCGCAGGTTGCTGCACTGGATCGGGGATTCCACTGGCAAATTGTAGCTTAGCTTGCGGCGGCTTTGCGGAGCTGCGCTCCGCTGGACCCTTCGACTTCGCTCGGGAGGCTCCGAATGCGTCCGTCCCTACGCGATTTGTTCAGGGTCTGCGTTCTGTGGTAGGCACCTTCTCGCTGCCTTTAGCATCCTGCCACAGGATCGCATTTAGCTTTTTCGCATCGGCTGCATCGGGCGCGAGAGAAATTCATTTGCGAGGATTCTTTCGCTCCTGCGGCATTTTTTTCGTTCACTTTGTAGATAAGTCCGTTGCGTAGATTCTTGTCGTCGGCAAGAAACGGCGGCTGCGTTCCCGGGCCGGAGAACAGCGGCGACATGAGCGGGGCGTGCGCATCGAACAGATTCATCGGCGGCAGGCCGAGGAGAGCTTCCATGGTGTGGACCAGGCTGACGGTCGTGTAGAAGCTATGATCGACGAACGTTTGCGGCGGGTGCGGCGCGTACTTGCTGATGACCAAGGCGATGGATCGATGGGCATCGATGTGATCGGCGCCGTCCTGGGCGTCGTCTTCCAGGACGAAGATGGCGGTGTCGTCCCAGTAGGGGCTGTGGGAAACGGCATCGATTACGCGGCCCAGCGCTAGATCGTTGTCGGCGACTGAAGCTCGCGGCGTGGGCTTCGCGGGACGCGTGCCTCCGGTGTGGTCGTCGGGCAGATAGAGCAGCGTGAATTGTGGAAGTTCTTTGGCGGTTCCTTTCGCTTGCACGAACTCGTCGAACTCGCGGAGAAATTCGTCGGCGCGGAGTTGGTCGGGATAGTCAGTGTTGAAGTCGGGAAATTGCGGATCGTAGTGATCGCGCAGCGCGGCTTTGGTCGGGCGCATGCGCTTCATCTGCGGAATTGCCCACGGCCAGGGGCTCGGGCCGCCGCGCGGGTTGCCTACGTTCGCGGGCAGTGGATCGCCTTGCCTAATTTCAGAAACTGGGCAGGTTGCGGAAGTGGGAGACGGCTGTTGCTTCTTTCGGCGCTTTCGCTTTTTCGACTTTTGCACCACACGGCGGCGATGAATTCTCCGTAGATGCGATAGGTGAGGTTGCGGCGGGCGAGGTTGTCCCAGAGGAAGCCGGTGGCGGGGTCGTCAACGTCGGGGATTCCCTGCTCGAGCGGAAATTCTTCGGCCACGCTGCCGCCGAAGTCGTAGGTGCGCTCTTTGTTGCGATAGTTGATGGGCCAGGTTTTCTCGTTGTAGTCGGAGGTGGTGGCGGCTGTGGACCAGAGGTGGCCGTCTCCGGAAACTTCTCCGCTGTCGTAGAAATTGTCGAGCACTCCGAATTGCATGGCCAGCTTGTGCTGGTTGGGCGTGATGTCTTTGCCGTACATGGTTAGCGATGGGTCGCCATCGCCTACGGGCAGGTCGCCTAGGATTTGATCGTAGGTGCGATTTTCCTTCAGCACGTAGATCACGTGGCGGATGGGATTGCTTCCGCCGGCGAACGCTAACTTGCCTCCGTCGGAGTGGACGAGGTTGTCTTCTTCAACCTGGTGCGTGTAGGCGGCTAGATTTTTGTCGATGTCGGCCAGGCTCAGGCGTTGGATGGAGCCACCGATCAGGGTGGGAATGTAGGGATGCTCTTTTCTTTTGCGCTCGCCACCCTTTAGCGTGTTCTGCATGTTGTTGGGGCCGCTGCTTTCTCCTTTGGCGGTGGCGATCAGGAGATCGTTGCCGGCGATGGCTAGGGCGCTGGGATACCACTCGGTGGGGATGAAGCCGAGAGGAAACGCATCCGGGTTGCCGGGCCATGGCCACCGGTGGTCAGTTTTGGAATCCTTGACGTCGAACACCGCGATCGCGTCAAGCGAGGCACTGGCCGCGTAAAGATATTTGCCATCGGGTGAAAGGGCAATGGCCTGGAGGACGGATCCGGGGTCTTTGAAATTGGTGTGATAAGGAGTGTAGGCCACATCGACGGACTCTGAGATCGACGGCTGCCACGACATCGGCGTTGGCGAGAGCCACATAGAGCGTGTCTTCGTTGGGGCTCAGCAGCATCGCCGTGGGATGCGGACTTGGAGCAATGGGGTCATCATGTTTCCACAGACCAATCCGCGTGGATCGGGATACATCGCCTGTCTCCAGATCCAATTCCACAATCGCGGAGCTATTCCACAGGCTGACCCATGCTTTGGTTCCGGCTTTATTAGCGATCACCGTGTACGGATACTCGGTGGGAATAAAACGGTCATGAGCGAATTTCTTGCGCCTTAGCGCGAACGACTTCTCAATTTGCCCGGAGTGTGACGTCGAGAAGCACCACGTTGTCGGAAAGATTGTTGGCCACGAGCAATCGATCGCTCGCCGTGACGGGCGAGGACGCCCGTCGCTCCATTTCGCTGTTTGCCGCGGGCAAGACGGCTAGGCCTGCGGGGTATGGGATTGCGGTACCGGCGGGAGTTTTGCGCAGGCCGAATGCTACTTCTTTCCCTTCGGCGATGGGCTGGGGCGGTATCTTGATGAAGCGCTCGGGAGTGATTTGTCCGTCCGCGAATTTGTATACCGCGATGCCGTTGCCGGTGCTCTTTGGCTTCTGGCCGGTGGGGTCGGTGATGGAGCCGATCGAGGCGTAGAGATGCTTGCCGTCGCTCGAAAACGCCAGGCCGATGAAATAACTTTGGGGCGTGGAATACTCGTCGCTCAGGCGGTCGTCGGGAAAATCGCGCAGTTGATTGTTGCTGAGATCGAGGATGGCGATCGATTGGCGCGCTCCAGCTTCTTGCGTGCCGTAGCCCTGATTGAGTAGCGCGGCGTAGCGGCCGTCGGGACTGAGGGCGATGGTGGCGGGAAAGCTGTTGGTGCGGGCGAGGTAGCCGGGGACGGGGAGGGTCAGGCTCTTGCTGGTCGGCAGGTTGATGCGGCGCGAGCGGTCGGCGGCGCGGGCGATCACGAAGACGACGAGCAGCGAGGAAAGAGCGAGGAGGGAGAGGCAGGCAATCTTTTTCAGGAACTTTTTTCCGGACTGTTTCACGAATTTTTTCACGAGCGGGGGCCTCGGGAGGGTTTTACCATCCGCGGGGTCTGTCCGGCAAACCTAGGAGGGTAACCCAGGAGCGCTATCGGGGCGGTTTTGGGCGAGGAGTGGGACGTTCAGTAAAATGACAACTCTTTCATCGGATAGTGCTTGCGGTTGCGCGTCCACAATTGGGCCCGATTCAATACCGCTGAGGCCGCAATCAGAGCATCGCCGATTTGCAGGCCGTGACTCTTACGATATTGACGGAGATAATCGCCCGCTCGGCGGCCAGTCTCATAGTCGATGGGGACGCAAACAAGAGTGCGGAATAGCTTGGCAGTCGCCTCATGCTCGCGCGGTAACGCTCCGGCCCAGAGTTCTGCGGAACTTACCGGCGAA
This sequence comes from uncultured Acidobacteriaceae bacterium, assembly GCA_963794365.1. Taxonomy (GTDB): domain Bacteria; phylum Acidobacteriota; class Terriglobia; order Terriglobales; family Acidobacteriaceae; genus Acidiflorens. The sequence goes on from CAWCDV010000025.1 coordinate 71,721, forward strand.
CACAGAATTGCGCTACCGGATTCTGCCAGTTGCGTCCATCGGGATACGATATCGTGATTCCGCTCGCGAGAAACCTCGATAAGAACGTCGGAATCGACCAGAACCGTCACCGTTTCCCAAGCCTCTCAAGCCGAGTATCACGCCGCAGGCTGCGCACGTATTCTTCGGTAGAGTCGGGCAAATCCTTACGATCCTTCCTGATTCCGACGAAAGCAAGCATGGCCTGGCGGCGCTCATCCAAATTGCCCAGATAGCGCTCTCGTGCGGCTTGGCGCACTAAATGGGAAATGGTCGTTTTCTCGTTGCGGGCTCGATTGTGCAGAGCGGTCCAGAGATCGTCGTCAAGGTATAGCTGCGTGCGCTTCATGATGTACAGTATACATCACCTGCGCATTTCCAACTACTTTGTCCCCACCAAATGCGCTTCAGCCACCGGCTCCCCGCTGCGGGACTTCTTCACGCCGATCAACTCCACTGCTTTGGCGGCTATGTGTTCGGCGGAGACTTCGAACTCCTTGATTAACTCCCAGGGGGCGCCTGAATCTCCGAAGCGGTCTTTTACTCCAATGGCGCCGGTGATGGTGGGGATGCCGTAGAGCGCGGGCGACTCGGTGATGGCGCTTGCGACTGGCCACGCCAGCGCGCCGATCTGGTGCTCTTCGGCGGTCAGGACTACGCTGGTGTCGCGAGCGGCTCGCACGATGGCTTCGGTGTCGAGCGGCTTTAGGGTGTGCATGTTTAGGACTCGGGTTTCGTAACCGAAATCCTGCTTCAGGATCCAGGCGGCTCGCATCGCCTCGGGCACCATGGGACCGCAGGCGATGATGGTGAGGTCTTCGCGCTCGTTGCGGTATTCGGATTCCAGTTTGGTCTCGAAGGCTTCGATGAAATTCGCCGCCTCGCGACGCAGGCGAATCACGTTGGCTTTGCCGAAGACGAAGGGCGTTTTCTCGTCGGTGACGATGGGCGTCGCTTCGCGGGCGAAGCGGATGTACTTCGGGCCTACGTGCTTTAGCAGCAGATAGTCGGTGGCTTTGCGGGTTTCGACCATGTCGCAGGGGACGACCACGTTCATGTTGGGCAGTCCGCACATGGCGAAGAGGTCTTCGAGGGCTTGGTGCGTCGCGCCGTCGGGGCCTACGCTGACTCCGCCGTGGGCTCCGGCGATCAGGACGTTGAAGTTGCCATAGCAGATCGAGGTGCGGATCTGGTCGAGATTGCGGGCGGCGGCGAAGGTTGCGTAGGTGCCGAAGACGGGGAGCTTGCCTTCTTTGGCGAGTCCGGCGGCGGCTGAGGTGGCGGATTGCTCGGCTATGCCCATGCTGATCCAGCGCTCCTTGCGCTCGGGCTTGCCGGCGTAGAACTCGCTGATGGTGATGGAGCCGGAGATATCTAGGCCGAAGCAGACTACGCGCGGATCGTCGCCATTGGCGGCTAGCGACTGGCCGAAGCCTAGGCGGGTGGGCTTCATTTGGACCTTCATGTTTTCGGCGGCGTTCCACCAGTAGTTGCGGTGGAACTTGGGCATCTTGGCGTCTAGTTTGCGGTCGACCTCGGCTTGGTATTGCTTGGCGTGGGCGAAAAGCTGCTCGAGTGGGATCTGGCCTTCGAGCCCGAGTTCCTTCAAGCCTTTGTTTAACTCTTCAAGGTTGGGCACTTTGCCGTGCCATCCGGCAATGTTTTCGATGAAACTGACGCCTTTGCCTTTGACGGTGTCGGCGATGATTACAGTGGGTTTGCCGGAGCCGGCTTTTGCTTTGGCGTTCTCCAGCGCTTCGACGACCTGCTTCATATCGTGGCCGTCGATGGTTAGGACTTCCCATCCGAAGCTGCGATATTTTTCTTCGAGAGGCTCGACGTTCATCACGTCTTTCACCCAGCCGTCGATTTGGAGGCGGTTGCGGTCGATGATGCCGACCAGATTGTCTAGCTTGAAGTGGCCTGCTTCCATCGCGGCTTCCCAGATCTGGCCTTCCTGCTGCTCGCCGTCGCCCATGATGCAGAAGACGCTGTGATTTTTCTTATCCAACTTGGCGGCTAGCGCTATGCCTACGGCTATGCTCAGGCCCTGGCCTAGCGATCCGGTGGAGACTTCGACGCCGGGCAATTTTAGCCAGTGGGGATGGCCCTGATAGGGCGAATAGAGCTTGCGCAGGAGCGCGACATCTTCTTTTGGATGGAAACCGGCGAAGGCTAGGCCGAGATAGAGGCAGGGCGCTTTGTGGCCGGTCGACCAGACGATGCGATCGCGGTCGGGCCAGTTGGGATTCTCGGGATCGTGGTCGGCTACGCGAAGGTAGAGCGCGGCGGCGATGTCCATGATGGAGAGCGTGCCGCCGGCGTGCCCGGATGTGGCTGCGCACAGGGCGGCGAGGTCGTAGCCGCGCATCAAGTTAGCCTGCTGTTTCAGTTCGTCAATGCTGTAGGAATGCAGAACTTCGCCGGTGGTCGAATTTTGAATAGACATGGGGTGGCTCCTTCGCTTACGCCGCGAGTTGGGCGGGGCGGAAAACAGCGCATAGGCTTACAGCATGAGCGTAACGGGCGGGGTCGCGGGGTTCAGTGAGCGGGGTCACAGGCAGCGGTGACGCATACAACGAAATCAACAAGAAATTGTCATCCTGAGCACAGCGAAGGACCCCTACCCCTGTACACATTTTCGGTCGGGTAGGGGTCCCTCGCTTCGCTCGGGATGACAACGTGGTTTCACGCTCCGAACTCCTAAGAGAACATTAGCGCGCCGATTTGAAGATGGAGAACACCGCGCCTTGCGGGTCGGCGATCACTGACATGCGGCCGACTCCTTCCATCGTCATGGGCGGAACATAGAAATTGGCGCCCATCTGTTTGGCCTTCGATGCCGAAACATCCACGTCATCGACCAGGAAGTAGGCCAGCCAGTGCGGCGGCGTTCCAGGCTGGCGATACTTTGAGGGCGGAACGCCTCCGATGAAATGTTCGCCGTTCTTGATGTGCAGGTAACCCGAGGTATCTTTTGGATCGGCTGTGACCTGCCATCCGAAAAGACCCGAGTAAAAGTCAGAGGCGCGTTTTACGTCGGGAGTGCTTAGATCGGCCCAGCACAGCGTGCCGTGGACTGCGGCGATTCCGATTCCGGCGTTCTTGTTCGCCTGCCATACGCAGAAAACCGCGCCGGTGGGATCCTGGACGACGGCCATGCGCCCGGCATCCATAACGTCGAACGCTGGGGCAAGAATTTTGCCGCCGAGCTGCTGCGCCTTGGTGACGGCTGCGTCGGTCTTCTCGACGGTGATGTAAATCATCCAGTACGGAGGAATGCCCTGCGCGCGCTCGTCGGGACGCAGGGTGCATCCGGCGGCGGCTTCGCGGCCCTGGAGTTTGAATTCGGTGTAAAAATCGTTCGGGCCCATCGGATTGTCATGGGCTTCCCAGCCGAAGAGAGAGCCGTAGAAGCTCTTGGCGGCATTCTGGTCGGTGGTGTGGAGTTCAATCCAGCAGAAAGAGCCGGCGGGGTGCTTGTCGATGTTTGTCATAGCGGCGGAATTTTACACCAATTCGGGCCGGCTACGCTAAAGAACATGAAAGAGAGCTTCAACACAGAGATCGCTGAGGGATCGCGGAGGTCGCAGAGTTTCTAGGGAATTCACACGGTGGGAGCGCCGGGCGTCCTCGCCGGTCCTGCCGGGCGGGACGCCCGGCTCTCCACTTTTCAGCGCAGGTTCTTCCCTACCCAGTCTTCGATTTTTGCCAAGGCCGTGTTCAGGTTCTCGAGCGAGTTGGCTACGCTGAAGCGGAGATAGCCTTCTCCGTATTCGCCGAAGGCGGTGCCGGAAAGGCAGGCTACTCCAGCCTCTTCGAGCAGCGCGTCGGCCAGTTTCTTGGACGGCCAGCCGGTCTTGGTGATGTTCGGAAACACGTAGAATGCGCCCTTCGGTATGCGGCAGGAGAAACCTTTGAGCTTGTTCAGGCCGGCGACGAAGGCGTCGCGGCGGCGCTTGAATTCAGCGCACATTTTGTCGACCGAGGACTGGTCGCCGCGCAGCGCCGCAATTCCGGCAACCTGGGTGAAGCTGGCGGTGCAGGAAGTCGAGTTGGTCATGAGGCGCGCGATGGGCACGGCCAGGTCGGGCCGCATTACGCCGTAACCCATGCGCCATCCGGTCATGGCGTAGGTTTTGGAGAAGCCGTCGAGCAGAATGGTGCGCTCTTTGAAGCCGGGCACGCTCATGATGGAGAAGTGCTCGCCTTCGAAGATGAGGCGGCTGTAGATTTCGTCCGAAAGAATAAGGATGTTGCGGTCGCCGATGGCCTCGGCTATTTCAAGAACATCTTTCTTGGTGAGCGTGCCTCCGGTTGGGTTGTGCGGCGAGTTCAGGATAATTAACTTGGTGTGATCGGTAATCAGCGAGGCCAGTTCTTTGACATCGACGGAAAAGTCGCGCTCTTCACGAAGCGGAATGGCGACTGCGCGTCCGCCGACATAGTTGATCATGGACTCGTAGATGGGGAAGCCGGGATTGGGATAAATCACTTCATCTCCAGCATCAATTAGTGCCAGGATCGTGAAGAAAATAATAGGCTTGCCGCCTGGAACCACGACCACTTCGTCGCTCGAAACCGGGACATTGCGGGTGCGGCTGACGTAGTCGGCAATGGTTTGGCGCAGATCGGGCAGACCGGCGGCGGGACCGTAGTGAGTCCATCCCATGTAGAGCGCGTCGACACCGGCTTCGATGATATTGGCGGGAGTGTCGAAGTCGGGTTCGCCAATTTCGAGGTGAATGATTTCTTTGCCCTTCTTTTCGAGGGCGCGGGCGCGGTTCAGGACTTCAAAGGCGGTTTCGGTTCCGAGCCGCGACATCCGGCTGGCGAGACGCAATTCATGCTGAGTTGTGGTGGGCATGGCGACCGATGAAATTATAGCGCTTTGGGGATGAGAACTTCTCTGTGTACCGCTGTGTTCCCTGTGGTGATCGGCTTTAGAGCGCAACCACGGGGAGCACGGGGGTTCACAGGGGAAAGCTTCATTCCGAGATGGTGCTCTCTTCGCTCTGGGCCCGCAGGATGCGATCGACGGAGTATGGAGCGCGCTGGGCGGGTTCGTGATAATGGCGCACCTGCATTTCCCCGAGCAAGCCGACGGCGAGCATGTTCAGGCCCGCCAGCAACAATACGGCGGAGAAGAGCATTAGCGGGCCGTGCTGGTACATGATGTCGGTGTGGTGCAGTACTTTCTCCAGGACGAGCCAGAAGGAAACGGCGCTGCCCGCAAAAATGCTGAACATCCCAACCGTGCCGAAGAAGTGCAACGGGCGCGAAAGATATTTGAGCAGGAAACGGATGGTGATGAGATCGAAGAAGACGCGGAAGGTGCGGGAGATTCCGTAATGCGAAGCGCCGCGTTCCCGGTTCACGTTCTTGATGGGCACTTCGATGATCGACGCGCCGTGCCATGAGGCCAGTGCGGGGATGAAGCGGTGGAGCTCTCCGTAAAGCGGAATCTGCCCCAGGATTTCGCGGCGGTAGGCTTTAAAAGTGGTGCCGAAGTCGTGGATGTCGACGTCGCTCAACTTGGCCATGAGCCAGTTGGCGCAGCGCGAAGGGATGCGGCGCAGCCAGAAATTGTCGACGCGATTCTTGCGCCAGCCGCTGACGATGTCGTAGCCCTCGGCAATTTTTTCGAGGAACAACGGGATGTCGGCAGGATCGTGCTGCAAGTCGCCGTCCATGGCGATGATGTATTCGCCGCGGGCGTGGTCAAATCCCGCCGCGAGGCCGGCAGTCTGACCAAAATTGCGGCGCAGCTTGACCACGGTCACGCGGCTGTCAACGGCGGCAATTTCACGCAGCAGATTGAACGTGCCGTCGATCGAACCGTCATCGACCAGCACCATCTCGAAGGTCTCGCCGCTCGCTTCCATCACAGACTTAAGCCGCAAGTACAGGTCGGTGACGTTCTCCTGTTCGTTGTGGAGAGGAACTACAATTGAATATTTGAGCACAGTACCTTCGATTATACGGCAACGGAGCGTTGCTTTCGAAGTGACTTCCGTGAGGCATGACTTCGGCGGGATGGGAGTTCGTCCGCGCACCCGTGTAGTTGGCGAGCAGCGCGTCTTCCCGGTAAATGCTGCGGGATCCGCTCCCGTTGAGCTGGGTTTTTCGTCGCGAGCGCAAACGCTTAGCGGCCCGCCGCCAATCGCTGATCGACTAACTCCTCGATTCGATTGACGACTTCGTCCTCGCTCATATTCGTCGAGTCGAGCACCACGGCATCTTCGGCGGCGACGAGAGGTGAAACTGCGCGGGTGCGGTCTCGCCGGTCGCGCTCGCGAAGTTCCGCGGCCATCGCCTCGGCCGGTGCGCCCTTCACCTTCTGCTGGTCGAGACGCCGCTGCTCGCGAATCACGGGATCGGCATCGAGAAAAATCTTTAAATCGGCATCGGGAAAAACTTTTGTTCCAATGTCGCGGCCCTCCATCACAATGCCGCCGCCGATGCCCATCTCGCGCTGCCGCTCCACCATCCACTCTCGCACCTTGGGATGCACCGAGACGCGCGACGCCGCCTCGCTCACATCGCGATCGCGGATGCGCTCGGAAACGTCTTTTCCGTTGAGCCGCACACGATTGCCGCCGATGGAGCGATCGAGAGTAATGCGCGAATCCTGCGCCATCTTCAGCAGAGCGGCCTCGTCGTCGAACGAGGCGTCCCACTCGATCGCGCGCAGAGCCAGGGCGCGATACATCGCTCCGCTCTCCAGGTTCACGTAGCCGAGTTTGCGCGCCAGGCGGGAGGCGATGGTGCTCTTGCCGGCTCCGGCGGGGCCGTCTATGGCGATGATGAGTTTGCGTTGGGATGGATCGGTCATTGGGCGGGGTGCATTGGGCGAACTCGAGAATTGTACACTTAGCGCGCTTCACCACAGGGGACGCAGGGTCTAATCAGCGAGCCGCGCTTCGCACGGCTTGGACGGGCGACGGCGCCCGTCCCCACACCACCTTATCAGCCCACTCGCTCGGGACGGGGCTTGGGCACGTAGGCTTGTTTTGGGGGAGTTACCTGCAGCAGCGACTTGCTCCCGACATGCACAAAGCTCAGTTCGCGCGCCGAGAGCAAGGCGTGGATTGCTTCTTTCACGCGCGTTCGTGGGACGAAGTTTGCGAGGAAGTTTTCGACCTCTCCCTCTTCCACGGCCACCACGCAGTCCAGATATTTCGAAACCAGAGCCGAGAGCGCTTCGGGCACAGAAATGCCGACGCCCTCGCACACAACATCCGGCGCCCAGCGCGACAACTCGTCCCACACCGAGCCTTCCTCCACCGTGTAATCCACGCGCGTGATGCGCAGTTTGGCCCACAGTTCGCTCAACCCGCGATCGAGCCCGGCGTTCGAAAGCGAACCGCCCAGCATCTCGCCCAGTTTCGTTTTCGAAATCGGTCCACGGCGGCGGATGATTTCGAAAGCGTCACAGGCCAGCGGCGAATAGGGAGAACGCGGCCCGGTTGCGGGCGGCTGCTTCGGGTTGCGCTCGCCTACGAGCGCATAAAAATAAGGAAACACCGAGGCGGCCAGCAGAAATGCGTTGTTCTCGTCAAATAGCGGAGCCTCGTAAGCTGCCTTGTCGCGAAGGGCGCGCACCATCAACTCGGTCGCTTCTCTGGCACGCGGATCGGCGTAGGCGTGCTGGCGCGTGGGCAGGTTGTCATCCGCGCCCACCCAGGCTCCTATGAAAGTCGGCAACAGAGCCGCGGGACGCATGGGATACATCAGGCAAAATCCCACCGACTCGAGGAAGGCGCGCGCCTCATCGAGAGTGCACACGGGCTGGCCGTCGAGGCGCCATTTGTGCGTGCGAGCCTGCAGAAGTTCCGCGCCGGTCATGATTTCGATTAGAACACAGGCTGGCTCTCAGCTGTCAGCTCTCAGCTCTCAGCGACCACAAAGGTAAATAGCTTTTGCGGTACCTCGGAGCACAGCAATGCCCCTTGTGGGCAAGAATCTCCTGAGAGCTGATAGCTGAGAGCTAGATTCTCTTGAATGCCTTTTGAATATCCTGCATGGAATAGCGCAGCACAACCGGCCGACCGTGGGGACAGCTCATGGGATGCTCGGTTACCGCCAGCTCGGCTAGCAGCCACTCCATCTTGTTCTGGTCGAGTGGCATGTTGACTTTGATGGCGGCGTGGCATGCGATTGAGGCCGCTATGCGGGTTCGCACCGCGTCCAGATTGATGGCCTGCTCTTCGCGGGTGAGCTGCTCGAAGATTTCGTTCAGCATGTGCTCGATCTGCGCCGCGTCCACGCCCGCCGGCGCGATCTTCACCGCAACGCTGCGCGCGCCGAAGGGTTCCGCCTCGAAACCATTGTGCGCGAGTTCTTCGGCAATGTCGCTGAAGATCGCCTGCTGTGCCGGAGTCAGTTCGATGACCAGAGGCATGAGCAAACGCTGGCTCTCCACCTGCTGCGCCGAACGTTGCCGCAGGATTCGTTCGAACAGTACGCGCTCGTGGGCCACATGTTGATCGATGATCCAGAGTCCGTCTTCGTTGACTGCAAGAATGAATGAATTTCTAATCTGGCCTAGGGGCCGCAGCGTGCGGAGCGATTCGAGAGTCGGCGCCGTTTGGGGCTCGTTATTTTGCGCGATCGGCGGCGCGCATCCATGATCGGGAATCGTCTGCTGGGCGTCAGGCTGAGGAACGTCTGCTGCTTCGGGCGCACGGGCCAGCGATAGGGCTGCGTTGGCCTCGACTGCAATTCCCCCCGCAAATTCGAAGCGCGCCGTCGTCGCGGGAACTGTGGGCGCTTGTAGTGCGAACCCGCCCACCGTTCCCGTCCCTGGCTCGTACGAGTCGCGCCACGGCGCGCGCTGCAGATCATCGCCAGTCGCGCCCTGGCTCATCGTAGGATGAGTGAAGCCGGGATGAGTGAGGCCGGGACTGCTGAGGCCGGGACTGGCGGTTGGCTGCGCGCCGATCTCCGTCAGGAACTGCGGCACTGGTCGTGCTTTCATCAGCGCCGCCCGTATCGACTCTCGGACGAAATCGTGGATCACCGTCTGCTGGCGGAAACGCACCTCGGTCTTCGAGGGATGCACATTCACATCCACTTCGGCCGTCGGCGTTTCGATGAAAAGCAAGACCACCGGATACACCGTCGGCGGCAAAATGTTGCGATACGCTTCGGTGATGGCGTGTTGAATCAGACGGTCGCGAATCAGCCGTCCGTTCACGAAAATGAAAATTGAGTTGCGATTGAGCTTCTGAATCTCCGGCTTGGAAACAAAGCCATGCAGACGCACCTCACCGAAATCTTGTGGCTCGGACACTCCAGTCGGCGCATCCACTGCTAGTGGAACGGGCGATTTTGCCGACGCTGCGGCGGAGGACAATTTTTCGCGGACAAGAGTGTCCGCGCTACGGCGCCACGGAGGAGGCTGGGGCAATCCGATGCGCTTCAGCGGCTGGAGCGCCGCTAGCGGAATCAGTTGGTCAAGGGTCTCGCGCCCAAACACCTGGTACACGCGCTCGCGATGGCCGGCGACGGGCGGCGCTACCAGCAAGGCATTCGTCGCCGAGTGCAACTCGAAATGCTTTTCCGGATGCGCGAGAGCATAGTGGGTTACGAGCGACGCGATATGGGAAAGTTCAGTGGATTCGGATCGCAGAAACTTCTTGCGCGCCGGCGTATTAAAGAAGAGATCGCGAATCGTGACCGAAGTTCCCAGCGGCAGCCCCGCTTCTTCCACGCGGATGATCTTGCCGCCGTTAATTTCTAGGACCGTGCCGGCCGCTTCCTCTTCGGCACGGGTTTCCAGATGCAGCCGGGAAACTGAGGCGATGGAGGGTAGCGCCTCGCCGCGAAATCCTAGGGTCGAAATTCTAAGCAGGTCGTCGGTGTCTTTGATTTTTGAGGTGGCATGGCGCTCGAAGGCCAGCATGGCATCGTCGCGCACCATGCCACAGCCGTTGTCGGCGATCTGGATCAACTTCTTCCCGCCCGCCTCGACCTGAATACGGATGCGCGTGGAACCGGCGTCCAGCGCGTTCTCCAGCAGCTCCTTGACCACGGACGCGGGACGCTCGACCACCTCGCCGGCGGCGATCTGGTTGGCAACTCTTTCGGGGAGAACGTGGATTTTGCCCATGGGAGTCAGTGGCCAGTGGCTAATGGTCAGTGGCCAGTGTGACAGATTCTCGGTTGCAGCGTAAAGGCGGGTCGAGGTTGGCAGTGGGCGCATCCAAAGCTAACATGCCGTATAGTTTTCTCCGGGGAGTGCTGGTATGAAACATGCAATTTTGGGAGCAGGGGCTGTCGGAGGTTTGGTCGGCACCGTGCTGTCATCGCTTGGCGAGGACGTCACGATGGTGGTTCGGCCGGAGAAGTTGTCTGCCTATCCCGATCATTTGACGTTGGAGCGGCCCATCGGGCTCGCTCACGGCGCCAGCGAAAGCTGTCGCCACGCTGACGCAGCCGGTTGAGGTGCTGTGGATCGCAACCAAGACCTATCAATTGCAAGCTGCGCTGAATGCCGTGCAAGTCGTGCCAGGTTGCGTGGTTCCCCTGCTGAACGGCGTGGACCACGTCGCAGTGCTGCGGGCGCGATTTGGGCGCGAACGCGTGGCCCCGGGAACGATCGCGGTGGAAGCGGAGAGGACTGCTGCGGGACGATTCATCCAGCGATCCCCGTTTGTTCGCTTCAATCTCGCCGCCAGCCTGGAGCCGCTTTTGGGGCCGATCGTCGCGCGCTTGGGCGATCTTGGATTCAATTGCCAGTTCATTGCGAACGAGCAGACTCTGTTGTGGGGAAAGCTGTGCTTCCTCGCACCCGCGGCGCTGGTGACCTCTGCCTCCGGCATGAACATTGGAGAGATCCTGGCGGACGCTCGGTGGAAACAGAGATTGACATCCGCGATCAGCGAAGCTTGCGCCGTGGCGAACGCCAGCGGCGCGGAGGTTGACGCGCAGAAAATCCAGGCGCTCTTCGACAGTTCGCCGCCGGGTATGCGCAGCTCCATGCAGAAAGATCTTGTCGCCGGGCGGCAGCTTGAGTTGGATGCCATTGGCGGTCCCGATTGTGCGGGCGGGGAACGATACGGCATCGATGTCTCGACCACGGCGAAGCTGATGGCGGAGATTCAAGCGAAGATTGCCGCCCATCGCTCCTAAGGTCAGGCGAGTCCGCGCCGCACGAGCGGTTTGCCTGCTACACTTTTTCTCCCAAATGAAAACTCGAAGATTGCTCTTGAACTTGGGGTTGCTTGCCGGAGTGCTGGCGGGGCGCATGGCTTGGGCGCAGCCGGCGGCTGAGCCGACTGCATCGCAACTGGCTATGCCCGAAGAAAAGCATCTGCGGAATGTACGGCAGCTGACTTTTGGCGGATCGAACGCTGAGGCTTATTTTTCGGCAGACGGCAAGCGGCTGATTTTTCAATCGACGCGCGACAACTTGCAGTGCGACCAGATCTTCACCATGAATGTGGACGGGACGGAGCAGAAGATGGTCTCGACCGGCAAGGGGCGCACGACTTGCGGCTACATTTTTCCGCATCAGGAGAAAATTCTGTATTCCTCGACACACCTCGCGAGTGCGGATTGCCCGCCGCGCCCGGACTATTCGAAGGGGTATGTGTGGGCGGTCTATCCGGGGTTTGATATTTTTACGGCGAAGCTGGATGGGTCGGACTTGCGGCGGCTTACGACGACTCCGGGCTACGACGCGGAGGCGACGATTTCAGAGGATGGAAAGAAGATTGTTTTCACCTCGCTGCGCAATGGCGATCTCGATATTTACACGATGGATGCGAATGGCAAGCATGTGAAGCAGCTTACGCATGAGCTGGGATATGACGGCGGCCCTTTTTTTTCGAAGGACCGGAAGTGGATTGTTTATCGCGCTCTACCATCCGAAGACGGAGCAGGAGATTGCGGAATATAAGGAGCTGCTGAAGCAGAACCTGATCCGCCCCACCACGCTTGAGATCTGGATTATGAAAGCGGATGGGAGTGGAAAGCGGCAGCTTACGAATTTGAACGCGGCGAGTTTTGCGCCATCGTTTTTTCCGGACGGGAAGAGGATTATTTTTGCGACGAACGTGGGCTCGACGGGCGGGATGGGAAACTTCGAACTGTACGCGATCAACGTGGACGGAACGGGGCTGGAGCGGATCACGTATTACGACGGGTTTGATGGGTTCCCGATGTTTAGTCCGGATGGAAAGCAGCTGGTTTGGATTTCGCATCGCAACGGGAAGGCGCAGCGGGAGACGAATGTGTTTATTGCGGATTGGGTTCCGTGAGTTGGCTGCGATGAGGTGCTGCCGAGCTGCGCTCGGCTGGGACGGACGAATGCGTCCGTCCCTACGCGAATCTCTCGCGGAGGAGTTGGTCTTTGATTTTGGCGGGGAGACGCGAACTGGCGAGTAATTCTTGCAGCCGCGAGGCGGGGATTTCGCGGCTGAATTCCAGGGCGCGGGCCAGCGAGAGATGCGCGGTTCGCAGAAGGGCGGCGCGGACTTCTCTGCGGGGGGACCATTTCGCATGCCGCGCGACCGCATGCACCAGGGCTGCGCTGGCGGCGGGACGGAGCACGGAGTTGATGACGAGGGCTTCGGTCAGTCGCGGGTTTTCGAGCGCGGTCTGCATGACTCGGGTCTGGCGGGCTACGGCTTCGGCGTGGTTTATTTTGGCGGCAATGATTTTGCCGTCTTTGCTTTTGCCACCTTTGATTTTGCCGGCAATGATTTTGTCGGCGTTGATTTTGCCATCCATGCCTTCTACATCCAGCAAGAGCGCCGCGGCTACTCTGCCCGAGGCGCGGCGGGCCAGGGTTAGACGCTCTCCGACGGTGACAGTTTTGAGGCGCGAGATGAGGACATCGTCGACGGCAACTTTTACGTCGGCGGGGACGCGGGGCGAGAGCGCAACTTTCATCAGATCGAAAGTGTAGAACTGGCGCGCCAGCGGCACGGACACATGACGTGGCGTATGGGGATGGCTGGCCAGGGCGATTTTTACCTTGCGGCTCTTGAGGGCGTGGGCGTTCTTGGCGAGTTGCTCGAGGACTTCAGGGGGCAAGTCGGCGCGCTTGAGTAGGGCTAGAGCCAAGTCCTCGGTGAGAGCGGGATCGGCGGCGGTGCGGAGCAGATCGGCGGCGGTCGGCGTGGCCGACGGTGCGGCGCTGGCGGCGTCTTCCTTCTTCGAGAATTTCGTCTTCGGACATTTCGTTGTCGGACATCTCAGGCCAGCCTGCGTGAGACGGGGCAAGCCCCGTCTCTACATTCGTGTTGCGCGTGCTCTCGCTAGCGCGCCTTCGACCGGATCGGCTAGATCCTGGCGCACGTCGATGCCGGGAAAGCTTGTCTGCAGGGCATTGTAGAAAACCTGGCGCACATATGGGGACTGACGAAAGACGCTGCCCGTCATTGCTACGGGAAGCATTGCCACTGTGGACATGGGTACTGGAGCATGAGGCGCGAGACGGCGGACGACGATGGCCGCGAGGTTCGCCAACTTGGCTCCGGCGTCGGCCAGGAGGTCGCGGGCGATGGCGTCGGCTTCGTCGGCGGCGCGCAGGACGATGGGAAACAGGCGCGGGAAATCGGGTGGCGGAGTCGAGTTGGCTTGCTGCACAAGTTCGTCGAGGGTCGTGAGTTTCCAGGCTTGCAGGACCATGGCGGTCAGCGTGGTTTCGAGGCCTTGATCGCGGGCGTTCAGGATAGCGGAAATGGCGCGGCGGCCGATCCAGTGGCCGGAGCCTTCGTCGGAGATGGCGAACCCCCAGCCTCCAGCGCGCGCGGTGTGGCCGGCAGCGTCGCGGCCGTAGGCGATGGAGCCGGTGCCGGCGATCGCGATCACTCCGGGACCCGCGCCGAAAGCGGCTTCGAGAGCGATCTCGGTGTCGCCGACAACTTCGATGTTGGTGCGAGCACTTTCGGTAGCTATTTCGGGAATTAGCTCGGCGAGGATGCTGCGAATCTTTGGCGGCGATCTCGGGCCTGGCAGCGCCGGCCGCGCCGATACAGACGGCGCGGATCTGATCGGGAGAAATCCTGGCGGTGGCGCAGGCCTGGCGGATGGCGGTGTGCAGCGCTTCCCTTGCCTGCGATCTCGCCGAGGCGAACGATGTTGCTGCCGCCGGTCATTGCCTTCGCGAGCACGGTCGTTTCGTCGGCAAGAAGGCAGCGGGTTTTGGTGCCGCCGCCGTCGATTCCGAGATAGTAGGGCATCGCGCTAGTTCTAACACAGGTTCAGCGTAATCCGTTCGGCGGCGGGTTCGGGTCCGCGGAACATGCTTGTACAATGCTGCGAACTGGTGGCGAGTGGCGGAGAGGCGGCAAGCCGCGCCTCTACTGAAAGGGATTGCTTGGGATTGAATCGGATCGACCTGCTGATTATTGCGGCTGTACCTGGCGGGGATCACGCTGTTCGGGCTGCGGTTTCGCAAGCGGCAGCGGACGATGCGAGACTACTTTCTCGCGGACCGCAACATTCCGTGGTGGGCAATTGCGCTGTCGATTGTGGCCGCGGAGACCAGCACGCTGACCATCATTAGTATTCCCGGCCTGGCCTACGATTCGAATCTTACTTTTCTGCAACTGGTGATGGGATATTTGGTCGGGCGCGTCATTATTAGTTTTGTGCTGCTGCCGCAATATTTTCGCGGCGAGTTGTATACGGCTTATCAGCTGATTGAGCGGCGGTTTGGTCCCGAGCTGCGCACGGTGACGGCGGGCCTGTTTCTGCTGACGCGGGCGGCGGCGGAGGGAGTGCGCGTGTATGCCGTGTCGATTGTGGTCGCGATTGCGCTGGGCACGGGCGAGGTCGCTTCGATTGCGATCATCACGCTGCTGACTTTGATCTATACGTTTGAGGGCGGACTGGCGGCGGTGATCTGGACGGATGTGGTGCAGACCTTTATTTATGTGGGCGGGACGCTGGTGGGGCTGGTCACGATTCTGCATCTGGTGCCGGGAGGATGGGCGTCGGTCGCGGCGATTGCGGGTGGGCTGCACAAATTTCAGGTGTTCGATGCTTCCGTCTTAACGCACTGGCCTTATTTTAATTTTGCGCAACCTTACACACTTTGGGCGGGGATTATCGGCGGCGCGTTCTTGACGACGGCCAGCCATGGCACCGATCAGCTTATCGTGCAGCGATTGCTGGCGGCGCGGAATCAACGGCAATCGGTGCTGGCGTTGCTGTCGAGCGGAGTGGCGGTCTTTTTTCAGTTTGGGCTGTTTCTTTTTGTGGGCGTAATGCTGTTTGCCTACTACCGGGTTCCGTCGGCTACGTTTGGGCGGGCGGACAGAATTTATCCGACGTTCATCGTGAGCCGGATGCCGCATGGAATTGCGGGGCTGCTGATCGCGGCGATTCTCGCTGCGGCGATGTCGAACTTGAGTGCGGCGCTGAATTCGCTCGCCTCGAGTTCGATGGTGGATTTCTATCTTCGCTTTCGTTCGGGATCTCGTCCGGAGGTGAGCGAAGCGGGGCGGCTGCGGCTGGCGCGCCTGGCGACCGTTGGATGGGCGCTGGTGCTGTTCGGGCTGGCGGTGCTGGCGCTGCATCGCGTGGGGCGCGTGGTGGAAGTCGGCTTGCAAATCGCGTCGGTGGCTTATGGAGCGTTGCTCGGAGTGTTTCTGCTGGGCGTGCTGACCAAGCGCGCGAATCAGCGTGGGGCGATGGTGGGCATGATTTGCGGATTCGCGATGGAGCTGTATTTGTGGGGGTGGTCGCGGGTGGCTTTCACCTGGTGGGTCGCGATCGGGACTTCTGTGACGTTTGCTTTGGGATACGCGGCTAGCGTTCTGTGGCGGCTCGACGCAAGAGCTTGAATCGCGGAGATCGCTGAGGAGGGTCGCGGAGGACGCGGAGAGAGTCACTCGGAGAGAATATGGACAAACGCTCTACGGACAATCATCTCCGCCCGGAACTGGCGCGCGACCTTGGGTTGTCTCATGCTGGCGCGGTGGTGGTGGGGACGATCATCGGGAGCGGAATTTTTCTGGTTCCATCCGAGATGATGCAGGCGGTGGGGTCGGCGCGACTTGTGTATCTCGCCTGGGTGGTCGGAGGGCTGCTCTCTTTTTTCGGCGCGCTCACTTATGCCGAACTGGGGGCTATGAAGCCGCAGGCGGGGGGCGAGTATGTGTATATCCGCGACGCCTACGGGCCGCTGGCGGGATTTCTCTATTCATGGACCTGGTTTCTGATCGCCAAGCCGGCATCGATTGCGACCGTCACGACCGGGCTGGTGCGGATCCTCGGAACTTTTCCGGTCTTCTCGTTTTTCTCGCATAATCTCTTTTCCCATATATCGATCTCGCATTCATTCACGGTCAACTACGGGCAAATTGTGGCAATTGGAGCCACCGTTCTGATTTCGTGGCTGAATTACATTGGGGTGCGCCGGGCGGGAGAATTTCAGTTTCTGTTCACGCTGCTGAAGGTTGCGATCATCCTTGGAATTGTGGCGGTGGGCTTTTCCTATGGCGGAGGAACGTGGGCGAATTTCGCGACCGAGTTCACCGGGGCAAAAGGCGGCTTGGCTGGATTTTTCGCCGCACTGGTGGCTGCACTTTGGGCTTATGACGGTTGGAACGATCTGACCATGGTCGCGGGCGAGATACGGAATCCGCAGCGCAATATTCCGCTCGCGCTGATTTGGGGCGTGGCCACTGTGGGGGCGCTCTACATCCTGGTGAACGCGGCGGTGCAGTATGTGTTGCCGGCGGCGGCGATCGCAGGTTCGGAGCGTCCTGCGTCGGCGGCAGTGGCGCTGGTGCTGGGGCATGCGGGCGCCAGCCTGGTATCGGCGGGCATAGCGGTTTCGATGCTGGTGACTTTGAACGGCACCATCATGAGCGGAGCGCGCGTGCCGTTTGCGACGGCGCGCGATGGCTATTTTTTCAAGGCGCTGGCGGAGGTTCATCCGCGCTTCCGCACGCCGTCGATGGCGATCGTTGTGCAGTGCGGGTTGGCGATCATTCTTCTGCTGCTGGGAGGCAGTTTCCGGCAGTTCTTTTCGCTGGCGATTTTCGCGGAGTGGATGTTCTACATGATCGCAGGCAGTACGGTATTCGTTTTCCGGCGGCGGGAGCCGCACGCTGAGCGGCCTTATCGCGTGTGGGGATATCCGGTGGTTCCGGCGGTGTTTGTGATGGTTTCCGCGGCCCTTCTCTACTACACGTTCAGCGACAACCTGAAAAGCTCGGCTGGCGGATGCCTGGCGATGGTGGCGGGCGTTCCGGTGTTCTACTTCTTTGCGCGGCGCCGGGCGGCGGCAGCTTAGTAATCGGCATAATCGGCCAGCGGGTGGAGTACCTCCGAACGCCCCAGGTGGTTACTAAAGGACACGCGCAAGGGACACGTTTACCCATTGGCCAATCTCCCATAATGTGAAGACTCCAGCCCCGAGCGCTACCCCCAGCTTCGGGTCCCCTTTTGGAGTCATGGATGCCTACGAGCGATCGCGGTTTTCAACTCGGCCTGCTGCCTGAAAAGAAGTGGAACTGGCGGACTTTCGCTGCCAGCTATGGGATGCTCACGGGCCTGATCCTATTCTTTCTTGTCGTCGGGGTGGTGGTGCCCGACACGCTGCTCCTCGACGCGAACTATCACATCACGGAGCTGATACCACGGCCGGCGCTGAGGCCGGAGCGGCTGCACAAGTCGAAGCCGCTGCATATGAAGTTGCTGCCGCCGGCGCCGGTGTTCGAGACGCCGAAGCTGATCGTGCCGCACGAGGTCCGCGCGGCCAAGCCGCAGCCGCAGGAAATTGAGCCGCCCAAAGTGGCGATGAATAACTTCGCGCCGGCGACGTTGAAGCCGGCGAGCGGAGCGCGTCCGGTGCTGCTGATTCATACCGGGGAGTTCCAGGGAAGTTCGGCGACGCCGACGGTGAATGCTCCGATTACGAAAGTGCAGACGGGCGGGTTCGGCGATCCGAATGGGCTGAAGCCGAGCGAGAACGGGAAGCCCAACGGCAAGCTGATCGCATCCGCGGCGGGTTCGTTCGACCTGCCGATGGGGCCGGGACAAGGCAACGGGTCGGGTGGCGCGAAAGGGATTAAGGGAACGGTGGCGAGCGCCGATTTTGGCGATGGGGTGGCAACTGCGGGACGAGGAGACGGGCGCAGAAGTGGCCGTGGCAACGCTAATGCTGAAGTCCAGACCTCAGGCTTCGGCGCGCAGGTGATCGCGCAGAACGCGCCGCATATTCAGCGGGTGGATAGCGGCCCGCCGTCCACGTTAGTCGAGATCACGTATAAGCCGAACCCGGTTTATACCAACGAAGCAAGAAATCTGAAACTGGAAGGCGAAGTCCTGCTGGAAGTGGAGTTCGCGGCGAACGGGCAGCTACACGTGAATCGAGTGGTCCGGGGTTTGGGCCATGGGCTTGACGAGGCCGCCATATCTGCCGCCAATAAGATGCGGTTCAAGCCGGCCTCGCGAAACGGGCAGGTAATGGATTCGACAGCAATAGTGCACGTGGTATTTCAACTGGCGTATTGACCACCTGGGAGATAAGAGTTATGCGGAAAGTTATGAACAATATGAATATGAACTGGATGATTTTGGCTCTGCTGGCGGTAACGATGACGGCAGTGGCCCAGCAGTCGGCGTCCGCGCCGCAGAACCCACAGCCGGTTGCAGCGACGCAGCCGGAACAGACGGCGGCACAACCGAGCCAGACTCAGTCCGGACAAGAACAGTCAGGTCAGGCGCAGGCGAATCTGGCGCCGCCGACCACGATGGATCAGGTTATAGACCGCGTGATCATGCAGGAAAAGGAACTGATCAAGTTCTTGTCGCCGCGCACTCCCATTGTGGAGACCTATCTGCAGAACCTGACCCAGGATCCGCAACTGGGGCCGATTCCGCAGAATGATCATTACTTTCTGGGACGCATGGACTTGAGCGAATCGATCGACCGGAGCGACTTTCTCAAGGGCAAAGACGAAGGCATGGAGAAGCATCTGCTGGGCGGGTTCACGAAGAAGTTCAAGTTCCAGTATCAGCCGCTGGGCTTTTCCTGGATGATCTTCGTCGGACCGCACCGACTTTGACCGGCAGCACTACAATTTCCACTACGCGCGGCGCGAGTTCCTGGGCGACGTGCGCTGCCTGGTGTTCGATCTGACGCCGAAAAAAGACGCTGGTCGCGGGCGCTTTCTCGGCCGCATCTGGGTTGAGGATCAAAACTTCAACATTGTGCGGTTGAACGGCACTTATGCGCGTCCTACGCGTAACAATTATTACTTCCACATGGACAGCTGGCGGTTGAACTTGGTCCCGGGTTATTGGGTGCCATCTTATATCTACAGCGAGGAAGGCGACTTCACTGCGGGGGCTAAGAACAAGATCGCGTTCAAGGCGCAGACTCGCATGTGGGGATATAACCTGAAGACGGCTACGCCGAACGACGAACTTACTAACATCCGCGTTGACAGCGTAAAGGACTCTACGCCGACGGCACAGGATGCGACTCCGCTGGCCGCCGAGCGCGAATGGCAACAGCAAGCGGAAGACAACGTTGTAGAGCGGCTGGAACGCGCCGGGCTGCTGGCTCCGGCGGGCGACGTGGATAAGATCCTGCAAACCGTGGTCAACAACCTGGAGATCACCAATAACATCGACCTGCCTCGGCCAGTCCGGACGCGGGTGCTGACGACTTCTCCGCTGGAAACTTTCAGCGTCGGTAACACGATTGTGGTGAGCCGCGGGCTGATCGACGTGCTTCCCGATGAGGGCAGCCTGGCCATGGTGCTCTCTCATGAACTGGCGCACATTGTTCTGGGACATAACCTGGGCAGCCAGTATGCGTTTAACGACCGCATGCTGTTCTCCGACGAGGCGACTTACCAGAACCTGGGGTTCAAACACATTCCTGAGGAGGAAACAGCCGCCGACAAAAAAGCCATCGAGATGCTGAAGGCTTCTCCCTACGCCCAGAAGCTGGACTCGGCCGGGCTCTTCATCAAGGCTCTGCAAGCGCGCGCTCCGCAACTGAGCGCTCTGCTGCAAGCGCACCTCGGCAACAACATCACGGAGAACGGGATGGTAACGCGCATGGCGGCGCTTGCCACGTCGGCTCCGGCGCTCGATTGGAACAAGTTGGACCAGATCGCCGCGTTGCCTCTGGGTGCACGCGTCAAGCTGAACCCGTGGGACGACAAAGTGGAGATCGTGAAGGCGCAGCCGGTCGCGATCACTTCGGCGCGCGACAAAATGCCGTTCGAGGTGACGCCGTTCTATCCGCGGCTTTCGCGGTTCAGCACTGCGAGCGCGTCTGCGGCTACCACCGCGGCCGCGCCACCGACGGCGGCGACCACCGCTGACGCCAACGCCAGCCTCAGTCCGACCAACTGAGTCGGATCCAAGTTGATAGAAGCGCAGGCCGGGACCGGAAGAAATTCCGGGCTCCCGGCCTGTGTCTATTGGGGGTAATGCGGTGGCTAGAAGTGTTCTCTTAGGTCGCCGAAACGATCTACCACCAGCAAACGCTGCGAAGCTCGGGCGGCCGCCACTTCCTCGTGCTCTAAGATCCAGGTGTTGCCGTGAGGAATGAAGACGGCGTGCAGGCCGGCGGCGAGGGCGGGGTTGATATCAGACTTGGGGCTGTTGCCGACCATCCAGGTGGCGTCCGCTGGAAGGGCGTACTTGGCGATGGCGGAGCGGTAGGTGGATTCGTCCTTCTCGGCTACGATCTCGACGGCGGAAAAATATTCTTTCAATCCCGAGCGCTCGACTTTTCCGGATTGCTCGGCGGGGTTTCCTTTGGTCATCAGGATGAGGTGGTGGCGCTCGCCGAGATACTGCAGGGTTTCGGGCACGCCGGGGAGAACTTCAATCGGATGCCCGGCAATCTGGTGGGCAAAGCTGCGAATGCGTTCGTGCAAGCCGGGCGTGACTGGGTCGACGGAAAGCTTCTCAAAGGTCTCAACCAGCGCATGCGCGAAGCTGTGCAGGCCGTAGCCGTGCTTAACGATGGATTCTCGCTCAACGTCATTCAGCACCAGCCGAACGGCCTCGGGTGAGTGTTCGCGATGGTCGAGGAACGAAATGAACTTTGCAATCGCCCTTTCGAAATAGATGTTGTTTTCCCAGAGCGTGTCATCGGCATCGATGAGCAGCGTCTGAGCGCCATTGTCTCCCGGCATCTGTTCATGATAACTGGCCGCCCGGATTCACGACGCCGGGCTGCGAGCTACGAGCTTCGAGCTACGCGCGGGCAAAACCGCTTCATCTCTCGGCGCAGTCGTCGCACAAATCGCAACCGCGCGACGATAGCCGTCCCGTTCGCTCGCCGGCGAACTGCAGATCCCTACGCTTCGCTCGGGATGACGACACATAAAGTTTTTCGAAAAACAGCGAAAAGAAAAGCTTCTGCACGCTCGTAGCTCGCAGCCCGAAGCTCGTAGCCTTCCTACACCCACTCCACGCGCGGCGTCTGGGGAATGATCCCTGCCTTGTGCCCCATGTCGAGCAGGCGGCGCACGGCTTCGCGGCCATCGTCTCCGTAGTCTAGCGTGCGTTCGTTGACGTACATGCCGACGAATTTGTCGGCAAGTTGGGTATCGAGATCGCGGGCAAACTGCATGGCGTAGGAGAGCGCTTCTTCGCGATGATCGATGGCGTACTGGATGCTCTCGCGCAGCGCCTGGGTGACGCTAGTCATCGTTTCGCGACCGAGAGAGCGCCGGATGGCGTTGCCGCCGAGCGGCAGCGGCAGGCCGGTGACCTTCTGCCACCACCGGCCGAGATCGACGACGCGGTGCAGTCCAGATTTGTCGTAGGTGAGCTGGCCTTCGTGGATGATGAGGCCGGCTTCGTGCTTACCTTCGAGAATCTGGGGGATAATTTGATCGAAGGGGACGACTTCCACTTCAACGCCGGGCGCGAATAGTTCGAGCACCAGGTAGGCGGTGGTGAGCTTGCCGGGCACCGCGATTTTCTTGCTTTTGATTTCGTCCGGCGTGAAGGGCCGCGTGGAAACGAGCATGGGACCATAACCATCGCCCACGCTGCCGCCGCAGGACATTAACGCGTACTTTTCCTGAATGTAGGGAAAAGCGTGAAAGGAGATCGCCGTCACGTCGTAGACGCCTTCCTGCGCCTGACGGTTCAGCGTCTCGATGTCGCAAAGGGTATGGCTGAACTTCAGTCCGGGTACACGAACTTTGTTCGTGGCCAAGCCGTAAAACATGAACGCGTCGTCGGAGTCCGGGCTATGCGCCACGGTGATTTCGCGAACTGGAGAAGATACTGTACTCATAAGATTCCGTAATCCTGTTCTATAAACTTCGGTGCTAGGAAAAGTGAGATTTCCGTTGCGCGGCCCCTAAAGGGGCGGTCAGATTGCAGTGACTTGCGGCATCGCTGAAGCGATGCCCTGATACGAAGCAAAGTCTTTCCGTTCGGCCTCATTCGTTCAGGGTTGCGAAGAAGGTGGTTGGTGCCAGCGAGCGGCGACGGCGGCGGCCATCAGCACCTTGATGACTTCCGCAAAAACGAACCAGTAGAGACCATACTTGAGCGCCAGAGTAACGGAGTGAGTGAGCACGGCAAGCCAACTGAGCCCTCCAGCGAAGAGCACGAGTTCCGCAGCCACGGATGACAACGCGGCCCAAGCGAAACGGCGCGAGCTGTGCTCGTAGATGTAGCCGGCGACGAATGCGACTAGGGGATAGGCCATAAGGTAGCCGCCGGTCGGGCCGAGTATCTGGGCAATTCCGCCGCCTAGAAGCGCTGGGCTGAATACGGGCATTCCGCACGCGCCTTCGACGAGGTAGAGCACGAGCGCGGCGAAACCGCGACGCGAACCGAGGAGCAATCCAACGGCAAGAACTCCGAAGTTTTGCAGTGTCAGCGGAACTGGCGTGAAGGGTAGGGGCACGGTCACGCGCGCGCACAAGGCAACGAAAAGGCTGGCGGCGATTACGATGGCCCCCTGCTTCGCCCATTCCTTTCCCCGCCCTATGGGCCGGGTCTGGTGGCCGAGAACTTGCGTGGCTGCTCTAGACATGACGTTCCTTTCTTCGTGGCGGATTTAAATTTCAGGTGGAGGCGAGTGGTCGAGGCCGTCGAGTTCCGCTCGGTGGGCCGCCGCGCGCTTCATTTGCCGCCGGACCCGCATATAGAGCGTAAATGCAACCGACACGACCACCGCAGCACTGACTCCCAGTATGAGAAACCACCACAGCATCCGCACAGCACACTTAGGATAGCAGATAGGCGGCAACGAAAATGTGCACAGAATAATGAAGGAGACCGTCGACCGCGGTCAGCCTTTCTTTGCCGGCTTGGCCATCTCTTTGCGGCGAGCCTCAACATTCTTCGAGAAGCGTTCCAAACGCTTGCGGGCAGTCTTCGATCCGGTAGCTACTTTCTCGATGTTAGCGAAGGCATCGGGATTGTTCATCTTCTGGCGAATTTCTTTAAGAAATGGAGCGATCTTGGCGAAAATGAAAAACATTTCGCCGCTGCAGCCGGGCTCCAGAAAGAGTTCTTCGTTGAGCGCCCCATGCAGCACGAGCGATGCCACCATATCCCAATAGCTCCCGACCTGGCGAAGCCAGGCGTTTTCCTGGCTGGGAAACGCGTTGGCGACTTTCAGGAAGTCAGCGGCGCTCTGCGGCCAGAACTCCGCCCCAAACCAGCTTCTTGCCTTGCGCATCTCCGCTTCGCGGCGGAGGTCGTAGAGTTTTAGAACCAGCTCGGCATCGTGCGCGGTCGCTTTCTTTGCCATATTTTCACCTCGTTAGGTATTTCGGAGTTTAGTTGTGTTTCTGAAAACTTCGCTCTGAGAACGCTGACTTGGTCAGACTTTTGCAACATCCGCAGTGGCGCCTTCGAGGACGCGTTCGTAATCGCATTCCTTATTGGGGCACGCGATTACCGTTCCGTCTTTGCGCATTCGTTCCACCAGGTACTCGTTTCCGCACTTCGGACACTTCTCGGGGACGGGCTTCGCCGCCGACGTGAACTTGCACTTCGGATAATTCCCGCATCCGTAAAAAGTATTGCCCTTGCGCGCGCGTTTTTCGACCAATTCGCCTTCTTTGCACTGGGGGCACTTCATGCCGATAAAGTTCTGCTTCACATATTTGCAGTCGGGATATCCGCTGCAGGAAGTAAACTCGCCGTAACGGCCGTGCCGCAGGATCAGGTTGCGCCCGCACAGCGGGCAGGTTTCATCAAGCGGAATGTCGGGCACTCTCTTGCCCTGATCGAGCCGCCGCGTCGTCTTGCAATCGGGATAGCCGGTGCAGGCCATGAACTGGCCGAAGCGCCCGCGCTTCAGGACCATAACGCGGCCGCAGTTTTCACAGTATTCCTCCTGCGCGGTCTCTTGCAGATCGGCCGAGTCGAGGTCGGGAAGATTGATGGGATTTTCTTTGGTGAATTTGCAGCTGTCGGGGTTTTCTTTGTCGTAGGTGCTGCAGGCATAGAACGACCCGTGCTTGCCCCACTTGAT
The DNA here is from genome assembly GCA_963794365.1 of uncultured Acidobacteriaceae bacterium. GTDB lineage: Bacteria > Acidobacteriota > Terriglobia > Terriglobales > Acidobacteriaceae > Acidiflorens. Next base: position 96,187 of record CAWCDV010000025.1, read on the forward strand.
AACTAGCGGCGCGCCGCAGAGTTCGCACTTTTCGTCGGTCGGTTTCTCCATACGCTTGATGTTCTCCATGTGCTTCTCGGCGTAGCGGAGATCCTTGGCGAACTTTTTATAAAACTCGGTGAGCGCGTCGTTTCCCGTCTGCTTGCCTTCTTCAATCTCGTCGAGTTCTTCTTCGAGGCGCGCGGTATATTGAAAGTCGAAAATATCCTTGAAGTTCTCGACCAGCAGATCGGTGACGACCAAGCCGATTTCGGTGGGCACGAACTTGCCGCCGACTTTTTGCGCGTACATCCGCTCCTGGATGGTGCTGAGAATGGTGGCGTAGGTCGAAGGCCGGCCGATGCCGCGTTCCTCAAGTTCTTTCACCAGCGAAGCTTCGTTGAAGCGCGGAGGCGGCTCGGTGAAATGCTGCTCCGGGAGAAGCGACTTCAGCGTAAGTTTCTGTCCGGCTTCGAGCGGCGGGAGTTTGTGCTTCAGTTCCTCGTCTTCTTCGTCCTTGCTGTCTTTGGACTCTTCATAAACTTTGAGGAAGCCGTCGAACTTCATCACCGATCCGGTGACGCGGAACCAGAACACGTCGCTGCCTGATTTGGCGTCGATGTCGACCGAGGTCTGATCGAACACGGCGGGATTCATCTGCGAAGCGACGAAGCGCTGCCAGATCAGTTTGTAAACCTTGAATTCGTCTTCCTTCAGATATTGTTTAATCTGGTCGGGATGGCGCGCCGCCGACGTCGGGCGAATGGCCTCGTGAGCCGCTTGCGCTTCTTTCTTCTCCTTATATGTATTGGGAGAATCGGGCAGATAGTTGGCGCCGTACTCGCTCGTGATGTATTCGCGGACCTCGGTGATCGCCTCGGCTGAAACGCGGGTGGAATCGGTTCGCATGTAGGTGATCAGGCCAACCAGTCCTTCGTCGCCGAGTTCGACACCTTCATAGAGGCGCTGCGCGATCATCATGGTGCGCTTCACGCTGAAGCGCAGCTTGCGCGAGGAATCCTGTTGCAGCTTGCTGGTCGTAAAAGGCGGAGTAGCATTGCGCCGCCGCTCTTTCTTTTCCGCCGAGCGGACGACCCAGCCGGCCTTTTCAAGCGCCAGGCGGATTTTTTCCGCGTCCTCGCCGTTGGTGATTTCGATTTTCTCCTCGCCTTTGCCGAGAAAGCGCGCGTCGAATGCCGGAGGCTTATTGGCGGCGAGATTGGCATCGATCGTCCAGTATTCTTTTTTCTCGAAGGCTTTGATTTCGCGTTCGCGATCGACGATCAAGCGAAGTGCGACGGTCTGCACGCGTCCGGCGGAAAGGCCGCGGCGGACTTTGTCCCATAAAAGAGGAGAGACCTGGTAGCCCACGAGGCGATCGAGCACACGTCTAGTTTGCTGCGCGTCGACCAGATTGCGATCGATGTCGCGGGGGTGCTCGAACGCGGCCTTGACGGCGCGCTGCGTGATTTCGTTGAAGGTCACGCGGCGGATGCGCTCGCCATCGCCGTTGCTTTCCGTCTTCGCTTTGGTGTCTCCTTTTTTCTTTGCCTTGGTCTTCTTTTTCTTCTTGCTCGAGTCTTCGCCGAGTTCGTCGGCGAGATGGGCGGCGATGGCTTCGCCTTCGCGATCCGGGTCAGGCGCGAGGTAGATGTGGTCGGCCGATAGGGCGAGCTTCTTCAGCTTGGCCAGGATCTTTTCTTTTCCGGGGATGACGACGTATTCGGTATCGAAATTGTTTTCGACGTCGACACCCAGGCTGCTCTTGGGCAGGTCTTTCACGTGGCCGAAAGAAGCATCGACCGTGAATCCCTTGCCCAGATACTTCTGGATAGTTTTCGCCTTAGCCGGCGATTCGACAATGACTAGACCTTTGGACAATGGTTCCTCAATATGGCGGTAATGGAATTGAAGCTAGCACGAATTGGCGGACGGCAACAACTGTGGCTGCTGGCCACGAGCTTCTGGCTACTGGCAATCAGGTACCCGCGCGCGATTGCTCAATCTTAGGCTTGCGACTTTGCGGTTGAACTTTCTGGACCAGCGCAGTCAGCATTCTCTGAACATCAACTACAGCCTGTTCCACAACCTGGAAATCGGCTTCTTGCAGAAATCCCAGGTCTTTCGCGAGTAGCAAGTGATATTCGGTTTCGCTGGCGGAACCACGCGCGATCTGAAGAAAGCGCGTCATTTCACCGTCCGAATGCCTGCCGCATCCCTCCGCAATGTTCGCTCCAATTGACGCCGCCGATCGACGCACCTGCGAGGTCAACCCATAAACTTCTTCTCGTGGGAACGCTCGTGTGAGCTTGTAGATGAGCATTGTCAGTTCGATGAGCCTTCGACCACACTCGCAGATCCTTGAAGTCCTTCAAGTCGCCTCCATCGCTTTTGCTTGCTAGCAGCTAGTAGCCAGAAGCCAGCTCTTCACAAAATTATCGCTTTTGCTTGCTAGCAGCTAGTAGCCAGAAGCCAGCAGCTAAAAGCTCTTCACAAAATTCTTCCCCGGCAACTGCCGTATCTTTCCATTGAGCTCCAACTCGAACAGCGCGGCGAAGATTTCTGAGGAGGACATTTCGTTTTCCAGCAATTCGACCAGTTGATCAATGTGCGTGGACTCATCAGGCTTCAGCAACTTGAGGATCTTTTTTTCGTGGGGCGATTTGACCTCGTCCGGGAATAGAGATGCGGTTTCCGGCTCGGGGGATTCATTCTGCATGGAACCGAGCGCGACCTGTATGTCCGGCGGAAGCTCTTCCCACACGTCTTCCCAGGTGGCGACGAGCTTCGCGCCCTGCTTGATCAGCGTGTTCGGGCCCCAGGAATTTTTGTTGGTCACGTTGCCCGGGACGGCGTAAACATCGCGGTTTTGTTCGAGGGCGAGGCGCGACGTGATGCGCGTGCCGCTGTATTCCGCGGCTTCAACGACCAGCACGCCGGCGGACATGCCGCTGATGATCCGGTTGCGAATGGGAAAGTTTTGCGGCGTCGGCGGGGTTCCGACTGGGAACTCGGTGATCAGCGCGCCGCCGAGGGCGACGATCTGTTCGGTGAGCCGCGTGTTTTCCTTGGGGTACATGACGTCAATTCCAGTGCCGAGGACGGCGATGGTTTTTCCTTTGGCCGCGACGGCGCCGCGATGCGACGCGGTATCGATGCCGCGCGCTAATCCACTGATGATCACCAGGCCGCGAGCGGCGAGGTCGGTGGAGAGGCGTTCGGCCATGCCGCTGCCGTAGGGCGTGGGATGACGCGTTCCCACCATCGCGATGCCGGGCTGGGCCAGCACGTCGATGCTCCCCTTCACGAACAGGATTACCGGCGGGTCGTAAATTTCCTTCAGCCGTTGCGGATATTCGGGATCGCTGAGCGAAATAATTCTGGCGCGCGCCTCCGCCGCTTTCGCGCATTCCTGCTGCGCGAGTTCGAGCGATTTCCCGGTGGCGATCGATTGCGCGGAAACGGCGCGCATCCCCGTAGCTTCGAGTTCGGTCAGGCTGGCATGGAAGACGCGCTCGGCAGTGCCGTACTGCTCAATCAGTTTCTTGATGCGCGTGGGGCCCAATCCCGGAGTCAGGGCCAGCGCCAGCCAGTAGGTGGCCTGGAAAGAAGCTGGGTTGGGGGCGGCAACGGCTACATTCGACATATTGAGTGACCCGAACCACGTGGGCTGCGAGCTTCGAGCCACGAGCTTCGAGCGAACAGATTGCCCCTTAGCTCGTAGCTCGCGGCTCGCAGCTTTTCCTGGCCAATTCAGCATTAGCCGCTATCAAAACGCTGTCAAGGATGGCGCGCACATCACTTTTGGTAGAATTCGTAAAGTGATGAGCCGGTTAAAGATCTCGGCCATTTCCTACCTGAACACGGCGCCTCTCATGTGGGATTTTGAGCATGCCGAAGCAGGCGCGGAGTTAGTTGCCAACTACGATATTTCCTACACCATCCCCTCGGCCTGCGCCGAGGCGCTGCGCGCGGGGACGGCCGATATTGGCATCATTCCGGCTGCGGCTTATGCGACGGTTCCGGATCTCGTCATCATTCCCGACGTGGCGATTGCAGCACGACGGGCGGTGCGGTCGATCCTGCTGGTTGGCAAGCGGCGCGGCGATCCCTCGTCGAAGCAGACTTGTCGAAGAAGCGGTGTCGAAGGAGCAATCGTCAAAGGAGCAATGGTTGACGCAGGTGCGCACGGTGGCGCTCGATACTTCTTCGTTGACCTCGGTTGCGCTGGCCAAGATTCTGTTTGCCAAATGGCTGGGCGGAGAGCGCGATTATACGGCGATGGCTCCGGATCTCGACGCCATGCTCGGCGCTTGCGATGCGGCTTTGCTCATCGGAGATCCGGCGCTGCAGGTCGACCGCACACGCTACTTCACGCTCGACCTGGCGGAGGAGTGGGTGGCGCGCACGGGAAAGTCATTCGTCTTCGCCTTCTGGGCCATTCGCAAGCAGGCGCTTGCCGGGCGAGATGGCCGGGCGATCGCGCAGGTCTTCAAGAAGTCGCGGGATCATGGGCTGTCGCCGAAAAGACTGGAAGCCATCGCGCAGGAGTGGGCGCCGCGCCTCGGCCTTACGGTCGAGGTCATTCGCGTCTATTTGACGCATAACATCCATTATTATCTCGACCCTCCCTGCCTGGAGGGGCTTGAGCTTTATTACCGCCTGGCCGCGGAAATTGGGGCGCTGCCGCCCGCGCCGGAGCTTCGGTTTGTTTAGAGCTCATCAAAGTTTCTCATCTTTGAAACAAACTATCTTGTGAATTGGCAGAGGCTCAGTTTGATTTTGCGCCAGAAAATCTGAAACAGAGATGGGTAGAAGTGCATGGGTTACTCGAGCTTCCATCCCATCTCATCCTTCAAGTCTCGGAAACAATCTGGACATATCCAGCGATATTTATCTTCGGTGACATATCCATCTGTGAGCGTGTAAGGCGGGCCGCATTCCATGAACTTGGCCCAGCATCCTGCACAGTGGTCGTGATTCCAATCCGCACTCGGACGCGAATACTTCATCAGGCGCAACGAGCGCACCGCGCGTCCACTTCGCGTTATCGATTCGAAAGTCCGCCATCCCGATTCAAAACCATTTTACTTGTTTGTCTTGATCCTCCGAGAAGAACTTCGCGGCCGCAATCGTCCATTGCGCTAAATGACATCACCTGATGGCATAAGCCGCCTACTAACCTTGCGACGTGCCAGACGCAAACCTGCTCTAATAAGGACGATGCACTTGCCCGCGATCATCCTGCTCGCGTCGAAGAAGAGCACCCTGCGATGGCTGATCCATCTCGGCGGCCCCAGCCTGATTTTGCTGGGCCTCGTCGACAACTCGGTCATCCCTCTGCCGGGGAGCACGGACATCGTCACCATTCTGCTGGCCGCCCACCATCGCGAACCGTGGGGCTACTACGCGATCATGGCGACGGCGGGAGCTGTCCTGGGCGGCTATCTTACTTACCGCATGGCTCGCAAAGGTGGCAAGGAAACTCTGGAGAAAAGGTTCTCGAAGAAGAACGACCACGAAGGTCTACGCTATTTTTGAACGCTGGGGCTTCGCGGCAGTCGCGATCCCCGCGCTCCTTCCGCCGCCGTTTCCCATTGTGCCGATGCTTTTGGCGGCCGGCGCCATGCAGTATCCCACCAGGAAGTTTCTGACCGCTCTGGCCGTGGGGCGCGGCATTCGGTTCACCATCCTGGCTTATCTCGGGTACCACTACGGGCGGCACATTGTGAAGTTTTTTGCGCTGTACTACTGGCCCGTGCTTATCGCCCTGATCGCTTTCTCAGTCGTGGGCGGACTGTATGGGCTGTTCGAGTACAAACGCAGGCAGAAGGGTGAGTCCCGCCCACGACCGCAAGTTCGTCGGCGGACGGCCTAGGAGCCGGACGGAATCGGGTCCACTGCGCTCAATCGCCGATCACCTGTTATTAATTGTCATCTCGAGTGAAGCGAGGGATCTGCAGTCCGCTGCTGGATGCAGATCCCTCCCCTTCGGCTCCGCTCAGGGTCGGGATGACAAAAATCCAGCTCTCGCCAGCTAAAATAGTTATTACCGTGGGGTGAAGAGGATGTCCCTGACCAAGCAGCAAGCTTTGGAGATGTTTCGGTCCGACGACCTGATCGGGATTGGCATGGAGGCGGACGCGGTCCGCCGCAAGATGCATCCCGAAGGCACCGTGACTTACATCATCGACCGCAACATTAATTACACCAATTTCTGCACGGAATATTGCACCTTCTGCGCGTTCTATCGTCCGTTGAAGGGGCCGGCGGCGCGGGTCAACGAAGGTTACATCCTCGATTTCGACACCATCTACGAAAAAATTCGCGAGACCGTGGAACTCGGCGGCACGGGCGTCCTGATGCAGGGCGGCCTGCATCCCGATCTCAAGATCGACTGGCACGAGCGCATGCTCAGCGGCATCAAGCAGCGCTTCCCTAAAATCCATCTGCACTGCTACTCCGCTTCGGAGATTCTGGCGATTGCCGAGTACAGCAATCTCAGCGTGCGCGATACGATTGCGCGCCTGCGCGACGCTGGCCTCGATTCGATTCCGGGCGGCGGCGCTGAAATTCTTGACGACGAAGTCCGCTACAAAATCGCGCGCTTGAAATGCCTGACCGCGGATTGGCTGCTGGTGCATCGCACCGCGCACCAGCTCGGCATGCGGACCACCGCGACCATGATGTTCGGCGTCGGCGAATCCATCGAACACCGCATCAACCACTTCCAGTGTCTTTACGATTTGCAGCAGGAGACGGGCGGGTTCACGGCGTTCATCCCGTGGAGCTTTCAGCCGGCGAACACCGCGCTCGGCGGACGCCATTGGGATGAGGCCACGGCGGTCGAGTATCTGAAGGTGCTGGCGATTTCGCGGCTCTATCTTTCGAATTTCCTGAACGTGCAGTCCAGTTGGGTGACGCAAGGATTGAAAGTCTGCCAGATGGGCTTGCGCTTCGGCGGCAACGACGTGGGCTCGGTGATGCTGGAGGAGAACGTGGTCCGCGCCGCGGGCGTGACCAACTGCACAACCGAAGAAGAATTGCGGCGCATCATACGCGATGCGGGCTTTCGTCCGGCGCAGCGGGATACGTTGTACCGGCAATATTTTCTGAATTGATTGGCCATGCTCACGTAGGGACGGCCGCCCTCGGCCGTCCAGCGGGGCGAAGCCCCGCCACGTTGCTAGTGCAAGAATGAATCAACGAAAACGAGGCGAGCTGCGCTCGCCTGGACGGCCGAGGGCGGCCGTCCCTACGCGATCTCCGATGCCAACGTCCATGACGCGCGCCCTCGGCCTAGCCACCTTCCTGCTCAGCGGCTTGTTGCTGGCAAGCGCGCAAGAGTCCGCCACCGCCACGAACGCGCCCTCCATCGCAGGCACGGTGGTGAAGGAGCCGGGCAGTGAGCCGCTCAAAAAAGTACTGGTGCAGGTCATCGCCGAAGACCAGAAACAGGGCGGAGACTACACCGCTACGACCGACGCCGACGGCCATTTCCGCGTTGAGAAGGTCGTGCCGGGACGTTACCGGATCTTCCTCGAGAAGGCCGGCTTTGTCGGGGTGAATGAGCGCGGGCTCAAGTCTGACGTTAACGTGGTCACAGTTCAGGCGGGGCAGTCGGTGGACCTGCTGTTTCGAATGTTGCCCACAGCGGTTGTCAGCGGCCGGGTCACGGACGAAGACGGCGACCCGATGTCCGGTGTCAGGGTGATCGCGTTCAGAAAAAAACCAGGGAAAGCTGCGCGCGAAGCGGCGGGGAGCGGTGCCACCAACGACCTTGGCGAATACCGTCTCGCCGGCTTGTTTCCCGGCCTGTATTCGATCATGGCCATGCCGCCTCCGGACTTCCGCGATTACGAAAAGCAGCGGGAAAACTCGCCGCCTAGCACTAACCCGGGCGACGCCCCGCCCGATACTCGTTACGTCTCCACTTACTATCCGGGCACCTACGATGCCGTGCAGGCTTCGGTTATAACGCTTAAGGCGGGCGATGAAATGCCGGTCAACTTCACGCTGGTGCCGGCGAGAACGTATCGCATTCGCGGCATCGTCTCCGGCGTCACGGCTGGCCAGAAGCCGGTCGTCGAGTTGGTCTCGAAAGCGGGCGATGCTTACGGGATGAATACGAATGAAATCGGGTCGGACGGGCAATTCGAAGTGCGGGGCGTCGCTCCCGGATCTTACGTGTTGAGGGCGGGGGCCGGCACGGGAACGCAATTGCTCTCCGTGCATCAGGACGTCAGCGTCGTCGCCGCCGACGTGGAAGGTATCAAGTTAACTCCTCTGCCGTCCTTTACGCTCTCCGGTCATCTCCACAACGACGTCGGCGCTGCGGGAGACCTCACACAATACGTGGTAAACCTGCGTCTGGCCGAGTTGCCGGAAGATCCCGCTTTCTTCATGTCCCAGGATTTTTTTGGAACGAACGCTTCCGTGGACCGGCTGGGCAACTTTGAATGGAAAGACGTGAACCCCGGCACCTACATCGTGCAACTGTACGGCGGCGGTGGACAGGGCAGCTACTTTCTGAAATCGGTAACACTGGGCGGACGAGATATCGCAACCGGATTCACGGCCAGCGGCCCGGCAACGCTTGATGTAGTGGTGAGTACCAAGGCAGGTACGGTCGAGGGAACGGTCGTTGAAAAGGGAACAGTTGAAAAGGGAAAGGATGGGGACACTGATCCGGCAAACGACGACCCTGTAAACAATAACCATAGTAAATAATGACCATCCCCTGGCCAACATCACGGTGGTGGCCGTGCCCGAAGAAAAATACCGCAAGCTTCCCGATCGCGTCGCGACCGGATCGACCGATCAGCATGGACGCTATGTGATTCGTGGCCTGGCTCCGGGCAGCTACACGCTCTATGCCTGGCAAGATGTGGAAGATGGCGTCTGGCGCAACCCCGACTTCCTGAAGTCGCAGGAAGCGAATGGCGCGGCGGTAAAGGTGGAGGAAGGTTCTCATCAGACGATCGAACTGAAGACTAGTCCCGTGGGTGAGGAGTGGCGGTAAACGGTCGTTGGTCGCTTGTCGTTGGTCGTTGGCCGTGCGCGGGTTTGCTAATGATTCAATGACCAATGACTCGACGACCGATCACCGATCAGGTACAATGCTTGCGCTGCCGTTTTTCTTTTTGCTTCATGGCGCTGTTGAGTTCATGGATTTGACGCTTACTTCTTCCCCGCCGGCCCTGATCCTAATTCTTGCCTCCAAGGGCTTAGGACACTACCTTCGCCAGCATTTTCTCGACAAAACTTTTCAGGGCCTTTACCAGGTCAATGCTTTTGATCTGGCGCTGCTGATTCCCTATTTCATCGTGCTGATTATTCTGGCGGCGTACGGCGCGCACCGCTACTGGCTGGTCTATCTTTATTACAAGCACAAAAAGAACAAGACGACGGAACCCGCCGCTCATTTCCCTTTCGACGATCTGCCGCGCGTGACCGTGCAGTTGCCGATCTTTAACGAGCAATACGTGGTGGACCGGCTGCTCGACGCCGTCTGCCGGCTCGACTATCCGAAAGAAAAACTCGACATCCAGTTGCTCGACGACTCGACCGACGAAACCGTAGAGGTCGCCCGCATTCTGGTCGAGCGCTACGCCGCCTTGGGAAATCCGGTCGTCTACCTGCACCGCGACAATCGCGAGGGCTTCAAGGCGGGCGCTTTGGAAGCAGGATTGAAAACGGCGAAGGGCGAATTCGTCGCCATCTTTGACGCCGATTTTGTTCCGCCACCCGATTTTCTGATGAAGTGCATCCACCACTTCACCGACCCCAAGGTCGGCATGGTGCAGACGCGCTGGACGCACATCAACCGCAACTACTCGTTGCTGACCCAAGTCGAAGCGATTCTGCTCGACGGCCATTTCGTTCTGGAACACTCGGGACGGTCGCGCAGCGGCGTTTTCTTCAACTTCAACGGCACGGCCGGCATGTGGCGGCGCTCGGCCATTGACGAAGCCGGCGGCTGGGAGCACGACACGCTCACCGAAGACACCGACCTTTCCTATCGCGCGCAGCTCAAAGGATGGAAGTTTCTTTATCTGCAGGACGTCGAATGTCCGGCCGAGCTGCCGGTGGAAATGACCGCCTTCAAAACGCAGCAGGCGCGCTGGGCGAAGGGGTTGATCCAGGTCTCCAAGAAAATACTCCCCAAGGTGTTCGCGAGCGACGCCTCGCGGCATGTGAAAATCGAAGCCTGGTATCACCTCACGGCCAACCTCAGCTATCCGCTCATGATCGTGCTCTCGGTTTTGCTGCTGCCCGCCATGATCATTCGCTTTTACCAGGGATGGTTCCAGATGCTCTACATCGACCTGCCCCTGTTCCTGGCTTCGACGTTCTCCATTTCCAGCTTCTATCTGGTTTCGCAGAAGGAACTGTTTCCGAAGAGCTGGCTGCGCTCGCTGCTCTACCTGCCGCTGTTGATGTCGTTGGGAATCGGGCTGACCGATCACCAATACGATTGCCGTGCTGGAAGCGCTGGTCGGGCAAGCAGACCGCATTCGCCCGCACTCCCAAGTACCGCGTCGAATCGAAGAAGGACAGGGTCGGCGCGAAAAAATACCGCAAGCGTCTGGGATGGGTTCCGTGGATCGAACTCCTGATCGGAACTTATTTCGCGCTGGCGGTCTCTTACGCCATCGACAACGAAAACTACTTCACGGTTCCCTTCCTGCTGTTGTTCGTGATCGGTTACTGGGTCACGGGGCTGATGTCACTGCTGCAGGGGCGGTTCGCCGGACTCTCGGTGGGTTCGGAAAGCCACACCAAGCCATTCCCGGTCGGCGTGTAGACATCGGGTGATCGGGTGATCGGGCCATCGGGTGATCTGAAGTTCAAAAACAAGCGCCTTTGACTTTCGATGACCAGATGGCCCGATCACCCGATGACCCGATGATTTTCTGTTGCACCAAACTAACCAACAATCTAGCCTGGGCGCGATGCTACGCTGGTAGCGCTCTGGTTTCTCGCATGTAGCTCCGCACGAGGCATTGCAGGGAACCAATTTCAAAAAGCTTTTACGGACAGTCGAAGCGCTAGCGGATTTGGGGCGCGAACTAACGGCGGACCGCGACTTCCGCGAAACCGCTCGCGCCATGCTGGCCGCCGTGATGGAGGCGGCTGGAGCGCGCGAGGCTGTCCTGTTTTCGTTTAGCGAACGGCCTTCCTTGCTGACCTCGGTCGATGCGCAAGGATTCGCGCTGCTGCCCGAACCGTCGCTGATCCCCCTGCTTCCCCGCCACGTGCACACCCTGACTGCGGCCACCGGCCCGGTCGTACTCAACAGTTCCACCTACGATCTCTTTCTGAGTTCGAACGGCAATGTCGCCCCCGAACTGTTCAAGTGCGTTTGCCCACTGAAAGTTCGGGGAAAGCTGGCGGGAGTGATCGCCCTGGGACGCCGGCCGGGCGACGCGGCATACGAGGAAGACGCGCTCGACGCCTTTGAAATGCTGAGCCACTACGTGGCGCTGGCCATTCAGAATCACACTCTGGGCCAGACGCTGACCCAACGGGTTTCTGAAAACCTGCGGCTGCTGGCCTCGCTGCACGGGTTCTACGACAACGCGCTCGAAGCTTTCGCCACCGCCATCGACGTCAAGCACGTCAACATTCATGGACATTCCCTGCGCGTCGGCCGCTACGCCCAAGCCATCGGCGAAGCTCTGGGGATGGACCCGAGCGATGTGGCGTCGCTGCGGTCGGCGGCCTACCTGCACGACATCGGCATGGTTGCCATCGATAAGCGGCTGTTCGGTAAAGCGGCGAAACTCGACGAGGAAGAATCCCACGAGATGAGGGAGCACACGATCATTGGGCATCAGATCGTCAGCCAAGTGCAGTTTCCCTGGCCGCAGATTCCGGAAATCGTGCGCTGGCATCATGAGCGCGCCGATGGGTCGGGGTATCCGGACGGCTTGCATGGGGACGAAATACCGCAAGCGGTGCGCATCGTGGCCCTGGCCGAGAGCTTTGACGCCATGACCAGCGAACGTCCCTACCGCGAGCGCTTGACGATCGGAGCCACGCTGCAGGAATTGATTCGCCTGACACCGCAAAAATACGATGCCGAGCGCTGCAGGCATTGCTGATTCAGGTGCGGCGGGACGCAGTCGGAACGAACCGCATCCCGATCCTTGACCCGAACCTGATGAACCTTTCGGCAAAAGATGTGGACCAACTGGCGGCCACGCTGCAACACAAGATCAGCTAGGGTAAGATTATTCTAATCTGAAGTCGGTACTCGACGTTGCACCAGTTCAGCACCCGCCATCCCCCACCAAACCAAATTCTTCCCGGTGTAGAATCGCAGCTTCGTCCTCTCGTGCCTCGTATTGTTTCTCGGTCACGATGTAGACTTGGGCGGTTGGCGCGTGTATCCAGTTGGAACCATATGAGCGCTGATTTCATCTAATTTTAAGCAGGGCAATGCAAGTTGATTTGCGAGGAGAGAACTGATGGCTGTAGTGAAGAGTCATCGTCGACCAGTCTATCGCCACTGGTACGCAGCTCGACCAGTTGTGTATCAACACCATTCGCACGCTTTCGATGGACGCGGTGCAGAAGGCGAACTCGGGGCATCCCGGGGCGCCGATGGCGTTGGCTCCGGTTGCCTACTGTCTGTGGCAGCAGTTTCTGCGTTATGACCCGGAAGATCCGATCTGGCCGAACCGCGACCGCTTCGTGCTCTCCAACGGGCACGCTTCCATGCTGCTGTATTCCCTGCTGCATCTGGCGGGCGTGCGCGAAGTAAGTCCGGATGGCAAGATTCTTTCGACCCCTGCGCTGTCGCTCGATGAGATCAAAAATTTCCGGCAACTCGGCAGCAAAACGCCGGGCCATCCCGAATACGGCTTGACCACGGGTGTCGAGACCACCACCGGCCCGCTCGGTCAGGGCGTGGCCAATAGCGTGGGCATGGCGATCGCGGAGCGCTGGCTGGCAGAGTATTTCAATCGTCCGGGATTCGAGCTGTTCAACTACAACGTCTGGGCGATTTGCGGCGACGGCGACATGATGGAAGGAATTTCCTCGGAAGCCGCCTCGGTCGCCGGGCATCTGAAACTTTCGAACCTGTGCTGGATTTACGACAACAACCACATCACGATCGAGGGCAAGACCGATCTCGCCTTCGACGAAGATGTGGCCGCCCGGTTCGCGAGCTATGGCTGGGATGTCACGCACGTCCACGACGCCAACGATCTGGTGGCGCTCGCCGATGCCTACAACCACGCGCTCAGCGTCAAGGATCGCCCCAAGCTCATCATCGTCGACAGCCACATCGGTTACGGTTCGCCCCACCGGCAGGACACAAGAGAAGCGCACGGCGAAGCGCTCGGCGAAGAAGAAGTCAAACTGACGAAGCGCGTCTATGGCTGGCCGGAAGACGCCAAGTTCCTGGTGCCCGATGGCGTGCGCGAGAACTTCCGCGACGGCATGGGCAAGCGCGGGCGGCAATTGAGCGGGCAGTGGAACGCGCTGTTCAGCAAGTACACCGCGCAGTATCCGGATTTGGCGGCTCAACTCGAACGCATGCAGAATCGGCAGCCTGCGGACGGATGGGACAAGGACCTTCCCACATTTGCGCCCGACGCCAAAGGACTCGGCGACCCGCGATTCGTCCGGCAAAGTTCTTAATGCCATCGCCAAGAACGATCCCTGGCTGATGGGCGGCTCGGCCGATTTGTATCCCTCGACGAAGACGCGGCTCACCTTCGACGGCGCGGGCGATTTCGAAGCGGGTCATTACAACGGCGCAACTTCCACTTCGGCATTCGCGAGCATACGATGGGCGCGATCGTCAACGGCATGGCGCTGTCGAAGATCCGCGCCTACGGCTCGACCTTCCTGATCTTCAGCGACTACATGAAGATGCCGATCCGCCTCTCGGCCATCATGGAAGTGCCCGTCGATCTGGATCTTCACCCACGATTCCATCGGCGTCGGCGAAGACGGCCCGACTCACCAGCCGATCGAGCAACTGATCATCGCTGCGAGCGGTTCCCGGGCTGATGACGCTGCGTCCCGCCGACGCCAACGAAGTCGTCGAGGCGTGGAAAGTAATCATGAAGCTGCGGAAGGAACCGGTGGCGCTGATCCTGACGCGGCAAGCTGTGCCGACATTCGATCGCACGAAATACGCATCCGCCGCGGGCTTGGCTCGCGGCGCCTACATTTTGGCCGACGCCGAAGGCGGCAAACCGCAGGTCATCCTGATGGCCACCGGCAGCGAGGTTTATCTGTGCATCGACGCCTACGAGAAACTCAAGCGGAAGGCATCCGGGCGCGCGTCGTCAGCATGCCTTCGTGGGATTTGTTCGAGCATCAGGATCAGAGTCTACCGCGAGCGGTGCTGCCGCCCGACGTCACCGCGCGGGTCGCGGTCGAGATGGCTTCGACTTTCGGCTGGGCGCAATATGCGGGAGCGACAAGGACGCATCATCGGGATGCACACTTTTGGAGCGTCCGCGCCGCTCAAGGATTTGCAGAAGAAGTTCGGCTTCACTTCCGATGCCGTTCTGCAGGCCGCGCGCGAACTGCTCGGAAAGTAAGAATCCAGCCCCGGAGGGGCGTCCGAGCTTAGCCCAGCGCTTCAGCGCTGGGAAGGGTAGAAAAAATGACTCAAGTCCCGGAGGGACGACCCAGGTCTCCCGCACACTTGTGGGACCAGGCGTCACGTCGAATCTGAAGTAACAGTTTATTAACGTCAGGCAGTTATTCTGCTGCCTGGCTCAGTCTAGGAGATGTTTATGAATCCAGTAGGCACACTCGAGATTGCAAAAGCCGTGAATCCTCTCACCCAACTTCAGACTTTCGGCCAGTCCATCTGGCTCGACTACATTCGCCGCGACCTGTTGAAGGGCGGCGAACTGCAGCGCCTGATCACGGAAGACGGCCTGCGCGGGATGACTTCGAATCCCTCGATCTTCGAAAAGGCCATCGCCGGCATCGACCCAGTATCAGGATTTCCTGGACACGCTCGCCGGCCGCACCGACCTCGACGCCAAGGGCCGCTATGAACTGCTGGCCATTCGCGACATTCAGGACGCGGCCGACCTGCTCGCGCCCGTCTACCAGAGCACGAAGAAGCGCGACGGCTACGTGAGCCTCGAAGTCTCTCCCTATCTCGCGCACGATACCAACAGCACCATCGACGAGGCGCGGCGGCTGTGGAAGACCGTGGCCCGCGAAAACGTGATGATCAAGGTGCCGGGCACCGCCGAGGGCATACCCGCGTTTCGCCAGCTCATCAGCGAGGGCATCAACGTCAACGTGACGCTGCTGTTTGCGCAGGAAGTGTATGAGGAAGTCGCCGCGGCCTACATTGACGGAGTTGAGAAATTCGCTGCGTCCGGCGGCGATGTGAGCAAGATTGCCAGCGTCGCCAGCTTCTTCATCAGTCGCATCGATTCGCTGGTCGACTCGCTGATTGACGACCAACTGAAGAAAGAAACGGACGCCTGCCCGCAAGGCGAAGTTGCAGGGGATTCTGGGGAAAGTCGCGATCGCCAACGGCAAGCTGACCTACGAAGCCTACCAGCGCATCTTTTCTTCTCCGCGCTGGAAGGCGCTGGCCGCCAAGGGCGCGCAGACCCAGCGCGTGTTCTGGGCGAGCACCAGCACCAAGAATCCGAATTATCGCGACGTCCTTTACGTCGAGGAATTGATCGGGCCCGACACCGTCAATACCGTTCCACCGGCGACGCTCGAGGCCTTCCGCGATCATGGCAAGCCGCGCCAGAGTCTGACCGAGGATCTCGACGGCTGCGCGGAAAACGATGGCCGATCTCGCCGCCGTTGGCATTGTCATGAAAGAGGTGACCGACAAGCTGACGCCGACGGCGTAAAACTATTTGCCGACGCGTTCGACGCCCTGCTGGCTGCGGTCGAGAAAAATACGAAGCGAACAACCACGCCGGCGCCGCAGGTCAATCGGCAGACGCGCATCGCTTCCGGCCGATCTTGACACTGCGGTAAAAAAAAACCTTAACGACTGGCGGGCGTCGGGAAAAGTAAGACGGCTCTGGCAGGGCGACGCTTCTCTCTGGACCGGCGATGACGAGGCCAAGTGGCTGGGCTGGCTCGACATCACCGACGAACAACTCGCCGGCGCCGCCAAGCTTCAGCGACTTGGCCGACGAGGTCAAGAGTGCCGGCTTCTCCGACATTCTGCTGCTTGGCATGGGCGGATCAAGCCTTTGTCCGGAAGTGCTCGCGCTGACCTTCCGCCAAACCCCGGGCTTCCCGCGCCTGCACGTGCTCGACTCCACCGACCCGGCACAGATCAGAAGTGTCGAAAAAAAGGTCGACCTCGCCAAAACACTCTTCATCGTTTCCAGCAAGTCCGGCAGCACACTCGAGCCCAACATTTACAAGCAGTATTTCTTCGAGCGCGTGCAGCAGACCGTCGGCAACAACAGACAAGGCGGGCAGCCACTTTATCGCCATCACCGATCCTGGCTCGAAGATGCAGCAGGTTGCCGAGCGCGACCACTTCCGCCACATTTTCTATGGTCTGCCGTCCATCGGCGGACGCTATTCGGCGCTCTCGAATTTCGGCATGGTTCCCGCCGCGGCGATGGGCCTCGACACCGGCAAGTTCCTCGGCGCGCACAAAAGAGATGGTCGAAGCCTGCAAGCCGTCCACTCCCGTGGAACAGAATCCGGGCGTCATGCTCGGCCTGATCATGGGAACAGCCGCAAAAATGGGCCGCGACAAAATTACGCTCATCACCTCGCCCGGAATTGCCGACCTCGGCGCGTGGCTCGAGCAGTTGATCGCGGAATCCACCGGCAAGCTCGGCAAGGGCATCATCCCGGTCGATCGCGAAGCGCTGGGCGCACCGGAAGTTTATGGCAACGACCGCATCTTCGCCTACCTTCGGCTGGAGACCGCGCCCGACGCGGCGCAGGATGCCAGGGTCGCGGCGCTGGAAAAAGCCGGGCAACCTGTAGTGCGCATCGCCGTGATCCGACACCTACAGCCTGGGGCAGGAATTCTTCCGCTGGGAAATTGCAACCGCGGTTGCGGGCTCGATCATCGGCATCAACGCTTTCAATCAGCCCGACGTCGAAGCGAGCAAGATCGTGACCAAACAACTCACGTCTGAGTACGAAAGCAACGGGCTCGCTTCCTCCCGAAAAGCCGATACTTGAAGAAGCGGGCTTCAAGCTCTTCACCGACGAGAAGAACGCTGCCGCGCTCAGCCAGGCCGCCGGTTCCGACCACTCCCTGAAAAATTATCTGCGCGCGCATCTGGCGCGGCTTGGCGCCGGCGATTATTTTGCCGTGCTCGGTTACGTCGAGATGAACGCCGGAGCACGAATCGCTGTTGCAAGGCCTGCGCATGCCGTGCGCGATCGCAAGCGCGTGGCTACCTGCCTCGGCTTCGGGCCGCGCTTCTTGCACTCCACCGGACAAGCTTATAAAGGCGGCCCCAACAGCGGCGTGTTCCTGCAGATCACGTGCGACGATGCCGCAGGACTTGCCGGTTCCCGGGCAGAAGTACACTTTCGGAGTGGTGAAAGCGGCGCAGGCTCGCGGCGACTTCCAGGTTCTCGCCGACCGCAAACGGCGTGCGCTGCGCGTGCATCTCGGCAGCGACGTGAAAGCGGGCCTCACCAAACTCGCAGAACTGGTACAGCAGGTTTTGTAGCCTGCTGGAGTATCGTGGGGCGGGCAGCAGCACACGCGAAGCTCTTTATGAGTTGTCACCCTGAGCGAAGCGAAGGATCTGCTTGTCGCGGCGAACAGCAGATCCTTCGCTTCGCTCAGAGACTGTGCCTAAAAACCCTTAGTTGAACGCAGCGGCGCAGGTCTCGGACGAAGGAGCACCATGCAACTGGGAATGGTAGGTTTGGGGCGCATGGGCGCCAACATGACGCGGCGCCTGATGCGCGGCGGCCACACGATGGTGGTTTCCGATCTCAGCGCCGATGCCGTCAAGGATATTGCCGGCGAAGGTGCGGTCGCGTCTTCTTCGCTGGACGATCTGGTCGGCAAGCTGACCGCTCCGCGCGCCGCGTGGATCATGGTGCCGTCGGGCGATGCGACGGAAAAAACCGTGCAGGCCCTGCTCAGCCGCATGCAGGCGGGCGACACTATCATCGACGGCGGCAATTCGTATTTCAAGGATGACGTACGCCGCTCCAAAATCTGCGCCACCAAAGGCGTGCACTACGTCGACGTCGGCACCAGCGGCGGCGTCTGGGGCCTCGAGCGCGGATACTGCATGATGATCGGCGGCCCGAAAGAAGCCGTCCAGCGCCTCGATCCGATTTTCAAAACCCTGGCGCCCGGACGCGGCGACATTCCGCGCACTCCGGGCCGCGAAAAAGATGGGACTGCCGCTGGTGCTTCCGCCTCTACTGCCGAAGACGGTTACATCCACTGCGGTCCCTCCGGCTCCGGACATTTCGTCAAGATGGTCCACAACGGCATCGAGTACGGGATGATGCAGGCCTACGCGGAGGGCTTCGACATTTTCAAGAACGCGACCAGCAAAGATCTTCCCGAGGATATCCGCTACGATCTCAACCTGCCCGATATTGCCGAGGTCTGGCGGCGCGGCAGCGTGGTAGGTTCATGGTTGCTGGATCTGACGGCGATGGCGCTGCTGGAAAATCCCACGCTCGCCGAGTACAGCGGGTTCGTGCAGGATTCCGGCGAGGGGCGCTGGACAATCCAGGCGGCGATCGAAGAGGCGGTTCCGGCCGAAGTGCTGACGGCGGCCCTGTACACGCGCTTCCGCTCGCGGCAGGATCATAGCTTCGCGGAGAAGATGCTCTCCGCCATGCGACAGAAATTTGGCGGGCACGTTGAACTCAAAGCACCGGTGAAAACGAAGTAACAAGCTGCTGCGAGCTACGAGCTTCGAGCCACGAGCAAGCAGATTCTGGATTTGCTCGAAGCTCGCAGCTCGAAGCCCGCAGCTCACGATCGAGAGGAAACGATGGCTCAAACAGAGGTTCTGCCAGCAACAACCAAGCCGCGGGTCGGGCGTACTGGAGATCCGTGTGTCATGGTGATCTTCGGCTTTTCCGGCGACCTGACGCGCCGGAAGCTGATTCCCGCTCTTTACAATCTCGCCAGCCAGGAATTGCTGTCGCGCGAGTTCGCGGTCATCGGCGTGGGCCGCACTCCCATGAGCAACGACGATGCGCGGAAGAAGGTCACCGAAGACTTCAAACAATTCGCCACTGGCCCCGTCGACGCCGATTTGTGGGAATGGTTTGTCCGCCGCATAAGTTACGTCAGCGGAAACATCGACGATCCCGCTACCTACGACAAGCTGAAAGAAACGCTGGCCAAGGTCGACCAGGAACACAACTCGCACGGCAACTATTTTTTTTACCTCGCCACTGCGCCCAACTTTTTCGGCGACGTCGTCGAGCGGGTCGCGAAAGCCGGCCTGATGACCGAAGACAATAGCCATTGGCGGCGCGTGATTATCGAAAAACCTTTCGGCCACGACTTGGATTCCGCCAAGGCTTTGAACCAGCAGCTGTTGAAAGTTGCTTCGGAATGCCAGATTTACCGCATCGATCACTATCTGGGAAAAGAAACGGTGCAGAACATTTTGGCGCTCCGTTTCGCGAATGGGATTTTCGAGCCGATCTGGAATCGCCGCTACATCGACCACGTGCAGATTTCAGTCGCCGAAACCGTCGGCGTCGAGAAACGCGGCGGCTACTACGATGGCGCTGGCGCCCTGCGCGACATGGTGCCCAACCACATCATGCAGCTCATCAGTCTGACCGCGATGGAACCGCCGATTTCGTTCGAGGCCAATGCGGTGCGCGACGAGCAGGCCAAAATTCTGCACGCCATTCAGCCCTACAGCAACGAGGATGTGCTCAGTAAAACCGTCCGCGGGCAATATGGAGAAGGCGTCATGGACAACCAGCCTGTGCCCGCCTACCGCTTCGAAGAGGGCGTGCCCCCGGACTCGCGCACCGAAACCTTCGTCGCCATGCGCCTCTTGATCGACAACTGGCGCTGGGCGGGAGTTCCCTTTTATCTGCGCAGCGGCAAGCGGCTGCCCGGGCGCAATACGCATGTCGTGATTCAGTTCCGGCGCGCGCCCTTCATGCTGTTCCGCGAAACCCAGGTCGAACACATGATGCCCAATCAACTGGTGCTGCACATCCAGCCGGAGGAAGGCATCTCGCTGCGCTTCGCCGCCAAGACTCCCGGGCCCGCCATGCAACTGGGCGAAGTGAATATGGATTTCGATTACGCCGATTACTTTCGGGACCAGTTCCGCGACCGGCTACGAACGCCTGCTGCATGACTGCATGATCGGAGACGCGACGCTGTTCCAGCGCGCCGATATGGTCGAGGCCGGCTGGAGCATTGTCAATCCCGTGCTCGATGTGTGGAAAGCCCTGCCTCCGCGTAATTTTCCCAACTATCCCGCCGGAACCTGGGGACCGAAGGAGTCCGACGAGTTGATGGAACGCGATGGCCGGCGCTGGAGAAATTTCGAAAAATGAGGAGCTACGAGCCGCGAGCTTGGAGCCGACCGGTTGCTCGTAGCTCGCAGCTTACTTACCAATTCCCTATGCCCTCGACTCGAACCATCGAAGTCCTCGCCACTGCGGCCGATCTTTTTCACACCGCCGCCGAAGAATTTGTGCGCACGGCCCGCGCCGCCATCGGCGGCCAGGGACGATTCGCGGTGGCGCTCTCCGGCGGCTCGACTCCAAAAGCTCTCTATTCCCTGCTGGCCGCCGATTACGCCGGCTTCGCCTGGAACCGCGTCTTTCTATTCTTCGGCGACGAGCGTCACGTCCCGCCCACCGATGCCGACAGCAATTATCGAATGGTGAAGGAATCGTTGCTGACGAAGATCGCGATTCCTGCCGAGAACGTCTTTCGCGTGCCGGCGGAAAATCCCGATGCCGCCGCCGCTGCCGCAGACTATGAGGCCCAGCTCCGCCGCTTCTTCGAGCTTCGGCCCGGCGAATTCCCGCGCTTTGACCTGATTCTGCTCGGCATGGGTCCCGATGGCCACACCGCTTCCCTGTTCCCCGATTCCCCGGCGCTCGACGAACAGTCGCGCCTGGTGGTCGCCAACTGGGTTGCGAAGTTGAATACCCATCGCATCACCTTTACTTTCCCCGTGCTCAATCGCGCCGCAGAGGTGATGTTCATGGCCAGTGGCGCCGGACAAGGCCGACATGCTGCGTCAGGTTCTCGAGGGTAAGAGCGCTCCTCCACTGCCCTCGCAGAAAGTGCAACCATCCGACGGAAAAGTGTTGTGGATGCTCGACGAAGCCGCCGCCGCTAAGCTAACTCGCTGAAATCTGGCATCAAGCGTGAATGGAAATGCCAGCCCCTCATAACCCGGACACGCTCTTTGTTCTGATTTCGTAACAAATAGAGCTCTGAAGTCTGCCCTTTAGACCGTTCCCGATCAAATAGCTCTTTATCCGCCAGAATGGTTGCCAATACTCGTCTTAAGTCGATGAGAATGCATGGTTTGTTCGTATTTCGTAACACAACAAGTTAGCTCTTGACACTTTGTAGTGCTAAGCCTAGGTTGCGCCTTCTGTTGCGGAGCTTAGAAGCGATGCTGCAGCCTGGTGCGGTTCGTCCCCAATTAAGCAAGGTAATTCGCATTCAGACAGCGATGGACCGAGCGACGAGGGCCGTCATGAGTCGGAAGCTGGTATGGATCGAACAACAGCGTTTTCGTGGTTTTGGTTGCTCCGAATGCGCCTGGGTCTTCAACCCTACGAGCGCGCCCAACTTTGAGTTGCAGCGCTACAAAGAGTTTTCATTGCATGTTTGCGGCGATCACCCAGGAGCCAAAGCACTAGGAGCAGGTGCAGTCAAAGATTCAGAATACCAAGATTGGGGAAAGCTTTACCGCGCCGCAGTGCTCGAGTCTGACCGGAGCAAATTGCTGCAGCGGATCGAGCAGGCAGAGGTCGCGATTCGCGAGCGATCGCGAAGTTTATCAAAGTCGCCAGGCAACGATCGCAAAGAGCAAGAAGTTATCAGTCGTGCACTGCAAATCTTGAGCCTGCTGCGTAAGGCCGGGCAAGACCCGTAGCCTCACGGGATTGCTGCTGGAAAGAGGGCGGCTTCCCCACTATACTCGTCGTCGTCGTTTATGCCGCGGTCCTGCGAGAGCAGTTGGTGGAAACAGCGTTCGCGTTAACAATTCACTTTCATCATTTTGGGGGCCACTCGCACCATCCCGGCCCACCATCCAATCAAGCCCGGTAGGGGACCCCACTACGCTCATCCACACCCGCACCAACCCAGGCACAGACCACGGGCAAGATTGGTGCTCGCATCGATTCGTGGCATAAATAAAAATTCTTGGAGGGTGCGAGCGGACCTCAACTGTGGGTCGTTCGCTGTGGTCGCGAACTCTTAGGCGGCGTGGCCGCGCCAGTCGCCGATCTCTTTCATACCTTCGCCGCGGGCGTGCTCGAAGAGTCTGACTTTGTGGCGGGAATGTTCGAATTCGTGGATGTCAGCCCAAACCTCAGCCTGCCACGATCTCTCGTGGGCTGCGGCCTCGCCGCAACTGGCACAACGCGTATGAAAGGTGACACCCGGCCTCGGAGCAGTCTGGACGTCCTGCAGCTCGAGGAAGATGCAGCGCACTTCTTCGATCTCTTCGTCGGGACCCAGAATGTGCTCGTAGCGCAGCAAGTATCCGAAGCCAAGTTTGCGGGCTTCGTCTTCCGCTTGCTCCCGGGTGTGGAACGGACCGTATTCGGCTCGCAGTTGCTCGGTCGAGTCGCAGGCCATCCAAAAAATGTCCTTGTAGAGCATACCTACCTCAGTCCCGGTCTGAACGAATGGAAACGAAGAAGCTTTGAAGCGTTGAACTATGACGCTCCGAACTAATGAGCGGACGAACAGCTACAGCAGTAACCGAGCAATTTGATTACCGGGATTGCAGCAGTCGGCCCGGCCTTCATGGCGGCTGCTTCTGGCAGAAGTTGATGGGCTATTTCTCTGAAAACATGGTATTTAGACCGGCAGGTCCCGCGAACCCAAGGGCCAGCGGGAACCGCCAGGTACAGCGACCGGTGTGAAATCTGTTTCCGTCCCCAAACATGGGAGGGGACAATTCCACTCCAGCCGCTGCGGAGGCGTGCCGTGAACTCACCAGTCCACAGCCAGTGTCTTTGCGCGCTAGAGCCAGTCTTTGCGCGCTGGAGCCAGTCCTTGCGCGCTAGAGCCAGTCCTTGCGAAATAGTCTTTGCGCGAATGCTTCGCACCGGGGACTCGCCGCAATGACAGCGCCAACCGGATGGCGCTGCCTGCAGCAATCCCAGCCTGATCTCGCAACGGTGGAACCCGTTTCGAAGCCGCGCTCGGCCTCTACGCATAACAGCAACTTCACCATGAGCAACTCACGACGATCAGCTTTACAAAGATGCGGGCGACTCGCCGGATTCGCAGTTTCTAGTTCGTTCCTCCGGAAGCTGCCGCACCCGCCTTTCCTTCAGCATCCGCATAAGCAATACCTTCTTCGTGCCCGGCTCTGCTCCACCCTGCCGCCGATGACAACAGCCCGTTCCCCAGTTGCACATGCCAGTTCGCTCCGCCGTGGCTGGCCACATAGAGCGCGAGTTCGAGCCGGGTCCAGACTCCCAGTTTGTCGAAGGCGGTGCGCAGATAGTTTTTCACTACCTGCTCGCTGGTCATGAGCACGCCGGCAATGTCTTTGTTAGTAAGCCCCTGCCAGACCAGGGTCGCGACCTGAATTTCCTTCGGGGTTAGCCGATCACGGGGTTGCATGGTTGCACCTGCTCCTTGATGAACATGGCGGTGGCGAGTTTCACTCGCTTCCGGCCTTCTTTGATGCCTGCGCGCAGAAACAGCGTGCGCAGGTGCTGTTTGACGGTCCGCGGGCTGATGTTCAAGTGGCTCGCGATTTCTTTGTTGCTGCATCCTTGCACCAGCAGACGCAGTACCTGCTGGTCTCGGGGCGTTATCTTGATATCATTGAGGTTGATCATTGGCTTTTTGTCGGCTCCTTCAGTTCAGTCTTGGGGTCGCGACCCGCCGTAAACAGAAGCAAGCCATTCGCCAAATGTTCGCTACTTAACAACGCCGTTTAAAACCATATAGTTACGCCGTCACGCTTCTACTTTCCTTCGCCCTTTCTTGGGCGGTTCTCATGAACCGCTTCCACATTGGCATCCGAAAACGGGAATCCCTCCCAAATAGCCCTCCCTTTTCTTCGTTTCAGATGCCCAGACTTGCACTACAATGGGTGTAGTCTGGACCATCTTCCTCCCCCGCCGACGCCAATGCCCTCGAACCGGCCCAACCTGACACTGGACGAGCAATCCTTTCAGGAGTTGCTGTCAGCCGCCTTCACCATTCAGGAACATAACGACCATCTCAGACAAGCTCAACCAGCGCAGGCCGAATCCGAAGCCACTCCGAACCCGAAGCCCATAGCGTTTGCCAACATTGCGGCGCTCCCAAGCCAACCGACGCATCGCTCTGCCCGAACTGCGGCCTCGACGAGTTTCGTCCCGGGGAACGCATGCAGCGCAAATGGGCCTCGATGTGGCTGATGAGCCAGGAGCAGGTTTTGTGGCCCGAGCGTAGTCCCGAGACTCGCGATGATACCCAGAAGGACGTCCTGCCGCGAGCGGCCGAGCGCACGCCGTTCACTCATTCGGTGAGCGATCCCGGCAGCTCCGGCCTTTTCGATTTACCGGTTGCAGGGGCAGCTGCAAAGAAAACGATCGCACAGGAAAAGACCGAGACCATCCACGACCGAGTACGCGGCACAATCAGCCCTCGACAATCGAGCGCTTGACGATCGAGCTCGTCGACAGCCAAGCCTCGACGATGCGCCTTCGACGATCCAGCGCTCGAGCCACCGGCACGCGCCAACGCAGCAGCGGCGACAACGAATGGACCGACCGCAGCGACCAGAAGACTTGTCGCCGGAAGACTCGTATCTGGCCATCCGGACATTCCACTTATCCGCCAGCGACGATTCTTCCGCGACCGAAGCCGCGACCGAGGCAACGCAACGACGAAACGACCGAAGCAACCGCCGACCCAAGCGCTGCCGCCACGAGCTCCTTGATGCAGCGGTTTGCGGACTGGCGTGTGACGCTGCGCTTTCACCGCGCCGACCTCTATCTAGGGGTGGCTGTCTTGGTAGCTGTGATAGCCGTCTTTTGGCCGGTGGCCGGCTCGCCTCGACCGGCAGCGCTCGGTCCTTGGGATAGATTCCTCGTGGAGATCGGAATCGCCGAGGCTCCCCCACCCGTAATCCATCTTCAAGGAGACCCGGGCACTGAGGTCTGGGTCGATACGCACACCGCTCTCTACTACTGCCCGGAGAAGAGCAGTACGGAAAGACTGCCGACGGCCGCCTCACCAGCCAGCGCGAAGCGCAGATGGATCGCTTCGAACCCGCCGGTCGCCTCGCCTGCGAGTAAGAGCTAAGTAAGGTGTAGGGCGGACACTCTTGTCCGCCCATGCCCGCGGAACCAAGCTCGGTCGCCGCTCGAACCGTACAATCTCCACTCGATACCACGGTAGCGTCGCGAAATGTATCATTGAGCAGGTGACAATCAATGTTCCCAGGATCTCATTTGGCTGTCTTTTCGATCTCCGCAGCAATCGCTCTCGCCGCGATCTCGGACGGGGTCGCTCTGGCCCAGAACAATAAGCCGCAGAACAATGCCTCCGCAGAGCAGTGTCTCGCAGAACAGTGCCCCGCAGAACAGCTGCCCCGCAGCGTCAGAGCAAAGCAGGCGGCGCGGCGGCTGGCGTCGCTCGCGGAAAGTATCTCGTCGAAGACGTGGCCGTCTGCGGACAGTGCCACACGCCGCGCGACAGCAATGGAAATCTTGACCGGACGCGGTGGCTGCAGGGCGCGTCCGTCCCCTACCTACCGTCGAAGCCCGACATGGATTGGCCGCATCAACGCGCCGCGGATTGGCGGCACTCCACCCGCCAACGACGCCGACATGATCAAACTGCTGACGACCGGCATCTGGACCGACGGCAAACATCTTCGCCTTCCCATGCCCCAGTTTCGCATGGACCGCAGCGACGCCGAGGCTGTCGTCGCCTATCTAAAGTCGGTGACTTCGCAACCGTAGGGCGCCGCATTTTGACGAAGTGTTCCACGTGGAACACTTGTGCAGGTAATATTGTACGTATTTATATATATTTACATTGGCCCTATATGAAACAGCGGAAACGGGTTACGAGGCGCCGGAAGGTCGGGCGGCTGCGGGCTGCCGCCGACGAAGGCAAGCGTCCGTGGGGGATGGAGCCGGGGAGATGCTACGGGCCGGGCTTCCTTAGGACGACCAAGAAGCGGGTCACGTTGAACCTGGATGCCGACGTACTGGCGTGGTTCCAAAAGCAAGGGCGGGGCTACCAGACGACGATCAATCGGGAGCTATGGAAGTTCATGATGGAAGAGAGGAAGAGATCAGGGGAATAAGATTGGAGCCGTTGTACGTATAATGCTGTACATACTACAAGAGCAAGACGCCAGCGCACAAAAAGCGAAAGTATGGGATTCGGCGGTGCTTTTTAGTGACCATTGGTCAGACATTTCTGGCTGAGATGCCCGCCCAAGTTGTTGATAACGCTAGGGGTCGAGTGTGGTTAAATAGCCACACGCGGGTAATTGTTACGCTGTAATTATTACAAAACTCATTATTTGGTGGGCGGGCATCCCGGTCAAGTGTCGCATCCCACGTTCTCGAAAAGCGCGCGAGACTTGGGGCGCATAAAGCGGAGTCGAACGGTGTCGGCTGTTCGGCAGGCCACTTCTCGAAAAGCGCGAGAAGTGGCGCACCCCCAGTTATTTCGGTCAATGTTCAAAAACAGACCTGCGTTACACTTTCCTGATAAAGTGGCCCACCCGCCGAAGGCAAGTGGAGTTGGGTTACTTCAAGGAAACAGAATCGCGTCCTTCGGGTCCTGAAGCACGGAGAGAATCTTCTCAGCTACTTTCTCAACCAGCTTTGGTCCCCAGAAAGGATCATCCTTGTCGTAGTAGATGGCGCGAACGTGCCGGAGATCGAACGGTACATCTTCCTCATTGGCCTTGGCGCAGATGAGGACAACAGGCTTGTGGAGAGCATGCGCAAGACCAAGTTCATACAGCACGTTGGCATTGCGTCCCGTAAGCTCTGCTAACAGGACGCGGGCGGTGTTGATGCCCTTCCAAATCTGATCAATGATCTTGCCTGTTCCGTAGATGTCAGAATCAGCGCGGTCGGGTTTCAGCTTGGCCTTCTCAATCGCTGGTTTGTAGAGACTGTCGTAGTAACCGCCTATCGGATCGGAAAACGGCATCACCACGAAACAGGTGTCAGTCGCTGCCACCGTAACACCCTTTGAGAGTTTTTTGAGTTGCTCCTCGCCAGCCGGAGTAGTTGTATCACCCGGCGACGTCACATCCAGGACGCGATACTTGCCGCTGCTCAATTCTTCCAGAAGCTCCGCTTCTTTCAGACTCTTGTTGAAGACGGTGATGAAGTCGTCCACTTGCTCTGCGGGCACACCGAATGAATCCGTCAGTGCGTTGACGAAGAACTCTGTGTCGGGGAGGTTCTCACTGCGATACTTGGTGTAGACATCGGAGATGACAGGAGCGTTCATCACGCACTGCCGCAGGGCCGCCAACTTATCCTTTGGGTCTTGTGGCCGGGTTATCTTGCGAACCAAGTCAGTCGGCTTGATCTTACCGGGTGATGGACGTTCCAGAAGTTTGTACTTGATTGCCGAACTGATCTCGACGCTAATATCGCCAGTCCAACCAATCTTAGCGAACGCTGCTCCTTCACGGTCGGTACATGCTTCGCCCGCATTCTGGTCAACAATCGCTTGTGGGATGCGGATACAACCGAGAATGGAGTGCTTGGGGAATTTGACAGGGGCCAGTACGACCGCGAGCGCGGCCTGCTGCGGCGGCTTTCTTTTTAGCCCGCTTCTTACCCTTCTTCTTTGCCTTCTTAGCGGGGACTTCTGGTTCTACAACGGCATCATCATCAGCCATTCAAAAGACTCCTGTGGCGCAAGGTTCCCATGGGCTGGTCTGGGGACTTACTGCGGGATATTCTACTCCGTTTCGCTAACTGATTGGCGGGTGGGCCGCATCAACGATGCGAACTTAACGAGGATGTCTCTCCGAATGTCGGCCTAATCAAACTGTGGGTGCGCCACTTCTCGCGCTTTTCGAGAAGTGGCCCCCACCGCGATTTCCGGGCAGAGTTTTTCATCACCATTGGACGGTGTGCGCCGTCACCGCGCCAACCTCTTTGCGCCATTACTCTGTGGCCATGTGGCGCAATCTAAAACGATACTATGGCGCTGGAGACTTACATTTCATCACTTGCAGTTGTTATCACAGGCAGCCATTGCTCGGCATACCGCGCCACCGTGACCTGTTTCTGACTGTGCTGGAGCAGGTGCGTAGGCGGTATCAGTTCGTCGTCGTCGGCTACGTGGTCATGCCCGAGCACATTCACCTGCTGATTGGCGAACCGCAGGAGAAGACTCCCTCGACGGTCATGCAAGCTCTCAAACTCAGTTTTGCGCGCCGCGTAATCGCCGAGGCACAACGACTCGTGGTGGCCCACGATCCCACCTCTCGAAAAGCGCGAGAAGTGGGTCACCCCGATACCGCGCAACACGTCTGGCAGAAGCGATTCTACGACTTCAACGTGTGGACGGAACGCAAACGCATCGAGAAACTGCGCTACATGCATCGGAATCCGGTGACGCGCGGGTTGGTGGCGTCGCCGGAACTCTGGCGCTGGAGCAGTTTCCCCGCCTACTTCCTGGGCGAGGCAGGTCTGGTGCGGGTGAATGAGTGGGAGGTGCTTACGATGAAGACCCGACCTCCGGCCGCGTAAGAGGGGAGTCGAACGGTGTCGGCGGTTCGGCGGGCCACTTCTCGAAAGGCGCGAGAAGTGGCGCACCCGCGGTTATTTCGGGCAATGCGGCGCACAAAAAAACAAATCCCACCCTTGCGCTGGGGATGCGGAAGGATGGGGCGCTGCGCCGGTTAGCGGGGCTGATGAAAATAGTTCCGCTAACTTGCTTCCGCACCAACTTAGGTGTTGTAAACCTGCTCGTGGTGACGCGCTTCGTACCACAGGGCCAGTTCGACTCGGTTCCACAATCCCAGTTTGTCGTAGATCAGGCGCAAATAATTTTTCACAATGCAGGTTGACTGTGGAAGTTTACGGTATGCGCAAGGTCACAGTGCATATAGTGGACCGTCCTTCCGGCCTATTCCCTGTGGCCGAAGCTGATGGGGACGGCCATCTGGAACCAGAAGGCGTTGGTGGGGGCCCGGTTTTGGACCATCGTGTCGCGCAGGTACTTGAAGGCAAGCCCACCGCGGGAGATCAGATTGAAGCGGACCTCCGGTCCGATGGCAAAATCGCGGCCGCGATTTCCATTGTTGTACGCCGCATTATTCAGTTGGTCGTCGGTCGTCTGTTTGTAAAAAAACCCGTTAACGCCCAGGGCGACCTTCCGGGTGATGCCATGCATGCCGTCAAATTCCCAGATGAACTCGTTTCCGGTCTGATAGTTGGTCGCAGCATCCTTGAGGTTGATGAGGTATTGCAGCTTGGAGCTGATTTCTTCCCTCTTTCTCAGGTAGGTGAAACCGCCAACCGGACTGACGGCATAGTTGTTCTGTCCGATGTTGAGAACGTCGGTCGCACCCCGGCCAGTACCCGGGAAATAGAGGTCTGCTTCGTAGAAGAAATGCCAACGCCCCTTGACATACGCTACTCCCAGTGGACTGACGCCTATGTTGCCCACCGCAAACTTCGTGAATTTACCCGGCGCGACATGAAGTTCCTGGTCGAAGAACGGAATCACAACAATGCTCTCCACGGTGCCGCCGAGGAAATGGAAGCCCCAATTGTGGTTGAGCTTGATGGCGTTCGCGAAGATCCGGAGTTTGAAATTGGCGGGCAGGGCTTTGCCGTTGCTATTGTCCGTCTCATTGGCGGACAGGAAGGCGGTAAATTCGTAGAACATGGTTCCGCTGGGAGGCGGGGTCATGCCCGGCATGACCGTGTCGACGCCAAGCGGGTAGACGGTCGCGCCATTCTCGGTGGCGTTTGCGACTGCTGCCATGATGATCGCGATCAACAAAAGCAACGCACCACGACAGGCGCTGCGCGCCCGCTTGCACTCGACTGACTGGCGCATTTGGTTTCTCTCCTGATCTTCGATTTCTAAGGTTGGCGCCGAGAAGGAATTGTGGTATCGGATATTCCGAGTTGCCTTCTTCCGGCCACTCACTGTGCCTTAGTTCGTGTAATCGGCGAACAACAGAGCGGCTTGAATTAAATTTCGCTCATCTTGGGCGGGTGACCTGGTTTATCGGGATCATTGGCGGGCGGGCCACATCAACAAGATCCGACCTCCGGCGGCGTAAAGGGGAGTCGAGCAGTGTCGGCGGTTCGGCGGGCCACTTCTCGAAAAGCGCGAGAAGTGGCGCACCCGCGGTTATTTCGGGCAATGCGGCGCGCAAAAAACAAATCCCACCCTTGCGCTGGGGATGGACAAGGATGGGGCGCTCCGCCGGTTAGCGGGGCTGATGAACTTAGTTCGAACGAACTTAGTTGTTGTAAACCTGCTCGTGCTGACGGGCTTCGTACCACAGGGCCAGTTCGACTCGGTTCCACAATCCTAGTTTGTCGTAGATCAGGCGCAAATAATTTTTTACTACGTGCTCGGTGGTTCCGATCGAATCGGCGATCTCCCGGTTCTTGCAGCCCTCGGCTACGCGCTGAATGATGAGTTGTTCGCGTTCGCTGGGCTGGCGGGGGGTTGCTGTGTTTCCATCCATAATTGCCTCCGATAAAGTAAAGTTGCGAGCTTAACCCGCTTGATGCCGCCCTTGATTCCGAAACGGAGAAAGAGGCGGTTGAAATATGCTTTGACGGTGCGCTCGGCCATGTTCAGGTCGCGAGCGATTTCCGCGTTGTCACAGCCCTGGAGCAGCAGATCGATGATCTGCCGTTCCCTTGGTGCTAGTTGGTTGAATTTCTCATCCATAAACATTGCACCTGTCTGACGCCCCGAAACCCTGCAACTGGCGCGGAAACTCGGCCCTCCTCAGATCTGGATTGGGGTTTCATTTGTCTCATTTTGCATTCACGCGGCCAAATCGCGTCGGCGAATGTTACTTTAGTAAGAAAACCTTCAATTGCGCGGTTTTGCTTGGAAAATAGGGGTTGCGGCGGGCATCGTGGGCAGATCTCGGGCGGGGATCGTTGCAGTTTTGCTCAGTCTCTAGGGTTAATCACTTAGTACAAACTTCCCATATAAACCCACCAGATGCGTGATTTTACACGGAAGTACATGGCGCAGCCTGGCCTCCGCCCCAGCCCCGCCGCCCGTCACATATCCCGTTCCCCATATAATGAGCCGTGGACTTTAAGCTGGTAAGCAACTACAAGCCCCAGGGGGACCAGGCGCGAGCCATCGACAGCCTGACCCGCGGCGTCTTCGATCGGGAGCAGCATCAGGTGCTGCTGGGCGTCACCGGATCGGGCAAGACCTTCACCGCCGCCAAAGTCATCGAGGCGGCCAACCGGCCTACGCTGGTGATGGCCCACAACAAAACCCTGGCGGCTCAGCTCTACCACGAATTCAAGAGTTTCTTCCCGCACAACGCGGTCGAATATTTCGTCTCCTACTACGATTTTTACCAACCGGAGGCTTATGTGCCGGCGGCGGACCTTTATATCGAAAAAGAAGCCACCATCAATGACGAGCTGGACAAGCTGCGGCTGTCGGCTACGCGGTCGTTGTTTGAGCGGCGCGATTGCTTGATCGTGGCTTCGGTCAGTTGCATTTACGGGTTGGGATCTCCGGAGGCTTACTATGGCATGCTGCTGTTTCTGGAGAAGGGACAGAAGATCAAGCGCGCGGACATTACTCGCAAGCTGGTCGAAATTCTTTACGAGCGCACGGAAGGGGATTTTCGGCGCGGGACTTTTCGCGTGCGGGGCGATGTCATCGAGATTTATCCTACTTATGATGACAATGCTTACCGCGTCGAAATGTTTGGGGATGAGATTGAATCGCTCTCGCAGATCGATCCTTTGTTCGGCACGGTCAAGCAGCGTTACATGCGGCTGCCGATTTATCCTAAGACGCACTATGTGATGAAGGAAGAGACTCGGGCCTCGGCCGTGGCTTCGATCAGAGTCGAACTGGCGTGGTGGGAAGCGGAACTGGAAAAGCAGGGACGGCTGGTGGAATCGCAGCGCATCCATCAGCGGGTGATGTACGACCTGGAGATGATCAAGGCCATGGGTTACTGCCATGGCATCGAGAATTATTCGCGGCATTTTACTGGACGGCTTCCCGGCGAGCCTCCGCCTACGCTGCTGGATTATTTTCCTCGCGACTTTCTGATGTTCATCGACGAGTCGCACCAGACGGTGCCGCAACTGCACGGCATGTATCACGGCGACCGCTCGCGCAAGCAGACGCTGGTTGAGTACGGATTCCGCATGCCCTCGGCGCTCGACAACCGTCCGCTTACTTTTGAGGAATTCGAGCATCGCACTAATCAGATTGTCTATGTTTCGGCTACTCCCGGCCCTTATGAACTTACTAAGTCGGCGGGCGTGGTGGTGGAGCAGATTATTCGGCCTACTGGGCTGATCGATCCGCCGGTCGAGATACGTCCGGTTAAAGGGCAGATCGACGACTTGCTGCACATGATCCGCGACCGCGTCGCCCGCAACGAGCGCGTGCTGGTGACCACGCTGACCAAGCGCATGTCCGAAGACCTGGCGGAGTATTACAGCGAGGTTGGCGTGAAGTGCCGTTACATGCACTCCGAAATCGAGACGCTGGAGCGGGTGAAGATTTTGCGCGACCTGCGCAAGGGCGAGTTCGATGTATTGATCGGCATCAATCTTCTGCGCGAGGGGCTTGACCTGCCGGAAGTGTCGCTGGTGGCGATTCTTGACGCCGATAAGGAAGGCTTCCTGCGCTCTGCCGGGTCGCTGATCCAGACCATCGGACGCTGCGCCCGCAATTTGAACGGGCGGGCTATTCTCTATGCGGATCGCATGACCGATTCCATGAAAAAGGCGCTGGACGAAACCAACCGGCGGCGCGCTATCCAGCAGGCATATAACGAGGAGAACGGGATTACGCCTGAATCGATCATTCGCCCGCTTGACATGACGCTGGTCGCGATTGTCGGCGCCGACTACACCGACCTGACCGGCCCCGAAGCCGAAGGCATGCCGGATCTGAAATCGCAGGAAGAGTTGGACGCCTACATCGCAAAGTTAGAGAGCGATATGCGGGAGGCGGCCAAGCGGTTTGAATTTGAGAAGGCGGCTAAGCTGCGGGATACGATCAAGGAACTGCGGACTAAGGAGTTTTTGTTCGCGTGAGCTCGTGGGGTGGACTCCAGCGTAAGATGGCTTCTGTTTCGAGTGATCATCGATAAGGAGAGACTATGTTCTGCGCAAAGTGCGGCGTCTCGCTTCAGGAGGGCAGCCAGTTTTGCGATCGCTGCGGCGCGCCGACTACCGCCAGATCAATCCGGCATCCGCACAACGATGAAGTAAGATGGATGCGAAAGTCGGGCCCGCCGCTGGAGACAAGGCGTGGACTGGATTTCGGTTGGCGTGCTGGCCTACTCTGGGGCGGCGGTGGAGTTGAGCTTCGCTATTGAACGGGAGTGATGCAGGACACCTTACAGACAGATATTCTCGTGATCGGCAGTGGGCTGGCTGGCCTCGCGGCGGCATGGGAAGCGGCCAAACGGGGCTGCCAAGTCATTCTGCTGACGCGCGCCTCGAACCCTGCGGAAAGCAATACCGATCGGGCGCAGGGCGGAATCATCTATCGCGCGCTGGCGGAATCTCCAGAACAGCTGGTTGCCGACATCCTTTCGGTGGGCGGCGGGCTGAGTTCTCCCGAAGCCGCCCGCCTGCTGAGCCTTGAAGGCCCGCGTCTGGTGAAGGAAATTCTGATTGACGAGCTGGGCGTTCCCTTTGATTGCTCGGCGGAAAATCCCGGAGAGCTTGACCTGACCCGTGAGGCGGGCCATTCCCTGCCGCGCATCATTCACCACAAGGATCAATCGGGCGCCGCGATTGAGCGCGCTTTCCTGGAGCGGGTGCGCTCGCACCCGAAGGTGAAAGTGATTTCCGAAGCGACCGCGGTGGACTTGCTGACCGTCTCGCACCACTCGCTGGAGCCCACCGACGTCTATCGCCCGCTGACCTGCTTCGGGGCCTACGTGCTCGATCAGACGACGGGGAAAATCTTTTCTCTCCAGGCCAAGGAAACCATTCTGGCCACGGGCGGTCTGGGCAGCGTCTTCCTGCATACGACTAATCCTCCGGGGGCGCGGGGGGATGGTATCGCCATGGCCTATCGCGCTGGAGCTCGCTGCATGAACATGCAGTACATCCAATTCCACCCGACCGCGTTGCTGGCGCCCGACGGCTGCTTCCTGATTTCCGAGACGGTGCGCGGCGAGGGAGGCCGTCTGGTGGATCGGCACGGGAAGGAATTTATGCAAAAGTTCCATCCCGACGGGTCGCTCGCGCCGCGCGACATTGCCGCGCGCGCCATCTACCAGACGATGCTCGAGTCGGGCGAGCCTTGTGTTTATTTGGACATTACCCACAAGCCCGCCGAGCAGCTTCGCGAACGTTTTCCCGGCATCTACGCTGTTTGCATGGAGCGCGGCATCGACATGACGCGCGAACCCATCCCGGTGGTGCCCGCCGCGCACTACAGCTGCGGCGGCATTGCGACCGACGATTACGGGCGAACCACGGTGCAGCGGCTGCGGGCGGCGGGCGAGGTGGCATGCACGGGATTGCACGGCGCCAACCGGCTGGCCAGCACATCGTTGCTCGAATGCCTGGTTTGGGGCACGCGGGCCGGAGCGCAAGCGGCCGAAGGCATCACGCGAGGCGACGATTTCTACTTTCCCAAGGTGGCGGACTGGCGGTACGAGCACGAAGCGGCGGACCCCGCGCTCATCACGCAGGATTGGCTGACGATCCAGCACACGATGTGGAATTATGTCGGGCTGATTCGAAGCGAGAGACGTCTGAACCGGGCCATGCGGATCTTGCGCGAACTTGACTTGGAGATCGCGCGTTTCTACGAAAAGTGCGAGGTCGGCGATTCCATTATCGGGCTGCGCAACGGCATCCTCACAGCGCTGCTGATACTCGAAGCCGCTGAACAGTC
Organism: uncultured Acidobacteriaceae bacterium; assembly: GCA_963794365.1. GTDB lineage: Bacteria > Acidobacteriota > Terriglobia > Terriglobales > Acidobacteriaceae > Acidiflorens. The sequence goes on from CAWCDV010000025.1 coordinate 131,423, forward strand.
TGGCGAGAGCCGCGGCTGCCATTACCGCATCAACGAAAACGTCGATTTGCGAAGCCCAGCCCCTGAAGGGGCGTTTGATGTAGAGGGGTTGCGGCATCGCTAAAGCGATGCGCCGAAGGGACTGCACTTTCAAGCGAAGGACCTGCAGTTCGCGGCGAAATGCAGATCCCTCACTTCGTTCGGGATGACAATTCTTGAAAGTTTATCAACACACCTCAAGGGCGATGTCCTGATACGAATCGCACTTGCTCCGCGGTAGCTCCCAACCTAACGTTGCTTAGCTGCTGCCAGCGGCGGCGTGGCGGGATTTTTTGCCCGACTCGCGGGCTTCGACGGTGAGTTCTTTTTCTAGCGAAGAGAAACGCTGAAAAACTTCGTGCAGCCGCAGCGCCATGTTGCGGATGGTATCGGCTTGCGCGAGCACAGTGGCGGGCAGTCCGGGCTCGAGGACCAGAAGTTCGGCGTTGCCGAGCACGGTGGTGAGAGCGTTGTTGACGTTGGTCCGCATCTCTAGCATGTAGCGTCCGAGAGTGGCCTCGGATTGGGCGGCGGCGCAAAGTTTTCTCGGCTTCGCGGGCGTGCGATTCGGCTTGGCGGCGGCGCAGAATTTCGCGTCCGATGAGACCCGCCATCGCCGGCCAAACGCCGGGCTCGCCGCGCAGCTCGATAACCGCCCCGTGAATGTTATAGAAATCGCGCGCGGGATCGCGGTGAATCACAATGGCAGGCTTGCCGGCGTCGGCGAGCGCGCGGTTCAGGAGCTGGTTCGGGCCGTTCCTGTCGTTATCGTGATCGCTACCTTGATCTTTATCTTTATCTTTGTATTTGTCTTTGTTCGGGTCGTTCTCGTTTATCTTATTGTGCTTTCGCCTTTCATAGTAAGAGGCGTCGGCGATCGCGAGGTCGTAGTTACTGGCCTTGAGATCGCGCGAGGAACCTTGGTCGAGTACGATGAATTCCGGACTATTGGACTGCGGAGCGTGGTCCTGAGGCCAATGCGCGGTAATCTCGCGCGAGAAGGCGGGATCGCTGGCAAGGATCAGGACGGTCGGGCGATTTCTGGTCATCGTCTCTTTCTGCATCCTCAGCGGCTAAAGCCGTCGCCAAAGGCAAGCCAGTTATCGCAGCGGTGAACCGCTGCGCCACCCAAAAACAAGAACTAGAGTTCTTCAGCAAACTGTAAACCGTCGCTGATCTTTTGCCCCACCCTTGCGGCGCGGCTAATTTCCGGTTGTGACGTGAGTTGCCGCGGCTCCGGAGACGGCGGGGCAAGCCCTGTCTCTACAGCGAAAAATTACTCTTGCGTTCCACCGCTAGAATTTGCGGAAGCGGCGGCTGCGCTGGCGAGCAGAGTCTTGCGCGCCCCGTTCTGGAGGGCGTCGTCGACTGAGGCTCGGAGATCGACCAGCATGCGCAGCGGCTGGCCGGAGGAGTATTCGGCGTGGAACATTACTTTCCAGGACTGGCAGATCATGCGCAGACGGCTGACCGGTTCCTCGGCGGAGAATTGCGCGCGGCGGCAATCGATGTTGGAGACGCCGCGGCGCTCGAGTTCGCGCAGGCCGTCGTGGATGGCGTTGAGATCGTCGTGCATGAGACGGAAAAATATCCGCCGGATCATGAAGCTGAAACGGGCAAAGGCCACCATGGCCGAGGGCTCGAAATAGCGGGCCGCGTTTTGCGTCTTGAGCTTGCGCCCTTGCTCGAGGACGCCGCTGTGCAGCAGTTCGCTGAGGCGATGGCAACGCGCCGCCGACTGCGTGATGGTCTCCAAAGAACTCAGCCAGGCGGGAAGCTTCGGCGGTTGCGGCCCGAGCACGGGTTCGAGCACCTGGGCGACGTAATCGAGATCGACATCGCCGTCTTCCAGGCCGGAGGGCGCGCACAGCGAAAAATACTGGACGAGCAGGAAATCCGTTTTGTCGCGGTCGCTCGCGGACTTCGCGGTCTTCTGCAGGTGATGCAGAAGAAGGTGGCGCAGCGCGGCTTCGTTGGCCAGGGGCGTGGTCTGCAGAAACTGGCGCAACTGGTGCACCTGAATCTTGGCGTCGATTTGCTGGAACCAGGCGGCGGCGTCCTCGACCCAGTCGGCCGAGGTCGCGAAGCCCTCGTCATCGCCGATGGGGCAGGGGGTAACTTCAATCACAAATTCGCGCACCAAGGCAGAGTAAATGGGCGACAGGGCGCGGAGCGTCGTTCCCTGATCTTCGGGTGAAGGCTGGGGTGAAGGCTGAGATGAAGGCTCGAACGGAGGTTGGTTGGAAGCAGTCATGATTTCACAATCCAATTGGGAACAGGTTTGAGGAAGCGGACGGCAACCACTGTCCATTCCGGTTTATATTGCACCGCGACTACGGCGGCTTCGGCGTGCAGCGAGCCGTCTTTGCTTTCGACGAGGACGCTGTCGGCAAATTCCAGAGGATGGTCGACCACAAATAAAACTTCGTGCGGCGTGCCGAACTCGATGACGGTGTCTTGAAAGAAGACGGTTTTGTCTCGGTGGGCGCTCTGATCGCCGCCGCCATTTCCATTGGCGTTGCCGTTGCTATTGCCATTGCCGGTGTGGCGGCTGAGCTTGATGGGAATCCGTACCGGCGTGGCTTCGGGAAAGAAACTGGCCAAGCGGCTTACAATGTCTGATTCACGAGCGCGAGCGGTTGCCTGGTTGGGCACTGAAAACACCTCAATCTGTAATCTCTGGGGAGTTGGAGCAGGCGAGTCTCCCTTCTTCCCGGTTTGGAAGAGCTGCGGGGAGACTCGTGCTGCTTTATCGGCATTCAGTTGTGCACGGGTTACACCAAAAACTTGAAGGTCATGCACCTAAGAACAAGTGAGACAAGGACAGGTAGTTAGCGGCGTAGAACGTGGGGCGCAATCGGGTTCGTTTCTTAGGACTTGGGGAAAGTGCGTCTCAGAATGACACAATCGTCTCAGTTCGGGCGCGCTCTTCGGCGGCGGTCGCATTGCCGGAGCCGTGGGCGTCGCTCCGGGACTTCAATCCGTCAGCTACTTTTCCCAGCGCTTAGGTGTGCGCGTGAGAACTGGGTCGTCCCTCCGGGACTTTGTTTATTTCTTCCACTTTTTCCCAGCGCTGAAAGCGCTGGGCTAAGCTCGGACGCCCCTCCGGGGCTGGATTTTCGCTGGGACGTGGCGAGGACACCCGCTCCTCCACCGAATCCTTGTACTTCGCTGGGCCGCGCTGCGCTCGGCTGGGACGGGCAGAGCCCCGTCCCCACACGAACCTGCCACACGAGCAATTTATTGCAGGGTGGTCGATTGCGGCGGCTCTTCTCGGGCTCCTATGTTGTAGCGTTTCAGTTTGCGGTAGAGGGTGGCGCGGCTTATGCCTAGCATCTTGCCGGCTAGAGCTTTGTCTCCGTTGACCTGGGAGAAGACTCGCTCTATGGTGGCGCGCTCGATATCTTCGAGGTCGGTGGCGCGGCGCGGCAGAAATTCTTGCGCATCGGACGGCTTCGGCCTGGACCTCGGCGCGCGCGATGGCCGGAGGCAGATCGTTGACTTCGATGATGCTGCTGATCGCCGAGAGCGACGGCGCGCTCCAGGCAATTTTCCAGTTCGCGCACATTGCCGGGCCAGTCGTAGGCGAGCAGGGCCTTCATGGCGTTGCCGGAGAGCTGGACGCCGCGTCCGGGGGCGAGGCGTTCGAGGAAGAAGGCGGCCAGGATGGGAATGTCGGAACGGCGCTCGCGCAAGGGAGGCAGAGAAATGGTGACGACGTTGAGGCGGAAATAGAGATCTTTGCGGAAGGTTCCTTTCTTGTATTCGGCGTCGAGATCGCGGTTGGTGGCGGCCATGATGCGCACATCCACTTTGACCTTCTGATTGCTGCCCACGGGGCGGACTTCTTTTTCCTGCAGGAAGCGCAGGATCTTGGCTTGCATTTCCAGAGGAAGTTCGCCGACTTCGTCGAGAAAAATGGTTCCGGTATCGGCCGATTGCAGCAGGCCCTGCTTGGAACGAAGAGCGCCGGTGAACGCGCCTTTCTCGTAGCCGAACAATTCGCTCTCGATGAGGGTGGGGACCAGCGATCCGCAGTCGACGGCGACAAAGGGGCGGCTGGCGATGGTTCCGCGAAAGTGCAGGGCGCGCGCGACCAGTTCTTTGCCGGTTCCGCTTTCGCCGGAAATCAGGACCGGCGTGCGCGTGTCTTTGAGGCGGGAGATCAGGCGCAGAACATTCTGAATGCCGGTGGAATTGCCGATGATGCCGTGGAGGGAGGTCTCGGTTTCGGAGCGTTCGCGGAGGTAGAGGTTTTCTTCGACGAGGCGGACCTTGTCGGCCATGCGGCGCAGGAAAAGGCGCAGGTCGTCGAGCGGAGCGAAGGGCTTGGCAATGTAATCGTAGGCGCCGAGTTTCATGGCCTGAACGGCGGTTTCGACCGAGCCGTGTCCGGTCATGACCGCGACTTCGATGCGGGGGTAGGTGCTTCTTGACCTGCTCCAGGAATTCGAGTCCGGACATGCGCGGCATGACCATGTCGGTGAGCACCATGTGCACGGGCTGCTCCTCGAGCAGGGCGAGAGCGGCGTCGCCGCTTTCGGCTTCCAGGCAGGAGAAGCCGAGCGACTCGCCGACGGTCATGCAGAGGCGGCGGATGGTCTGCTCGTCGTCGACGATCAACAATCGGATGCGGAAGTCGTGAGTCGTCAAATTCTGGGTCGTCGAATTCTCAGTCATGACACGGCCTTGCCCATGGTCTGCTCGACCACGGCAATGAAATCCTGCACTCGAAACGGCTTTTCCACGCAAGGAGCGCCGGTGCGGCGCAAGGTGGCGGCGGTTTCCTCGTTGGCGATATCGCCGGTGATGAAGACCACGCTGGAGGCAAGTTCGGGGCGATGGGCGGCGATCCAGGCATGGACCTGGGCGCCATCGACGCCGCCTGGGGTGCGCATGTCGGAGACGACGCCGTGAAATTCGCCGGTTTCGAGCAGGCGCAGGGCGTCGGCGCCGGATTCGGTAGAGACGACGGCATAGCCGTGACCCTCTAGAACGGCGCGCACTAATGCCATGACGGCCGGTTCATCTTCGATCAGAAGGACGGGCGCACGGGCGGATTTCGTTCCTGTGTTAGTTCCTGACGAGGTCATTTTGGTTGCACTCCCGCAACTGCTCCGAAGGATGCCGCCTCGGATGCCACCGGGAGGCGGACGATGAAGGTTGCTCCTTCAGAGTCCAGGTTGTTGTGACAGAGAATTTCTCCGCCATGTTCGCGGACGATACCATAGCAAATACTGAGGCCCAGACCAGTGCCCTTGCCCACGTCTTTGGTGGTAAAGAAAGGATCAAAGATTTGTTCGGGATCGGCGATGCCGACGCCGTTATCGCGAAAAGAAATTTCGACGAATGCGTCGTCGCGGGCGCTCCCGATCTCAATGCGAGCGGGCCGCCCGGTTTCGCGGACGGCGTCGTAAGCATTGTTCAGGATGTTAAGAAACACCTGCTGCAGCTGGTGGGAATCTCCGACGACCTGGGGCAGGGACTCGTCGAGATGTTCGATCACCTGAATGCCGTGACTGATGAAGTCATAAGAGCGCAAGTGGACGGTGCGTTGCAGGATGGAGTTGAGCTGAACCGAGTGGCGCTGCGGGGGCATCTGGCGGGCAAAGCTGAGCAGGTTTTGCACGATCTGCTTGGTGCGTTGCGCTTCCTGCAGAATCACGCGCAGATCGCGGCGGGCGCTTTCCGGGACATCGGGGTTGGCCAGCAGGAGGTCGGTGAATCCGAGGATGGCGGTGAGGGGATTGTTGACTTCGTGGGCGACGCCGGAGACCAGTTGTCCGACGGCGGCCATTTTCTCGGCGTGCAGCAGCTTGGAGCGCAGCATGGCGGAGTCGGTGACATCGGTCATGACGACGACGATGCTGCTGACGCGGCCGTCTTCGCCGATGATGGGGCTCAAATTGACGGAGAACTGGGCGCTGACGCCGTCGCCGCGAAGCAGGGGCAAATCGAAGTTATCGACCTGTTGGCCGGCCTCCACGGCGGCGAGGGCTTCGCGGAGCGCGGCGCGGCGCGGGGGAGCGCACAGGTCGGGCAAGCGGTGCCCCAGGATCTGGTTCTGCTGAAAGCCGAGACCGCTCCAGCGCCGGTTGGCATAACTGATGACGCCGTCGGTGTCGGTGACCAGAATCAGGCTCTGGGTATGACTGAGGATTTTGCTGGAGAAATCGCGCTCTCTCTGCAGATCGGTTTGCGATTGGCGCAGGCCGCTAATATCGAGCATGAGGCCGCGGTATTGCAGGACGTTGCCGGCCTGGTCGCGCACCGCGAAACAGTTCATGAAAACGTGAACCGGCGATCCATCCTTGCGGCGGAGGATTTCTTCCTGATTGTGCAGTCCGCCCTGGCGCTCGAACAGTTCGGTCAGTTCTTCGCGGCGCTGGGGAGAAAAATAGACCTGGGTGGGAATGTCGAGCTGAATGACCTCTTCGCGGCTGCTGTAGCCGAGGATGCGAACCAGCGCGTCGTTGACTTCCACGAAGCGGCCCTGGGGCGTGGAGAAGAAAATTCCTTCCTGAATGTTGTCGAATAGTTCGCGATAGCGGCGCTCGGCTTCGCGGCGGTCGGTGATGTCCTTGAGCACGTGCACGGTTTGCAGCTGGGCGGCGCTCATTCCGGTTTCGCCCCGGCCCATCGCGCCAAACCCGTGCGATGGGGGCGTGGGGATGGCGGCATGAATGCGCGAGGTTGAAATCAGGTAAGTGCGTTCGAGCACGGGATGCACGTATTCGTCGAGTCCTTCGCCGGTGCGGCAGAAGGGACAGGAGAGCGGCGCCGCGCCGGTGGAAAGAGCTTCGAGCGCTCGCATGTTGATGCCGATCAACTGTTCGGGAGGGATGCCGACGAAATCAGCCAGGGAGCGATTGACGCGGAGAATATTGTGCTGCTCGTCGTGGACCACGATGAAGTCGCTGATGGCATCGAAGACTTCCAGCCAGTGGCGGTTGGCCTGGTGCATGCGGGTGAACAGGAGGGCATTCTCGAGAGCGATGCTGGCATGGCCGGCGATGGCGCGCAGCAGTTGGCGATCTTCGAGGGCGGGCGGGGCGCCGCGGTCGGCGAGACAGAGAACGCCGACGAGTTCGCCCGATGAGCCGGCCAGCCGGACCAGGGTGCAATCGGTCCATTCGCAGGCTGGAGGCGAGAGCGGGACCGAGTATATCGTTGGCCGGGGCGAAGGCGACATCGGTGGAATATTTCGGCAGGGCGGCGGTGAGCGCCTGACTGAAGCGGCGGAGCAGGGGCTGGTCGTTAATCTCAACCAGGACTTCGGAGTCGCCGGCGCACATGAGGATGGTGTCGGTCGCCGATGTCTGGAAAAGGCTGAGGGCGACACAGCGGCCTCCCAGCAATTCAGCGGCGCGAACCGCGAAGTTGCGCATGAACTCGGGCAGATGCAGGATGTTGTTGAGTTCGAGGGCGAGCGTGACCAGGGCCTCGGCGCGGCGGCGGTGCTCCTCGGATTGGTGCAGGTTGCGGGTAAGTTCGAGAGCGACGGCAACTTGCGCGGCCAGAGCGCGGGCGCGGCGGACGTCTTCGTCGTTGATGGGCCCGGGCTCGATGCGGTCGAGCACACCGAATATCCCGAGCACATCGCCGTTCGAACCGAGCAGGGGCACAGCCAGGAGTTGGCGGATTTGGAAAGCGGCCACGAAATCCAAATCCGCGCCCGGAGTCTTGGCGGCGTCTTCGGTGAAGAACACATTTTTCTTCTTCAGCGCGAGGGTCGCGGGGCCATCGGAGAGCGGGATATCGACGGGACGGACGACGCCGTTCTCCACTCCCCAGCGAATGTGGAAGGTGTCCTTTTCTTCGAGAAGCCCGATGAAACAGCGCTGGAATCCGAGGAAACTGGCGGCCCGGAGCACCGAGGTCTGCATGAACTCGTCAAGTTTTCCGGCGGAACCGAGCTCAAAGGAAATCTCGAGGATTTCGTGCAGTTCGTGGGCCTGGGCGCGCGCCATGCCGTACAACTCGGCGTTGGCGATGGCGACCGCGCCAAAGCCAGCCAGGGCGGAAACCAAGGTTTTGTCTTCCTGAGTGAATGGGTGAGCGGAGTGAGGGTAAACCAGAATTGCACCGTGCGAGCGCGAGGTGCGAAAGGGTGCCGCGATGAGAACTCCGGGCGGCGAGTCTTCTCCAAGATGAGAGGCGCCGTCGATGCTCACCGTAATACGCTCGCCGGCGGCGACGGCGCGGGCGGCGATCTCGAGTGCAGAGCGGAGGTCGTTCTGTTCGAAACGCGAACGGATGGAGAGAGCGAGCCTGGGGATGTCGGTCGACACCGCCTGCAACTGGAACACTTTCTCTTGTTGGACCTTCTCCTGGAAAAGAAAGACGAGCACGGCGGGCGAATGCAGGAGCACGCGGAGGCGGTCGGCGATACTCTCCATCACGGCGGCGGCGTCGGGCAAGCCATGCAGTGCGGTGGCGACTTCGACCAGAAGGCTGGCGCGGCGACGCTCTTCGCGGGAAAGCTGATTCAAGCGGAGGGCTTCGAGTGCGGTGCCGAGCTGGGCCGCCAGGATGGTGACTTTGGCCACGGAATCATCGTTGAAGGCGGCATCCGGCGCGCTGTGCACGAAGGCGATGGCGCCGATCACTTCGCCTGAAACCAGCAAAGGCGCGGCCATGGCGGAGTGCGCTTGGCGTTCGGCCAGCCAGCGGTAACGGGTGGCGTCGACGTGGTTGAGGAAGAAGGGGCGACGCCTCTGAACCGCCTCCAGAGCGATGGATGTGGGTCATGGGATGAATCTGCGGGGCGCAGGCGAATGCCGCGAAAGGGCTCGATCTGGTCGCCATCGGCTTCAGCCCCGACGAGCTCACCGCTCGGAGGAGCGCCGCCAAAAGTAAGCGCCGCTGGCATGGAAGAAAGCGCGCGTGAGGGCGCAGAAGGACTGGATGAGCTGGCTGGTATCGCTGCTTTGGAAAGCGGCCCGGGAAAGCTCCAGGAGGAGCTTCTGAAAAGCTGCGTCAGACTGAGACGCGTCCCGGGGCTGCGAATTTCCATTATCGCTGGTCAGTGCGCACCATTCGCTTAAGCTAAGCGATTGAAAACAATTGTCTTATAAATAAAAGCTACGCTTGATTCTCAAATTGAGTCAAGGAAATAGGAGGGGGCAGTATCGACTTGTGAAACGTCTCATACTGATCGGGCCATTGGGTGATCGGGCATCGGGTGATCGGGTGATCGGGCGATCGAAATTCAAAAGCGGTTCGCATTTGAATTTCGATCACCCGATGACCCGATCACCCGATGGCCCGATCACTTGTTCATGGCTTGCGGAGACACCAAAGTAATGCAAAGAAAGAACTTTTGATACCCGCTGGGGTGGTCGGTACACGAATATAGATACGTGCTGAACAACAAGGGAGGAACGTGTCTATGCAAGCCCTACATCGGCTGTTCGCGGTGGGTCTGCTTCTGATTAGCGGATGCGTCGCAACCAGCGCTCCCCTGGCATGGGGACAGGATGAAATCAATCGAAAAACAAAGAGCAGGGTGGCGGCCGTGTACCCGGAACTGGCAAAGCGCATGAACATCACTGGCGTGGTCAAGATCCTGGTCACGGTGTGCCCCCAACGGGTCGATTAAGGACGCGCAGGCTGGTGGGCGGGCATCCGGTATTGGCGAACGCCGCTCTGGAGGCGGTGAAGAAGTGGCGTTACGAGGCGGGTCCGGAAGAGTCAACGGGGATTGTGGAATTCCGTTTTAACCCGAACCAGTAAGAGGGCGTGGAAGGGCCTGAAGCGCTGAGTGAGGAGCGTTGGAGTATGAATATCGGGAAAAAACTATATATAAGTTTCGGCGTCATTCTATCGATGGTCCTGGTGCTGCTGGCGATCAACCTGATCGCGGTGCAACGCGAGCACGAAACTAAGGCGGCGGCGCAGCGCTCGATCGTCATGACCGAGGCGACGTCATTGGTCCGCATGGAGATGATGCAGAACCGGCTTCACCTGCAGAACTACCTGCTCAGCGGGGACATTCGCAACGTGGAGAAAATGAATGACGGGGAACACCGCTTGAGCGACGCCCTGCACCATTCGCTAGGATCTGGCGAATTCCGCGCAACAGCGCAGCAGTCTGGAAAAAGTGCAGGGGTTGGAGCAGGCTTGGGGCAACGGATTTCGCCAACGCGCTGGTGGACAAACGGCGGGCCGTGGACAGCGGCAATGCGACGGTGGCCGAACTGCAGATTTTCTACCTGCAAAAGGATCCCAACTCCTGGGTCTCGCGTTCGAGCGACGTTCTGGACGATGTGGACCGGGAGAACCGCCAATTGCTGGAGGAGCGGCGGCACTCCGATGAACTGGCCGCGACGTTTACGATTCTGGCAGCGGCGATCAGTTCCATGTTCGCGCTGGGCCTGGGCATCGTGATTGCCTATCGGACCGCGACCGGGATCACGAAGCCGCTGAACAGGCTGATTCACGTGGCGGAGCAGATCGGCCAGTCCGGGAATCTGGATCACACAATCGACGTTAAGGGGCAGGATGAGATCGGGCAACTGGCCCGGACTTTCGACTCGCTGGTGAAGTACCTGAAGGAAATGGCGGCGGTTTCGGAAGCCATCGCGGGCGGCAACCTGGCGGTGGAAGTGCGTCCGCGGTCGGCCAACGATACGCTGGCGATCGCTTTCACCAGCATGATGGACGGCCTGCGCGGACTGGTGCGCAACGTGCGCGACGCCGCTACGCAAGTGGCCAGCGCTTCCTCCCAGGTGGCCAGTTCTTCCGACGAATCGGCGAGGAACAGCCTGCAGACCTCTTCGGCCATCGATGAAGTGACGAGCACCATGCACGAAATGAGCGTGAACGTGCAAAACATGGTGAAGAGCACGCAGACCCAGGCCTCGAGCGTCAGCGAAACCTCGGCCTCCATCGACGAGATGGTGACTTCGATTCAGCGGGTGGCGGATACGGCCAAGGTTCTGCTGGATATCTCGAACCGTTCGCGGGAAGAAGTGCACAACGGCATCGGGACCATGGAAAAGGCGACCGACGGCCTGAACCGGATCAATACGACGATCCACGCTTCGGGCGAGATCATCGACGCGCTCGGCAACCGGGCGGACAACATCGGCAAGATCGTCGAAGTGATCGACGACCTGGCGGAGCAGACCAACCTGCTGGCCTTGAATGCCGCCATCGAAGCGGCGCGGGCGGGGGAACACGGGCTGGGATTCGCGGTGGTGGCGGACGAAGTCCGGAAGCTGGCGGAGAAATCGGCGCAGTCCACGAAAGAGATTTCCGAGCTGATCGGGAGCATCCAGAAGGAAGCGCGCAAAGCGGTCGAAAATATGGAGAAGAGCACGACCATCGTGAACGAAGGACTGAACCTGGGACAGGAACTGAATGCGGCGCTGCGAAAGATTTCGAACGTAGTGGCCGAGGTTTACAAGTTCGCGCAGGAAATCGGGGCGGCGACCAACGAGCAGTCGCACGGCTCGTCGCAGATCGCGCGCGCCACCACGCGGCTGAACGAAATCACGCACGAGATCAACTCGGCGGTGGAAGAGCAGGCTTCCGGGGCGCAGGCGGTGGTGCAGGCGATGGAGCGCATGCGCGAACTGGTGCAGTCGTCCACGTCGGGTTCGACCGAACTGGCCGCTTCCTCCGATCAGATGTCGAAGATGTCGCGGGGCCTGCTGGATTCGATGGACCGTTTTGCGCTGCGGTCGGACAGCAAGACGAACGACAAGACGAAGGGCAAGACGAACGGCAATATGAACGACAGCGCACCGGGGTACCGAGTACTCAGCCCGCACCGCGGCGGCGGGATCTCAATGAAGGAATTTCATTCATGAGCCAGGAAACACACATTGTGGGCTTCCGCGTGGGGCGCGAGACCTACGGCGTGCCCATCACGTCGCTGCATGAGATCGTGCGCGTGCCGGAGATCACCGCGGTGCCGGACGCGCCCGATTATCTGGAAGGGGTCATCAATCTGCGCGGGAAGATTGTCTCGGTGGTGGATCTGCGAAAGCGGTTTGGGAAGCCCGCCGACCGGACTCGACCGGCGCAATCGCATTCTGGTCGTGGAACACCGGGGCCGGCTGGCGGGCATGATCGTGGACTCGGCGTCGGAGGTGCTGAAAATCCCGGAAAGCGAAATCGAAACCGCGCCCGCCATGATGCAGGAAGGCGGACTGGACTGTGTGACGGGCCTGGCCAAGTACCAGGGACGGCTCATCATTCTGCTGGATATCAACAAAGTACTGGGGGCGCCCGAGGTGGGCAGCGAGCCGGCGGCAGAAAAGCGGCGGCCGCGAGTCGCGAGGCGGGGACAGGCGACAGGAACAGGAACAGACAGACAAAGAGCGCCTCGGCCGGCAAGTAGCGAAGAACCGAACACCACATGAACACGAGTGAAACGACCGCCATTCACCGACGCGGAATTGAAACTCCTGCAGGCGCTGGTGTACCAGGAGTGCGGCATGCACTTCGACGAGCGGCGCACCTCCTTCCTGCAGGACCGTTTGCAGCGGCGGTCTGAAGGAGTGCCAACTGGATTCGTTTTACAGCTACTATCGCCTGCTGATCAGCCAGCCAGGGAAAACAAGAACTGTCGTGCCTGCTGGAAAATCTCACGGTCAACGAGACCAGCTTCTTCCGCAACAAGGCGCAGCTCGACCTGTTTCAGCGGGACGTGATGGACGACATTCTGCGGCGCAAGCAGGAGCGCCGGGACTACAGCGTGAGAATCTGGAGCGCGGGCTGTTCCACGGGACAGGAACCCTACACGCTGGCCATGCTGGTGGCCGATGCGCTGTCGTACTACTATCTGCGCACCGCCCTGCCGCTCGAAGCGCCGGTGCCGAAGCCCCTGATACCCGGCACCGTGGCGGGTGGAGATCCTGGCCAGCGACATCAACTATTCGGTGCTGCGCGCGGCGCAGGAGGGCTCCTACAGCGAGCATCAGATGGCGGGGGTGGACTATGGCTACCGCTTGCGCTACTTCGACAAAGTGGGCGACCGCTACGCGGTGAAGAAGGGCGTCAAGGAGCTGGTGCACTTCGACTTTCACAATCTGAAGACGGAATACCTGCCGCAGCGCAACGACGTCATTTTCTGCCGCAACGTGATGATGTATTTCGACGAAGCCGGAACAGAAGCGGCTGGTGGAAAAGTTTTATCGTTGCTTGAATCCGAATGGATACTGTTTGTCGGCCATGCCGAGAGCCTGCTCGGGCTGACGGAAAAATTTCAGATGGTGCATCGCAACAGCGGAACGGCGTACCAGCGAGTCGAGGTAAGAATGTGACCGCTCCCCCCGAAGACCGGATGACGGAACTCCGCCAGTTGTTCTTCGAAACCGCGGGCGGAACTGGTCCAGAAGCTGAACGACGCAGGCGATGCAGCTGGAGAAATCGCCGGGCGATGCGGAGACGGCGCGCAGCCTGCGGCGCACCGTGCACACGCTGAAGGGAGACTCGGCCGCTTGCGGCTTCCGGGAACTCAGCGAACTGGCCACGAGTTCGAGGACGTGCTGACGCTGGGGAACACGGCGGCGGCGGCTTCGGTTCCGGAGATCGCGTTGCGCGCGGCCGACGTGTTTGCGGCCTTGCTGGAGGCGTACCGAGAAGGGACGAAGCTTCCCAGCATCCAGTCTTTGCGGGCGGACATTGCGCGTCTGGCACACCCGGCGCGGGACGGGGCGGGCAAAGCCACGCAGAAGAAAAAGAAAGCCGCCGCGAAGACCATGCCGCTGGTCGGAATACGAACAACTGGCGATGGCCCGCGCGGTGGCGATGGGCAAGCGCGTTCATCACGTGGTAGTGGAGATCGACCCGCAGTGTGCCATGCCCATCGCCGGACGCCAGATGATCCAGTTGGCCCTGGCGGAACTGGGCGAGGTGCTGGCTCTCTATCCGGCGGAAGACAGTCTCGATCCCATAAAACAAATCGAAGCGGCGCTGGCGTCGGAAAAACCGGCGGAGCAGATACGGGCTAAGTGCAGCATCCCTACCATTGCGCTGAATGCAAAGGTCAAGGCCTTGCGCGTCCCAGCGCCGTTGGCGCCGCTTCCGCAGGCTTCCGCCGCCGCTTCCGAAGGCAGCGCGCTGAAGGCACGAACGAGGCCGCGTTGCCGGCGCCCGCCGCGGCCGCTGCCGGCGACACTGCGCGTTGCCCAGTAAGCGACGCTCACAACGCTAACGCCGTTCCCGCCGCTGCGGAACCGGCGGCGGCGACCGGTGCCGAGCGGACCCGACAACCTGCTGCGGGTGGATGCGGAAAAAATCGACAGCGTACTCAATCTGGTCGGTGAACTGATCCTGGCGAAATCGATGTTGCAGCAGGCGCTCCTCGAATTTGGCGCAGCGCTTCCCGAAGGATGGGTTGCGGGGAAAGTTCGCCGACGCCATGGCGTTTCAAGGGCGCGTGTTGAACGACCTGCAGCACTCGGTCATGAAGATTCGGATGGTGCCGGTCGATCAACTGTTCCGCCGCTTCCCGCGCATTGTGCGGGACGTTGGGCGCCAGTGCGGCAAGGAAGTGGAACTCGTGATCAAGGGCGGGCAAACCGATCTCGACAAGAGCATTCTGGATGCGATTGCCGAGCCGCATGACCCACCTGGTGCGCAACGCGATCGGCCATGGCATCGAGACGGCCGAAGAGCGGGTTCGCGCCGGCAAGCGCGCGCAGGGCACGTTGCGGCTGGACGCATATCACCAGGGGAACCAGGTGGTGATCGAGGTCTCCGACGATGGACGCGGCATCGATGCGGAAAAAGTACGGCAGCGCGCGCTCTCGGCCAGGGATTGCTGAACGCCGAGCAGGCGGCTCGCCTGACCGAGGCGGAGACTCTGGATCTGATCTTGCGGCCGGGCTTCTCCACGGCGGAGGAGATCACGGAACTCTCGGGCCGCGGCGTGGGCTTGGATGTGGTGCAGAGCGTGCTAGCGCGCCTCAAGGGAACGGTGCAGATCGAAACCGCGCCGGCGCGAGGCACAACCTTCCGTCTGCGGCTTCCGCTGACTCTGGCGATCATTCGGGCGCTGCTGTTCCGGGTGGAGCAGCGGCTCTACGCGCTGCCGTTGAACGCGGTGTCGGAAATCGCGCGCACGATGGAAGAAAATATTCATCAGGTGGAGCACTACGAGGTGCTGCAACTGCGCAACGACGTGTTGCCGCTGTTGCGCCTGGGCTCGAAGCCCGCGATGGGGCCGGAAACGGCGCGGCGCAAGGTCTTCGTGCTGGTCATCAACAGCGGGGACCGCAAGTTCGGCCTGGTCGTCGACGCGCTCGAGGGCGAAGAGGAATTGGTCATCAAGGCGCTCGACGACCAGTCGATCACGACCGACTTGGTGAGTGGAGCTTCGATTCTGGGCGATGGGCGGGTGGTTCTGATTTTGAACATGATCGCCCTGATGGATCGCTTCACGCGCGGGCGGACCAATGCCACGGGCGCGCGGATGGCGGGTCTGCTGTCGAGTGCCGTACCCGCGAAGACGAGCGGTGGTGGAATCCAGACGGGTGAGACGCGGGCCCGCGGCGCGGCCGGGGGCCAGTCATGAAAAAGCCGGTGCGGGTGCTGGTGGTGGACGACTCGGCGCTGATGCGCAAGCTGATTCCCAAGATCCTCGAAGCGGACGACGAGATCGAGGTGGTGGGCACGGCGATGGACGGCTATTTCGGGCTGAAGAAAATCGGGGAGCTGTCGCCGCAAGTGGTGACGCTCGATTTGGAAATGCCCGGAATGAACGGGATCGATACGCTGAAGGAAATCATGCGGCGCTACCGGCTGCCGGTGATCGTGGTCAGTTCGCATAGCACAGCGGGGGCGTCGATCACGCTCAAGGCGCTGGCGCTGGGCGCGTTCGATTTCGTGGCCAAGCCGCAGGACGTTTCCGCGCGCATGCCCGAAATTGCGGCCGAGTTGATCAAGAAAATTCATGGCCGCGGCGCAGAGCGCGGGGGTGCAGGCGCAGTTCCTGCCGGGAGAAGCCCAGGGCGCGAAGATCGGGCAAGCTGCGGCCGGTGGCGCCGACGCACATCGTTGCCATCGGCGTTTCCACGGGCGGTCCGAATGCCTTGCAATACCTGTTCTCGCAGTCTGCCGGCGGAGTTTTCGGGCAGCATCCTGGTGGTGCAGCATATGCCGGACGGATTCACGGAACTGTTTGCTCAAGCGGCTGGACGAGAGCTGCCCCATCCGGGTAAAAGAAGCGCAATCGGGCGACTTGCTGGTGGCCGGGCGGGCGCTGATTTGTCCGGGAAACCGGCACATGAAGGTGAAGAAATTGCCGCTGGGCAACGTGGCGGTGCTGGGGGATGACGCCCCGGTCAATGGACATCGTCCTTCGGTGGACGTGCTGTTCCACAGCGTAGCCGAGGAGTTTGGCCCGCAAGCCATCGGCCGTATTGATGACCGGCATGGGAGAAGACGGGGCGGCCGGACTGGGAGAAATCCGCGCGGCGGGGGGATACACCGTGGCGCAGAGCCAGGAAACGTGCGTGGTCTTCGGCATGCCCAGGGCGGCCATTGAGCGGGGGTATGCGATGCGGGTCGCGAGCCTGCAGGAGTTGCCCAACGTCTTGCAGGCACAGTGCGGGAACGACCCCGGCCGGCGGGACGCAACCGACGTCAAACAGGTCGACCAGTGCCGGAAGTAACTAGGGTATCTTCGGTATCTACCGAAAGTAGCGTAGATCGTGATTAAGTGTGTAGTTTGGGAGGAGTGCCATGGAAAAGTTTGCGCCCGTAAAGCGGAGCGAGGACGGACAGCCGGTACGGTATCTGATCGTGGATGACTCCGTGTTCGCCCGCAAGAACCTGGCCCGGATGGTCGAAACATTCGGCGGGCAGGTGGTCGGCGAGGCTGGAGACGGAGTTTCTGCGATCAGCGAGTACGACCGGCTCACGCCCGACATCGTTCTGATGGATATCACCATGCCGCAGATGGAAGGCATCGAAGCGGCGGAGAAGATCGTACGCGATCATCCGAACGCCCGCATCGTGATGGTGTCGTCGGTCGGCTACCAGGAGAACATCGTGGCCGCCTTGCAGCGCGGAGCCCGCCACTTCGTGCAGAAACCGGTGAAGCCGGAAGTTCTCTATGAAGTGATCAAGTACGTAATGCGTGACGATGGAACGACGACGCGCGGCGCCGGAGCGGGAGTCTAGTCATGCGCATGGACCTGATTCAGCCTTTTATTAACTCGGCCGATGCCGTCCTGGCGCAGGGGCTGCAGTCGCCCATTTCCATCGAGAACCTGAGCATGGAAGAAGAGGCTTACCGGCGGAACGGGATTGCCGCCGAGGTTTGCCTCAGCGGCGAGATCGAAGGGCGGATCATTTTTGATGCGGACCCGGAGACGGCGGTGCGCTCGCCAGCCTTCTGGCGGGCGTCGAAGTCTCCGAGACCGACGATCTGGTAGCGCGAGGCGGTCTGTGAACTCGCCAACCAGATCATCGGCAACGCCATCACCTCCTCAACGACCAGGGATTTCACTTTCACGTTCGTCCCCCCACCTTGCACACATCCGAGCAAGGCAGCAAAAGCAGTGAAGACACCGAAGCGCTGGTGATGTGCTTCAGTACTTCCAGCGGAAAAGTCTTCATGAATGTGGCGCTGCGCTACCACCCCTGCCGGGCGATGGAACGCGCGGCGGTCGTGGGGTAGGAAAGCGGTCGTTGGTCGTTGGTCGTTCGTGTCGTTCAGTCGTTGGTCGTTGCCGCTCGACTCCTCAACTCATCCGACCTTATCGGCGCGCACCCGACATGCATTCCGGTTGATGACGAGGTTCGCAGCCTGTGGTGAAACTCAAGCGCCCAAATCCAGCGCCTAAGGCGCACTCAGAACAAGGCACTGGCGGCACGCCTGAAGGCGTGCCCTGATACGAACATTCCCTGGCACGAACATGCCCCGGTACGAACATGCCCCGGTACGAATCAGACTTTCATCTCGGGCGGTTCGGCTTACGGACCGGCAACTAGGAACACCGGATTCTGCGGCGGGTTGTCCAGGCGCGAGCCGATTGGAGCCTGCAGATTCAGGATATAGGTGTCGCTGGAGGTATCGATGAAGTTGACATTCCCGCCATCGCAACTGGCCAGGTAGACGCGGGAGCTGTCGCCGCCGGCGGCCATCATAATGCGGAAGCGCGGAGCTCGCGGGGACTGTGATGGCGAGCAAAAGGCGTCGAAAGCAGGAAATCCCGGGACCGCGATCTTGCTCTTGATGGTGTTGCTGGCGGCGTCGATCACTGTCACCTGCGGGCAGAAGTTATCGGATGCATCTTCGTAGTAAGCCCCGACATAAGCGCGGCTGCCATCGGGCAGAGCGGCGACGGCGGCTACCGTCAACGGCTGCGCGCCGGTCGTCGAACAAGGGTCGGAGGCGCCGCGCGAAGTGGGCGCAACGGTGGGAATCGCGATCGGGCCTCCGGCAAGAACCGCGGGGACGGACTGCGAGACATCCAGTATCGTCAACTGGGCTGCCTCCCGGTATGTACAGCCGGTTCAGATTCCCGTCGTAGAGCATGTAAGCTGCGCCGGGCACATTGACGCTGGCATCGATCACGTTATCCGGGCCCAAAGTGGAGGTGGTATCAACTGTGCTTACGACGCCATTGCCGTTGAGCACATACAGGCGCTGGCTGTCGTAGCGCGCAATCAACCAGAGCGGCCCGTTGAACGAACCGTTGACGGTGCGCGAAGACCGGTCCGCGGTGTTGAAGCCGTCGATCGTACTGTCGGCCTGGTTGGCCACGTAGAGTTTCTGGGCATTCGGAGTCTCGGCCATGGCGTCCGGGTTGTTTCCCACAGGGATGGTGGCCACCAGGTTATTGGCGCTGAGTGTTGACCACTTGGATCGATGGAACGATGGTACTGGTGGTGGGGTCTACGTAATTCGGCATCAAGACGTAGGCCTGGCTCGACTCGGTGGTAGCCACAAAATTCGGCGCCGAATTCTCCGGCAGGCTGATGGTGGTGGTGCTGGAGATCACCGTGCCGCCGAAATTCAGCTTGGTAAGCGAATCGGCCTGCGCGCCGGACACAGAGTGGTTCACGACCAGGAAGACGCTGGCGGTTTGCTGCACGCCGTGGACGGGAGCGAGGCCCACGTTGGCGACGCTCGCTTCCGAGTCGCCGGAGACATCGATCACCATGGCGGTGCCGGGAACGATGGTTCCGTTATCGTTGATCGACACCACGCTGTGAGACGCCGCCGGGTTGGGAAACTGTGGAGGATTCGGGAAGATAATCGGGCGGAAAGTGTCGCCGCAGCCGCTACAGATCACAAAAAAAAACAGCACGAACCCCAGCCAGAGAAACCGCTTCATTCAAACTCCATAGAAAAAGGTCGTCTTACCGCGGAATCCGATATTGTATCGGGAACGGGGGCGAGAGGGGAAATCGGGGGAGCAGCCGTTTCAAGGTTGAGAAGTTTCAAAGCCAGGTTTTACCTTGAAGCTTTGGAACCTGGGTTCATTTGAAACCTGGGTTCATCTGATTCACGCGCGTGCTTCACGCACGCCCGCGGCGTCTCTTCGGCTGGCTTGCGGATGGCATCTCGGTAACTTTTTCTGAGGCGACCGGCTTCTTCGTCTGGGCCAGGCTTTCTTTCAATGCCGCCATCAGATCGACCACCGGAGCCAGCTTCTTCGGTTGCTCGACGGCCTGCACTTCGCCGCCTTCCAGCTTCGCCTCAATCAGCTTCTTCAGATTTTCCTGAAAGGTGTCGTGATATTTCTCCGGGTCCCACTCGCCCGCCAGCGCTTCGATGAGCTGATGGGCAACTTTGATTTCGGCTTCTTTAATCTCCACCTCGGGAGCGCCGAACGACTCGACCTCGCGCACTTCCTCGGCGTAGTACATGGTGTGCAGCATCATTCCGCCTTTATGCGGGCGCAGGAAAACGGTGTATTCGCGGTTGTGCATGGTGAGCTTGGCGATGGCGACGTATTCACTTTCCTCCAGCGCCTTGGTCAGCAGCGCGTAGGGACGGCGGCCGGCTTCTTCCGGAACCATGTAATACGACGACTCGAAGTACACGGGGTCGACTTCGCTCGACTTCACGAATTCGAGGATCTCCATGGTCTTCGCCGTCTTGGGCTCGATCTTCTTGATCTCTTCGGGATCGATGATGACGTATTCGTCTTTGCGGTACTCATAGCCCTTGACGATATCGCTGCGCTCGAGGACCTGGTTGTCCGCCGGGCAAATGAGCTGCTGCTTTACCCGATGGTGGTCGGTGCGGTGAAGCTGGTTGAACGAAATGCCGCTCGCTGCGCGCGCCCGAGAACAGACGCACCGGCATGGAGATTAATCCGAACGTAAGATATCCAGACCAGACGGAGGCCGCCATTGGTTTCACCCCATTGCAGAAACGAAGCGGAGACGAGGCTTGCCTCGTCTCTTTCATCATCGGCAGACACGGCAAGCCGCGCCACCGCAAAGTCTTCAGATGCTCGAACCTCGCCGAGCGTACAGAAGTGTAGCCTAAATCGGGAGGGGTTGCAGCTGCCAGATGAAGGGTGAATCCAAAGGTCAAGCACTACATGGCGGGGTCGGCTGCCGCCTGACACCGAATATAGTGTTATCGAACGCGGAACACGCAGATCAGCTCTCAGGCTGTCAGCTGTCAGCTCTCAGTTGCCAGCTCAGGGACGTGAGATTCTACTGAGAGCTGACAGCTGAGAGCTGCCTACCAAAGAATGCTAACTCCTTTCTAGCCCACGGCTGGGCGTCATCCCCGGAGCGGTTGGCAATCGCTGCCGCCGTGACGCTGGGCTTCGCGGTGCTGGCTCGAGCCGTGCGCGGCGTCAATCGCTCCGGAGCTCTGGCGGGCGGTCTCGCCTGTTTCCTGCTTTTTGCCGGCGCCGGCCCGACGGCTTTCGTCGCGCTCGCATCCTTGTTTCTATGACCTGGGTATCCACCCGCCTCGGATACCGCCGCAAGCTGGCACTCGGGCTCGCCGAGCGCCGGGAAGGCCGGAATGCCTGGCAGGTACTGGCGAATCTGGCAGTAGCTGCGCTCGGTTCCGTCGTTTTCAGCGCCACCGGAAATCGGGTTTGGCTGGTCGCGAGCGTGGCAGCTCTCGCCGAAGCAGCTACCGACACCGTGGCCAGCGAAATCGGGCAATACCGCGGCTCAGACGCGCGACTGATTACGACCGGGGAACGCGTCCCCGCAGGGACCGACGGCGGCATCACGATTCCTGGAACCATCGCGGGCTTGGCGGCCGGTCTGGCGATGGCGGCGGTGGCAACGGTGGGCGGGATGGTTCTTCCGTCCCAGCTCTGGATTCCGGTGGCCAGCCGGATTCGCCGGGATGCTCATCGACAGCATTCTCGGCGCGACCCTGCAACGCCGCGGCTGGATCAGCAACCAAGCGGTGAATCTCTTCTCTACTCTGGCGGCGGCGGCGCTGGCTTATGGCATTGCGGCGTTAGTATAACATCCGTAACTGTCATACGGCATAAGTTCTCAGTTCCCGGTTCTCGAGTGTCTCAGTGAGCCAACTGTTGAGCCATTCGCTGAGACTGCGCTGGGAACTGAGAACTAATCTTAGCCTTCGCCCGGTTTACGTGCGCTGCTTGACTCGGTCGAGCAACATGAAGACGAGGACGCCCAGAAGGGCGTTCGCCACGCCCGACAGAAGTTCGTGGGGCCAGCTCCACGCCATGCGCAACCCGACCAGGCCGCGAGCGATCATGAAGTAGACGACTTCGTGCACCACGTAGAAGAAAATCGTCAGCAGGAAACGGGCGCCGGCATTTTCCACGTCCAGCTTGATGCCGAGCGAAGATGCGCCGAATCCTACCACCGTCTTCGAAATTCCGTAGAGCCCGATGGGCTGGTGGGTCAGCGCGTCTTGCAGAATACCGATCAAACCGCCCGTGACCAGGCCGGCCAGCGGATTGCGCCTCGCCGTCGCGAAACCGATCATGACCAGCAGGGGAAGATCGAAGATCGTGAAAAAATGAAACCGCAGCGGCAGCCACGCTTGGATAAAAACGGCCACCAGGGGAATCAGAATCGTCGCAGGAATACTGAAACGGTAGACCTCAACCTGCTCTCCCGATGTGTAAGTAATGGCCACGTTAGTGCGGACTATCCTGCGCGGCGGGTTGCGGTTTGGGCTGAGGTTGAGTTGAGGCTGAGTTTGGACCGCCGGCTTCACGGGCTTGGGGGAAGCTTTCACAGCCGGGGTGCCGGTGGCGCTTGCCGGAGTTGCAGAGGAGGTTCCGGAGCCAGTTGCGGAAGAAGGCCCGGGGCTCGCCGTTTTTTGCGCGGCGGGGGCGCTGCTGCTGGCGGAAGCTGCCGGGGGCGCGGCTTTGGGCTGGGCAGCGGAGCCGGTGGTCGTTGGCGCTTGCCAGTCGTTGGTGCGACAGCCGCTGGTGCGCCAGTCGTTCAGTTGCGACCGTTTTTGGTGCCAGTCGTCGTTGCGCCAGCCCCCGGCGCGACCGTCCCGGGCGAGGCTGTTCCTGGCGCGGCACCTTTGGCAGCATTTTCCGGCTTGGGAGGAACCGTCGGCAGGCGCTCGGCCAAGATATCGATGGCACGCGCGGCGCCCGTCTGGTCAGGCTCGGCCTGTCTTTCATCAATTTTGGTTACCACCAGCACTTCTTCCAACCGGCTGAGATCGGCCGCGGGACGCACGCGAATGTTGAGAAAAAGCTCACTGCCCGGCGACACCTTGGTCACCCTGCCAACCAGCAGGCCCTTGGGAAAAATGCCATCCCCGCCGCTGGTGAGAACCAGTTCTCCGGCGGGCACGGTTTCGTCGCTCATCACTTTTTCGAGCACCACTTCTCCCGACGGCGTGCCGCGCAGTATGCCCTGCAGCCGCGTTTTGTCGAGGATCGCGCCCACTCCGCTGGTCTGGTCGTCGATCAAGAGCACCAGCGAAGTGGAGCCGTACACGCGCAGCACCTTGCCCACGATGCCGTCCGCGGTGATGACCGCCATGTCGGGCTTGATGCCGTCGTTTTCACCCTTGTCGATGTAGACCGAGCGCGACTGCTCGCTGCCGCTCGACCCGATGACCTGCGCCGCCATGGTCTGCGAAATGAATTGTTCCTTGAAGGCGAGCAACGACTGCAGACGCCGCGCCTGATCGGCGTCCTGGCTCATCCGCACCTGCTCCAGGCTCATGCGCTCAATCTGCGCCTTGAGGCTGCGGTTCTCGGCGCGCACGCCGCGCAGGTAGAAGTAGTTATGCCAGATGTTTCTGCTGGTGGTTTGCGCCCAGACCAGTGTCTTTTCGAGAGGAGTGACCGTGCCCACCGCCCAGACGCGGATCAGACGGGTCGGATTCGCTGTCGGTTGTGCGCTTGACCTGCACGGCCAGGCCCAGGACCTGGGCGAACAACACTCCCACCAGCACGATCAGGTTGCGGTAGCGTCCGAGGACAGATTCCATAACAGCAGTTGCTCAGTTGCTCAGTTGCCAGCTGCTCAGTTGTCCGGCTGGCGGTGGCCTGATGAGTTGCTTTTCGCACCACACGAGGATATCTGCCGGTGCTTAGCTGCGCAGCTGGACTAGCCGACGACTGTTTCTCGCTACTCGATCGAAATCTTGCGCAGCAGCTTGAAGTCCGAGAGCATCTTGCCGGTGCCGAGCACCACGCTGCAGAGCGGATCGTCGGCGATCGAGACCGGCAGTCCCGTTTCCTCGCGGATGCGCTTGTCGAGATTCTTGATGCAGCGCGCCGCCGCCGGTCAGCACGATGCCGCGGTCGCTGATATCGGCGGAGAGTTCGGGCGGCGTGCGTTCGAGCGCGACGCGGATCGCATTCATGATGGTCGAAACGCATTCGCTGAGCGATTCGCGGATTTCGCTGTCGTCCACCGTGATGGTCTTGGGCACGCCCTCGATCAGGTTGCGGCCTTTGATTTCCATGGTCAGCGGCTTGTCCAGCGGATAGGCGGAGCCGATTTCCATCTTGATCTGCTCGGCGGTGCGCTCGCCGACCAGCAGGTTATATTTCCGCTTGAGGTAGTTCATGATGGCCTCATCCATCTGGTTGCCGGCCATGCGCACGGAACGCGAATAAACGATGCCGCTGAGAGAAATGACCGCGATGTCGGTGGTGCCGCCGCCGATGTCGACGACCATGTTGCCGCTGGGTTCGGTAATGGGCAGTCCCGCGCCGATGGCCGCCACCATGGCCTGCTCCACCAGGTGCACTTCGCTCGCCTTGGCGCGATAGGCGGAATCCATCACCGCGCGCTTTTCCACCTGCGTGATCTCCGAAGGCACGCCAATCACGATCCGCGGATGCACCAGCATCTTGCGGTTGTGCGCCTTCTGGATGAAGTAGTTCAGCATCTTCTCGGTGACTTTGAAGTCGGCGATGACGCCGTCTTTCATCGGCTTGATGGCCACGATGTTGCCGGGCGTGCGGCCCAGCATCTCTTTGGCTTCTTTGCCGACGGCTTCCACTTCGTCGGTGTTCTTGTTGAGCGCGACGATGGAAGGTTCGTTGACGACGATGCCCTTGCCGCGCGCGTACACCAGCGTGTTGGCCGTTCCCAGATCGATCGCCAGATCGCTCGAAAACATGCTGAACAGCGAACGAAGATTGTGCGAGCGCGATGAGCCGTTATGAAATCCGTTGTTTGACATGGCAAGTGCTTCTCTCTTCCGGGAATTCATCTCGCTCCTGGAACCCGGAACCTTGGACCGGTTTCCTCGGCCGTCTCCGCTGAGCGAGCTGTTGTTCTTGTTTCTTCTATTCTACTTCGATGTGCAGGAGAACAGGACTGTTATCACGGCACCGGTTGTTCTGAACATGTTCGGAACATGAATCCTTACTGAATCACCACTTTTTCCTGGTGGGTATTGACCCCGCCTTTGGAATTCTGCGCCGTGACCGTGATCAGGTTCTCCCCGTTGGGCAAGGCGGCGTGAAATAGTGGAACGTACCATCGTCGCCGACGATCGGCACTTCCCTGCCGTTGACCATCACGCGCGCTCCCGCTTCGGTCTTGCCCGTCACCTCGATCACATGTCCGTGTTGGACAGAGGATCGAGTTCCAGCGACAGTTCCACTTTTTCCTTGGCCTTGGCAATGATGGTAAAGCGATTCTTTTCGCTTTCCACCGATTCTTTGCCCGCCGCGTCGTACGACATGGATCGACCAGTAGTAAGCGCCGACGCGCCAAGCCGGTGACCACTACGTTCGCGGCCTCCACCTTTTGATCCAGCAACAACGATGAAAAATACGGATTGTGCGAGATGCGCAGCCGGTATCCGGCAGCATTCGCCATGGGCGTCCAGGAAAACTCTACTTCTTTCGATTTCTCCCCGGAGTGATGAAAACCGGCATCATGTTGCCCGGCGTAATCGGCGTGGGCGGCCCGATTTCCTTGGCCCGCTCCATGGTTTTCGACTCGGCTCTGGAAGCTCACCTTCTCCCAGTTCGACAAACGAACCACTTCGCCATTGCGCTCGATGTCGGTGCTGCCTTTCTTCACCAAGATTTCGTGCTGGTCGGCCTTGGGATCATTGTGCACCATGGCCGACGAATCCGGCGCCAGCGAAGCTTTGGCGCCTGCGACAATCACCTGCGACTTCGAACCCTGCACATACGTGGCCGTAGTCAGGTCGACCGTTCCGGTCGTCACCGCCACCGCAACATTGGTTTGTTGCTGATCGTTGGCCGAGTTCTCTTCGATCACGATCAGCGAATCCTGTTTCACCGTGTAGTTGGTCCCGTCGTTGAAAACAATCTTCGCCATGCCTTCGGCGCCGGTCTGCACCACGTCGCCTTTTTCCAGCGGGACGTTGTAGTCGGCGTTGATCCAGCGAATTGCCGTTGCCCTTCCTCACCCGGATGGTGCCATCGAGCGCGGTGAAGTGCGCCTGCTGCGAAACGGCGGCCGAAGGCCCCTTGAGCTGCGGCGCCAGTCCCGCAACTTTTTCCAGCAAGCCCGTCGAAAAACTGCCCCGCCGCCTTGACCGTCGAGTCGGTGAATTTCGGAAACGCCACGTGCATGAAGGCGCCAAAGATCAGCGCCGCACCCAGCAGCACTATAATCACGCTGCGATACGTCACCGTCTTCCAAGCGACGTAGAGTCCCGCCTTGGGTTTATTCGACACGAGCCGGTGCCAACCTCAATGCAAAATTCTGAAAATTCCGGAGATCTTTCACACTCCAGACCATCATATCCCTGCTGGGATGGGTATTAGACTTGGGTCATGGGGGGTAAAGGTTACGAAAGTGACTGGGCGGAACGGCCCCCTGCTCCTGAGCGGGTAGTGTCCTAATTTGCCGTGTTGCCGCCGAAGTAGCGCTGGCATCCTTGCCGGCTGTCCCGAGGGCGTCCTCGCCCTCGGCTCGGCGGGCATGATGCCCGCCGGACAGCCGCCGGGACGGCGGCGCTACAGTCGCCGCGCGCGGAACTTGGACGCTACCCCTGAGCGCCTTCCCTTGCCCGGCTTCGCCCCGGTTGTTAGCATAGAGGTTCTGCACTACTCCCAGGAGGCTCCTATGGCGACCGATACTCTGACCAAGCCAGTGATCGCGGGCGGCACGACCAAGACCAGAGTTTTCAAGAATTTCATTGACGGCGAATGGGTCGAATCCGTCAGCGGACGGACTTTCGAAGACCGCAATCCCGCCGACACGCGCGAGGTCGTCGCCATTTTCCAGCGCTCGAATAAGGCCGATGTGGACGCAGCCGTGGATGCAGCCAAGCGTGCGTTTGCCAAGTGGCGTCTGGTTCCCGCGCCCCGCCGCGCCGAGATGGTCTTCCGCGCCGCCGAGATCCTGATCGAGCGCAAAGAAGATTATGCCCGCGACATGACCCGCGAAATGGGCAAGGTTCTGGAAGAAACCCGCGGCGACGTGCAGGAAGCGATCGACGCCGCCTACTACAACGCCGGCGAAGGCCGCCGCATGTTCGGCCCGACCGTGCCCTCGGAGCTGCCCAACAAGTTCGCCATGGCCGTCCGCCAGCCGATCGGCGTTTGCGGCATGATCACGCCCTGGAACTTCCCCATGGCGATCTCCTCGTGGAAGCTGCTGCCCGCCGTCGTCTGCGGCAACGCGTGCGTGATCAAGCCCGCCCAGGACACTCCGCTCTCGACCTTCAACCTGGTGCAGGCGCTGACCGACGCAGGCGTCCCGAAAGGCGTCATCAACATCGTGACCGGCTTCGGCTCGGAAGTTGGCACGCCGCTGACCGAGCATCCGACGGTCCGCGCCATCTCGCTGACCGGATCTTCGGCGGTCGGCAGAATCGTGGGCACTACGGCGGCCAAGAGCTTCAAGCACTGTTCGCTCGAACTCGGCGGCAAGAATCCGATGATCGTGCTCGACGACGCCAACCTCGACCTCGCCATCGAAGGCGGACTCTGGGGCGCGTTCGGCACCACCGGACAGCGCTGCACCGCGACCAGCCGCATCATCGTGCAGAAAGGCGTCTACCACGAGTTTGTCGACCACTTCGTCGCGCGCGCCAAGAAGATCAAAGTCGGCAACGGGCTCGACGAGACGGTCGAGATGGGTCCGGCGGTCAACGAGAACCAGCTCAAGACCGATCTCGACTACATCGAGATCGGCAAGACGGAAGGCGCCAAGCTGGTGTGCGGCGGCAACCGGCTCGACAAGGGCGACTACCAGCACGGCTGGTTCCTCGAGCCGACCGTGTTCACCGAAGTCGATCCCAAGATGCGCATCGCGCAGGAAGAAATCTTCGGCCCGGTGGTTTCGATCATCCCGTGCGACGATCTCGAGAATGCGATCGAAATCGCCAACAACATCGAGTACGGCTTGTCGTCGGCGCTCTACACGAAAGATGTGAACAAGGCCTTCGCCGCCGTCCGCGACCTCGAGGCTGGGATCACTTACATCAACGCTCCCACGATCGGCGCGGAAGTTCATCTGCCCTTCGGCGGCACCAAGGCCACCGGCAACGGACACCGCGAAGGCGGCATCGGCGCGATCGACTTCTACACCGAGTGGAAGGCCGTCTACGTCGATTATTCCGACAAGCTGCAAAAAGCGCAGATCGATCGCGTGGAGTAATCTCTAACCACAGAGGACGCGGAGTACACAGAGAACACAGAGGTTTGTGCCCTCTGTTCGCTCACCTCGGTGATCCTCTGGATGGCTCTGCAAAGTGTTTTGGAGTCACTAATGCCCGTCACTCAAGCCCGCGAAATCACCCCCGCCACCCGCCTCGAAAACGTCCGCTACGCCATTCGCGACCTGGCCTGCATCGCCGACGAGGTCGCCCGGCAGGGCCACAAGATTCTGCCGCTCAACATCGGCGACCCGCTCAACTTCGACTTCCAGACGCCCGCCCACATGATCGAAGCCGTCTATCAAGCCATGCGCGACGGCAAGAACGGATACTCGCCTTCTTCGGGCATCAAGCAGGCGCTCGACGCGATTCGCGGCGAGGCGGCCCGCAAGGGGATCACCAACATTCAGGATGTCTTCGTCACCTCAGGCGTCAGCGAGACGGTCGATATCTGCCTGACCGCGCTGCTCAATCCGGGCGACAACCTGCTCACGCCCTGCCCCGACTATCCGCTCTATTCCGCGGTTCTGGCGAAGCTCGACATCGGACTGAACACTTATTACCTGAACGAAGAAGACGGCTGGCAGCCCGATCTCGACGACATCAAGAAAAAGATCACGCCGCGCACGCGCGGCATTGTGCTGATCAATCCCAACAATCCGACCGGCTCGGTCTGCTCGCGCACGATGCTGGAACAGATCGCCGAACTCGCCCGCCGGCACAACCTGGTGATCTTTGCCGACGAAATTTACGACAAGCTGATTATCGATGACGATCCCCACGTCGCCATGGCCGCGGTCGCGCCCGATGTGCCGGTCATTACTTTCGGCGGACTGTCCAAGAACTATCTCGCTCCCGGATGGCGCATCGGATGGGGCATCGCCAGCGGCGAGGCCTCCGTGATCAAGCCGTATCTCGAAGGCATGAACAAGCTGTTGCGGGCGCGCCTGTGCGCCAACCATCCCGAGCAGTACGCGATCAAGCCCGCGCTCGAAGGTCCGCAGGATCACCTGGTCGAAGTCAAGCGCAAGCTGCGCACCCGCCGCGATCTGACCATGAAGTGGTGCGCCGAAACTCCGCGCGTAAGTTGCGTGGCGCCGCGCGGGGCTTTCTACGCCTATCCGCGCCTCGACATCCCGGAAGGCGACGAGGTTTTTGTCAGCGAACTGATCCGCCAGAAGCATGTGACGGTCGTGCACGGCTCCGGCTTCGGCCAGCGTCCCGGCACAAAACATTTCCGCATCGTGTTCCTGCCCGACGAAAAGACGCTGACCGCCGCTTACTCGGCGATCGGCGATTTCATGCGCGAGCGCTACGCGATAGGGAAATTCTGATTCGCGGAGTTTGGGGAAGGGTGTGACTTCAGGCGCTGGGGCGGCTGCGGCCTGCAACACGATTTGGTCAGCAATGTCGAGGCTTTAGCGAATTCAGAATTGCTGTGACCACAGGCAGACTGCCGAGCTGCGCTCGGCTTGGACGGGCGAGGGCGCCCGTCCCCACACGGGCTGGGTCCGCTTAATAGATTCCCGGGATCAACGCCGGCACTTCGCGCGCGTACGCTTCGAACTCGGAGCCAAAGGCCTCGCGCAGCAGCCGCTCTTCACTTCGAATGCGGACGTAGGTTCCGGCAGCGAATAACACGATCGCAAGCAGCAGCGGAATCCATTGCGTCACCGCCAGTCCGGTCGCCACGAGCATTCCAAACATGCCCGCGTAAATCGGGTTTCTTACGAAGCGATAGGGCCCGTCCTGAATGAGCGTGTGGCCCTCCACCAGGCGCGCGGCCAGAGCCCATTGCTTGCCCAAACGGCGCGCGGCGGCGTTCACCAGCCATGTCGAAGCGACGGCGATGGCCACAGTCAACACCGCCAGTCCCCATTCCACCACCGGCGAAGCAGGCCTGACCGGCGAAAAATGTTTCTGCTCCAAGGGGAACGACCAGACGCAGAAGTAGGCCGCGCCTTGCAGAAACATTCCGATGAGCGAAGTCCAATCGCGTTTTGTCTCGCGGGCTTGGGGCGGACGTTTCCGCAGCCAGAAGGTCAGGAGAAATATCCACCAGCACGCGATGACCAGCGTAGAACGCCGCTCTTTGAGCGATATGCTGAACTATATGTTGAGCGGCATCCGGGGCCACATGCGCTGCTTCGAAAAAGGCCACTGTTTTACCTCCGGCGTCCGGGCAGTCGCGTCAAACTTTCGTAACTCTACACCGAGAGGCCATATTCCCTATACTGAGTTCAATATTTCTTACGGGAAATCAGCAATGCGTCGAACGATTCTGTCGGCAATTCTCGTGCTGTGGAGCACGATCGGCTTAGCGCAAAGCTCCTCTCCAGAGGCTCTGTACGAGCGTGGAATGGACGCCATTACTGGCGTTGGGCCGACGCAAAACGACTCTCTGGGGATCGACTACTTTCGACGCTCCGCCGATCTTGGCTACGGACCCGCCCAGATCGCACTGGCTTACTATTACGAAACCGGTACGGTGGTCGCCGGCAGCCAGAGCCAGGCCCTCGACCTGTATCGCAAGGCGGCGCAACAAGGCGACCCACTTGCGGGTTGGCTGGTCGGACGGCACTACTTCCTCGGCAACGGGGTGGCGCGCGATGCGGACGCGGCCCAGAAGTGGCTCAAGATCGCCGCCGGCCAGAACAACGCTTACGGCGCCTACTACCTGGGCCGTCTGATGGCGGATCGAGATTTCACCAAGGCCCCGAAGCTCTATAAGATTGCCGCCGATCAGGGTCTTCCCCAGGCGCAATACTTCTACGCCAAAGCGCTGAAAGATGGCCGCGGCGTTCCGCAGGACCGCTTCACTGCGTATATCTGGTACACCATTGCGGCCGACGCCGGTTATGCCGCCGCGGTCGCGGACCTCGGCGAACTCAACGGCTCGCTCACGATGGATCAGATCTCGCAAGCGAAAGCGAAAGCCCGCGATCTGGAACAGGTCGTGATCCGCGCCGTCACCGCGCGCGGATGCGCTGGATGGGACGGAGAGTTTGACGAGTTCCCTACCCCGCCTCCGCCGAAACTGCAGCGTTTCTGCCACTAAGCAGAACCGAGTGAGCCATGCGTCTTGCCCGTCGTCTCTGCTATCCCCGGACGCGCTCCATGCGCGGAAAGTGCGCGTTAGCGGTTAAGACTCTCCCCGTGGCCAATTCTCAGCCTCGTGTTGTCGAATCCTATCGCGACTACAAGCCACCGTTTGATGCCACCCGGGTGGTACGGACCCTTCTGCGTACGGTCCCGGAGAAATACTTGGTCGGACTCGACTGCGTGGTTCTTCTCAATGAGGCGGGCCTTTCTCGCAGGGACAGGGCGGGAAAAGTACGATACTCGCAAACGCAAGTTTTACAAATCTGAAGCCTACGGTCTGTACCACCACGCGTGGCAAGGCAAGCCAGCGTGGATCGAGATCCGCGTTGACAACACACTGAGCAACTACTCTCCGAAAGCTTGCCTCTGGATTCCATTTTTCCGCGAAATTCATCTCGGAAATGTGCTGTATCACGAACTCGGTCACCACATTCATGACTTCATTCGCCCTGAATACCGAGAAAAGGAAGACGTTGCATGACGACTGGAAGGGCAAGCTCATGACTAACTTTCTGCGGAAAAAATACTGGTACGCGATTTGGCCGCTGGTTTTGGTGGGGAAGGTCCGAAGATGGAGGGCAACAACGGGCTCGCAGGCTGATCCAGAGGAGTCTATAGCCTACTCATTACCTGACAGACAACCGATGCTAGAAAATCCTTCTACACCATCTCCGTCCCCCACAGATCATGCAGGTGCACGATCCCCCGCACGCGCCGAGCGTCGTCCATTGCTGTCCACGACGCTGTCCACAACGACGAGCGACGTAATCTTCATCTCCTCCATGCGCGCCAGCGCGGTGGCTGCAAACTCCTGCGGGCCGATGGTTTTCGGAGTCCGAGTCATGCAATCCCGCGCCGTCAGGTCGAGCGTGTCTTTGCCGCGCTGCTCGAGCAATCGCCGCAGATCGCCGTCGCTGATCACCCCCAGCAACGCTGCCAGCAAACGATCGCCCTCGACCACCGCCGTCATGCCCAGCTTCTTGCGCGACATCTCGTAAATCACATCCGGCATCTTCGTCTGCGGCGTGACGCGCGGAACCGCGTCTCCCGAGTGCATCAGCGACTCCACCCGCGCCAGCCGCTTGCCCAGCTTTCCACCCGGATGCAGGTTGGCAAAGTCCTCTTCCTTGAACCCGCGCTTCTCCGAAAGCGCCACCGCCAGAGCATCGCCCAGAGCCAGCATGGTCGTGGTGGAAGCCGTAGGAGCCAGCCCCAGCGAGCAAGCTTCCTTAGAGATCGAACAATCCAAAGCCACATCCGCAGCCGATGCAAGAGTAGAAGCCCGTGTGGCGCGGGCGTCCCTCGCCCGCGTAGCGCGTTTCCGCGATGTCCTCGCAAGTCATAGCTGATCAGCGGCACCTGCAGCCGCTTAATCGTCGCCAGCAGCTGCAGAATCTCCTCCGTCTCGCCGCTGGCCGAAAGCGCCAGCACAACATCGCCGCGCACAATCATCCCCAGATCGCCATGCAGCGCCTCCACCGGATGCAGATACAGCGCCGGCGATCCCGTCGAACTCAGCGTAGCCGCAATCTTGCGCGCAATAATCCCGCTCTTGCCCATGCCGGTAACAACCACGCGGCCCTGGCAGCCAAACATCAACTCCAGAGCCGCGCGCTGAAGTCCGCCGCCATCGGCCCCGCCAGCCGATCCGCCAGCGCCCGCAGCGCTTCAGCCTCAATGCGCACCACGTTTTCGCCCACGTGTTTCATGAAGGGGAAATGTTAGCAGAAGGAGCAGGACATCGGGTCATCGGGTGATCGGGCCATCGGGTCATCTCAACCCCTCGCCTGCTCGATTCGCCGGTACCCGCCTGGCGCTTGCCAGAATTGGGTGAGTGCACTATAGTTGCCCCGCTTTTCCACTCAAACTCAAAAGGAGAGAAAGATGCGCAAGCTTTTGCTGGTTGCATTGACTTTATTAGTGTCTGTGTCCGTAGCGATGGCTCAGAGCAAGGTTGACACCAAGTGGCACTGCCCGAAGGCAACGACAGAATACAAACTCGACGTCGGCGACGTACCGGATCACCTCTACTGGATCGGGCAAGGCACCTGCGAAGCTACCTCAAGCGAGCGGTGACCTAAAGGAAAAGACTGGTACCTTCACGGAATTCCACGATGCATGGAAAGCGTCCTTCAAGTTCCACGGCTACTTCATCGCGACCGGCGACAATGGCGACAAGGTTCACTACACGTATGAAGGTTCCACTCCCACCGACACCACGAAACCTATGTCCAATAAATGGAAGATCGTGGGCGGTACCGGCAAGCACAAGGGCATCAAGGGTTCTGGTACCTGCTCCGGAAAAGCCAGTGCGGACGGCTCTTTTTTTGACTGGGAGTGCACCGGCACGTATTCGATGGGCATGGCCAAAATGGACAAGACGACGAAATAGGCCGCAAGCGGCCAGCTTGAACCGGGGCTGTGGGACCGCCCGCAGCCCGGGTGATCGGGCGATCGGAAGTTCGGGCCATTTTTCCCCGCTCGAACTCCGATCACCCGATGGCCCGATGACCCGATGCCTCAGAAGTGATCGTCCGCCACCCGCCTCGGACGCTCCAGCGCTCGCGCCTGAATCGCGCGGTCCCACGGGCTGGCCTGCCAGTTGTCTTTCTTGCGCTCCGTGTGGATCCACGGCGGCAGCGTCATCAAAAGCCGGCGCACTGAGGGAGTGAAGATAAGGTTCGTAGAGCATCCGAAGTTCCGCCAGCCGATCGGGCGCGTCCGCGACATTATTGCCGCATCACTGTATGCAGTCATTGCCCGCACCGTCATTGAGAGTCACGCCATGCTCGGCGAGTTCCGCTCGCAGCCGGATTAGATCTGCTGCCGTGAGCCG
The DNA here is from genome assembly GCA_963794365.1 of uncultured Acidobacteriaceae bacterium. Taxonomy (GTDB): domain Bacteria; phylum Acidobacteriota; class Terriglobia; order Terriglobales; family Acidobacteriaceae; genus Acidiflorens. The sequence goes on from CAWCDV010000025.1 coordinate 165,376, forward strand.
GTCGGCATCATGCGGACTGTATTCCGCTTTCACCACCTGGGCCAGATCGACGGCAGCGTGCCGCGCCATGGCGAACGTGAGCTTCGCCTGGTCGGGGTGAATGCCTTCCACGCCGGCCATGACCAGCGACGTGACATCGAGCATCACCGTCAAGCGCGCTCAGCCACGATTGGTTGCCGTGCTGCGACCGGAAGAAAACCAGCACCGGATAGGAAATGTGACTCGACAGCAGGTCGGCGCACCAGCGTTCCCAGTCGCGAAAAATTTCGTCGAGCACCGTTTGCTCGGGACAGCATCCCAGCCGGCCGAGAAACTCAGCCGCGCTCGGCGGCGATCCGGCGCGCGCATCGAGCAGCGAAATTTCAATCTCGCGCGCGGCAAACGAGTTGTAGATAACCGGCAGATATCCGATCACGACTCCGAGAAACGCGAAGCCCATGCCCGCCTCCATCACCGCCAGGGCGCGGGCGGCGGCGTTGTTGGGAGTGATGTCTCCGTAGCCCAGCGTGAAGAAAGTTTCGCCGCTGAGATAGACGACTTTCCCGAACGTGATTTTTTCATTGCCCAGCGACAGATGTTCGCCCAGTCCGTACTGCACGCAGGCAAATCCAAAAATCAGCCCGAGCGCCCAAAAGCCCAGCAGCGGGAACAGCGACAGCGGCCCAAAGTAAGCCAGGAAGCCTTCGCGCCGGTTCGCGGACTTGATATGCCGCGCCACTCGCGTCCAGAGGCCCCAGGTTTTCCTGTAGAACCACCCCGTGATGCGAAACATTCGCTTGATGCGCCGCGGCAAAACCACGGTCTCAAACGCATCCATCAGGATGACGAAGATCAGAACAATGCCGGCGATCGATGCCCACCAATGCATAGCGATGAGATTCAGATGAAGCGGGAATGGTAGCAGATTCAGAAATGACGCTTACGGCGTCGCGTGCGCCGCGTCCAGGGCTTTCTTCACCGCCTGCAATTCTTTCAGCAAGCCGCGCAGGTTGCGCGTGTCGAGCGCGTTCGCGCCGTCGCTTTTCGCTTCTTTCGGATTGTCGTGGACTTCCATGAACACTCCGTCCACGCCCGCCGCCACCGCCGCGCGCGACAGCACAGGGATAAACTCCGGCTGGCCTCCGCTCACCGCGGGCTGATCTTCATCACCGTGCGAAGCCGACGGCAGTTGCACCGAGTGCGTCGCGTCAAACACCACCGGCGCAAACTTGCGCATGATGGCCAGCGAGCGCATGTCCACGACCAGATTGTTATAGCCAAAACTCGACCCGCGCTCGGTCACAAACACCTGGCTGTTCCCCGCATCGCGGCACTTTTCGATGGCGTGCTTCATGTCCCAGGGCGAAACAAACTGCCCCTTCTTGATGTTCACCGGACGCCCGCTCAGCGCCGCCGCCACGACCAGATCGGTCTGCCGGCAGAGAAACGCGGGGATCTGCAGCACGTCCACCACTTCCGCGACCGCGGCCACGTCGGCCACCTGATGCACATCGGTCAGCACCGGAATGTGCACTTCATCTTTGACCTTCTTCAGAATGCGCAAGCCTTCCTTCATCCCCGGCCCGCGATAGCTGCGGATCGAGGTGCGGTTCGCCTTGTCGTAGGAGGCTTTGAAGATGAACGGAAAATTCAGCGAACGAGCCACGCCCTTGATGATCTCCGCCATGCGCAGCGCGTGCTCTTCGCTCTCAATCACGCAGGGCCCGGCAATGAGAAACAGATCTCCGGAGCCGACGCGAACGTTATCGATTTGGAAGGACAAGGTCAAGTCGTTTACCGCCGAGACGCCGAGGATCGACTGCAGGTCCCTCGCTTCGCTCGGGATGACAAAACCCACGAGTGAAGTTAGATCATTCTCGGTGGTCTCCGCGTCTCGGCGGTGAATCTATCTCCGTCCCACATTCTCCGGCCGCAGGAACATCTCGACCTCAGCCGCTTCTTTCTGGTCTTTCTTTTTCTGCCCGTGTTCGTAGGAAGCGCCCACGAACGCCTTAAACAGCGGATGCGGCTCCAGCGGCTTCGACTTGAATTCGGGATGGAACTGGCATCCGATGAAAAACGGATGGCCCGGAATCTCCACCATCTCCACGTAAGTGCCGTCCGGAGTCGAACCGGAAATCCGCAGCCCGGCGGCCACCATGGGCTCTTCATACTCGCGGTTGAACTCGTAACGATGCCGGTGCCGCTCGCTGATTTCGGTCTGGCCATACACCTTGTGCGCCAGCGTTCCCGGCTCGATCTTGCACGGCCACGCCCCCAGCCGCATCGTGCCGCCCAGTTCCTCCACGCCACGCAACTCGCGCAACTTGTAGATCACGCGATGCGGAGTCGCCGGATCGAACTCACTGGAATTGGCATCCGCCAATCCGCAGACATTGCGCGCAAATTCAATGCAAGCCGTCTGCATCCCCAGACAGATTCCGAAGTAGGGCACATGCTTCTCGCGCGCATACTGGATCGCCCGCAACATGCCTTCGATGCCACGCTTGCCGAATCCGCCCGGCACGAGCAGACCGTCGTAGTCTTCTAACTGCGCTTCATAACTCTTGTCGGCTTTGTCGGCGGCCTCCAGTCCTTCGGCGTCGATCCAATTCACTTCCAGCTTCAGGTTGTGCGCCAGCGCGCCATGCACCAGCGCCTCTTTCAGCGACTTGTAGGAATCCTCGTACTCCACATACTTTCCGACAATGCCGATCCTGACCACATCTTTCGGGTTGTAGACGCGGTGCACCAGATCTTTCCACTTCGAAAGATCGCGCTCCTTCGCCTCCAGGTGCAGACGGCGCAGCACCAGCGTGTCCACTTCTTCATGCGCGAACACGATCGGCACTTCGTAGATGGACGCAACGTCCTTCGCCGTGATCACCGCTTCTTCCTCGACGTTGCAGAACAACGCAATCTTCGACTTGATCTCCGTGGAAAGGAAGCGGTCGGTGCGGCAGAGCAGGATGTCCGGCTGAATTCCGGAGCTGAGCAATTCTTTGACCGAGTGCTGGGTCGGCTTGGTCTTCAATTCCTGCGCCGCGGCGATAAACGGCACCAGCGTCACGTGCACGAACAAAGTGTTATCGCGGCCCAGTTCCTGCCGCATCTGGCGGATCGCCTCGATGAACGGCAGCGACTCGATGTCGCCCACGGTGCCGCCGATTTCGACGATCAGCACATCCACGTCCTGAGCGACTTTCTTCGCCGCCGCCTTGATTTCGTTGGTCACGTGCGGAATCACCTGCACGGTCTTGCCCAGGTAATCGCCCCGGCGCTCTTTGGCGATAATCTGCTCGTAGAGGCGCCCGGTGGTCCAGTTGTTATCGCGAGAAAGTTTGGCGTGGGTGAAGCGTTCGTAGTGGCCGAGGTCGAGATCGGTTTCGGCGCCGTCGTCGGTGACGAACACTTCGCCGTGCTGAAACGGCGACAGCGTCCCGGGATCCACGTTCAGGTAGGGATCGAACTTCATCAGGTTGACCTTGAGGCCGCGGCTTTCGAGCAGGCAACCGATGGAGGCCGCCGCCAGACCTTTGCCTAAAGATGAGACCACACCGCCGGTTACAAAGATGTACTTGGCCGACATCGCTTCCTCGCTTTAATTTTGTTGGGAAAATTGTGCGGGTTGGGGTGCACGATCAATTATGGCAGAAGTTTTTCGGGAAGGGAATGTGGAAAAAATGACGGCTCTCAGCTCTCAGCTTTCAGTCGTCAGCAAACAGTCCCATATTCAGCGCTCGACATTTCGCTGGCCAGCTTTGACAATCCTCCAGAGAGACATTGATGTTCGCTCAGCCACTCGCCCCTGAACTCATCTCGCGATACCTCGCGGTGCTTGGTGTGTCGCGGCAGGAACCCACAGCGGAGGCCCTTCGAGAGCTTGTGTTCGCCCAGTTGACCCATATCCCTTTCGAAAACATTTCCAAGCTCTACAACCGGAAGCACCATGACCTGACGGATCTGCCACCGCTGAAGCTCTACCTCGATGGCGTCGAGCGCTACCGCTTTGGCGGCACTTGCTACTCCAACAACTTCCACTTCTATTCGCTACTGGCGTCCCTACGCTACGGCGTAAAGCTGTGCGCGGCGGATATGAGGACTCCCGACGTTCACGCAGTAATCATGGTGACCGTGGATGGGCGCGAGTACCTGGTGGACGCGGGCTACGGGGCGCCGTTTCTGTCGCCGATGCCTCGCGATCTTGCGACCGACTACGTCGTTGAGCTCGGACGAGACCGTTATATCCTCAGACCGCAAGACGACAATCGGCGTTCGCGTTTGGAGATGTATCGTGATGGGCAGCTGAAGCATGGCTATCTAGCCAAGCCGGCGGCCAGGAGGATAGAGGAGTTTCGCGACGTGATTGCCGGATCTTTTCGGCCGGACGCAACTTTTCTGAACTCCCTGCTGTTGACGCGCTTTTATTCGGACCGGGGCATAATGATTCACAATTGGACGCTGGTCGAGTCGCACGGAAGCGAATCGATGGTTCGATCACTAGCGAGTCGCGACCAACTCGTCGCCGCCGTGGAAGAACATTTTGACATGCAGCGAGCCATTGTGGCGGAAGCCGTCAACGAACTCGGAGAAATGCAGGATCCGTGGACCTGAAATCCCGCGTCCAAGGGGTTTTTCGGCAACTGCCCGATCACACGGTTCGCATCTAATTCTTACGGAAGCGCCAAAAGCGCGGATAATGCCTCCTTAGGATGAATTCACGGATTGGCAGAGCGGGTGCCCGATGGATGATTCTCGGCCTTGCTGTGCTCTGCCTTCTCTCGGCTCTACCCGCTCCCGCCCAAACCCAGGCCCGCCGCCTCATTCTGAAAGACGGCTCCTACCAGTCCGTCACCAAGTATGAGATTCACGGCGACCGCGTCCGCTATTTCAGCGCCGAGCGCGGCGAATGGGAGGAAGTCCCGAATTCGCTGATCGACTGGGACGCAACCGATAAGTTTGAGCAAGGCCGCCTGCAGGGCAAGGTCGCTCCGGAAGCGGTCGAACTCGACAAGGAACTCGAGGCCGAACGAAAAGCCGAACAAGCCCGTTCCCCGCAGGTCGCGCCCGGTCTGCGCCTGCCCGATGAAGGCGGCATTTTTCTCCTCGATACCTATGAGAATCAGCCGCAGCTAGCCGAACTGCAGCAATCGGGCAGCGAAGTGGATAAGAACAGAAAGTCGAATATTCTGCGGGCGGCGATCAATCCGATGTCCGGCGCCAGGCAAACCATTGAACTTCCCGAGGCCCATGCCAAGATTCAGTCGCACACCACCGTGCCTTCGCTCTACATCAACATCGACTTAAATAGTAACGACGCGAAGCAGGGCGCGCCCGCCACCGTGCAGGCCGCCACCGGCGGACCTCCTCCGCCGCCGCTGGCCGCCCACCGGGGAGCGCTTCAAGATTATTCGTATCCAGGTCAAGGGCGGCAAACGCATTGCCGGCGGGGTCAACGTCGCGGTAACCGGAAAGATGAAAACCGACGAGCGTTTTGTCGCGTCCACGGTCACTACCATGACCGGAGGCTGGGTCAAGCTCACGCCCACTGACCCACTCGCACCGGGCGAATATGCCGTCGCCGAGATACTGGGAAAAGAAGGAATCAATCTCTATGTGTGGGACTTCGGCGTGAACCCTGCCGCGCCCGCGAACGCGTTTACGTGGAAACCGGACGCAACCGACGCGCAGCCGAAAACCGACCAGCCGGCGGAACTGCAGAAGCGAGAAAAGCAGTAGGCGACAAAGTGCTTGGCAGGGAGTCGCCTTCAAAGAGCGCTCTTCTGCCTAGAGCGACCGCAGGAAATCGATGATTTCCTGCTGCTCCCGCGTGCTCAGCTTATTGAAATGTTCGATGACCTTATTTGCTTCGCTGCCGGGGCTCTTGTGGTCTCTGATGGCGTCTACCAGGTTGCTGGCTCGTCCGTCATGGAGGAAGAAGACGCGTTGTCCGACGCCCCAAAGAGGAGCGGTTCGGAACTCGTCGGGGCCGGCGCCGCCTTGCGTGATGCCGTCGGCGAGGCCTTTGCCCATGTGGTGGACGAGCAGGTCAGAGAAAAGATTCGCCGTCTGATGGGAAAGCGCCGCACTCGGACGGGTCGAAGAGCCGCTTGCAATCATCGCGCCGGTGGTAAACGACGGGGTATGGCAGTGGGTACAGCCTACCTTGGCAAAAGCGGCGCGGCCATTTTCGGTCGCGGGTGTGGCGGGAGCGGGAGTGGGCGGAGCCAGCATCCGCATGAAGTTGGCAAACGCTTCGATGTCTGAGACGACCGCAGGGTTCGAGATGCCGCTCGAATTGCCGGTGGGTGCGGGAGTCGTGGTGAAGTTGAGTGTGTCCTCAGGATTGGGGTTGAAGAGACAGCCCGGCGTTTCGTCGCGCTCTTGTGGGAAAAGCTGGTTCGAGATTCCCATCTCGACGTTGTAGGCCTCACCCGCGAACATGAGAAGCGATTTGTTCTGCGCCTTCCAGCCGAAACGCGTAATGGTCCCATCGTTTGCACTGAGGTTTACGTTTCCGCTCAGGTGTGCGTTCGCGTGCCCGGATATACCCAAGGCCGACTTCTGGGATGCGTTGGCCTGCATATTCGCAAGGATGGCCGAGTCGGGAATCGCTTCTATGAGTCCCGCGCCAAAGACAGGAGTCGGGATGCGGAAAATAATGTTCGCATTCCCGCCCTGGCCGGTGAGCGGATTGCCCGCCGGCAGAAAATCGAATTGGGCGATGTTGCAACCGGGAGCGTCACTTCGGCCGGTAATCACGAAGAGGTCGTGCACCTCGCCGTCGGCGTTTCCGTTGCTCTTCTTGAACCGGGCTTCGCGGACCGGACCATTTGGCACGATGAACCACGGCACCGTGTTCTTCGCCCCATTCAAGCTGGCAACTGCGGGCAGGGGATTTTTCGCCGGACTCGTTCCGCCAGCATCCGGCTGGGAGTGGCAAGAGAAACACTGGTTGGAGTTGAAGCGGGGACCGAGGCCGTTGTTCGAACCGTTGGCCACAACCTCGACTTCAGCGAACCTCGCCTGCCCATCCAGGAAGAACGCAGTTTCGTCCGCAGTAAGACCCTTCAGCGGAGTGCCGGCGCCTGCCGGTCCACCGCGCACGCCCGGATCTACTGGGGCTGCTTTGGTTTGACTGAAAGTGTAGACGCATGTGGTCAGAGGCCACAGCAACGATTCCGCTGAAACTCTTGCGTGCAATTCTCCGGAGCATCATCAGCACGATTACCTCCGTTTGTCCCAGGAATGCGCGTATTGTACATCGGGTCTAACAGCCTGTGGTGAAACTCTGGCGCCAAGAATCAGCGCCTAAAGGCGCATTCATAGCATGGCACTTGCGGCACGCCTGAAGGCGTGCCCTGATACGAATCAGACTTTTACCACGGACTGCTCAGGTCGGCATAATAGACCACCGGTTTACGGCCCAAGCGCAAGGAGTTCGCTGCATACCCGGAGGGGGCTGTCTCTGCCTGTGGACGGGAAGAAGCTTACGTCTCCAGCACTCCGCGCGACACAATGCCGATATTGTCGCGGGTCGTGTTCTTCACCATATACATCATCTCGTCGGCCTGACGGATGATGTCGTGCGGGGTCTGCGCATCGTGCGGAAAGGTCGCCAGCCCCATACTGGCGCGCACCGTCAGGTTCAAACCCTGCTCGGTGCAGAAGGTTCCCGAGCGCAAGGAATCCTGCAAACGTTTCGCCACCACCACCGCCTGATCTTTGGTGGTTTGCGGCAGCAGAACCACGAACTCGTCTCCGCCGTAGCGGAAGGCGAAATCAATCAGCCGCAACTGCGCTTTGATCAAGTATCCGACTTCGGCCAGCAGCCGGCTTCCCACCAGATGTCCATGCCGGTCGTTGACCTGCTTGAAGTAGTCGAGGTCGATGAAAATCACGCTGAACTCGTAGGCGAAGCGCGCCGAGCGGTAGACCTCGGTTTCCAGCGTTTTGTGCAGATGGCGCGCATTGAAGAGGCCGGTGCAATCGTCGGTGATGGTCAGTTCCTGAATCTTCTCCACCGATCTCGAATTCTCGATCGCAATCGCGGCGTAGTCGCACAAAGCCTGCAGGAAGAACATCTCCTGTTCGCTCATCTCCACATTGGCGTTGACCAGTTGGATCACGCCCAGCACGCGGTGTTTGGAGCGCAACGGCACGCAGATGATGGAGCGGGTCTGCAACTGCGTCATCTCGTCCAGCCGGGATGAGAAGCGCGGATCGCACTGCACGTCGGGCACGATCAAAACCTGTCCGTGCTTGGCTACCCAACCGGCAATTCCCTCCCCCACTTTCAAGCGCGCCTTCGACAGAACCTCCGCCGCGGCCCCTACCGCGATGGCGAAATAGAGCTCTTCTTTTTCTTCATCCACCATCAGGAGCGACCAGGTATCGGGGCGGAAGTATTCCGCCATTTTTTCCATGATGGTCTGCAAAATCGAATCGAGGTTGAGCGAGGATGTCAGCGCCTTGGCGACATCGTGGAAGATGGTCAGCTCTTGCGACAGGCGAATTGGGGATTTGCCCGCGGCTTCGGCCATGGACTCCTCGATCGAGTGGCTGGATAGGAAAATTATAGGTTTGGCCGCACCGCTGCGGCAACGAACGTCGGTAACAGGTACCAGTTACGCCAACCCAGCCGGCCGCCTAAGGTGACTGAAAAGCAGAATTACTTCCAGGTGGACGGTAACTCAGTCGCAATTGGATCTTACGCTACCTGGGCGAGAGCTGCGTCTTCGGCATCGTAATCAAACTGCTGTAAGTTAATGGTGCTGGGCGGGTTTTGCCGCTCCCAGGCAACCGTCCGCTGTATCGCTTCCTCGATTTCGACTCGCTCCTTATAACCCAACTCCATTCGAATGCGCTCAGAGGTGGCGACCACATGTTGCGCCGCATTGCCGGGGAGCAGCAGATGTTTCGGCGTTCGCTCTCTCGGCAGTACAACGAATCTCACGGGCCAGTTCATCTGTTTTGCGATCTTTTTTGTTGTTTTGCGATCATCGCCTGCCAATCCAGTTCCGGCAAGGTCGGCTCGTCGCAAATGTTGTAAACACGCCCTGCCGCCTGATCCGAGGTTGCGGCAAGCGCGATGGCATGCGCAACGTTCTCGACATATCCGCGGGGGCCCCGCCAAGCGGCGAAGTCATCCGGAAGAAGTATTGAAGATCGCCCATCCGCGCAGCGTTTGAGCAAGGGGAAGAATCTACGGAGGGGATCTCCTGGCCCGTATACCATCGGCAGTCGCAGAACGGTCCCCGAGATCACTGGGTCGTTCAATATCGCCTCTTCGACCGCGATCTTGTCGTATTGCTCGTCAACCCAGGTAAAGATGCTCTGCATCATCTTTACCGTCTCTGGCGCGTAGAGTCTGCGGACGGTGCGTAAGGGCGAGTCTTCGGTCAGCGGCAGCGGCTCTAACGGGCCCGGCTCAACCCCGTGCAACACGCCCCACGCGCGGTAAACGTCCATGCTGCTGATTGCGACCACGCGCGGCGTAACTTCGCGCACAGTCGTCATTAACTGGCGCGCCTGTTCTCCCGAGCTCAGGATCAAGTCGACGATGACGTCAGGGGAAAATCGCTGAAGCGGGATTCGGTAGTCGGAAAGCCGATTCCGGTCTCCCTGGATTTGCACCACTTCGTTTCGTACCACGTCAGCCCCGGCAGGACCTGCATCGGCGCGGCGATGGAAAATTGCAACCTCGTGTCCGGAATCACGCAACTCACGCATCAAGGGCGAGCCGATGAAACCGTTTCCGCCGACCAAAAGGATTCGCATACGAGATTGGATGAGAGTGTATCAATACCCGGTTATTTTCTATGTCCTCGGCCAGTTTGTCGGGAAATTCCTGAATACCCTATGATCTAGCTTCTCAACAGAGTAAGATTTCGTTCGCCATCCAACGAAAGCGAGAGACTGGTTTGCCTTCCTTTGGCGAAAAACTGAAACAGGAGCGCGAAAAGCGCAAGATCACATTGGAGCAGATTTCCGACTCCACCAAGATCGGGACGCGCATGCTGCGGGCCCTGGAAGAAGATAAGTTCAACCAGTTGCCGGGAGGCATCTTCAACAAGGGCTTTGTCCGCGCCTATTCCCGCTGCGTTGGCCTCGACGAAGATCAAACCGTTGCCGAATACCTGCTGGCTTCCGGCGACGCCCCTCCCCCTAAGACTGAAATCGGAGGGCATGAAGACGGAGAGCGCAAAAATGAAGCGCGCGAAAATGAACAGAACATCCGCCGCCTGGAGGCTATCTCCGACACCCCTGCTCGCCAACTACCTTGGGGCCTGTTCGCCGCGCTTGCTACTCGTCGTCGCGCTCGCACTCTCCTTCTGGAGCCATCGCGAGCGGGAGCGCGCCAGACAGTCAATTCGGCCGACTCCAACCACGGCCCCCGCGCCGTCGCCAGGCGCTGCGAGGCAGCGTAGCCAGCCGAGGAGCAAGCGAAGTAGCAAACTCAGATAGTGGCGCCCGTTCGCCCACTCCGTGGTTCGCTAACAAGACGCCTGCGCCGACTTGAGAATCCGCCTCCCCGCCGCCACTCCGGGCGAGTTTACGGTCGTCATTCATGCCCGCGAAGACTCCTGGGTCTCGATCACCGCCGACGGCAAAACTGTTCTCGTCGGAACTTTTGGCCGCAGGCAGCGAGCGCTCGGTCCAAGGCCGGAAAGAAATCAGCGTCAAGGCCGGGTAACTCCGGTGGCATCGACTTTCGCTTCAACGGAAAGAAGGTCGACACTGGGGGAACGTCCGGCGAGGTCAAGATCGTTACTTTTGGCCCTGGAGGAATGTTATCGAGTGTTCCATCGCCGCCTTCGACGCCTTAATCTTATCTCTTTTTTTTCTTCCATTTACCGCCAACCTTCCGCCGTCCAATGCCGACTGGGTCCAACTGAATGTCAGCTCCCTTCGGCTCTGCCAATTCGATTGCGCTTAGGAGGTCATCTCTGGTACCGTTTTGATGAAGACTAAGCCAAACCAAAAGCCAAACTTGGTCAAGAGCCCTTGGCTCCGTAAGCCCCCCGTTATTGGAAATGAACGCTAGAAGCTACCTTTAGGAGATATCAGCTTGCCAGCAACCAATCGTTTTCTGTTTACCTCGGAATCCGTTACCGAGGGACATCCGGATAAGATCGCCGACCAGATTTCCGATGCCATTCTCGACGCCTGCCTGCGGGATGATCCGAACAGCCGCGTCGCCTGTGAAACCCTGACCTGCACCGGCCTGGTCGTGATCGCCGGCGAGATCACAACTAAAGCCTACGTCGACTTTCAAAATCTCGTCCGCGGCGTGGTTCAGTCCATCGGCTACGACAACGCCGTCTACGGCTTCGACTCCAACACCTGCGCCGTAATTTCCAGTATCAACAAGCAGTCCGGCGATATCGCCATGGGCGTGGACATCGGCGGCGCCGGCGACCAGGGCATGATGTTCGGCTTCGCCTGCAACGAGACTCCCGAACTGATGCCCCTTCCGATTTCACTCGCCCACAAGCTCTGCCTGAAGCTTTCCGAAGTTCGCAAAAATGGCACCTGCCCCTACCTGCGGCCCGATGGAAAATCACAGGTCACGGTCGAGTACGACGCGCCGGGCAAAGTGAAGCGGGTCGATGCCGTCGTAGTCTCCACCCAGCATTCCGAAACCGTCACCAACGACGAACTGCGCGCCGACATTTTGAAGCACGTCATCCAGGCCGTAATTCCGGCTAACCTGCTCGATGAAGACACCAAGTACCACATCAATCCCACCGGACGGTTCGTCATCGGCGGGCCCATGGGCGATTCCGGACTGACCGGGCGCAAAATCATCGTCGACACTTACGGCGGTATGGGACGTCACGGCGGCGGCGCATTCAGCGGCAAGGATCCGACCAAGGTGGATCGTTCCGCCGCCTACATGGCGCGCTACATCGCCAAGAACATCGTGGCCGCCGGCTTGGCCGATCGCTGCGAAGTGCAACTCGCTTACGCGATCGGTGTTGCCGATCCCGTCAGCGTCCTGGTGGATACTTTCGGAACCGAGAAGATTGATGCGAAGCTGATTCCGGGTCTGGTGCGGGCGAACTTCAAGCTCAAGCCGCGCGAGATCATAGATTCGCTCAACTTGCGGCGCCCGATTTACCGCAAGACGGCGGCCTACGGACACTTCGGCCGCAGCGACGCCGATTTCACCTGGGAAAAGACCGACAAAGCCGCCAAACTGGCCGCCGACGCCGGCTTGAAGCTGGAACCGGCCGGAGCCAGGAAATAGTTCCTTCACCACAGAGGTCACGGAGACACAGAGAAGAACGATTTGGGTTTTCCCGGTTCAGATTTTCTCTGTGACTCCGTGCCTCCGTGGTGAGTTGCACTTCGGCAGCGTACACGCCGCATAGATATTCATTCAGCGTCATCATCCGGGGATTAGGGAGAGAAATGGCTACGACATCAGTTAGCAGCGACGTTAAGGGATTTGAACTGGCCGATCTGGGCAAGAAACGCATCGAGTGGGCGAACCAGTCGATGAAGGTGCTGCAGATCATCCGCAAGGAATTCATCAAGAACCAGCCGCTCAAGGGCATCCGCGTTTCGGCTTGCCTGCACGTGACGGCCGAGACCGCAAATTTAATGATCGCGCTGCGTGACGGCGGCGCCGACGTGGCGTTGTGCGCTTCCAACCCGCTGTCCACTCAGGATGACGTCGCCGCCAGTCTGGTGCGCGACTACAACATTCCCGTTTTCGCCATCAAAGGCGAGGACAACGACTCCTACTACTCGCACATTATGGCGGCGGTCGATCACAAGCCGCAGCTCACCATGGACGATGGCGCCGACCTGGTCACCGTGCTCCACACCAAGCGCAAGGCGGAATTGTCGAACGTGATTGGCGGCACCGAAGAGACGACCACCGGCGTGATTCGCCTGCGCGCCATGGCGAAGGAAGGCGTGCTGGGCTATCCGATCATGGCCGTCAACGACGCCGACACCAAGCATCTGTTCGACAATCGCTACGGCACCGGGCAATCGACGATTGACGGCATCATCCGCGCCACGAATTTCCTGCTCGCCGGGTCGAAGTTCGTGGTCGCCGGTTACGGCTGGTGCGGACGCGGCCTCGCTTCGCGCGCACGCGGCACGGGAGCGGAAGTCATCGTGACCGAAATCGATCCGACCAAAGCGCTCGAAGCGGTCATGGACGGTTTCCGCGTGATGAGCATGGAAGAGGCCGCCAAAATCGGCGACGTTTTCTGCACCGTCACCGGCAACAAGAACGTGCTCGCCAAGCAGCACTTCGAACTTATGAAGGACGGCGCCATCATCTCGAACTCGGGCCACTTCAACGTCGAAATCGACATCCCGGCGCTCGAAAAGCTGTCGTCCTCCAAGCGCACCACGCGCACCTTCGTCGACGAGTACACCATGAAAGACGGCCGCCGCATCAACCTGCTCGGCGAAGGCCGCCTGATCAACCTGGCCGCCGCCGAAGGGCATCCGGCGTCGGTGATGGATATGAGTTTTGCCGACCAGGCGCTTTCCTGCGAGTACATGGTGAAGAACCACGCGAAGTTAGAAAAAAAGGTCTACCCGGTTCCGGTGGAACTCGACAAACGCGTGGCCAAGCTCAAGCTGGAATCGCTCGGCATCAAGATCGACCGCTTAACCTCGGAGCAGGAAGAATACCTGGCCAGCTGGTCGGAAGGAACGTAGAGAGCTGTCAGCTGTCAGCTGTCAGTTCTCAGTTTTCAAAGGGGCGGCGCTAGCCGCCCTTTTGTTTCGCATCTTTATGTTTTGTATCAGGGTATCGCTTTAGCGATACCGCAGCTTCGTCAGACGAGATGCCCCTTCAGGGGCATCAGACTCCTCGCTCAAGTTTTCTGCCGCTCTGCCGATGAACCTACAGGAGGGTTGTGCGTGGCTGCGAACGGCAAAGTACTCTTGGTCGACGACAGCAAGTTTCTCCGGATGGCCAATGAACGCGCTTTGTCGAAAGCCGGTTATGAGGTCTGCACCGCCGGCGACGGCGAGGAAGCTTTGCGCGTCGCCAATGACAAACTGCCCGACATCATCTTGCTCGACATGATGCTGCCCAAGATCAGCGGCCCGGAAGTCCTAAAAGCGCTAAAAGGAAATCCCGCCACCATGGACATCCCGGTCATCGTGCTGACCAGCCTGTCGCAGAGGAACGAGGAAAAACTTCTCCATGAAGGCGCCGCCGCGTACTTCGAGAAGTCCACGCTGGAGCTCGACAAGAACTCCGATCGCCTGGCGGCCACGGTGGAAACGGTTCTCGAGCGGATCAATCACCAAAAGAGCCTGAATCTTCGTTTGCAGAAATTAGCCGCCAAAAAGGCCATTGGCCACTGACGACTGACCCCACTGACGAACTGACCAGCGAAGGCTGAGAAATTCCTCCCGCGGCGATAGAATGTATCGATGTACCACTACAATCCCTCAACCGCCCTTGAAGAACTGACCGAAGACGCGACCCTGCCCAATCCCGTCCACGTGCGCGACATGATGCTGCGCCACAAGCTCACCGCCGACCAGTCGCTGGAGCTGAACCGCATCTTCGTCGAATACCAGAAATTTTTCGGCGAAGCGCAAAAACTGGGCAAGGAAATTTTGAAGCGCCTGGCCGCGTAGTTCACCAGAACTCACGTAGGGGCGGACGCCCTCGTCCGCCCAGGCGCGCAAAGCCCGCCAGCGTTGTCGCCGATATCGTTCGAAATGGTGTTCACCCGCGTTTGAGTCTCTTTGCCCTTCGCCTCGCAGCGGGTTGAACCCCCCGTGCGCGATACTGCTGATCAAGAGCCTGGCGGATGAGAGTTTTGATCACGGCTTGCCGGCTGATGTTCAACTCTTTGGCGGCGCGGTCCAGTTCCTGTAGCATGCCCGACGCCAGGTCAACATTCACCCTCCGTATCGGTCCCGGCATCGGCGTCATTATGCGCCCGGTATTGGTGAAGAAGCGTGACACGTCGCTTCCCTGGTCGGCGAGGCGGGCGATGGCTTCCGCCGGCATTGGCTTTCGCGGTCTACGAGTGCTCTTCATAAAGTTCCTGCTCCTGTTTCGTCGCTTTCCAGAGGGTCACGAGGTGGTAATACTCTCCGTCATCATCCTCCCGCACCTCAAAAATTACGGCGTACAACTGCTCTCCCACCCAGCCGATCGCTCTGTACTGCTCGGGACAATCCAAGCGCTGGTCGAGATAGTATGGGATGTGAGAAAACCTCCTGCACCTCTTCGAACCCGACACCTCTTTTCGGATTTGCTCTTAACCGCCCGCTCTTGCGCTCATCGAAGTGGAATCGCATGAGGTATAACTGTTATACCACATTGTGGAGGGGTTCGGGTTCACGCTGTCGGATGCGCGGAATCCCACCCTTGCGCACAGAACGCGAGGATAGGGCATCCGGCGCGAAGGGTGCAGGGGTCCTTCGACTCCGCGGGACTTCACTTCGTGAAGTCCCTGCTCCGCTCAGGATGACAAACTGGAGGTCGCCTGCTTCGGGCCGGCCAGATTCATTTGAGTAGTCCATGTGAATGGAGATATTTAATGAACTCCGTAACGGCGCTCGCAAGGACAATAAGAAAAAGGAGCCTTCTCAGCCGTCGTCCGATGACTCCCTTTTCTGGCGCGTTTACCGTTTTCCCCATGGACAATATTACCCTTCATTGGGAAATGCGGTTTAATACCTTCGGAGTTAATGGGTAGGGTTGGCATCAGTCCTCACTTGGGATAGCGCGAGCCCTTCGTTTACAATCGAAGATTCTCTCTCGATTGGAAACCATAATCATGCACCGCTGGTCGCAACTCTTTATTCCTACTCTTCGCGAGGCTCCGGCTGATGCCGAGGTCGCTAGCCACAAACTGCTGGTCCGCGCTGGATACATTCGTCAACTGGGCGCTGGGATCTATTCGTTTCTATTCCTCGGCAATCGCAGTACACAGAAGATCATGGGCATCGTCCGCGAGGAGATGGACAAGATCGGGCAGGAGTTCTACCTGCCGGCGCTGAATCCGCGCGAAGTTTGGGAAGCGAGCGGGCGCTGGGCGGTGATGGGCGAGAACATGTTTCGCCTCAAGGATCGCAAGGGCGCCGATCTTTGCCTGGGCATGACCCACGAAGAAGTCATGACCGACATCGCGCGCAAGGAACTGCGCAGCTACAAGCAACTGCCGCAGATCTGGTATCAGATTCAGACCAAGTTTCGCGACGAGCCTCGTCCCAAGTCGGGCCTGCTGCGGGTGCGGCAGTTCATCATGAAGGACGCTTACTCGTTCGACATCGATGCGGCGGGGCTCGACGCTTCGTATCAGAAGCATCACGACACTTACTGCCGCATCTTCGACCGCTGCGGCCTGAAGTACATGGTGATCGATGCGCACTCGGGCGCGATGGGCGGATCGCAGTCGCAGGAATTCATGGTGCGCACTCCGGCGGGCGAGGACCAGGTCGTTAGCTGCGAGAAATGCAATTATGCGGCGAACATGGAGAAGGCGACTTCGAACGCTTGCTCCGGTCGAGGACCTGAACCGCAAGGGGAGGTACGCCGCTCGAAGTGCACACTCCCGGGACAGAAGACGATTGAGGACGTGGCGCGCTTCTTGGCGTTTCGCCGAAGAACATGATCAAGAGCTTGGCGATGATGAGTCTGCCGATGAAGTGAAGGACGGGCAAGACTCCGAGCAGGGCCCGCATCGTTGTGGCCTGATGCGAGGCGACCACAGTTGAACGAGGCCAAGCTGTCGACTGCGGTCGCGCATCTTGGCGCAAAGAAGACGCCGCCCATGCAGGACGAGGAAATCAGGAACTTTTCCTCGCCCGCACGGATACCTTGGTCCGCTCGGCATTGACTGGGCTAAGGACATGCGGGCAATCGGCGCAAGCCGATCCTGCTGGTCGATAAGGCGCTCGAAGGCCGCGTGAATTTGATCGGCGGCGCGAACAAAGGAGGACTATCACGTCAAGCATCTGACGCCGGGAAAGAATTTTCCGTGACGGCTGTACGCCGACCTGCGCAGCGTGACGGCCGGCGAAGCATTGTCCGAATTGTGGCGCTCCTCTGCGCATCGATACCGCCGTCGAAATCGGGCACATTTTCAAGCTGGGCTACAAGTATTCGGAATCCATGGGCGCGCGCGTGCTCGACCGCAATGGCAAGGAGGTTGCGCCGATCATGGGAAGCTATGGGATTGGAATCGAGCGCATCCTGACCGCCGCCGTCGAGCAGTCGAACGACGAGAACGGATTCTGGCTGCCGCCTTCGATCGCGCCATTTGAGGTGGTGGTGGTGGCCACGAACTCCAAGGACGAGGCGGTCCGCAGCGCCTCCGAGGACATTACTCGGCAACTGGAAGCGGCCGGATTCGACGTTTTACTCGACGACCGGGACGAACGGCCGGGAGTGAAGTTCAAGGACGCCGATCTGGTGGGTATCCCCTTTCGAATCAACGTGGGAAAGAAGGTTACCGAAGATACTGTTGAAGTCGTTCAGCGCTCGACTCTGCACCGGGAGGACGTTAAAATTTCTGCCATAACCGAGCATTTCCAAAGATTGCGCAAAGGACTTCAGTAAGGCCGCTGTAACGACTGGTCCCGGCCGCTCGCCAGCCGCAGAAACAGCCCTTAGCGCATGAGGGAAAGCTCGCAATTGGAACTTCGCAACCAGCGACTGGGCGATGTTTTCTTATGGCAACTCTGAAATTGGTCTTCGGCGTGGCCGTCTTCGCGGCGCTGGTCTTTGCGGGCATCAAGATCATCCCGCCATTCTTCTCGAATTACGAGCTTGAGGATTCGATCAAGACCGAAGCGCTGCAGGCAACCTACACCACGCGTACGGAAGAGGACATTCGCGCAGCCATCATCAAGCAGGCCCGCAACTACGACATCGCTGTTGACGCCCAAGCAGGTGCAAGTTACTCGGGCGGGCGGGTTCGGCACCGGCGTTCTCAACATCGAAGCCGATTACAGCGTTGCCATCGAATTGCCCGGGTACTCGACAACCATCGATTTCCATCCTTCGTCGAAAAACAAAGGCGTGTTTTAGGAGCAGGTCTCCAGGTCTTAGGTCTTCGCTTTCAGCTGGCACCGCCGATGAGCTTCTAGCTGGTGGAGTGACGAGCGCCTCACCCGTCCCCCGCGCGGGGACGCCCGGCACTCGACCGGCGTTCGCCGGCGCGACCGACGAGCACCTAAATCGTCAAAAGTGTGCAATTTTGTACAGACAGCGCCGTGGCGTTGCGGCATTATGTTGGGAATTTCCTTAGGGGTCGTTCAAATTGTAGCAAGCCAAATGCGGTAGTTCAGGCTTATCGTCCAAGGTATTTCCCTTCCCCCAGAAGGTATCTGCCTTCCCCCAGGGACGATGGATGGGCTACCGCATTGGGAGGCTTGCTCTCGCCTATAGTCTCCCGACCGCGGTCTCCCTAGATCCCAGTGTGGAAGCGGGGCTGCGCCCCGCTTGGACGGGGAAGAGCCCCTCCCCACACACGGTCGTCCGTTGTCTGACACGCATCCAACTGCTCGGTAGTGCCTTAAACACCGTGTTGCCGTCATTTAAGACTCTACCCAAATGCTCGTAGGGGTTGCCTTGTGATTTAGAATCAACCACAAGGCACCTTAACTCAAAAACCAGTTTTCGGAGTGCGAATTGCTCTTCGTGGATGCCCAGCTCTCTTCATGTCCATTAAGCTGAAAATCCCGGTACTTCGACGCGGCGGCCAACGAGGAAAAAGCCGCGGGAAAAGCCGCCTGCTGGCCCACGATCCAGTGTTGCGCATTGCCCTGCTCGGTTTTCTCTCGGCATCGCTCGTGGTGCTCGGCTTTTTTGCCTATTGGTATGTCAAGTACGACCGCATCATCGAGCAGCGCTTCCGCGGTCCGGCGTTCGCCACTTCGGCCAAGATTTTCGCTGCTCCACCGGTGGTGAAGCTCGGATCGAAGTTGAGCCTCTCTGAAATTGCGGCGGAGCTGCGTCATGCCGGCTATTCCGAAAAGGCGGGAGAAAATCCGCTGGGCAGCTACCATGTGCATGGCGGCTCAATTGAAGTTCTGCCCGGACCCGAGTCTTATCACAGTCCCGAAGCGGCCACCATCACCGTCTCCGGCGGCGCGGTTTCGGCCATCACCAGCCGCGTCTCCGGCGAGCTGGCGGCTTATGAACTCGAGCCCCAGATGCTGACTTCGCTGTTTGACGCCGAGCAACGCTCCAAGCGTCAATTGGTGAAGTACGACGACATTCCCAAGCTCATGGTGGAAGCGGTCACGGCCATCGAAGACCGCCGCTTCTTCCAGCACGGCGGAGTCAATTTCATGCGGCTGGGTGAAGCGGCCTGGATCGACTTCACCCATCAGCGGCATCAGCAGGGCGGTTCGACGATCACCATGCAGCTCTCGCGGGCATTCTTTCTGACCCCGGAAAAAACTTTCAAGCGCAAGCTGATCGAAATGCTGATCGCGGTGGAGTTGGAGCAGAAGTTCTCCAAGCAGCAGATTTTCGAGTTCTACGCTAACCGCGTCGACTTGGGACAGCGCGGGTCGTTCACCATCTCCGGCCTGGCCGAGGGGTCGCGCTCCTATTTCAACAAGGATCTGAAAGACATCACCCTGCCCGAAGCCGCGCTGCTCGCCGGATTGATCCAGGCGCCCAGCTATCTTTCGCCCTATCGCCATCCCGAGCGCGCTCTGGAACGCCGCAATATCGTGATCGAGTCCATGGTCGAGACTCACGACATCACGCGCGAGCAAGCCGACAAAGCCAAGGCCACGCCGCTCAAACTGGCCCCGCCGAACGTGGAGGCCAGCGACGCGCCGTACTTCGTGGATATGGTCCGCGACACCATCGTCAACAAACTCAACGAGCACGAGGTCAACGAACAGGAATACCGCATCTATACGACGCTCGATCCCGACCTGCAACGGGTGGCCGCGCAAGCGGTCGAAACCGGCATCAAGCTGGTGGACGATCAGGTCACGAAGATGCGTACCCACATGACCAAGGTCGGAAAGAACAAGTTTGAAGCCACCGTCACGCCCGGCCCCCAGGCGCAGGTGGCGCTGGTCGCCATGGACCCTCACACCGGCGAGATCAAGGCGCTGGTCGGCGGACGAAACTACGGAGCTAGCCAACTGAACCACGCGCTCGCCAAGCGTCCCACCGGCTCCATCTTCAAACCGTTTGTGTATGCGGCCGCCATGAATACGGCGCTCGACGGCTCGACGAACGTGATTACTCCGGCGTCTATGGTTCCCGATCAGCCAACGACGTTCTCTTACGGCGACCAGATCTATGAGCCGCGCAACTACAAAGAGGAGTACCACGGCGATGTCACGCTCCGATATGCTCTGGCGCTTTCGCTCAACAACGCAACCGTCAAAGTGGCGGAAGAAGTGGGCTATGACAAAGTGGCGGATCTGGCCAAGTCCGCGGGAATCGTCTCGGTGAAAGCTACACCGGCGATGGCACTGGGCGCCTACGACGCCACCCCCGTCGACATGACGGCCGCCTATACAAGTTTTGCCAACGGCGGCATGAGGCTTTCACCCGTCTTCGTAAATTCGGTGCGCAACTCCAAAGGCGACATCATCGTCAACTTCGGCACCGAGAAGAAGGAGGTTCTCGATCCGCGCGTCGCTTTCGTCATGACCAACATGCTGGAAGGAGTCATGAACTTCGGCACCGCCGCCGCGGTGCGCTCCCGCGGATTCACCGCCCCGGCGGCTGGTAAGACCGGGACTTCGCACGACGGCTGGTTCGCCGGATACACCAGCAATCTGCTGTGTATCGTGTGGGTGGGATACGACGATTACAGCGACCTTCACCTGAGTGGCGCGCAGAGCGCGGCCCCTATTTGGGCCGAGTTCATGAAGAAAGCGGTTAAGTTGTCCCAGTATTCGGATGTGAAGCCTTTCACCCAGCCGGAAGGCGTGGTGGATGTGCAGCTCGATAAGATTACCAACCGCCTGGCGACGCCATCGTGTCCCGACGATTACACGATTGCCTTCGTGGCCGGCACCGAGCCTCGCGATACCTGCGACCAGAAAAGCGGTGTGCAGGGGTTCTTCTCCCGCATCTTCGGCGCAAATTCCGAGAAAGCGCTGCCCCCGACCGTTCACTAGCGCTCCGCCTGGCGCCAGCGGGAACACGCAGGCGGCCGCCGGTGTCCAATCCGAGGAAGAGGGCAAGAAGAAAAAGAAAGGACTCTTCGGCAAGTTCGTGGGCGTGTTCAAGGGAGACAGCGGCTCCCAAAAGAATGACAAAGACGCGCCCGCGCCGTCCAAAGAATAGCGACACGCCACCGAAGTGATGGCGGCGGGCCGGGCGGGGACGCCCGGCTCTCCACTTCGCGGCCTCAAACTTGCAAGGGACGCGACGTAGTACGCTTGCAGGCGATGAAACTCTGAAATTCTGTATGTTCGGCCGGGGGTGAATATGCTTTCCTGGATCCGCATCGGCTCCGTATCGTTTCTCTTCGCTGGTCTTCTTGCGGCACTTCTCGTTCTACCCCTGCAAGCTCAGAGCGGCAGCGAACAGTTGGAGGTCCTTCCTCCGCCGCTGCACCGCGTCGAGTCGCCCGCTCCCGGGGCATCGCCGGGGGAACTCGAAAAGCGTGGCGACGAACTGCGCACAGAGAAGAACTATCTCGACGCGGTGGACTTCTACCAGGCCGCACTGAAAAGCACACCGGAGAATGCGTCCGTGTTAAACAGAATCGGGATCTGCCAGCTCATGATGCAGCGCTACAAGGAAGCCAAAAAGAGTTTCGAGCGCGCCATCCGAGCCGATCGCAAATATGCCGACGCTTACAACAATCTCGGCGTAATTTATTACGCGGCGCATAACTACAGCGCAGCGATCAAGCACTACGAGAAAGCGATCGCGTTTAAGAACGACGCAGCCTCCTACTACAGCAACATCGGGGCGGCGTATTTCGGCAAGAAACAGTTCGACAAAGCCACACAAAGCTATTCCAAGGCGATGGAGCTTGATCCCGAAATCTTCGAGCGAACTACGCGCGCCGGAGTTCTGGCCCAGCTTTCTTCTCCCGAAGACCGGGCCCACTTCGATTACGTCATCGCCAAACTGTACGCCAAGACCGGCTCGTCGGAGCTTTCGTTGCACTATCTGAAGAAAGCGATGGAAGAGGGTTACAAGGACATCAAGAACGTGTACAAGGACGAGGAGTTCAGCACCCTGCGCAAAGACCCCCGCTTCGCGGAACTGATGGCGTCGAAGACCCTGGCCATCCCCGATTAGCTGGCGGATAACTTACTGGCGGGAAATGAGTTAGAAAATAAGGAAAATTGGAAAAGTTGCGAAACTTTCCCGGAGAAGCGGGGTTACCAGAGTTATGCTCCTGAAAACAACAGGGTGAGTAGGGAGAACAAACACCCACCGGTTGCTGACCCGAGCACGCCCCAAGCAAGCAACCGGTGGGTGAACTTTAGGCTCTTGGCTGTTCGCGCTTCGTCTGTTCGCTATTCCGCCAAGCAAACGGTTTCGCGAATAGCGAATAGCGAACGACGAATAGCTCATCTCAGCTTCTCTCCGAAATATATTCCTCCATCGCCTGCTTCCATTTGCCCTGTGCTTTCAGGATGTATTCGATCGCGTCGCGGGCCGCGCCGTCTCCACCGGCGTGGGAGGTAGCCCAGTGGGCTTCGGCCTTGACCTCGGGGCGCGCATTCTTCACCGCGATCGCCAGGCCGCACTTGCGCATCGCCGGCAGATCGATCACGTCATCGCCAACGAAAGCGGCCTCGGCGGCGGTGATTCCGTCTTTTTCCAGAATCTGCGCAAACACTGACGCCTTGTCCTGAATGCCCTGATATACGTGGTCAATCTTCAGATCGCGCGCCCGCAGGGCAACGGTTTCGGAGATGCGCTTGGTGATGATGCCGGTCTTGATGCCCGCCAAGCGGGCCAGCATAATGGCGGTGCCGTCGTGGGCGTGGAAGCCCTTGGCTTCGATCAGGCTGCTGCTGTGGAACCCCGAGCCCGGCTGTCCCCCTTGCTGCGCGGGACTTTCGACCCCGCTTGGCTGAGCTCCAGACTGCTGGCCTCCGGGCGCCGGGAAAATCCAGATTTTGCCGTCGGTGAGAACGCCGTCGACGTCGAAAAGAATGAGTTTAATTTTGCGGGCGCGAGCGGCAGCGGATGATTTGGGCATCGCCGCGATTCTAGCAGGCTGCAGCTAGGCTCGTATGGAGATGCTCGTGTGGGGACGGGCGTCCTCGCGAGCCTGCCCTGAGCGAAGTCGAAGGGTCCAATCCGAGCGCAGCTCGGCTTCCAAAAGTGGCACCGGCACGGCTCGAAGCCTGCGATGCTTTTGGGCCATTGACTCACACATTACTAATGTGTAATATGTTACACATGCCAACCAACCTCGCCTTGGACGACCGCCTCATCGAAGCAGCCCGGCGGGCCGGAAAGCACAAGACCAAGAAAGAAGCGGTAAACGCCGCTCTGGATGAGTACGTCCAACGGCGCAAGCAGATGAGGATACTGGATGCCTTTGGCACCGTCACTTTCGATCCCGCCTACGATTACAAGGCGGAACGACGGCGGAGTTCACGCCGTGCGAGCGGCCAATCGCGGCCATGATGGTGCTTGTGGATACCCCGGTCTGGTCGCTGGCGCTGCGGCGGCGCCCTGAGCATCTCAGCGGGTCACAACCAGGTCTGGCCAACGTCCTCGCCGAATTGATTCGCGAGGGACGCGCGCAAATGGTTGGACCGATCCGCCAGGAGTTACTCTCCGGGATCCGCGAGGAAGCTCAATTCAAGAAGATCCGCGACTATTTGCGAGCCTTTCGCGAGCCATCGCTCGAAGCAGAGGATTACGAGGACGCTGCCCGCATGAGCAACCAATGCCGTAGCCGTGGCATAGCCGGCTCGGCGGTCGATTTTCTAATCTGTGCCGCCGCCCACCGCCGCGGCTGGTCCATTCTCACGACCGATCGGGATTTTCAGAACTACGCTTCGGTGTTGCCCGTGCGCCTGCACTCGGCCTCGACCATCGGCTAAGCCAATTGCTAATTGATCTGGAAAGCAGCGGCTTCCAGTCGAAGGCGAACGTTTTACGAACCCGCACTTGTCTCGCTACAATCACTGCCATATGGAATGGGTCAGCTCTAAACCTCCAATAAACTCGTGGTTCGACTTCGAGGATCCTCGGAAACTGAATGCCCGTGCACGAAGATCGGAAGCGCAAGACATCGGAACTCGCCTACCGGTTATCGAGGTGTTGGGACAGCCAAGGAAGTTCGACTCTTGGAACGCTCCTCCCGTTGGGGCGTGCGACGAAACGAGCAGCGCGGCGCAATCGAAGTCCTTGCCCATGGTCAGCGACCCCTAAGGCTGGGAGATCCGAACGTCATCGTTGATCGGGATCGAAGAATCGATATTGGTCACCATTTCTTCGCAGCGGCTGGCCAAGCGAGTCCTGGTCATCTAGATCCCCAGATTTCCCTCTCCGCAAGGCGGCTGGACACCTCGCCCTATGTTCGGCCTTTTCGACTCGGACCAGGATAAAAATGCTCCTCATTCATATGGCCTAAATTAGCGCCTGCAGGCCCATTCATGACCCGGCTAACGGATTTTCATTTCACAAATGCACAGCCGGGCGCGAATGTATCATTGACCATTACCGAGCCCTTCTACTCAGGCAGGCTACCTTGGCGAATCCCGAACATCTCGCGAAGCTTAAGGGAACTCACGGGAAGTAAGTCCAAGGCGAACATTTTACGAAACTACAATTTCCCGCTACAATCATTCCCATGCCGTCCGCCGTCTCCCCTTCGCTCGCCTGGGCTCATCCGCTGGTGCAGGAGTGGTTCACTGCGCACTTCTCCACGCCGACCGAACCGCAGGAGCAGGGCTGGCCCCACATCCTCGCCGGCCACACCACGCTGATCTCGGCTCCCACCGGATCGGGCAAGACGCTCGCCGCCTTCCTTGCCTGCATTAACCGGCTCGTCTGCAAGGCGCTGGCTGGCGAACTGCGCGACCGCACCGAGGTTCTCTACGTGTCCCCGCTCAAGGCGCTCGGCAACGACATCCAGAAAAATCTCGAAGTCCCACTCGGAGAAATTCTGCAGATGGCCGGCGAGCGCGGGCTGCTGATGCCGGAGATCCGCACCGCCGTGCGCACGGGCGACACTTTGATGAAAGACCGGCGGCTTATGTTGAAGCGTCCGCCGCATATTCTCGTTACTACGCCCGAGTCGCTCTACATTCTGCTGACGGCGGAGAAGAGCCGCGCCATCTTGCGCGATGTCGAGACCGTGATTGTGGACGAAATTCACGCCGTGGCCGATGACAAGCGCGGCGTGCATCTCGCGCTGTCGCTGGAGCGACTGGAAGCGCTGACCGAGCGCCCTCCGGTGCGCATCGGGTTTCTGCGACGCAGAAGCCGATCGAAGAAGTCGCGCATTTCCTCGCGGGCAACTGCGGATAGCTAGAGCGCCGCGGGCGATTCCCGTGATCGTCAACGTTGGCCACAAGCGCAAGCTCGATCTTGGAGTCGAGGTTCCGTCTTCCGAACTGGGCCCGGTCGCGTCGAACGAGATGTGGGACGAGATTTACGAGCGCATCGTGCAACTGGTGAACGCGCACCGCTCGACGCTGGTCTTCGTAAACACACGGCGCTTGGCCGAGCGCATTGCCCATCAACTGGGTGAGCGGCTGGGTGAGGAAAATGTGGCGGCGCATCACGGCAGCTTGTCGCGCAAGCTGCGTCTGGAGGCCGAGCGCAAGCTGAAAGAAGGCCAGATAAAGGTGCTGGTCGCGACCGCTTCGCTCGAACTTGGCATTGACATCGGAACGGTGGACCTGGTGTGTCACATCAGTTCGCCGCGTTCGATTGCGGTCGCTTTGCAGCGCGTGGGGCGGTCGGGCCACTGGCGAGGCGCGGTTCCCAAAGGACGATTCTTTGTCACCACGCGCGACGATCTGGCGGAATGCGCCGTGCTGGTGCGGGCGATTCGCCGGGGCGAACTCGACCGCCTGATTTTTCCCGAAGCGTCGCTCGACGTGCTGGCGCAGCAGATCGTCGCATGTTGCGCCGCCTCCCGTAGCGCCGCCGTCCCCGCGGCTGTCCCCTCGGCAAGCTCGGGGCAGGCAGTGGGGGCGTCACGCCCCCACGAGTCAGGCAAAAATGAACGTGGCGCCACAGCCGGCGAAGACGCCGGCGCTACGAGCGACGGATGGGACGAAGACGAGTTATTCGCGCTGGTGAAGCGAGCCTATCCCTATCGCAACCTTACGCGCGAAACGTTCGACGAAGTCGTGACCATGCTGTCGGAAGGGATCGCCTCGCAACGAGGCCGTTATGGCGCGTACCTGCATCACGACCGCATCAACCGCAAGCTGCGAGCGCGGCGCGGCGCACGCCTGGCGGCGATCACCAGCGGCGGTACGATTCCTGACAACGCCCTGTTCACCGTAGTCGCCGAACCCGATGGCGCTAACGTCGGAACCGTCGATGAAGACTTCGCCGTCGAAAGCATGGCGGGCGACATCATGCTGCTCGGCAACACTTCATGGCGCATACGGCGGGTGGAAGCGAAGACGTCGCGCATGTTGGTCGAAGATGCGCACGGCTCCCCGCCCAGCGTGCCGTTCTGGCGCGGCGAAGCTCCGGCGCGCACCGCCGAACTCTCGCAGCAACTGGGCGAATTGCGCAAAGAGATCAGCGACCGCCTGCCCGGCGTGGTTCCGGTGGAAGGATGGCGGAATCTGACGGTAGTCGCTGACGCCGTGAGTTGGCTGCGAGAGGAATGTGGGCTCGATCTCTCGGGCGCCGAGCAACTGATTCAGTACACACTCGAAGGGCGCGCCGTGCTGGGCGATGTGCCGACGCAGACGACCATCATCGCCGAAAGATTCTTTGACGAGGGCGGCGGGATGCAGTTGATCATCCACGCGCCCTTTGGCGGACGCATCAATAAAGCCTGGGGCTTGGCGCTGCGCAAGCGCTTCTGCCGCGGCTTCAATTTCGAACTGCAGGCGGCGGCCACCGACAACGGCTTGAACATCGCGCTCGCCGAGCAGCATAGCTTTCCGCTGGCGGATGTTTTTCAATTCCTGGCTTCGGAGAGCATGCCGCCGATTTTGGAGCAGGCGGCGCTGGCTTCGCCCATCTTTCAGACGCGCTGGCGCTGGGATGCGACGCGCGCCCTGGCCCTGTTGCGTTTTCAAGGCGGCAAGAAAGTTCCACCGCAGATTCAGCGCATGCGCTCCGACGATTTGCTGGCGTCCGTTTTTCCCGATGTAGCCGCTTGCCAGGAAAATATCGAGGGCGACATCAAGATTCCCGACCATCCGCTGGTGCGTGAGGTGATGAAGGACGTGCTCACCGAGGCGCTCGATATCGACGGCCTGCGCGACGTGCTGCGCGGAATCGAGCAGGGACGGATTCGTTGCCTCGCGGTGGACACTCCGGTGCCGTCGCAGTTCTCGCACGAAATTCTCAATGCGAATCCATACGCCTACCTTGACGATGCGCCGCTAGAGGAGCGCCGCGCGCGAGCAGTTGAAATGCGGCGAGTGTTGCCGGCATCCGTCCTGGAAGAAGTCGGCGCGCTCGATCCCTCAGCCATCGCGCAAGTGCAGCAGGAGGCGTGGCCCGATGTGCGCGACGCGGACGAACTGCACGATGTGCTGCATACGCTGGTGATGGTGCCGGAGAGAAACAGTTCTCAGTTCCCAGTTCTCAGTTCTCAGGAAACCGAACCGCAGCTCACCGCCGGCTGGGCTGGATTCTTTGATCGCCTGCAACAAGACAATCGCGCGCTTCGTAGCGGAGGTCGCGGGACAACCGTTATTGGGTGGCCGCCGAGCGAGTCGAATGGTTCCAGGCAATGCATGGTGTGGTGACGGGGCTTTGCCCCGTCCCGGCGGGGCGGAGCCCCGCCACCACACAGGCGCTGAATTTCGACGATGCAGTATTGGCCGCGGTGCAGGGATGGATCGCACATCTCGGTCCCACCACCGCGTCGGAAATTGGCGAGGTGCTTGGATTGCCGGCATCCGAGATCGAAAAGGCGTTACTCCGCATGGAAGCCAGCGGAGCAATTCTGCGCGGCAAGTTCCGCCCCGCGGATTCGCAAAAAGATGATGCGCGCCCAGCAGCATCCGCTCCGCACGAACACGAAACAGAGTGGTGCGAGCGCCGTCTGCTGGCTCGCATTCATCGCCTGACGGTCGCAACCTTGCGCAAGCAAATCGCCCCGGTCACGGCATCGCAGTTCATGAACTGGCTTTTGCGCTGGCAGCATATAGCTCCCGGCACGCAGGTGCGGGGCGAGCATGGGACTCTCGAAGTGGTCCGGCAACTGCAGGGGTTTGAGATTCCGGCGAGCGCGTGGGAACGGTTTGTGCTCGCACGCAGAATCTCCGACTACGATCCGGCGCACCTCGATCAGTTGTGCCTGACAGGCGCGGTCGGATGGGGCCGCTTGTCGCCGCATCCCGCCACTCTTGAGGCCATGGGAAGCGAGGAGACGCGGCGGCGAATAATTCCGACGCGAGTCGCGCCGATTGCGTTCTTTGTGCGCGAAGACGCCGATTGGATGCGAGCTCATCACCCGGGGGCGGAGGATTCTTCTACGTCATTCTTAAGCCCGGTGGCGCAGGCGGTGCTCGAACTTTTGAAGCAGCGGGGTGCGCTGTTTTTTCCCGACATGGTGCGGGCGACGGGCCGGCTCAAAGCGGAAATCGAAACCGGGCTGTGGGAACTGGTTGCTGCCGGCCTCGTGACCGCCGACGGATTCGAAAACCTGCGTGCGCTGGTGACACCGAAAAGCTCGTCTGGAAGCGGGCTGGGAAAAGCCCGCCGGCCGCGCCATGCGCCGGGGCGCTGGTCGCTGTTGCACACCGAAGGCGCCGATCGCGACCGCAGCGTCGAATCCTGCTGCTGGATGTTATTGCGTCGCTATGGCGTGGTCTTCCGCGACCTGCTGGTGCGCGAAACCAATCTGCCCCGATGGCGTGAATTGCAAATCGGCTACCGCCGTCTCGAAGACCGCGGCGAAGTGCGCGGCGGCCGATTCGTCGATGGATTTCTGGGAGAGCAGTTCGCGCTGCCGGTGGCGGTCGAATCCTTGCGCGCCCACCGCAAGCTGCCACAGAATGCGCAAGGCGAGCGCGTCGTCATTGCCGCCGCCGATCCGTTGAACCTGGTGGGAATTATCGTTCCCGGAGAGCGCATTCCCGCGATCTCGGGAAGAAGCGTGACCTTTCGCGATGGCGTATTGGACGCGGAAGATGCGCTGCTCGCGTCTGGTTACTAGGCTTGTGGCTCTTAGCTTTTGACTTCGAGCTTATGCACCTACCCACACGCTGTCATCCTTCGCGAAGCGAAAGGCCCATGCATTTGAGTCCACCTCAATGCATGGGCCTTTCCCCTTCGGTTCCGCTCAGGGTCAAGATGACAACCTAACTTCATAATGCCTTTATGTCGAGGTCTGCAAACGTGCTCGGAGCCGTGCCTAGAAGAAGGTAGTGATCAGAGGTCAAGTGGGTCAGGAGCCTGGCCGCGGGGCAAGGAAAGTTCACATGCTGAAGCCCCCGATAAGTAAAAGCCAAGCAGCAATGAATATCAGCCAAACGACAGGTACGCAGCATATTCCGGCGCCAAAGGCCAATCGCAGTTTCCCCATCCCCTTTGCTTCGTGCGCCATCTTCTGGAATGCGACAATACTGCTTAACCCGAGCATTGCCGAAGAGATACTGAAGAGCCAAACGAGCAACGCCCCGAGTTTGGCAAGTTGGGGGCTCTCTTCACCTATGAACGGTGACATAATCCCACTAAACATTGCTAGTATGAATAAAACGTGGCGGAACACCTCAAGGGGGAACCCCGACCGAGACAACTCAATAGAGGCGACCTCGAACAGGCCAGTGAAAGCCGTTGCCGCGCCCAGACCAAGCGCAAATGCCAGTGAATTCTTCCCCCTACGGAACAAAAGATAGAGCAGTGCAAGACTGAGCGACCCCCAGGGACCAAAAAAGATTAGGGCTACCATACTGTCATGAGCCGCAGCCACAGCTACAAATCCTACGCCCAAGGCGATCGTGCAAATCAAGGCAGACCACCGGGCCGCCCGTAGCCAACCCGAACTAACCCCGCCGATTGGCTCGCTCTCCGCGGGGGGTACGCTGTCGAACATAGTCGCCTCCCATTTGAATAAGAGTGACAATCGAACCGCGCAGACGCGGACTTAACCTAAATTTATGTCCGCGAATTTACGCGACGGCACAGTAGAGATTTCTCCGCAAATTCCCTCACGGCAATTTCAATTGCAACAGCACCTGCGGATCCAAATACACTCCCTGCCAGCGCACGGCCAGATGCAGATGCGGCCCAGTGGCGCGTCCCGTGCCGCCGCTAAGTCCGATCGCCTGCCCTTTTTTCACATCGTCGCCTTCTTGCACTAGAAATTTCGACAAATGCAGATAGAGCGTCAGCAGTCCCTGCCCATGGTCGATCACCACACAATTCCCTTCAAAGAACAGCGCCCGCGCCAGGATGATGCGTCCGCTGATTCACGGCTGCGACCGAGGTTCCACTGGACACGCGGAAATCGAGCCCCTGATGCGTGCTCTGGACGGAGCCATTGAACACGCGCTCGACTCCGAACACATCGGAGATCTCGGCGTTCACCGGAGGCGCAAACGAATCTTTCCATTCGCGGCCGGGGCTGAGGGTTTTGAACGCCTCCGCTTTTGTTTCCTTGTCCTGTTCGATCTGGCGCTGCTCTTCGGCGCTGGGAGCGGTGTAGCGTCCTGGAACCTTCAGCAACACGCGGGGATAGCGCTGGCGTTCCACCCGATTTCCTTTTCGAATGAGATCGCTTCTCCGGCCGAGGTTTCGGCGTGAAGTTGAATAGGATAAGCTCCGGGCTTAGTTTCCAGACTAATCCCGGCGAGCGCGAACCACGATTTGTGGCTCGGCGTCGAAGCTGAACGCGATTTCGTGGCCGAGCCAATTCCCCGAAAGCGTTCGCACCAGCGTCGGCGTGGTGACGCGGAAGAGCACCGGCGTTCCGTTAACTAAGCGAGTGGGTTGGTTGCCGACAATCCAGTGCGCGGCAGTTGCGGCCGATAAGTTTGTGGTCAGCGAAAACAGCGCGAACGCAGCCAGGGCAACGGGACGGAAGAGGCGTTCGCGTATCGGGCTTGAAAACAGCAACACTAATCAGGGTAACAATAGAGTTAACAAGATGGAACCCGCAACGTTAAGGCGATCTAGCGGTTCAAAGAAATGACGGCCCTATTTGAGTTTCGAACCAGGACGCCTAAGCACTTGAAACCCCAGGAACAGCCCACCCGCAACCATCAGCTGCATAATCACCAGGATAATCACGTGCATAGGCTGAAACAGTCCCTCAAACATAAAGCCTCCCAAAACGCTAGATTGTCAGTCGGTCCTTCTTAGCCCGCTTGTTCCGACTGCGTGCCTGCTTCCACTTCGCCTCTCGTCCCGCATTTTATGGACGGCATTGTCGAGCCTTTTGCCCTCCGTGTTAGCGGGCGCGAGTGCTGATGTCTTACAAGAACATGATACACCCGGAGCATAACGCAACCTCCTAAGCCCTCACCAAGTTCTTCAGGGCGGGGCGATTATGGATAATCAAGGTCGAGCCCTTCAGTTCCGCCATCGCATTTTTCCTGAACTCCGACAGCAGCCGGGTGATGGTTTCGCGGCTGGTGCCGATGAGTTGCGAGATTTCTTCATGGGTCATGGCCAGCCGGACGCGCACCTTTCCGTTGCTGACCTCGCCATCGGCCGCGGTTTCGAGCAGGAATCTGGCGAACCTCTCCGACACCGAGTGTGACAAACCGATCGTGCGCACCACGCCATACGAGTCCGAACAGTCTCGGGCAAGATGCTGAATGGCACGGAGAGAAGCGTCAGCATGGGTGTGGAGGAAGTGAAGCATGTCTTCACGCCCCACGAAGTTCAGTTGGCAGGGCTGCATCGTTTCGACCGTCAACTCGTAGCGCCCACCGGTAACCACCGCGTGCAAGCCCAGAACTTCACCGGCTTCCGCGATACGCACAATTAACGTTTTGCCTTCGCGCGAGGTGGTGGAAAGCTTAACCCGTCCCTGACAGAGGATAAAAATTCCCCAGGGACTTTGTCCCTCGACAAGAACCACCGCGTGTTCAGGAAAAACCGCGGCGTGTTTAATTTTGTTGAAAGCCTCGATCGACTCCTGCGAGAGGTCGCAGAAAAAATTGCTGCAACGCAGATGGCAATTAAGACAGCTTTCAACGCAGCGCAAGCCCGACATGCTCATGGCGCTCCTCCATCTCCTCGCAGAAACGTGCGTCGGGTGGCGAGCAGCCATTGACACGCATCAATATTTTGAATTTCGTGGCTGACCGAACCGCCCCGTGCGGAAGGTGATGCCCATAGTGGTTGCATGGCGACTGCCGTTCCATTTCGGGTCTGAAACTCACTGTTTGCAGCATCGATCCCGTCCGCGGCCGCCAAGACTTGACGGAGGGCTGGCAAGTCTGCCGGGAGTTGGGCAAGTTGGCAGTGGGAAAGACAAAGAACCCCGCCCTCCACAAAAAGCGCGAAAGGGCAGGGCTCGCCCACGATCACATTCAGCAGACGCCATTTCGGGAAAGACCCATCTAACTCCCCCACTAAGGAAATTGGAGATCGCTTTCTACTGCACCGCCAGCGTTGCTGGAACAAAATTTGATGTATTGCTCTCGAACGCGTACACGTTGATGGTGTAGGGTTGCCCGTTTGGCGTGGGGATCGTGGCTGCGTTTAGCGTTTCGGTGGCCTGCCCGAATTTGGTGGGGTCGGCTACCGAAGTCGCGATGATGACCACACTTATCGGAAGACCCGCAGCCACTGTGGGAGCTGTGTAGAGGCCGTTCGCGTCGATCGTTCCCAAGTTTGACGGCGTCACTGCCCAGGTTACGGCGTTGTTGTTGGCATTGGCGACCGTCGCCGTAAACCTCGCCGTTTGAAGCGGCCAGTTGTCGGCGACATCGTTCGGGAACAGACTCGCCGGTACTCCCGGACTTACCGTGACCAGAACGGCCGGCGGCGGCGGTGCGCTGTTGCCGCCGCCGCCTCCTCCTCCGCAGGCAACTAGTAGCCCCAGAAGCGCCAACCAGGTAAACATACTGGCAATCGCGGAGCGCTTCGACACTCTCCGCCGCGCAAAGCCAACCGTCGCGATGGCAGTGAGCGGCAACGCCAGCGATAGCCACGGGGAGCGGCTGTCGGCCCTGCGCCGGAGCTGGCTTCCAGGCTGGTTGGGACCGGCGGTTGTAACGGTCATTTGAACCGGCGTGGGTCCGGAACCTGCGGTGATTTGCGCTGGACTAAAACTGCAGGTGATGGTCGCTATCGCGGTACAGCTGAAGGAAACGTTGAGGGCGAAAGTTGAAATGCCGGTCGGGGTAGCGATGAAATTGTAGGAGGCAGACTGCCCCGAGAATACGCTGCCGGAGGTGCTGCCGTTGGCCGTCCACGTAAATGTGGGTGCAATGATGTTCTCATCCAGCTGTTCCGACGTGCTATCCACGTTTTGCGCGTCTCCGCTATAAAAGGCGTCTATATAGTTCGAGCCGACATAGAGCGTGGAGGTCGTAAAGGTTGCCACTTGGGCGCCGTTCACCGTGCTGAGGACCGCAGTACCGATCACTCCGAAGCCACCGGCAAAGGTCACCCTGCCGGTCGGCGGGTTGGTGCCAGCGGTAGTAACGGTCGCCGTCAAGGTCACAGGGATGCCCTGAGTCGCCGGGTTCAGGCTGGAAGTAAGAACGCGTTGGCGAGGGTGTGCTGTTGTTGCACATGCTGGGGGTGGTGACCACGCAGTCGCTGACTCCGCTGGTGGCCACGGTGACATCATTAAAGACCTGGTAAGCCGGATTGTCTGCGAGATAGTACAGGCGCTGGTTAAGCTCCCCCTGGGGCGCTTCGTACTTCTGATTTAGCATGGCGGCGATGCCGGCCATATCGGGAGCGGCGGCGGAAGTTCCGTAAAAGTATTCAAAGTAGAACTCGCCGTTGCGCACTACGCAATCCCCCGGATGTGCGCCGCTAGATGCAGCCAGACACCCGAAGTATCCATCATGGGCGGAAGAAGTGAACGCGATGTCGGGAGTGTAGCGGCCCTGCGTGCCGGGAACTCCGGTTCCAGTTTGCCACGAGGGTGTCGGGATGTAAGAACTGAAGCCTCCGCCTAAGGAAGCCGCTTGTGTGGCGCCTTCGCTATTCAAGGGCTCGTTCCATGCCCCTCGGGGATGTAGCTCAACGCCGACCCAAGAGTACCGTTATTGGTTTGGCTCCAGTAAAGGCTCGGATCGGCTGTATCGGCAAACTCGGTTCCTCCTACGCAGGTGGAGTAACTCGAAGAGCAGATGTAATTCGGGCTCGCAATCTGGTTTTGCGGAGGCGTCCCGACGTACGCATCGCAACCCGCGGCACCCGAGTCTCCTGAGGCCACGAATGTCGAGATGCCTTCTGCCGCTCCTTGGCTGAACAAATTATCCCAAAATTGCACATCGGCCTGGGTGCGGTCGGCCTCGCAGGCTCCGAAGCTGATGTTCATGATATAGGCGGGGACGGGGTTGGTATCGACGACATATGTGGCGGCGACGCGTATGCCGTTCAATCCAGTTTGCTCTTCATCGGCGCTGACCACCAGATCAATGGTGGCAAAGGATGCGACGCTGCCGGCGCGCATAACGTCGAGAGTGGCCTCACCCTGATCGCCGGACGCCTTGCCGCCGGTGCCAGCGGCTGGTCCCGGGTCCAACCCGTTAGGCGGCACGATCACTGTTGGATCTTGTTTCAGATGCCCAGTCAACGTCTGAAAGTTCTCAATGTCGGGATTGTAGACCCGAGACCGGCCGATGATGGCAATAGATTGCCCGCCGCCGTCGTAATCTCCGTATCCCAGATTGTAGATAATGTCAAAGTCCTCGGGCGTGACGAAATACTCACAAGTCGCGCCGTTGCAATCTGTAAGCGCGGGCAAGTCTGTCCCTTTTGCGGGAACGTGCGCCTGCCCTGCGCCGTGGTAGGGATGGTCATTGACGGTATTCAGACCGCTGGCGGACAGAATGACCCCCGCTAACGCCGCCGGAATCTGGGGATCTCCTGCCGTCGCCATGCGTTGTTCGCCATTCACGACGTAGTAACGCATCTCGGTTGCAAAGGCCGCGCCGACCAGCGAGGAATTGCCACTGAAGTCAATCATCATGCGGCTGTTGGCAACGGAGTTAACGCGCAAACCCTGGCTCCGGAGCCACTGTGAAATAGCATCGATATCGTGCTCGGAGGCGCCGAATCTTTCCCCGACCTGAACCGGCGTTAGGAAGCGATGGTAGCTGGGCGAAGCGGGATCCTGCAGCTGCTCTAGGAACTGCTCGAAGACTTTCTGCTGTTGCGCCGAACGCTTCAGAACCAAGATCAAATGCTCAAGCGTGGTATCGCCCGGAACCGGCCCCTGACTATTTTGCGGCAGCGCCCAAGGTGCGCGCTGGCCCCGTAACACGACGCGGATTGCGGGATCGACGCTTGCATTTACTAGGTCGGCCGTCTGCGCTTGCGATGACGTTGAGAAAATGCAAAGTATGGCGAGAAGCGCCATCCTACAAATCATCGCGCTGCGGGTAGTCCGCCTGCTTGCTATGCTCCTTGCCGTCATGGATAGCCTCGCTTGGATTTACAGTCTAGGAATGCTTGTTTTAAGAATTTAAACAACTTCAGTTAGGTCTTGAGCGGGTGGAATATACGCCAGGGACACTCGTGTCGTCTGTGCTTATAGGGGGTGGGAGAACCTTGGTGGAAACCGCACGGTACCTGGCTCGCCGCGGAAGCCTTGGGGTGACCCTGTACTGGGCTCGGGGCGGTTTCTCGTGCCTTCCAAGGGGATTGAACGGAGCCCTAATCGAGATACGCCTGCAGACTCCCACCGTCGATAAAAACGTCAAGGACGGGGCGCCGGTTGTTGGCTACTCTATTGATTATAGGTTACTTAGACAATCGACAAGCTGGGCGCTTGACAACCACCCACTCATATTCCTATAATTAGCACTCGTGGCGTTCAAGTGCTAACACTCCCGGTTCTCGGGTCAATTGCGAAAATTCGAATTCAACCCATTCAAAAAACCACTCTTGAAAGGAGTACGCAACTATGGCAACCAAATTCACCCCGCTGCATGACCGCATCCTGGTCCGTCGGGTAGAAGAAGCCGATACCACCCGCGGCGGGATCATCATTCCCGACTCCGCGAAAGACAAGCCGATGGAGGGAGAAGTCATCTCCGCCGGCAAAGGCAAGATCAGCGAAGAGGGCAAGGTTCGGCCGCTCGATGTGAAGGAAGGCGACCGCATTCTGTTCGGCAAGTATTCCGGCACCGAGATCAAGATCGATGGTGAAGACTTCATCATCATGCGCGAGGAAGAAGTGCTCGGAGTGCTCTCGGGCACAACCGCTTCCAAGAAGGAAACCGCCGGTTCGCGCCGGTAGCAGTTCGTGAATTGCCGGTTCGTAGCTCGAAGCTCGTAGCTCGCAGCCAAACCAAATCCGCAGGCCACGCGCCTGCACAAATCTAATTAGGAGCAAACAGATATGGCAAAGCAAATTGTTCACGGAGAAGAGTCGCGACAGGCCATTCTCCGCGGCGTCAACCTGCTGGCTGACGCAGTGAAGGTTACTCTTGGCCCCAAGGGCCGCAACGTTGTCATTGAAAAGAAATTCGGTGCGCCGACCATCACCAAAGACGGCGTAACCGTAGCCAAAGAAATTGAATTGCAAGACAGCCTCGAGAACATGGGCGCCCAGATGGTCCGCGAAGTCGCCAGCAAGACCAGCGACGTAGCCGGCGACGGCACCACCACCGCCACGGTTCTCGCCCAGGCAATTTATCGCGAAGGCGTGAAGACCGTAGCCGCTGGCGCCAATCCCATGGCGATGAAGCGCGGCATCGAGAAGGCCGTCATCCTCATCACCGGCAAGCTCGACAAGGAAGGCAACCACGAAAAAGGCGAACTCGACAAACTGAGCAAGCCCGTCACCGGCGAGATGATTGCGCAGGTGGGAACGATCTCGGCGAACAACGACGAGACCATCGGCAAGATCATTGCCGAAGCGATGAAGAAAGTCGGCAAGGATGGCGTCATCACCGTAGAAGAGTCGAAGACGCTGGAGACGCAGCTCGATGTGGTCGAAGGCATGCAGTTCGATCGCGGCTATCTTTCTCCGTACTTCGTCACTGATCCGGAGCGCATGGAGTCGGTGCAGGAGAACGCTTACATCCTGATCCACGAAAAGAAAATCAGCTCGATGAAAGACCTGCTGCCACTGCTGGAGCAGATCGCCAAGGGCGGCAAGCCGCTCCTGATCATCGCCGAGGACGTGGAAGGCGAAGCGCTGGCGACTCTGGTCGTGAACAAACTTCGTGGCACGCTGCAAGTCTCGGCCGTTAAGGCTCCGGGCTTCGGCGATCGCCGCAAGGCTATGCTGCAGGACATCGCAATTCTGACCGGCGGCAAGGCCATCACCGAAGATCTGGGCATCAAGCTGGAGAACGTGCAGGTAGCCGATCTCGGACAAGCCAAGAAAATCACCATCGACAAGGACAACACCACCATCGTCGAAGGCAAAGGCAAGCCGGGTGACGTGCAGGGCCGCGTGAAAGAGATTCGCAGCCAGATCGATAAGACCACCAGCGACTACGACCGCGAGAAATTGCAGGAGCGGTTGGCGAAGCTGGTAGGTGGCGTTGCGGTGATCAAAGTTGGCGCCGCGACCGAAACCGAAATGAAAGAGAAGAAGGCGCGCGTGGAAGACGCCATGCACGCGACCCGTGCGGCGGTCGAGGAAGGCATTGTCCCCGGCGGCGGCGTGGCCCTGGCGCGTTGCGTTGCAGCGCTCGACAAGCTGAAGCTGGAAGGTGACGAGCAGATCGGTGTAAACATCGTGAAGCGCGCTCTGGTCGAGCCGTTGCGCCAGATCGCCGAGAACGCCGGCGAAGAAGGCGCGATCGTCCTGGGCAAGATCAACGATTCCAAGGACAACAACTATGGCTTCAACGCTCTGACCAGCGAGTATGAAGACCTGGTAAAGGCGGGCGTGCTCGATCCGACGAAGGTGGTGCGCACCGCACTGACCAACGCCGGCTCGATCGCGGCGCTGATGCTGACCACCGAAGCCCTGGTGGCGGAGATCCCGGAAGAGAAGAAGAATGCTCCGATGCCGCGGCGGCCACGGTGGCGGCGGCATGGGCGACATGTACTAAGGGCAGCCGTTAGCTCTTGGCTGTTAGCTGTTAGCTTAAATCAAAGGCCCCGCTCGCGAGAGCGGGGTTTTTTATGGGATAGCAGTCCGTGGCAGAACTACCCAAAAATCGCGGGCGGTGATCAGGTGTGCGGCAAGGCCACGATGGTTCCCTCCACGCGCCAGCGCCGGGAGAGCGGGGTGCCCCACACATTCGCGCCCTTTGCGAATGTGTGGGTGCGGAGCCAGCCTAAACATATAAGATCCCGCGACAACGTTCATCCCATCTTCTGCGCGATGGTGATGGTGTAGCCGTCGCCATCTTCGAAGGCGAATTCCTTCATGCCGTAGAACTGGTCGGTTACGGGCATGGAGATTTTCGCTCCCGCTTTCTGGACTCGATCGAGGACGGATTGAAGGCTGTCCACTTCCATGTAGAGAGTCAGGCTGGCGCCGATTTTTGTTGCTAGGTTGGGATATTCGGCGGCTACAGTCTTCTGGTCGTTGAAGAAGATTTCTACCGTCCCGTTCGAGACCGACGCGAAGACGTAAGGCGACTGCTCGGGCACGTTAATCGCTTTTTCGAGGCCGAGGACTTCGCGATAGAACTTCAGGCTGGCTTCGACGTTGCGGACTACTAGATTGGGCGTGAGTTTCTTGATCTGCATGGCTTCTCCTCTTTTCGTAAATTGGATCGTGAATTGGTTCCGGACAGGTGTGTGTCGATGAAGGACGATGGCACACACTTCCGGTGTGCTCGCATCGCCTCCATCCACGACCCTTGCGAGGAAGGACGTAGGTAGGGACCCTCATTGTCGGTGGCGCCGCTATTGAGATCGGCGCGCGGGTCCCGCGAGGTACGGGGAAAATAATAGCACGAGAGTCAAGGGCAGCGGCCAGTCGACAGCGATACAATAACGGCTCTTGGCGCGCTGCGGGAGGATCAATGGCGAGTGGGGGATTTTTCGGAATCAATCGGGATTGCTGTTCTGGACTCGGTGCGAACGACTATTGCTGCGGTGGCTGCCTTGCTGCTGGCTCGTCTGCTGAAGCTGCCCGAATATTATTGGGCGCCGATCTCGGCCATCGTCGTCATTCAATCGACGATCCCTCCGCTGACGCTGGGATGGCAGCGATTTGTGGGGACGGCGCTGGGGCAGTGCTGGGCGCGGCGCTTGCTACATATTTCAGTCCGAGCGTGGTGGTCTATGCGCGGGATTTTTTTGTGCGGGATGCTGGCGTTTTTATTGCGCGTGGGCGGCGCTTACCGGTTTGCGGGATTACGCTGAGTATTATTTTGCTGATTCCACGGCGCGTCCTCCGTGGATCATCGGCTGGCACCGGTTTCTGGAAGTGTCGCTGGGAATTGCGGTGGCGCTGGTGGTGACGACGGTTTGGCCGATGGCAAAGAAAACGCGTAGGCGCGGTCTATCATAGCAGTCCGCGATAGGTATTTACCCATTGGTCGCGGACGGCTTCCCAAGTGTAGTTTTTGCGATTCATCGTGGGCGTTCTTCGCTAGGCGAGCGGCGAGCGCGGGGTCGCGCAGCAAACGGATGACATTTGCGGCGAGGGCTTTTTCGTCGCCCACGGGTGAGAGCAATCCGGTGCGCTCGTGCTCGACCAGATAGGGCATGCACTCGGGCGAGGTGGTGACTACGGGAGTGCCCGCCGCAAAGGCTTCGATGATCGACACCGGCATGTTGTCGAGCCAGGAGGCATTGATGAAGATGTCAGCCTGGTCGTAATACTTGCCGATTTCCTGGCGCGATGCGACGCCGGTGAAGTTGACTCCGGTGAGATTCAGGTCCGCAACCAGCTTGCGGATATCGGCTTCGAGCGGGCCGCCGCCGACCAGATCGAGCTGCGCTTCGGGATATTCTTTTTTTACTTCGGCGAATGCGCGGACAACGACATCCACGCTGTAGTACGCGGAGAAGCCGCGCGTGCAGACCAGATGCGGGCGCAGCGGAGTGCGCTCGCGATAGCGGAACTGCGCGAGATCGACAAGGTTCGGCACGACCGATGCTTGCAATCCGAATTCGCGGAAGACAGTCGACCAGATAGCCGGAGGGAACGACAATCTTATCGACGCGCGAGAGAACGAACTTGGCCGAGCGGAAGCGCTGGAGGTGGTCGCGGGCTTCGCCGCTGCGGTAGTTGATGAGGCTCTTGTTGCCGCGCAGTTTTGCGAAGAACCAGGCGGGCGCGGGCGCGAGCAGGAACGACCAGTAGGACGCCGAGAAGATGTGGGCAACGTCGACGTCTTTGAGGCCGCGCCAGAGGTGCCAGAAGTAGATGGGCTCGCGCAGAATCGTGCGCAGGCCGGGAATGCGTTCCGCCCAGGCGAGGGCGCGGGGCAGCGGCGGATCGACGGCGAGGAAGCTGACGTCGACGTCGGGATCGTTCTGCCAGAGCCGCAGGAGCAAGTCGGCCTGGACGGATTGTCCGCCGACATAGCGCAGGCTGGGCGCGACGATCGCAGACCTTCAGCTTGGCTCGTCTGCGGATTGGGCGCCGCGCTCATGCGGTGGGCTTTCTCCCGCCTTTCTTTTCGAGAAGAGTCAGGTAGAGATCTTCGTAGCGGCGGCGCACGCGATCAAGACTGAAGTTTTCTTCCACGAAGCGGCGGGCGTTGTTGCCTTGTTGCTCGCGAAGATGCGGCGTCGGAAAGAAGGCGGTGGATCGCATTGGCGAAGTCGTTTTCATTTCCCGCGGCAACGAGTGCTCCGCGCTGGTCGTTGACCAACTCGGCGTTGCCGCCGACGTTGTAGGCGACCACGGGCAAACCGGCGGCCATGGCTTCGAGAATGACGTTGGACAAGCTTTCGGAATCGGAGGTGAGGACGGCGACGTCGATCGAGGCGAGGACGGCGGGCATGTCCTGGCGATCGCCGAGAAAGATCGCGGGGGCGCCGAGGCCGAGGCTCGACGCTTCGCTGCTCCAGTTCCGGACGCAGCGGGCCATCGCCGACGAGAAGGAATTCAGCATCGGGCATGCGCTGGTGAATCTGGGCGGCGATGCGCAGAAATCCCGAGTGATTTTTGTAGCGATGATTCATGCGCGCGACCATGCCGACGCGGAGTACGCCGGGACGCTTCGGCAGAGCTGCGGGCGCTGCGGTCGAAAGCCGCGGCCGGCAGGGCGTTTCCGATGACTGCGATTTTATCGGGCGCACAGGCC
Organism: uncultured Acidobacteriaceae bacterium; assembly: GCA_963794365.1. Taxonomy (GTDB): domain Bacteria; phylum Acidobacteriota; class Terriglobia; order Terriglobales; family Acidobacteriaceae; genus Acidiflorens. The sequence continues at coordinate 206,788 of CAWCDV010000025.1, forward strand.
GGTGGCGATGAGTCGATCGGCGGCGGCTTGCGAGTTGCAGACGACGGCGTCACACCAGCGAAAAGCGGCGGCCTGCGCGCGGAACTGCGCGGGGGTCATCAGGTCTCCGAGTTGGCGATGGCTGCCGATGACGACGGGCACGCGGGCGAAACGGGCGGCCGGGATCAGCGTGAGGTTGGCGTAGAAATCGAAGGCGTGGGCGACTTGGACATGATGATTGCGCAGATGGCGGCTCAGGTTGAGGCGAGTGCGCAGCGACTTCCATCCGAAGAGGCTGCCGCCGAGCGGGAAATTGAGGAACGTCTGCGAAATTGCTCGGCGAGCGGGCCGCGGCGGCTCACGCATCCCAAATGAAGTCTGGAATGCTGGCGCGCTGATATTTTGCGCGAGCACAGTGAACTGGCGCTCCGATCCGCCTGTTTCGAAGGTGTTGATCATCAGAAACAGGCTGATCGGCGAATCGGCGAGACGGGCTTGTGGTTATGCTGGCAGCGTTCGTGGCGCCCACCCGGTCATTCTCCTCCACCGGGGCAGATGCTAACACGGGAGCGCTCGGCACTTTTCTCCGGGAGTCGGCGACCACGGGAAGAGAGAACAAGCCAGCGGGCTTGACGTATTTTTCGAGGAAGTTGCGATGCCAGAGTTCGAACATCAGCAGACGCCAGAGGCGGCCAGTCATGGTCTTGCCGCGGAGAGGTGGTCGTCCATGAACTTGCGCACGCCGCCGGCGTGCGAAGTAGCCGCGCTCGAGGGTGCGGGGCTCGAGCAGGATCATCAGCATGTCTTTGAGTTCGTGGCGCATCCAGTGGACGAGCGGGAGCGAGAATCCCTGCTTCTGGCGATAGAGCACTTCGCGCGGCACGCCGACGCGCTCGGCCAGCTTTCGGCAGGATGTATTTCTGCTGGTGGCCGCGCAGCTTCCATGGCGGACGGCAGGCCGGCGACCCACTCGACGAAGACATGATCGAGGATGGGGACGCGGACTTCGAGCGAATTCAACATGCTCATGCGGTCAACTTTGGTGAGGATGTCGCCGACCATATAGGTTTTGGTGTCGACGTAGAGGAGCTGGCCGACGGGATCTTTGGCGGGCGCCTGAGCAAAGTAACGGCGGAGAACATTGCCGGGATCGTCGCTGCGGTTCAGGATTTCGCGGAAATCGTCGCGAGAGCAGCGGAGTATCGCGCTCGAAGGCGGGCAGGAAAGAAAGGCCGTCGACGTAGCGCTCCTGCCAGGGCAGGGAAACGTTGTAGCTGAATTTGCGGCCCTGCATGGCGGTTGGGCAGGCGCGGAAAAATCTGGTTGCGGTAAAACCTGCGTGCCCATCCGGGGATGTGCTCGAAGATGCGGCGGTCGGCGTGGATGCGGTAGCGATCGTATCCGGCGAAGATTTCGTCGCCGCCGTCGCCGGAGAGCGCCACCGTCACGTGCTGGCGCGCCATCTGCGACACGTAATAGGTGGGCAGCATGGAGGAATCGCCGAAAGGCTCTTCGAGCGAACTGGTGAGATGCTCGACGGTCTGGACCACGTCGGGCTCGAGGATCATCTCGTGATGATCGGTGCCGAATTTTTTGGCGACGATGCGGGCGTAGTGGGCTTCGTTGAAATCGTCTTTCTTGAAGCCGATGGAGAAAGTCTTGACCGGGCCGGAACTGGCGCGGGCCATCAAGGCGACGACGGTGGAGGAATCGGTGCCGCCGCTGAGAAAAGCGCCCAGCGGCACGTCGGAGATCAGGCGGATCTTGGTCGCCTCGAACAGGCGCTGCTCCAATTCTTCCAGACACTCTTCTTCGTTCTTCGGCGCATGCGTATTGTATTCGGGAAGGTCCCAATACTGACGGATCCGGATTTTGCCGTCCTGGAACTCGAGCAGATGTCCGGGCGGGAGCTTGTGAATTCCGGTGAAGGCGGTGATGGGATCGGGAACGTATCCGTAATAAAGATATTCGAGCAGGCCCTGCGAGTTGACCTCGGCGAGTTCGGGAGCGACGGCCAGGATCGATTTGATTTCGGAAGCGAAGTAGAGATTGCCGTTGTGGAGCGCGTAGTGCAGCGGCTTCTTGCCCAGGCGGTCGCGGGCGAGGGTCAATTTGCGTTTGGTCTTGTCGTAGATGGCGAGGCCGAACATGCCGCGCAGCTTCTTGACGCAGTCGGCGCCCATTTCTTCGTAGAGATGAATGATGACTTCGGTGTCGGTGTTGGTGTAGAAGCGATGGCCGCGGCTTTCGAGTTCGGGGCGGAGGTCGGGAAAATTGTAGATCTCGCCGTTGTAGACGATCCAGGCGCTGCGATCTTCGTTGAAGACGGGCTGATGGCCTCCGGAGAGATCGATGATCGATGAGGCGGCGCATGCCGAGACCGGCGCCGTCGGCGACGTAAATGTCCCTCATCGTCGGGGCCGCGGTACACGATCTGGTCGCACATGTGGTGCACGAGAGCTTCGGTGATGTTGCTCTCGCGAGTTGTGCTCACCACGCCAGCGATTCCACACATGGTCTTTTCTGTCTTATCCTTTCGACTACCCTTTCAGGCTCACGGAAACAGGACTGGATTTCTCCGCCGGCAGCGGCACGTCGGCAATGCGTCTTGAAGCGATAGTCGCGATAGTCGCCGGGGTTGCCGTCGCGGCCGTCGCAGGCGGCGAGCAGGATGTTGGCCATCTCGCGCGCGGTGACAAAATGCAGCGTTTCCTTTCTGCCGGCCGCGCCGCCGACCAGTGCGGCAAGAAATTCGCGGAAGCTGTCGCCGATGACGGCGTCTTTCTGAGTCGGATTCATGCCGTGGCAATACAGCTTTGATGAACAGCCAGTCGGGACGTCCGAGCACGCGGACTTGCGCCTGCTTCCAGAGCGGACAGGCGGCGCATGGTCGGCGGATTGGCTCCGGTGATGGCGCCATTTTCGAGAACGGGCCGGGCGGAACGAAGGCTGCGCCGGAAGTCGGCTAACGAGCGGGCCTTGCACGATGAGCGGAAAAGTCTTGGGCGCGCGTCCTGCGGCCAGATCGTGGCCCTTGGCGGTGCGGCGCTGCCTGATCGAGCGGAAGAGCGCATTCGTAAACGGAATTATTTTTTGCGATCTGCGCCGGATGCCAGAAGCCGCTTGGCATGGTGAAGTCGGCATAGCAGCCGGTCTCGGCAAGAATCTGCATTTCCGAATCGACGCCGCAGAAGCGTCCGGCGGCGGAGTTGGCGAGCGCGAAATTTCCGTGCACAAAAGCGTAGCCGGGACGAGTGGAACCTTCTTCGACGGCGAGGCAGCGATGGCGAAAGGCCAGCCGGTCGCGGAATTCCGTGAGCAGCGCGGCGAGTGTTTTCGGCGGTGTCGGGATGCGAAGTTCCGTGGTGCAGGTGGACCTCAACTTCTCCCCAGCCGGCATGGCAGTGCTCGGCGAGCATCTCGAGCAGGCCCTCGTCGTACTGCTCGGCGGGATAGAAGTAGGTGTGGACGAGCGGGCGGCCATCGTGGTCGCGCCAGCTGTCGACGACTTTGGGATATTCGCGCGCCCACCATTCCAGGCGGCGCTCCTGCTCGGAGCGAGGGACACGCTTCTGGCCGTCTTCGGGATCGATGGCGGGCTCGAAATGATCGGCCATGGCAAAGATCAGGTGCACGGGGCCGCGGACAGGCGAGTTGCAGCGCGCGCCAGGTCGCCGACGGCAGGACCTTTCTGGCATAGGCGAGTTGGTTCTTCGAGACCCATGTTGCTTCGCACATGACCGCCCCTAAAGGGGCATCTTCGTTCGAGGCATTGTGGTATCGCTAAAGCGATACCCTGATACGAAGCCTATGTCGAGCGATACCGCGATGCGAACTCACTTATGCCCGGCTCCGGCTAGCATCCTCTCGCCGGTTTGCGGCCACGGACGGCTATGGAGATCTCGCCCACTCGCATGTCTTCCATGCCCATCGCTGCATACCATTTGAACACCTGCTCGTAGGTGTGCTTGGACTGATACTTTGGAGAATACCAGTCGAAGGTGTCGAGCATGCGGGCTTCCGGATCTTTCTGGCGGTTCACCGGAAATACGTGATGAACAACGCCCGCGGCGGGACGGCCTACCAGGGGCACGCGCTTCAAGCCCTGTTGCAAGTTGTAGAAGAACGGGACCGCAACTTTCAGAATGCGATGCAGGGTCTCGGGCTTCATCTTGTGGGTATAGCGGCGCCAGATATCGCTGAAGCGGTACCACTTGTTGTATCCGCTATAGAGCCAGACGACGAGGAGACCACCGGGCTTCAGATATTTATCCAGCGCTTTGACGGCGGCTTCGCAATCCGGCGTGTGGTGGAGAACGCCGATGCTATAGATGACGTCGAAGCTTTCGGGAGCGAAGGGCATGGCGAAGACATCGGCCTGAAAAGCGATGAAGTCGCGGTCGGCAAGATTCCTGGCGGCAACTTCAGCGGCGGCGCTGAGATCGATGCCGACCACGCGCGCTCCCCAGCGGGTGGCAACCTCGGCGAAGCGTCCCATGCCGCAACCGACGTCGAGGACCAGTTTGCCTTTGAGATCTTCGGGGCGGAGCGCGGTCTTCATCAGGAAGTTCCGCTCGGATTCGCGAACCTCGTCGTTATCAGTGTCGAGCTGCGTCTTCTGATAACGCTGCCACTGAAAACCGAAACTGGCGGCGTAGTGCTGGGCGTCAACAAAGCGCGCAATGCCGTGCGCGTTGGGATAGACGCGCTTGCAAGCGGAACAGAGGAAGCCCGCGGCCCGGTCGCTTTCAAGTTTCGAGCCGCAACTTGGGCAACGCAAAATTGCCTGCAAGTCAGCGGACAGGGGAGACTGCACCGGTGGTTCCGCGGTCGGCATAAACCTCCAGGAAATGACGCGGCTTTTTCGGCGGCGGGAGCGCCGTGCCGGGTTCTTGTTCTCGCTCTTGGATCGTCCGCAACAACGTCGCCGTAAAGGCCACGGCAAAATAAGGGAAGAACTGGTAGGCTTCGGGGGCGAACAGCGCACCCACGACGAAGCCGACCAGCGAACTTTGCAATGCTCCGACGAACAAAACGATGTCGGGATCGAGATTCTTGGTTTGCCGCAGGATTTTCAGATTCTTAAAAGCGCGCCAGAAAAACATGAGGTAGATAATCAGCACGGCGATGCCGCCTTCGGCGGCGACCTGGAGGTAAGTCATGTGCACGTCGTGCCAGATCAGCGACCAGGTGGGGAAGTTGCGAACGCCGATGCCAAAGATGGGATAGGTTTCGATGGCCTCGACGGCGCGCACCATGAGGTACTTGCGATCCTGGTAGGAGCCGTAGGCGGATTCATCGGTGGTGCTGTTGCCCGATAAGGCGGTAAAGCGATCGTAGAGTTTTCCGCCGAAGGCGCCCATCACCACGGCGCCGACGAGGAACGTGGCCACAATCAGGTAAGGGCGCTTTCCTTTGATGGCGAAGAAGTAGAGGGTGACACTGCCGGAGATGACGAGGTCGATGAAACCGGCCCGGGATGCGGTCATAAAAATGGCGACCAACATCACCAGCATTCCGAAGAGCCAAGCCACTTTGATGACGGCATTCCTGGCGGTGACCATGAAGGCCAGCGCAAACGGCAGCGATAAGCACGATGGCGAATGCGAGATCGTTCGGGTTCGAATAGATGCCACCCAACACACTATTTAGGCGGGGCACGTCGTGGCCCTTGACGAGGGCGACGGCACAGGCGACGACCACCGAAAATGCCTGGATAAAGATGATTCGCCGCAAGCGGTCGAAGGTGGTAATGAGCAGGAAAACCAGCACCCATGCGATGTAGATTTTGGAAAAATCCATGGTGCGAATCAAGGCGCCGCCCCTCCACACGGGAGACAGAAATGCTCCCAAGTAGAGAAGGCCGATCATGATCAGGAGGAGTTTCGCCTCCTTGGGCAAATCCTTCAATGTGCGTTTGGTTCTACCCAGGGCGGTGAACAGACCCCACATGGCCAGGATGGCGGTGATCTTGGCGAGCGGGAAAAATTTGAGACCGGGAACCCAGTCTTCCGGGCGGGCGCAATAGACCACGAAGAAACCGCTGAGCCAGAAGAAGGCGTTCTTGGTCGGGTCCGCGGCCCGGAAGGATATGCGCCTTCCACGGACTTCCGCCGGTACTCTATTGTCGTTGCCATTGCCGTTGCCGGTATCGCCGATGGCCACAAATTCCTCTTTTTCTCTTTAAGCTTTCTTTTCCGCTAAGCGCGCCAGGAATCGCGCGCGCCGCAAGAGATTTCTTTTCCGCTACCGACTGCAAGACTTCGCTGAAGCGCTCACCGACGGCCGGCCAGTCATAGCGGGCGGCGGTCTCGGCGGCGGCCTTTTCGTAACGGCGGCGCAGTTCGGGATCGCGCAAGAGCATGATCACTGCCTGGGCGAAGGAACGGGCATCGTCGGCCAGCATAATGTCGCGGCCGTGATGAACATCCAGCCCTTCGGCGCCGACGGTGGTGGAGACGACGGCTTTGGCGGTTGCCATGGCCTCGTAGATCTTCAGCCGCGTCCCGCCGCCGATACGCAAGGGCACGACGATTACGGCGGATTGGCGCAGATGCTCGACGACCGAGGGCACACGGCCGGTAACTTCGATTGAGCCATCGTTCGAATTTGAATTTGAATTCGAAGTTGACGAGGCCCACTTCTGAACGCGGCGGCCGGGATTGCGGCCGACGATGCGAAAACGTGCCTGCGGCACTTCGGCCGTGATCAAGGGCCAGACTTCAGCGCAAAAATATTCGACGGCGTCGACGTTCGGCTCCCAGTCCATGGCGCCGACGAAGGTGATGAGGGGCGCGGAGGCAGCGAGCGGATTCGGATCGGGATCGGGGCGATACTGCGCGAGATCGACTCCAGTGGGGACGACGGTGACGCGATCGGCATCCACCCACTGCATCATGATGGAGCGATCGTTTGCGGAGACGGCAATCACATGCTGGAACTTGCGGACTACGGCGCGCTCGTAGCGGAGCATCTTCCGGAATTCCATGCGGTAGATCATCTTTTTTGCCGGGTTGCCCGCAGTGGCGGCATGGCGGCGCCAGATTTCGCTTTCCACGTTGTGCTGGAAGAGCACGCTGGGGATGTTGAGGCGTCCGGGAAAGTTGACTGCCGCGTCCAGGAAGTCGCAGACGGCGACATCGAAGCGCTGCTCGCGGAACCAGTCCTGGAGCTGCTTCTGAACCTTAGCGTCAGCGAAGCGGCTGACCGCATACGGAGGCTGGGCCCCGAGATGAGCCAGATAGTCGAGAGCGCGCGCGGCTCCCGAGAGTGCGCGCTTGCCGGTACAGACGGCCACCGCGCCGGGCAACTGCCGCTGCAATTCGCGCTCGTAGTCCGGGTCGGGCGGTTCCTCCATAGTAGGAGAAAAACGTAAGCTCATGCCGCGCGGACAAATATCGCAAGACGTGGTACGTGCGGATATTGCCGCCGTTTTGCACGGGGAGGAGCTTATCGGCTTTGACCCAGAGAATTCTCATAAGAGATCAGCGATCATTTGCCGGCGAGACGCCGGCGCTACAGCTCTATTCCGCGAACATTAGTTCAGCGAACCCACACTGCCTTTCTGCCGGTGACAAAGTTGATGAAGGCGACCAGGGCGGCGGAATTGAGGACAACGAAAGTGCGGGCGGGATCGGCAATGCGCGTGAGCGGTCCGATCTTGACGCCCGCAAGCGCGGCCAGGCTGAGCGCGTAAAACGCAAGCTGCGCCCCGAGCGCCGCGCGATAGAGCGGCTGGGGCAGGAACATCGAAGCGATCAGAAGCGCCAGCAAGGCAAAGGGCACGGCCAATCGCGAGAGCTTGTGGCTTACGAATTCAAATCGAATCGCGTTTTCGGAACTCAACAGCCAGGGAGCAAGTTGCAGGAGCTGATAGTTGCCGCTCAGGGTGCGAACCTTGCGGGAGAATTCACGGCTTTCGCCGAGGTCGGGCGAGTCCCAGGCGCGGGCGCGGGCGTCAAAGACGACGCGAAATCCCTTGCGCACGATCTGCATGGGCAAGAGGACGTCGTCGAGGATGGTGCCCTCGGGCAATGGCGACTCGTCGAGCAAGCTGCGGCGGGCGCAGTAGATGGCGCCGGTGGCGCCGGCGACGGAACCGGAGGCGGACTCCAGTTCGCGAATTTTCTTTTCGATGCGCCAGTACAACCCCATTCCCTTCCCGGTCTCTCCGCTGGTGGGATCACCCAGCATCAGTTCGCCGCTGGCGGCGCCGACATCGGGGTCGGCGAAATTCTCGATCAACAAACGGAGGGCGCCGGATTCGATCTGCTGGCGCGCGTCGGTAAACAGCAACACCTCCCCGCTCGCCAGTTTGATCGCATCGTTGAGGCCAGCGGCTTTGCCCTGGGATACCGGTTTCAGCAGAGTTCGAACTCTGCTGGGTGCGCCGGTTCGGTCTTCGTCTGGCAGGCCGGAATCGCGGGCATAATCGGCGAGAATGGCGGGCGTGCGATCGCTGGAGCCGTCGGAGACGACGACCACATCGAGCTTGGCCTGGGGATAGTCGAGCGTCAACAAGTTTTCGAGCTTGCGAGCGATCACCGCTTCCTCATTGCGTACGACCATCAGGGCGGAGACTGCGGGGGCAGTGGTGCTCTCGACAAAACCACGGCGCACCGGGCGCGGCGACCATCGGCTGCGCAGCCACAACCACGCCGGATAACCCAGGTAGGAGTATCCGATGAGCGCGGCCGCGATCCAGAACGTGTATTTCATCTTCATCTATTGCGCTCATTATTGTGCACCCATTATTGTGCACCCCGGCCCAACAGAACGGTCTTGATGGTCTGGAACATGATCAGCAGATCCAGACCAATGGAAACGTTCTTGATGTAGAAGAGGTCGTACTGAAGTTTTTCGCGCGACTCTTCGACGGTGTTGCCGTACTTGTACTTGACCTGCGCCCATCCGGTGAGGCCGGGCCGCACCATGTGGCGCACGCCGTAATAGGGGATCTCTTGAGAGAGCATCTCGATGAATTCCGGGCGCTCGGGACGCGGGCCGACGAATGCCATATCGCCCTTGAGCACGCACCACAACTGGGGAATTTCATCGAGGCGGGAGGCGCGGAGAAATTTGCCGACGCGGGTAACGCGGGGATCGTGATCGCCCGCCCACTTCGGACCGCTCGCGGCTTCGGCGTCCTGGCGCATGGTGCGGAACTTCACGACCTTGAACAAGCGTCCGCCCTTGCCCACTCGCGTCTGGGTGTAGAAGATGGGCCCCTTGGAATCGAGGCGGATGGCAAGGATGATGAACGGAAGCAATGGCAGGGCGACGATGAGACCGACCAGCGAAATGATGACGGAGATCGCGCGGCGAATCACCCTGACGACAGTGTTGCGGCGAAAGCCTTCGCCAAACACCAGCCAACTGGGATACAGACTCTCGACCTCGATTTTGCCGGAGATTTTTTCCAGCCAGGTGGCGGCTTCCTCGATCTTGATTCCCTGCATGCGGAGGTTGAGGAGTTCCCGCATGGGGATGGTACCGCGGCGATCGGGCATGGCGACGATAACGTGACGGACTTTTTGTTTGTGGACGACTTCCATCAGGTGCGCGGCCACGGAGTCGCGGGTTACGGCGCCTTCCATCTTGCCCGTCCAACTGGCAATCTCGACGCCGATTTCAGGATTCTGGCGCAGGCCCTGCACCAGTCGCTGCGCGCGCTCGCCGGTGCCCAGGACGTAGACGCGCTCGACCAGAATGGGCAACTGGACGAGCCAGGCAAAACCGAGCCGCCATCCGAAAAGGGCGAAGGTCAGGATGAGCAGGCCTACCGCCGACGAGCCACTCCGATAGGGAGTGTGTTCAGGATGGAGGGCCCCCAGAAGGAGGCTGGGACGGATGTAGCTCACGATGGCCAGACCAAAGGCCACCACGCCCGGCACCAGGAGCAAGCGGAAATAGAGCTCCCCCTTGGTGTTCAGACGAGCCGTGTCGTAAAGGTCGAAGCAGTGCGAACAGAGCAATACCAGGGCGGTCAGTACGAGGATGTTGAAAAAGCCGCCCTCGACGTACAACACCAGGTAACAATCCTCGCGAAGTATGATCCAGGCCCCCAGCAGGAATGAGGTCCAGACGATCAGGGCCTCTCCGATGAGCAGGACCAGAGTTCGGATTGGGTAATAGACATTGAAGAGCCGGATCAACTTGTCCTCGGTTCATCTTCATTTGATATCAGGTTTGGCTGTTCACGGCCTCGCCATAGTAGTACCTAGAACGTGCATGCTCTGCGGATGGGGCTCCGTTCAGCACAACTCCGAGCAGCAGCTTGTCCGGGAATTCTTCGCGGGCACGGCGAGCTAAATCGGAAGGGGTAGCATTGGAGCGCACAACCATGAGGACGCCGTCGCAAGAACCGGCGACCAGTGTGGCATCGGAAACGGGAATGACGGGCGATGTGTCCATAATGATCCAGTCAAACAAGGGCTCAACGCGCTGCAGGAACAGCTTCAGACGGCCGTTGGCGAGCAGTTCAGGGGCGCTGGGACCGGTCCGGCCCGCGGGCAGGAAGAACAGGTTTTCCATGGGCCCGCGTTGCAGGGCGGCGAACTCATCGCATTCGCCCAACAGGTATTCGGCCAACCCGGGCGACTGGGCCGCTCCGAGGTGGCGGTGCATGCCGGGGTTGCGCAGATCGGCGTCGATCAGGAGGGCGCGGCGCCCGTGCTGCCGTACCATGACCTGGGCGAGATTGGCAGCCACGAAAGACTTCCCTTCCTTGGGAAGCGCGCTGGTTACCAGCAGGCGTTTCAGCGGCATTTTCTCGCGGATCTGGTAGAGACGGTTGCGCAGAGTGCGGAACTCTTCCGCCCCGACCCGATTGTCATCTCCGTGAAAGAAGAGCATGGTGCGCGCATCCGGGGTCCATTCGGTCTGGGGGCAGCGGGCGAGCAGCGATTCGTAATTCAACGCGGAGCCCATGGTTGGCATGGCGACGGCTCCCGATCGTTGCGGCAAAGGCGGCGAAGGTATAGTTTCGCGTTGCTCTTCCGGCTGCGGGAAGGCGGGAGGTGGCTGGAAGGCGGGCTCGACGTACGTCCCCGTGGAAGTTGCTCTTTCCTGCTCGGCGCGTTTCAAAGCGTCATGGATGCGGCTCATAGTTTCCTTTCCTTGGGGAGATCTTGTTGTTCGGATTGGCGCAGCCGGTCGGCCAGTGTCGCCAAGGTGCGTAAGGCTTCGACCAGATCAAACTTTTCGGGTGACGGAGGAGCCGGTGCAATCATGGCGCCGGCGGCGTTGCCATCGGCGAGATCGAAATCGCGGGCAACCGAATCGACGACTTCGACTGAGACCGTCTTTCTTTGATCGACGAATGCGCTGACCAGGCAATGCTCGCAGAGCAAGTTGATGATGCGTGGAATGCCCTGCGAGTAACGGAAAATGGCGACGGTGGCGTCGGAATCGAAGATCGGCAGCGCCGTTCGACCCCGCGATGCGGAGGCGCTGGGCGATATAGGACTTGGTTTCCTCAAGATTGAAGGGATGAGTTTTGGCGCGCAGCGTCAAGCGCTGACGCAACTGGCGTAACTGGGGCTGCTTGAGGCGCTGTTCGAGTTCGGGCTGCCCGACCAGAACGATCTGCAGGAGCTTTTCGGTGAAGGTCTCGAGATTGGTGAGCATGCGGATCTCTTCGAGCACTTCGTCGGAGAGGCTTTGGGCCTCGTCGACGACGAGCACGGCAGTCTCCCCGGCGCGATAGCGATCGAGCAGCCAGTTGTAGAGGCGCTGCAGGAGCTGGCTCTTCGACTTGGTATCGCAAGGAATACCGAAATCGGCCATCATGAAATCGAGCAGCTGGGGCACGTCCATGCGCGAGTTGAAGATGAAGGCGGTAGCCACCTGCTGCAGGCGGAGCCATTCCATCAATTTATTGATCAGCGTGGTTTTGCCGGTGCCGACCTCGCCGGTCAGCAACACGAAGCCTTTGCGGCTTTGAATGCCGTAGGTAAGGCAGGCCAGCGCCTCTTCGGTGTGCCGCGTGAGAAACAGGTAACGCGGGTCCGGATTGACGTTGAACGGGTTGGCGCGAAGTCCAAAAAATTCTTTGTACATAGTCTTGCGTTAGACCTCGACGTGCTCGTGATCTTTTGGCGGGGCGGGATCACCCCGGCCCCAGAAACGGCGGCGGGCCTTGCCATTGCCGTTGGCGGCATCGTCCTCTTCATCACCCAGCCAGGGCACGGAAATCAGGAGGGGCAGATCCATGATGGCCGCAGCATCTTTTTCGGTGCGGATGGACTTGTCGCTAAACTCCAGAATGATGGCGATGAGGGCGCCGAGCGCCAGGCCGACACCCAGGCCGCCTGCGGCCAGAATCGGACGGTTGGGGAAACTGGGAGCGTCCGGCAGGACGGCCGCGGCCACAATGTGCATCTGCTCGCCCTGCTGATCGCTCTCCATCTTGCTGGCCAGCCCGGAGGAGCTTTTCTTGGCGAGCAGCTCTTTGTAGAAGGCCTGGGCGTTATCGTTGTCGCGGGTAAGCAGCTTGTATTGCTCCTCGATGCCCGGGCTCATGGCGGTGCGGCTCTGGTAGACGCCAATCGCGCTTTGCAGCCTCTTCTGGTCGAGGGTGGCCTGCTCGATCACGCTCTGGTACTGGTGAATCTGCAAACGGAGCTGGCGAATTTCAGGCGGTTCGGAGGCGCTGGCCTTATCGCTGCTGTCGGAGGCACTGACGTCCGCAGCCGCGGCGGCCTTGACCTCCTTCAGCTTCTTCTCGATCTCGGCGATGTCAGCCTTGGTTTTGATCACGTCGGGGTGGTCGTCGGTATAGCGCGCCTGCAGTTGCAGCAATTGCCCCTGCAGCTGGGTCAATCCTTGTTCCAGGGTCTGCGGATTGCTACTGGACTGCGAAGTTTTCCAGGCGGCCGTTTGCTGCGCCAGCATGCTTTCGGTGTAGGCCTTATCCTGTTGGGCGCGGCTCAGGGTCTGGGTGGAGGCGTCGAGTTGCGAGTTCAGCGACATCAGCATGCGCATGTTGTTTTCGACGTCAGTGGGCAACTGACCCATGTATTGCTTCTTGAAGGCGGCGAGCTTGGCATCCTGGTCGTCAACCGTGCGTTTGGCGTCTTCGAGTTGGCGGCCGAGAAAGTCGGTGGTGCTCTGGGCGATATCGCCACGCTCTTTCAGGTTCTCCGTCAGGATCAGATCGGTTAAAGCATTGCAGATTTTTTGCGCGCGGACTGCGTTGCTGTCGGAGTAGTTGACCGTGAAGCCGGGCACTGGTTCGTCGGTGACCGAGGGCTTCTTTTTCTTGGCGCCAGCAATTCCCGCTCCAGCAGCAGCGTTGCTCATCGTGGTGATCACCGGGTCGACCTGCATATTGTCCCGGATGTCTTCGATGAGCTTGTTCCTCGTCTTCAGGCTTGACCAAGCCGAGGCTATGAAGCACGGGACGCAGGATGCTGGTGCTCTTGACCTCCTGGCTGAGAGTCTGGACACGCTGGGTAAAATCGGCGGTGATGACCGGCATGACGTAGTTGTCGGGCACCTTCTGGCCTTCCACCAGGACCGTGGACTGGGAGGTATATTTGGGCGAGAAGGCATACGACACCATGAAGCCCGCGATCGGGGCAATCAGGGTCGGGATCAAAATGACCTTGAGGCGCCGCCGCAGCATCGCCAGATAATCGTCCATTGTCAGTTCGCGATTCTCACTCATAACGGTTCACCAATCCGGCCGCCGGAGACGGCCAAGAAATTATTCGATACGAATCGGCCTGGGGTGCCATTCCACCCCAACGGCGCCGACCTGCCGCCGAGCAATTCTGCCGGGAGGGCCAGGCAAGCCAGCAAAGCTAACCTGATCATTGAAAGCCAGCTCGCCGAAACGATAAGCGGCGAAAAAGTCGTAAGCACGTCCCAGGTGCTTGCGGAAAACGGCGCCGCCGGAACCTTCGTTGTAGCTGGTCGCACCGATAGCCCCAATCCGCGGTTCCGGCAACTGAAGTGCAGAGTTATGCGAGTAGGCCAGATCGCCATAGAACTCCCAAGTGCGTCCCAGTGGCCGTGTATATCCGAACCGCGCCGCCTGGGTGTCGGCGCCGAGGAAGAAGCCCGATCCTGCGGAAGTAAATTTTTCGTAGCTTGCGATCATCGACGCATGGCGCAACTTGTAGCGCAGCTGAACCCGCGCACTCACCGACCAATGCGTGTAGTTGCCACCTATCTCCAGGTCGGTGTACTGCGGACCGGCTCCGGCAATGAGGCTCATCCTTCCGCTGATGGTATGGCTCCAGCGCAGATTGACGATGTGGTTATAAATCTGGCCGCCGGTATCTTGCGGAAATTGAAACAGCTGAAAAGCGTAGACGGCGCCGACCTGATCGTGACGGGAAAGCAGATGGCTGTACCCGCCCTCAACCGTGACCTGGTCGCTGTTGATCAGAAGTTCCGGGTTGTCGAAGAAATGAGCGTTGCTGAATGCGCCCGCCACGGTAATCGCGGACTTCGGATTGATGGCTTCAACCACATCGAGAATCGCCGTGTTCGCGAGCCGGGGAATGTCTCCAATCGCACCGAACTGGCCGTTGCCGAAGGCTTGGCTGCCGGGCAAAACACCCCCCGCCATCCCGTTGCCCATGCCGCCGGTGGCCAGACCCAGCCCCGGGAGGGCACCAAAGGCGCCGATGGAGAAGGAGCCGTCGGGCAGGTAGCTGAAGGCGTCGCGCACGGTCAACTGGCCGGTCCGCCAGCGGGTCACGGCCTCCAGGCCGGCGGCTTGCAATTGCCTCACGTAAAAAGGATTGTTGTAGAAAGCTCCGCCGCCGAGGTACTCGAGAAAGAGATCGCTCTTGGGCCAGAATTGCTGAAGGTCGAGAGCTCCGAGAACGCGGGTGGTGGATTGTACATTGGTGTTGCCGAACTGGTTTTCCCCGTTCGTATCCGCCGATTCGCTGACCTGTATAGCTGGCGAGATGAAGCTGCGAGTGGCCGTACGCAAGTTGAGCCCGGGTTCGTCCAGGCCCGATACCGGAGGGTTCTCCGGGTTCAGCACCTGCGCGTTTTGGCCGAATGCCGGCACCGGAGTGGTCGCGGGCTGAGTCTGGGAACTATTCTGGGCGGCCGCGCAGACACTCATTCCGAAAACCAGCAGCGTCAACCCGATTGTGCGCATTTTTGCCATGCTTTTCATCCGCAGTCCCTCGAGGACCGCATATCCTTTACGGGACGACAATTTCATCCCCCGGCTTCAATAGATAATTCTGTTCGATCTGTTCACCTTTGACCAGCTTGCGATAGTTCACCGGCAGTTTCTGCTGCTTGCCGTTCTCGGTGCGCAGAACGTAAATGCGTTTCGTGTTGGCAAACTGGTTCAATCCGGCGCTGGACAATGCCTGCAGAACTGTCATGTTGGCAACCATCGACATGGGCCCGGAATGAAGCACTTCGCCGACCATATAAACCCGCTTGCTGTTGATCTGCGTCACCACCACGGTGACGCGCGGGTCAGCGATGTATTTTTTCAGCTTCTCGGTCACCGAGGCGGCCAACTGCTGGGGCGTCAGGCCTGAGGCCTGCACATCGTTAAGCAGGGGAAGAGAGATTTTGCCATCGGGACGCACCGGCAAAGTGGCGGTAAGGTCGGCTTCTCTCCACACGGCTACGTGGAGCACATCCTCGGGGCCGATGACATACCCGATTCCGGCCTGACTGTCGGGAACGACATTCGTGGCCTTGTCGGAAGCGGCCTTGTCGGCAGAGGCGTTCGGAGAAGCGGAACTGGCGGCAGGCTGGGCAGGCGCATCCTGCGCCAACGCGAAGCTGCTCATCAAGAGTGCCGCAACCGCCGCTTTCCATGCTGATTTCATATCGATTCCTCTCAAACTCAGGTTTCAAAGTTTCAATGTCTAATCGCGAAACTTTGAGACTTTGAAACCTTGAAACTTTGCAGCTTTGAAACCTTGCTTCATGCTCCGTACTCTTCATATCCGATCTGCTTCAGTTTGTAGAGAAGCGCTTTGTAGCTGATCTGCAATTCCTGCGCGGCCCGGCGCCGGTTCCAGCGGGTGCGAGTCAAGACCTGCAGGATGATTTCCCTCTCGGCTTCGCGCGAGGCGGCGCGCGCCGCATCTTTGAGAGAAATTTTCTCGCCATTGCCGCCGCGATCGACGCGCCGCAAAAGCGAGCGCAATCCTCCCATGGCGAGCGTTTCATCGCCCAGCGCGACAATGGCTCGAGCGGCGTCTTTCAGTTCGCGAATGTTTCCCGGCCAGCTGTATTCCAGGAAGAAGTTTTGGGTCTCGGGACTGAGGACCGGAACGGGCCGGAAAAAATCGCGGGCAGCCGCCGCGAGGAACCAGTCGCGCAGAACGGGAATATCTTCCTTCCGCTGGCGTAAGGGAGGCATCCGCAAACAAACTCCGCTGATTCCATAATAGAGATCCTCGCGGAACTTGCCGGCCTTGACCTCGGCCTCCAACTCGCGCGAGGTTCCGCAGATGAAGCGAGGCACACGGCGGCGCTGATCGTCGCCAGTCATAGTTGCCATTGCCTTTGCCATGCAGACCGATCTGGCGAACCAGTTCCTTCTGGGCCGCGGCAGCGAGGTCTCCCACGTCCTGAAGATAGACGGTTCCACCTTGGCCGTCGCGCGCCGCTAGAATCTCTTCGCTGGCTTCACTCCCGTGATAGACCTGAAACGGTTCCGAAGCGCGACTGGAAAGCGTATGAATGCGCGCCGCCGCTGCCGCCTTGCCGGAACCATGCTCGGCCACCACCAGCACAGGAACATCATTCTGCGACAGTTCGCGGATCACGGCTTCGACGGTGCGCATGCCGGCGCTAACGCTTTCAAGCCAGACACGAGCGCCCGTGTTCGGCGGTGCTCCGGCAGGTGCCAGGATTTCGGTTCTGTCGAGACCCATACGATTCGCTTCGCTATTTCGCAACCAAGAACAGAAGGGGGACGTCTTGGGACGAACGGCGTCTACAGTCTAGAGCACACGCGCTGCCAATCGGGTTATAAAAGATACGCGCCACAAAAACACATAGAGGTCGATATTTCAATGACTTGCGATTGCGAACCTATATAACGACTTGGGGTATACGTTACCACATTGCGGATAAATGGGAAATTTATTGCCCACGCCGCAGGTGATACTTGGGGCATTACTTCCCACTTGCCTTGGGGTTAAAGTCCTAACTGTCTGCAAATAATAGCAAACCGGTCCCCTCCTAAAGGGACGACGCGCCGGTGACGACGAGCTGGAGTAAATAGGAAATGGTTTTCCCTTTTCTTGCGGAATCGCGGCGCTCACGGGACGCTTGTCCGGGGGTGGAAGCGACCAGCCAGATGTCGCTTCCCTCTTGGCCCGACGTGCTCTTTCATTTTGCGCATTTTGCGCGCTTTGCGCACTTTCACTTTGGGCACTTTGCGCCACGCCTCGCTTTCGCATATTCTCAGACCCAAGCGCGTCCTATGAGTAACTATGAGTAACTCGGCAGAGGTAGCTGCGCCGCCCCCCACGAGAGGAAAGGATCGCTTTTCGTCCGGCTTGCCCCGCTGGCAAGCGGCGGTGTTGCTGCTTGCTGATTGCCTGGCTTTACGCTTCGATTCTCGCCCGCCTTTTCCTGCAGTGGATCCACGATCCGAACTTCTCCCACGGGATCTTCGTCCCCCTGTTTGCTTTGTTTGTTCTCTGGCAGGACCGGAAGAAACTGCTAGCGATTTCGTCGTCCCCATCCTGGACTGGTCTCCCGCTGGTTGTGCTGAGCCTGCTAGTGCTGGTTCTGGGAGTCTGGGGCGCGGAGATTTTCTTGGCGCGAATGTCTCTGCTGATCCTTCTGGCGGGGGTGATCATTTTGTTTCAGGGGTGGAGGTTTTTTCGCGCCATCCTCTTCCCCTGGGCGTTTCTGATTCTGATGATCCCGCCCCCGACCCTGATCCTGCAGCAGGTCACCTTTCCGCTTCAGTTGCTGGCCTCAAGGCTCGCCACCGGGCTGCTGCGACTGGTCGGAGTTCCGGTGCTGCGGCAAGGGAACCATGATCGTGCTCGCTGCCATGCCGCTGGACGTCGCCGAAGCATGCAGCGGAATCCGGTCGCTTCTGACCCTGGTCACGCTGGCCATCATCTACGGCTACCTGATGGAGACTCGGAAATGGGTGCGGGTGGTGCTGGCTCTTTCGGCGGTGCCAATCGCCGTGGCGGCCAACAGCTTTCGCGTTTTTGGCACCGGGCTGCTGGTGCAGTACTGGGATCCGGATAAAGCAGAGGGATTTTTCCACACCTTTGAGGGATGGCTGATCTACGTAGTGGCACTGATCATGTTGTTCGCTGTGCACCGCGTGATCTCGTTCATCTGGAAGAGCAGCCCGGCTGCACCGCGCGATGCCGCGCCTCTGGGTGGGCAGTCCGCTGGCACAATCCACATCCCAGCCGGGTCCCGTCGCTTCGGGATTGTGGCTGTGCTCATGTTGGCCACGGCGCTCGTGCTCCAGGCCCATTCGCACAGCGAGGTCTTTCCGCCGCGCGCGTCTCTGAGTTCCCTGCCCCTGCAAATTGGTGGTTGGACGGGAACCGACGACCCCCTCGATAAGCAGACCCTCGACATCCTCGGGCCGGGTGAGTTTCTGATGCGCGATTACCAACACGCGAGCCCGTCTCAGCCCCAGGCGGAACCTCAGCCTCAACCGGAACGCCAGCCGGAACCCCAGCCGGAACCATGGATTAATCTCTACATTGCCTACTTTCCGACGCAGAAGGCCGGCGATACCATCCATTCTCCGAACCACTGCCTGCCGGGCGCGGGATGGGTTCCGACTTCGCGGGAGGTGGTGCGGCTTACACGTCCCGACGGCTCTTCGTTCCCCGTCAACCGCTACGTGGTTGCAAAAACGGGAGAGCGGCAACTGGTGCTGTACTGGTTTCAGGCGCATGGCCGCGCGGTGGCCAGCGATTACTGGGCCAAGTACTATCTGGTGTCCGATTCGGTTCGCATGAATCGCAGCGACGGCGCGCTGGTGCGCCTGATGACCCCTATGCTTGACGGCGAGTCTCCCGATGCCGCGCAGGCGCGCATGATGAAGCTTGGGTCGCAGTTCCTTCCACTGCTCGACAGATACATTCCGCGCTAATTGCTACGCATCTCTATGAATTGTCATCCCGAACGAAGTGAGGGATCTGCATTTTGCCGCGAGCTGCAGATCCCTCACTTCGTTCGGGATGACAAAATCTGGGAAATTGGAAGTTGAACAGCGGGCCCCAGTTTGGCGAACGACTGACTAGGCGTGAAGGCGAATCTCTTCAGATTTCTGATTCCGCATCTGCGCGAACGCCTGCGGCAGAAACCGCACCAGGTCCGTTGCCACCAGAGAGTTCTCGCCGACCGATTCACTGGCCAGGTCGCCAGCGAGCCCATGAAGATAGACGGCGAGAGCGGTTGCTTCAAGCGCATGCTGCGGATGTTGCGCGATCAGGCCGGCGACCATTCCGGTCAGAATGTCTCCCGTGCCTCCGGTGGCCATGCCCGGATTGCCGGTGGGATTCACCCAGACCGTGCCATCGGGCGCTGCGGTCGTCGGTCCTACAATCGTCGTCGGTCCTACAATCAGTGTGCGGTGTCCCTTGAGCACGACAATCAACTCGTGCTCGCGGGCGAAGTCGCGCGCGACTTCCAGGCGATGCGCTTGAATTTCGGCAATGCTCAGGCCGGTCAGGCGCGACATTTCTCCCGGATGCGGGGTGATGACGACGGTCCGCCCGCGGCCATTCAGTTTCTCAGCCGCGCCTTCGAAGGCGTTCAACGCGTCCGCATCGACCACCAGATTGACGATCGAATCGCCGACCAGATTGCCTGCGGAAGATTTCTCGGCAGCCTGGACGATGGTGCGTACGAAATCCGCGGTCTCTGGATTGCGCGAGATACCGGGGCCAATGGCGAGCGTCTTGCGTTCGAGCAGCGAGTTAAGGCCCGGCCCCAGCGCCCGCAATGAGATCGTGCCGGCTGCGGTTTCCGCCAGCGACTCGGTCATCAATTCAGGATGGAAGCCGGCAACGGTTGCGAGCACGGATTTCGGTGTGGCTACGGTCGAGAGCCCGGCGCCCGCTCGCAGCGCGGAAAATCCCGCCATCGCTGCAGCGCCCGCTTTGCCGAGCGATCCGCCAATGACCAGCACGTGTCCGTAGCTGCCTTTGTTGGCGTCGCGCGCTCGGGGCGCGAGCAGCGGAGCGAAATCGAGGGGAGTACTCAGATGAAGTCCGAGTTGCGAGACGATGGCCTCGGGAGGTGAACCGATGGGCGCAATCACGGTGGGCCCGGTGGGTCTGCTGATCAGCCCCGCGAAAACGTGCGCCGGACGCGGCGCGGTGAAGGTCACGATGGCATCGGCGCGTGCTTCATTAAGCGCACCGGCAGGAGAATCCGTCGCACTTGCCGGCCGCATGGCGTCGGCATCGGCGCCTGAAGGAATGTCGACGGCAACAATTGGAGCCGAAGCCGCATTCATCTTGCGGATGGCTGCGGCATAGAGTGGGCTGACCGGCGGACGAAAACCTGTGCCGAGGATTGCGTCCACGATCACATCCGCGGCGAAGATTTCCGCCGCATCGGATGAATCGAGGCCACTCGCCTCGCGCACGATCAGGGGCGCAGTTTTCAGGGGCTGAAGCTTCTGCAGCATGTTGTGAAACATCGCCGCCGCATCGCCGCGAAGCTCTTCGGGATCCGCCAACAGCAGAACGCGCACGGCACGGCCCGCTTCGACGAGCTTGCGGGCCACGACGAATCCATCGCCGCCGTTGTTGCCTTTGCCGCAGAGAATGCCGACGCGCTCGGCTTGCGGGTAATCGGAGAGGATGAAACGAGCGACCGCCGCAGCCCGCGTTCTCCATCAAGGTGAGGGACGGCACGCCGAAGCGCTCCGAAGTGGCGCGATCGATCTCGCGCATTTCCGCCGCGCTCACGATTTTCATGATTGCGACCCAGATGATTCGGACCCGGCCGTCTGTTCGAGTTCGCGCAGTTGTTGCGGCTCGCCCATGGCGATCAGAAAATCGCCGGCTTCGATGCGATCGTCAGGCGCGGGGTTGAAGTGCATGCCCGCCTCGCGCTTGATGGCGAGGATGATGACGCCGCGGTCCTGGCGGATGCGCGACTTCTCGATGGTCTTACCGGCAAACGGACTGCGCGGGGTGATCGGTACTTCGCCGATCTCGAGATCCATGCCGAGATGCGTGGTGGCGGTGTCCAGGAAACTGACCACGTGCGGACGCAGGAAGGAATGGGCGATACGCTGTCCGGCAAAAACATAAGGACAGACGACCGCATCGGCGCCCGCGCTGCGCAGGTGCTTCTCCGCCATATCTTCGCTGGCGCGGGCGATGATGCGGAGGCTCGGATTCAGACTGCGGGCGGTGAGCACGATATAAAGATTGGTGGCGTCGGTGGTGGTGGCCGCGACGAGACCGCGCGCGTGCTCGATTTCGGCGTTGCGCAGAGTCTGTTCCTGAGTGGCATCGCCGACGACCATGAGCCAGTTCTCGCTGGCAAATTTCTGCGCCTTCGCCTCGTCGTTTTCTATGATCACGAATTGAGCGGGGCGGCGCGCCAACTCGCGCGCGGCACTGCGTCCGACGCGTCCGGCGCCGCAGATGATGTAGTGCCCGGTGAGACGGCCTATGTTGCGCTCCATGCGGCGCCTTCCAAAGAAGCTCTGCAGCTCGAATTCTAGCAAAGCCTGGGTGAGCGACCCGATGGCTAGAAACACGAGCGAGACTCCACCCAGGATGATGATGACGTTGAACACGCGCCCGGCGTGCGACAGGGGATGCACTTCCTGATATCCGATGGTGGTCAGCGTAGTGATGACCATGTAGAAACCATCGAACCAGGGCCATCCCTCGATGTAGTGAAAGCCCAGCGTGCCGAGGCCAACCACGAAGGCCAGCGCGGCCGCGAGGAACTTGAGATTGCGGGAGGTCCTCATCGTTGCATCGTTCGTGGTTCCGCGTTCCATCTTCCGTCGTTCAGACGTACCGACGTTCAGTGCCCGGGGGACGAGTGATCCAACTTCACGCGCGACAAGTGAGTATAGCTCTGGGTGTCGTGGAGTGCGTGACGGGTTGTTTCTACGCGCATCGAATCCGCCGAAAGGAGCGGGGGGCGCCCCGGGCTGCGCAAGCGAGCCTCGGTAATGCCGGCGGTCGTTGGGCTGACGCAGCGACCCGCTCTTCAATAGTCTTCTGCTTTGTTTTGCGGGCTGGGAGAACTCAGGCCAGTCGCCCGAATGAGCTGGCCCGAAACTAAAGTTCCGACAGTCTCTGCCGATAAACAACATAGCATTCGGCGTCATCTTGCTTATCGTGCGCGCCAGACGGGACGCTGAGGTAAACCATGGGGGATCCGGAGAAGAAACCAGCCAGGACACACCGTCAGACTTCGAAGCCTCGGAGCCGCTGCGATTCCGAACCCGCTCCTCAGCCGTCGTCCGCTACTTATTCTATCGACTCCGAGAAACGGTTCGTCCTGGTGAAGTTCGGGAAGAGACTGACCTTCGATAACATCAAAGATTATGCTTTAGATCTCCGTGCCAATCCGCGATTTAGTCCTGCCTTGTCCGAAATCGTTGACCTGCGCGGCGTCGAAGAAGTTGAGCTGAGTCCGCGGCAAGCAATGAAACTGGCCGACGGAATCGATCCCTTCTTGCTCGCCTCGAAGCGGGCGTTTGTCGCTCAAAACCAGAACCAGATCGTCGCTTCTCATATGCATCGGATTTTGCGCCCCAGCGGTAACATCCGTGTTTTCTTTTCGATCGACGAAGCAAAACTGTGGATTGTAGTGTGAGTGCAGGCTCGTCGGCGAGTCGGTTACATTCCCTTTACCGGCTATTGTGTCCACCCCCTCAGGGCCGAATTCGGCCAGAAGTGTGAACTCCAATCCGCCCGAGTGATTGCCGCAATCGGCGATTGCAGCAGCGATTGCTCGAACTATCCCGCCGGCGAATCACGAGATAGCCTAGCTTCTAAGGAAACTCTGATTAAGTGTCTGCAAAAGGCATTAACCACAGGGTACACAGGGATTCACGGAGGACCCCGGGGACTTAATCAGAACTTCCCTAATACCCAGATAGAAGCGCAAAGTTTACAATTGCGATTATTTCGGAGGAGTCGCGTTGTCAATCGGCGTTCCATGAAACTTTCCGTTGTAATGCCCGTATATAACGAACGCGCTACGCTTCGAGAGGTGGTCGGGAAAGTTCTCTCGGTCCCCTTGGAGATCGAGCTGATTTGCGTCGACGACGGCTCGCGGGATGGCTCGCGCGAGATCCTGGCCGAATTGCAGTCTGAGCATCCGCAAATCCGCGTCGTTCTTCAGCCGCATAACATGGGCAAGGGAGCGGCGCTGCGCCGCGGCATTCAGGAAGCCACGGGCGACTACGTCATTATTCAGGATGCCGACCTGGAGTACGATCCGGCGGAGTATCCGCTGATGATCGAGCCCTTGATCCAGGGCAAGGCGGACGTAGTTTTTGGCTCACGCTTTCTGGGCGGCGCGCCGCATCGGGTGTTGTACTTCTGGCATTCGGTCGGCAACCGTGCTGCTCACTCTGCTTTCCAATTGCCTCACCAACATCAATCTTTCCGACATGGAAACCTGCTACAAGGTTTTCCGGCGCGAAGTGATTCAGTCGATCCCGATCGAGGAGAATCGTTTTGGATTCGAGCCCGAGATCACGGTGAAAGTTGCGCGGCGACACCTGCGCATTTATGAGGTGGGCATCAGTTACTGGGGGCGGACGTACGAAGAGGGCAAGAAGATCGGATGGAAAGATGGCGTGCGAGCCCTGTATTGCCTGTTGAAGTATTCCTTCAAAGAACCCAGGGCTAGAGCTGCAGCCCAGGGGATTCCGGCCCCGGATCGCTCGACCGTTAGGCGATGAATCTTGGGTTGAAGCGGTCTCTCTACTGTTGGCGTGTGTGTTTCTGCCTTACCCGCCCTTTGTGGGAGTTCGAACCTGGGTTGGTCGTTCCTGCACTTTTTCCGCCGCCCGTACCACTAAAGTTGATCGGCGGATTTGGCTTTTCTTTTACCGGCTTCAGCGCGGGCGGCTTCTTTCCCGCAGATGCAGAGGACTTTCCCGCAGATCCAGACGATGCGGTGGTCTTGGCGGTCTCATGCTCCACGGCTTGCAAATTCTTGGCGTTGGCAGCGGAAGCCGTTGCCGGGCCCGCCGTCTTGCCCATGGGCACGCTTGCCTTCGGTGCCTTTTCGGGGGTTGTGTGCTTAACCTTGAATGTGTTGTTTTGCTGCGCCAGGCCGCTAACGCCGATACCCGCGAATACAACCACTACCGCCAACGAAAATCTCATCTTTTTTCTTGATCCCCTGCTTGATCCTCTGCCTGTGACCCATGCTCCGGAACTTCGAGACGCCTGTTGTTAGATGCACGCACCTTGCCATCCAGCGCTCAAGTCTCTCCGATGTTAAACCCGCTGCCAAGGGAAAGCACTCGCGAAAGTAGACAGAAAGCTAATGAATTAGCCAGGAAAGCGGTCCTCTGGCAGCGTCGACCATCTTAGGCAGGAGGTGGGCATGTGCAATGTTCTGCACATGAATGTTCTGCACATCAATGCTCTGCACATCAATGCTCTGCAGACATTGCCGTCACATTGCCGTCGATGTCCTGTCCGCCAGGCAAAATCCGCTCAAATGTGACGTTCGCAGTTGCATCTCGGAGCGGAACGCTCTTTATCCATATCCACCATCCATATCCACCTTAGCAATAGCTTCAGGCTATAGCGGTTGGTGCTTGCTTTGGCACCGCAGTTCATCCCAAAACTTGGCCAAATGCCGCGCCCAGCTGGGCCTTTCGCAATCTATGGCGGGCGGCAGCCAGGCGCGACACTGGTCTTGTCAAGCTGAAAATAGTTTGGGCATGGGTGACCCGAAATCCCCCCGTTTGTATTTAGGATGCCGGTCGCCAAAACAGAGGTTCTTTGAACGCTCATTCCGTGCATCGTCGCGTGGCCATTTCGCTCGTTATCGCGGGCAGCTTGTTGCTGCTCGCTGGGTGTGGGGGCCTCGCCTCAGGCTCGCCCGGTACCGTCACCGCCGGAACGCTTTCGCCCAGTCCCTCGCAGGTTACCTTTGGAAGCACCAAGGTTGGGTCCAACCAGACCAGCACTGTGACTCTTTCGAACGGCGGTGGGGCGGATCTCACCATCACCCGGGCGACATTGAGCGGCGCAGGATTTTCGATGAGCAACCTCGTCCTTCCGCTCACGCTGCACGCCGGAAACACGACTTCGGCGACGATCACGTTCGCGCCCACCGGAAGCGGTAATTTCAGCGGAATCGTCACGTTTGCTACCACGGCAAACCAGGCAAGCAGCACGGTAGTGCTTCCCTTCTCTGGCGAGGGATTGGCGCCCGGAACACTCTCCCCCAATCCTTCCAGCTTGGCATTCGGGAGTATTCAGGTGGGCAGCAACAGCAGTCAGTCCGAGACGCTGACCAACACGGGCGGCTCCGCCGTAACCATCTCGCAGGCGACGGCGAGCGGAACCGGCTTCTCCGTCAGCGGAGTGAATCTACCGGTGACCCTGGCCGCCAATCAGAGCGTCACTTTCAACGCGACCTTTGCTCCATCCAGCGCAGGCGCTGCCGTGGGAGCGTTGAGCATCGTCTCCGGCGACTCCAACTCGCCGCTCAGCATTCCGCTCTCGGGCACGGGTGTGGCACCGGGCGCGCTGGCTGCAAATCCAACGACCCTGGCGTTCGGCAGCTCCAGGTGGGCAACAGCACGAACTTGTCTGAAACGCTGACCAACACCGGGGGATCGACGATCACCATCTCGCAAGCGAATTTGACCGGAGCGGCTTTCTCGATCAGCGGATTAACCTTGCCCCTTAATCTGACGGCAAATCAAAGCGTGACGTTTACTGCGACCTTTAAGCCGACCAGTGCCGGTGCGGCGAGCGGGAGCCTGTCCGTGGTATCGAACGCATCGAACTCGCCAGCTCAATATCGCGCTCTCCGGGACCGGAACGGTCGCGGGCCAGTTGGCGGTGTCTCCAACCAGTCTCAGCTTTGGCAACGTGGTCGTCGGGTCGAGTGCGGCGCTCAACGGCAGCCCCTGACCGCCAGCGGCGCGCCGGTCACGGTTTCATCGGCGAGTATGAGGCGTTAACAACAGTGAGTTTGCGCTCTCTGGAATCTCGCTGCCGGCAACGCTCGCCGCCGGTCAATCCGCTACCTTCACCGTCACTTTCACGCCGGGGGCAAGCGGAGCCGCTTCGGCTTCTTTGTCATTTTCGAGCAACGCCTCGAACTCGCCCGCCGTGCAAACAATGACCGGCACGGGAACGGCGGCAACTCAGCATATCGTGGACCTTAGCTGGACCGCCTCGGCTGATGCAGTCGGCTACAACGTATACCGCAGCACCACGTCTGGTGGTGTATACACGATGATCAACACGTCGCTGGATGGGACGACCGCGTACACCGACAGCACAGTCGTTTCCGGCCAGACTTACTACTACGTAGCCACAGCCGTAAATGCCAGTTCGGAGGAGAGCGGATACTCGAAGCCAACTCAGGCGGTGATTCCGACTCCGTAACGTCGCGAGGCAGATGCGGAAGGTGACATTTCTCGTGCAATTGTCGCTAAAACTTAAAATCGTGACCCGCAGGTTAATCAAAAGGACAGTTGAATTGTGAAGATTCGAAAGAATCGCCGACCCAAGTTCCGAGCTCTGCCATTCGTGAAGATGCGAAGTCCGTTCTTTGCCTGTTGCGCAAGAAAAAAAATTTCAGCCTAGAATAACAATAGAAAATCGAGGGCAGTTCTCTTCTCGGGAACTCTGCTTGGTTCTCGATCGGGCATTGCTTCGGAAAGGAAGTTCGTCATCTGTGAAAGTCGGAATCGATTTCGGTACGACCCGGATCGTGGCTGCGGCCGTGGACCGGGGTAACTATCCGCTCGTCAACTTCGAGACTCCGGACGGGCACGCCCGCGACTGGTTTCCTCCGCTCATAGGCGTGCGTGGAGAAACTCGCGTTTACGGATGGGACGCTTGGCTTGCGCAAGGGCAACCGGGCTGGACAATCATTCGCTCTCTGAAACGTTGTCTGAAGGACGCCGGCCCTCGGACCGGGATAGAAATCGGGGGCCATACTTTCGAAGTCACGCAGCTGTTGCAGGAAATGATGGCGGCTTTGCGGGTGCAACTGCGCGAGCACTCCACTTTGTCCTTGCCCTTGCCAGACGATGGGAACAAGCCCTTGGAAGTAATGCTGGGAGTACCGGCAAATGCGAACAGCAATCAGCGTTTTCTTACCACCGAAGCCGCTCGCGAGGCGGGGTTTGAGGTTTTGGGACTGTTGAACGAACCCTCCGCGGCGGCGGTTGAATTTGCCCATCGCGACCTGGTGAACCGCAAGGGCCGTTCCGGGGGCCGGCTTCTGGTCTACGATTTGGGAGGCGGCACGTTCGACGCTTCGCTCATCGAACTCGGCGACGGCGAGCACTCCATTGTCGCCTCCGACGGCATTTCAACTTTGGGCGGTGACGACTTTGACGAGATTCTGGCGGAGCTTGCGCTGGAGGCCGCCGGGATCTCGAGCAGAGAAAGGGACAGCCTCTCCGCGGCTGAGTGGTTCATTCTCTTGGACGAATGCCGCGAGAGGAAAGGAAGCGCTCAGTCCCAACACGCGCAAACTGACCGTCGATCTCGAACGTGTACGGCACAACTGGCGCGAGGTCTCAGTGAGCGCGAATGTTTTTTACGAGCGGTGCCGGCCGCTGATCGAGTCCACACGGCGGGTAGTCGATGAATTGCTGGCGGCGCACTCGGAGCGCCCAATCGATTCCCTATACGTCACGGGCGGCGGTTCGGAGTTGCCACCGGTGGCGCGCATACTGCGTGAGAGTTATGGCAGGCGGGTGCGACGCTCGGCCTACATGCGATCGGCGACGGCCATTGGATTGGCGATCCGGGCGGATACGCAATCCGGCTGCGTCCTGCGCGACCGGTTCATGCGGAATTTCGGATTGTGGCGGGAGGCGGACGAAGGGCACGGCGTGGTGTTCGATCTTGTGTTCTCCCGCGGCACGGAATTGCCCGGCCCCAAACAACCGCCGTTACGGAGCGTACGGTCTTACCGTCCGGCCCACAACGTGGGACATTTCCGTTATCTGGAATGCGCACGGTTGGCGCAGGACGGCCGGCCGGTAGGAGAAATTACCGATTGGGACGACATCCGATTCCCCTTCGATCCAGGTCTCGAGGAGGGGGCAGACCTGGCTGCCGTGTCGGTGAGGCGAACACCCACAACGTCGGACTTTGTGGTTGAGGAAACATATACGTGTGACAGTAGCGGCAATCTGGCCGTGTCGATTTCCAACAAGTCCACTGGGTATGAAAAAAAGTTCCGCTTGGGCCGGTGGTCGGTGCAGCAACCGAAGACATTGCCCAGCCGCGCAGCCAAGCGCGTCGCCTCGGGCGGTCGCTGACATAGTTGCGGTACCGCCGCGGTTTCGCCGGATAAGACTCGGGCGACAGGTCTTTTATGCAACGCAGAACATTCCTGCAGGGAGCGGGAGTTGTTACCGTCGTCGTTGTGGGCGGTGGAGTCTGGCGCGCCTACGATCAGGGCGTCTTTAGCGTCGGCGAAGGAGCGGCTTACGAACCATGGAGGGACTGGCGCAGGAAGGACTTGCGCGGGAAGGACTGGCGCAGCGGTTCGAGCGATGGAGTTCTAGGGCTGGTGCGCGCCGCAATTCTAGCGGCGAGCCCTCACAACACGCAGCCTTGGCTCTTCAAGGTGACGAATTCGTCGATTGAGTTGTATATCGACACGAAGAGGAATGTCGGCGCGCTCGATCCTTATCTGCGCGAAGAACACATCGGGATGGGCTGCGCTCTCGAGAACCTGATGCTGGCTGCGGCTGCCAACGGCTACGCAGGCACCGTGAAGCTATTTCCAGGAAAGCTGGGCCTGGTTCCCGCCGATCCCAAACCGGAGCTGCTGGCGCGCGTAGATCTCGTTGCGGGCAAACCCGAGGAAAGCGAGCTCTATGAAGCGATCCCGCGTCGCCATACGAATCGCAGTGCCTACCACCCGCAGAAAGCGATCCCGCCGGAGTTCATCGACACCCTGAGCCGCGCAGCCAGCGACGATGCGGACGTCAAGCTATTTTTGTTCACGGCGGAGGCGGACCGAAAAAAGCTCGTGGAAATAACCTCGGCGGCGAACGACGAAATCTATGCCGACCCGGAGGTCAAGCGTGGCAGCGGGCCATGGTTTCGGAACCACTGGAGCGATGTCCAAAAATATCGCGATGGCCTCACGATTGACGCCTTCGGGCAGCCTCCAATCGCGACTGCAATGGCCAAGACAATGCCGGTGTGGATGCTGCGGCGGCTTGCCGCGCGCGGGGAAAAAGATGGATATTCGAGACTGATGCTGAGCGCGCCCCTGATGGGAATCATTGCGGTGCATGACCGTTATGACCGGGAACACTGTTTACGCGCAGGACGAACCTGGCAGCGGGCACATCTTTTGGCCACTACGCGTGGCGTGGCCGGACGGCCCTGCAATGAGGCGGTTGAAATGATCGACCACGAAAAGGCACTAGGAAAATATCCGCGCCACACAGGCCTGCTTGCCGATGTCATGGGCGATACTGCGTGGCAGCCGACCTTCGTTTTCTATATGGGGTATCCAACCTTGACAGGCCGCGCCAGCCCGCGGCGGTCGATCGCGGATGTGGTTATTTGACTCCGGCTTCAAGGGCGGGCGCGGTGCGAGTTGCGGATCGGTCGGTAGCAACCCCTTACCTTTGTGCTGCGCTGTGGACCGCAGATTGCTTTGGGAATCTTGCAGGACTGCTTTGTTTCTTACAGCCGCTCTAATCGATCGGACCCCCACCGACCGTGCGGCCAAAATGGACTGCCGCGAAAAATAGCCGATGACGGAATTTGCTGGGCTCGACCGTGTTCGTGTTGCGGGATGCGGTGGAGGAGAGATGGTCAAGGTCGAGGCCAACGTTCGGGCAAAAGACGCGATCTTCCTGCATTCGAGCTGGCGCGCGGCGAGCACCTATGTCTGGGCGAAGTTTCGGCAGCGTCCCGACACCTACTGTTATTTCGAACCGCTCAACGAACATCTGTTCACTGCGACGGCGGAAGTTATCGATGGCTTCCGCCCATGGTCCTTTGCCAATCACCCAGCGCTCGATGCGCCCTATCTGGAGGAGTTTCGTCCCCTGATCGGTCCGGGCGGCGGCATACCAGGTTTCCCCGCCCATCTCACCTTCGGACGATACTGCGCCGCGAGCGATGACTCTTTGCCGGAACTGGAAGCGTATTTGGCCGATTTGGCGAGGCTGGCCATGCGGCTCGGCCGGCGTCCGGTCTACGGCTTCGTGCGCACCGATATGCGGGTGGGCTGGTTCCGCGCCCGGATGCCGGGCACGCATATCTTTATCCGCCGCGAGCCGCGCCGTCAGTTTCTGTCGATGTTGCGCCAAGCCGTGCAGGGCAATCCCTATTTCCTGCAACGCGGCGTGGTCATTCTCCGTCACAATATGGAAGCACCTGCCTTCGTGCCGCTTCTTTCCGCCATGAGGCTTCCGGCTGTCGATTTGCCGCCATTGCTGGATTCGTCCGGGCTGCGCGAGGCATTTCGGGGCAAGCTCGTGGATGAGACAGTTTTGCGCCGGCTTTACTTCATCTTCTATTTCATGTGGCTTTTAGCGCGACAGCTTGGCGAGCCGCAATGCCATCTGGTCATCGACATCGACCGCCTCAGCCTGGACGATTCCTATCGCCGCGAGATCGAAGCTCGCCTGGGCGATCTGGTTGGCATGGCCATTTCATTCGTCGACTGCCGGGTGGAACGATACGATGAGAATCTCAGTTGGAGCGGTCCCCAATTCGAGGCTCTCGAACGGGATGTCGAAGCTCTTGTGGGTCTTCGATCCAGCGTCCGCCCTACAACGCCGCGGCCAACCCGCAACTCGATTTATGCTCCGACGCCGATTTTCTGATGGCCTATTCCGCTGACACCAAGTAGCCGTTCGCGGGAGATGATATCATGATATCATTGTGGCTTGGGGGCAGGGATGGCACAACTTGTGGTCCGGAACATTGAGAATGCAGTGAAGCTGCGGCTCCAGCGACGCGCTCGACGACACGGTCACAGCATGGAAGAGGAGGCACGAGATATCCTCCGCAAGGCGGTAAACGAAAAAGACGTCCCGGTGGGCGGACTCGGTACGGAAATATCTGCCTTGTTTGCCAAGGTCGGCCTAGACTCCGACATTCGGGAACTGCGAGGACATGAGATTAAACCGGCGTCCTTTGAGCCATGATTGTGCTGGACACGAACGTACTCTCGGCGCTAATGCGCCAAACGCCCGACAAAAATGTCATCGTCTGGCTTGATAAGCAGCGTCGGACATCAGTCTGGACAACCTCAGTAACAATTTTGGAGGTCCGATTCGGGTTGCAAGTCATGCCCCTCGGAAAGCGCAGATCTCTGTTGATCCGGGAGTTCGAAACTGTTCTCGACAAAATTGGGTACCGGAGTTGCCCCATTCGATGCGGCCGCTGCGCAACAGGCGGGAGACCTAATGGCCTCTCGGCAAAAGAAAGGGCGAACTGGCGACCTGCGCGATACGATGATCGCTGGAATCGTGCTTGCTCGTCATGCCACGCTCGCAACCCGTAATATAACGCACTTTGAAGATCTTTCGGTTCCAGTCATCAACCCGTGGCTTACGTAATGGTTGGTCCGGCGTGCTTAGAAGACCTCCGGTTCACTGAGTGCAACTTTTTGCTGGTGCGGCATGCAAGACGATGGGTACTGAGGCACCCTTGCAGAAGCCTTGCGCATCGCATCGAGGCTCTAGCGCGGCTTGGCCCGGCTTTGGTAGCAGAAAGACGTTGTTTATTCCGTAAGCACAGAACTTGTTACCATTCGCCAGGGCAAAGCTGAAATTCTTCCCGGTCGAGGACACCAGCTGCACTGCTATGGAAATGCAGGTTTGCGTCAATTCTTGCTGTTGGTTCAGCTTTGCGCACGGCGCCAGCGTAAAGGGACTTGGGCCTCCCTCGAAACGTAAGTCGCATGGAGCCTCATAAGGTGGTAGGCCGCATCCGAGGCCAGTGGTGATTGGGCCGCTACCCTGCTTGGTTCCCTTAACGAACAAGATCACGTTGCTGAAAGAGATCGGCTCGATCGTGATATTTGTAGTGTCAAGGTGGACTTCGTAACTACTCACCCCTGAAACGGTGCTTGTACCTACGTACTTGAACTCGCCGATAGTGATGGATGGGGTATGCGCGCTTGCCTGCGAGACAGGCAACCAAGTAGCAATCGCTAAGCACGCAAGAAGAACGAACTTCTTTCCCACGCTGTCACTCCCTGTCGCTAAGCCATGATACCGTCGCATGCTTCTGTAGTCACATTATTATGCGGGATATTCATAGCGGCTACTGAAAAATGAACCAACTTGGTAATTTCGATCATTCCGGCGAACGAAGCGTCTGGTGGGCATCGTTCCACCCGTTTCTTTTTATTCCCGCTTTTCTTTATTCTTGGGCGGCAGTACGCGGGGGAGATGTCAGTAACGAAACCGAGGAACCATGTGCACCGCCGCGACCGGCGCGGACGTTGCCCCTAACACACGATACGGCCTTGATTGGCCCGTTTGTGCCAGCACCTAGCACGTCCGTGCCATTCTTCTCTTGGCGGAAAGGTCTTACGCTGTCCCCGAACGGCACTTCTGGGGGAGGAGCTGTTCATTCTTTTGCCCCACAACTCCGACTGGGTTGTGGGGCGTTTTTTTGATCGCCGTCAGCACACCCCCGATCTCGTGTTTATTGGCAATCCCTTCGCGGCCGTTTTTTTCAGCGATGGAGAGCTCCCTTCGGGTAAGACGCAGTTCGGAGCGTTTCGTTTGGCGTCGTGCGTAATTCCTTCCGTCCGGAGCAACTTGGCAATTTCGATCATTCCGACGAATGAAGAACAAGATAAATTGACACTATGTCGCGGCGAAGCTCGGGTGGTGGGCTACGTTGAACAAATTAGCCCATCAGTGCTGGGTTCGGTTCTTGACATTCTCAAGTCCATGTCATACTGTAGCGACAATTCCGGCGAGCGGTAAGTATCTCGTCCGAAAGGTTTTGTACTCGCCGACTTCCTCGAAGTGCTGCGTCTACCACGACATTAATCAGCGTTCGCGTGCGGCTGGGGAGCGAATCGTGAAGCGGACAATATTCCGTGTTCTAGCTGTTGCGCTCGGTTGCTTGGCCTTCCCTGGAATGCTGTTTGGAAAGTCTCCTTCTTCCGTGACGCTTTCTTCTTCGTTAAATCCCTCCACCTATGGGAATTCCGTGACGTTGACGGCCATGGTGACGCCTCTCGCGGCGACCGGAACTGTGACGTTCAAGGACGGAAGCACAACGCTGGGAACGGGTACGATCAGCGGCGGGCAGGCGACTTTCAGCAGCTCGAAGCTGGCGCAGGGTTCGCATTATCTCACGGCTGTTTACGGCGGCAGCGCGAAGTACAACGGCAGCACATCCTTGCTGCTAATCCAGGTGGTAAACAAAGCCAACACGACGGTCACGCTAACTTCGTCTGCGAACCCATCGGCATATCGTTCATCGGTGAAGTTCACGGCCACGGTGACGCCCACGACAGCGACGGGTACGGTGACGTTCACGGAGGGAAGCACGACGCTGGGAACGGGCACAATCAGTGCGGGGAAAGCAACCTTCAGCATCTCGACGCTGGCGGTGGGATCGAATTCGATCACGGCCGCCTATGGCGGGGACACAAACGACAACGGCAGCACATCCTCGGTGCTAACCCAGACGGTAAACAAAACGAACACGACCGTCACGCTAGCTTCGTCTGCGAACCCATCGGCATATGGCTCCTCGGTGACGTTCACGGCCACGGTAACGCCCACCACGGCGACGGGTACGGTAACGTTCACGGAGGGAAGCACGACGCTGGGAACGGGCACAATCAGTACGGGGAAAGCAACCTTCAGCATCTCGACGCTGGCGGTGGGATCGAATTCGATCACGGCCTCCTATGGCGGGGACACAAACGACAACAGCAGCACATCCTCGGTGCTGGCCCAGAGGGTAAACAAAGGCAACACGACCGTCACGCTAGCTTCGTCTGCGAACCCATCGGCATATGGGGCCTCGGTGACATTCACGGCCACGGTGACGCCCACGACGGCGACGGGTACGGTGACATTCACGGATGGAAGCACGACGCTGGGAACGGCGACGATCAGCAACGGGAGCGCCACATACAGCACTTCGACGCTGGCGAGTGGCTCACAATCGATCAAGGCTTCCTATGGCGGGGACACAAACGACAACGGCAGCACGTCGACGAGCCTGACGCAGACGGTAAACAAAACGAACACGACCGTCACGCTAGCTTCGTCTGCGAACCCATCGGCATATGGTGCCTCGGTGACGTTCACGGCCACGGTAGCGCCCACCACGGCGACGGGTACGGTGACGTTCACGGATGGAAGCACGACGCTGGGAACGGCACAATCAGTGCGGGGAAAGCAACCTTCAGCATCTCGACGCTGGCGGTGGGATCGAATTCGATCACGGCTTCCTACGGCGGAGACACAAACGACAACAGCAGCACCTCTTCGGTGCTAACACAAACGATAAACTCAGCCCCACAAGTAGTCACCACGTCACTCCCTGCTGGAACGGCAGGTACATCTTACTCGGCCACTTTGGCGGCCACCGGAGGTACCACGCCTTACCACTGGTGGACAAGCTCCGGCAGTTTGCCCGCCGGGCTATCGCTGAACGCCAATACCGGTGCGATTACTGGCACACCCACGGTAGCAGGCACGAGCAACTTCACGGTGCAGGTGACCGACGCCAACAACCTAAGCGCATCCCAGCCGCTGAGCATTGTGGTCGCTGCGGTCATTACCGCTCTCAGCCCGGTATTTGGTCCGGTGGGCGCCAACGTAACGATCAGCGGTCTAGGGTTCGGTACGACGCCGGGGACGGTTGCTTTTAATGGGGTGGCCGCCCCGACGATCACGAGTTGGGGTGCGACGTCGATTGTGGCCGCGGTGCCGACGGGAGCGGGCACGGGCAATGTAGTGGTGACGGTGGGCGGAGTATCCAGCAACGGAATCACCTTTACGACCACCACCGGAATCACCCAAGCAAACCTCAATACCAGCCGCTACCAGCACAGTGCGACGACCTTGAACAATTGGCAGATATTAGTGGTTGGTGGTGTCAATTGCCCAACATCGGGCTCGTGCACTTACTTGAACAGCGCAGAGCTGTACAATCCGGGCTCCAGCGCATTCACCAACACGGGGACAATGGCCACTGCTCGCTCTGCTCCGGCTGTGCTATTGAGCACCGGGAAGGTGTTCGTTGCGGGCGGCTACAGCTGTGACGGTTCAGGAAACTGCTCATCCTTGACCAGCGCCGAGATCTACGATCCGACACGCCAGCACCTTCAGCAGCGCGGGGACGATGACAGTGGCCCGGAGCGGCCACACGATGACCGTCCTCGGCAATGGGACAGTACTGATTGCGGGCGGCGAAACCTGTACTTCGGCCACATCGTGCAGCGCTTTGTCGAGCGCGGAGATTTACGATCCGACCGCCGGAACCTTTACGCCCACGTCGAATGGCATGAGCGCTCCGCGCTTCGGCGCAAGTGCGGTTCTGCTGAATTCAGGGTCGGTGCTGATTGCCGGAGGTTTTGACGGGACGAATCTGCCGGCCGCGGCAGAAATCTACAGTCCAGCGAACGGCGGGTTCACTGGGGACGGGCCCAAGCCTTAACGTTCCTCGTTTTGATGCCTCGGCCACTCTGCTGAATAACGGCCGCGTCCTGGTGGCGGGGGGTTCGACTTGTAGCCTCCCGGGCTGCCCGACCAACGCCGCCGAGATCTATGACCCCGTGGCCAACACATTCAGCATCGTCACAGGCGGCATGACCGTTCCTCGGTTCAATCACACCGCCACCTTGCTCACCAATGGCGACGTCGTGGTCGCGGGGGGCTACAGTTCGTGCGGGTCCTCTTGCAGCGCGGAGGCCAGCACCGAATTATTCGATCCGGTCGCGGGCGCATTCACCTCGGGTCCACCGGAGGCAACCGGCCTCGCAGGCCATACTGGAACTCTGGTGGCCAACGGCAATGTGTTGTTGATTGGCGGCATCAATGCGGGAGTGACTCTGGCCAGCGATGAATTGTATCAACCCACCAGTTTGACGCCGCCCGGTCTGGGATCCATCACGGTCGCGCCCGCGAGTTCGTCCCTCATGCCGGGACAATCTGAGCCGTTGGTCGCTACCGGCACGTTCAATGACAGCAGCACCCAGACTCTGCAGTCGGTCATTTGGAGCTCGTCGAATACTTCGGTCGCGACGATCAGCAATTCAGCCGGCAGCGCCGGCATTGTGAATGCCTAAGCCGCGGGCACAACTACGCTGACGGCAACCAGCGGAAACGTGAGCGGTTCCGCCTCCCTGAATGTGATCATCCTAGCGAGCACGACAGTCGCGCTAACTTCGTCTGCAAACCCGTCCGCATATGGTTCGCCGGTGACGTTCACGGCCACGGTGACGCCGGCGACGGCGACCGGCACGGTGACGT
Organism: uncultured Acidobacteriaceae bacterium; assembly: GCA_963794365.1. Lineage (GTDB taxonomy): Bacteria > Acidobacteriota > Terriglobia > Terriglobales > Acidobacteriaceae > Acidiflorens. The sequence continues at coordinate 243,401 of CAWCDV010000025.1, forward strand.
TCACGGATGGAAGCACGACGCTGGGAACGGGCACGATCAGCAGCGGAACCGCGACTTACAGCACATCCGCGCTGGCGGTGGGCTCACAATCGATCGCGGCTTCCTACGGCGGGGACACAAACGACAGCGGCAGCACGTCGACGACCCTGACGCAGACGGTAAGTAAAACTAGCACGACCGTCACGCTAGCTTCGTCGGCGAACCCGTCGGCCTATGGTTCGCCGGTGACGTTCACGGCCACGGTGACGCCGGCGACGGCGACCGGGACGGTGACGTTCACGGATGGAAGCACGACGCTCGGAACGGGCACGATCAGCGGCGGAACCGCGACTTACAGCACATCTGCGCTGGCGGTGGGCTCACAATCGATCGCGGCTTCCTACGGCGGGGACACAAACGACAGCAGCGGCGCGTCCTCGGTTCTAACGCAAACAATAAACTCAACCCCACAAGTAGTCACCACGTCGCTGTCCGCCGGGATGCTAGATATTTCTTACTCGGCCACGTTGGCGGCCAGCGGAGGTACCACGCCTTACAGTTGGTCGATAAGCTCCGGCAGTTTGCCCGAGGGGCTATCGCTGAACGCCAGCACGGGCGCAATTACCGGACACCCACGGTAGAAAGCACGAGCGACTTCACGGTGCAGGTGACGGACGCTAATAACATAACCGCAACGCAGCCGCTGAGCATCGTCGTAACACCGATTCTGACGTACTCGGCCAGAACGGACAATTGCGTCAATGGCACCCAGTCAGGATGCATTTCCGGCAAAACCTCCGGCGAAGCGGGCGCGACCTTGCTTTTTCAGGAAGGTGTAAGCGACCCGATCCCGACCGGATTTACGCCCACGACTATTACTTCCGGCTCGTGCCCTTCCGGCTCGACGCCTTCGAGCTATCCCGCATACTGTCCGAGCTCCGATGAACTCGACCGCGACGGATCCAGATTTCGGCTCGTATCTGGTGATGGTGACAGACGACAACACCAACGCGCATAATTCAGCCGCGCCATATACAGCAGCGTGGCACATGGGTGATCTGATGGCAACTGGGATGCCTTCTCCTGGGACGAGACGTTGTTGCTGGCAAAGAATTCCGGGGGCGGGGCGACGATCTTCAACCTTAACCCAGCAGCCATCCATGCCCAAACGTGTGCCACCGCGCCGGGATGCGTGAATTCAAGTGGAATCTACACCGCCCTCAGCGGAGCAGGAGACTCGACGCACCTAGCCCACGGAGGCTCTTGGTCATTCAGCCGGGTGACTTCCGAGCCCAATGTCCTTTACGAAATGTCGAACGTGCCAACGCAAGTGAATCAGCTGGTAATTACCAGCTCAATTACAAGCCCAGGCACCGGGAGTCTTAGCCGAAGCGTCTATGTCGATTTCACATCCGACACACCGGTGCCTTGCAGTGTGATGGAAAGCGCCGCGCCGGGCAACCCCACTACCTATGCAGCGACTTGGACTGGGAGCTTCCAGGTTGCGGATGATGGTACGGTCTCTTACGGGATGACCGGAGGCTATAACTGGGCGGCATCATGGACGGTGACGCCGATCGACACGTTCATTCTGCCGACGGCTGGCAACGCGGGCAAGTACGGATTCCAAGCTACGGCCATTAGCGGCACGGGCATAACTGGCACGTCGGGACCTACCTGGTGCCAGACTGCGGGCTGCACTGTGACCGATGGCGGCGTGATCTGGACAAATATCGGCAAGCTGGCCGGGCAAGGTCCGGGATTCGACATGGTGATCTATCGCCCAGCGGGTACGTCGGCGCCGGGTTGCACGCGGATCAACACCCGGCTGGGAAAGATTTACCGCGGCACGGGAAACTCCGCGCCCGCCGGGTACATGACCACCAATGACGAAGTGGCCTGCACGCGGGCAGGCACCTACCCATCGCTCCTGCAGCCTGCCCGACCGATTCACCTTGCACGAAGTGGAGCAGGGCGAGAATGGTCAGTATGTGGAATTCTCTCCGACTGGCGGTGAAGCGGCGAATCCTCCGGGGAGCTGGAACTCCGGAACGCTCAGCTGCCAAGCATCCAATACCAGTTGGCAGGGAGCGTATTCGCCGGCCAACGCTTACGTCGCTAAGAACATCGTCAGTTACGCAGGTTTGTACTACACTGCCCTGACCACCGTCCCCTCGGGCAATGGGCACGCGCCCTCCGGCACAACGTCTTCCAACACTTATTGGAGCAACACGGAGTCCTACTGCGGCAGCTATTTCTTCGACACCACAAGCACCCTGGTGGCTCCGCTTACGGATTGGGTGCATGGCTCGGGACATTCCGCCGCCGGCTACCTGCACAAGTACTACGGGTCTTACTATCGGTCAATGCTGTATTCGCAGCCGGTGATCAACGGAGTCCTCAATCCTGACACGCCAATGCTGCTCGCCGCCCTGCCCTGTGACGATCATGGCACCTACCAGAACTCCGGCACAAGCGATCTCACGCCTATTTTCACGGCCACGACCGACGTGCCGGCGTGGCCTACTCGCTACGACGTCGCGAATGGCGCGTGCTACGACGAAATCTGCGCTTTCAACTCGGACGGGAGCGGGCTGACCTACCGCTTCGGCCATACCTACAACACCGGCTCGAGTTCCTACTTCTCGATTCAGAACAACATCGGGGTGAACTCGCCGCTCGGCGACTTGATCGCCTTTGGCACGGACATGATGGGTGTGCGCGGCTCGAACGTTACGGCGAACACGGCCTGCAACAACCTGCGCGGCCAGTATCAGCCCGCGCCGAGCGGCACAGTCACCTATCAGGACTCCGTGTACCCGATCACGCAAAACAGCGACAACAATATTTTCCAGGCGACCGGCTGCGGAACAGACACCGCGGGGGCAACCTGCACCGAAGGCAAGTCTCTGCCGAATTGGGATAGCGCCTGCGGCACCTTGAACTCGACCTGCACGGACGGCGGCGTAACCTGGACGAATGAAGGGCCGAACACTTGCCGGGGCGACATCGTGATCCTGGATGCGCTATCGGCGCACGCAACACCGTAAGAACTTCTGACAAAGCCCGTCCGCTTGGACCATTTTGGGAACTGGACCGCAACGAGACAGATGCGAAGGGTTGCATTTTCGTGCAACTGTCGCAAAAACTATCATCTTGACAGCGAGTTAAGAAGGCAGTTAAATGTGACTAGTTAGAAGAGTCCGCGGAAGTTAGATCCCCCTATATTCCCCCTCCGCAGGTTGTTCGCTAAATTGCTGAATATAAAGGGAGTACCGTATGACCAATAGCAGGGGAAAGTGGTGGCTAACAGCTCTCGTGCTTTGTTGCCTGGCACCCGCCGCGTTTGCTGATAAATGCGATCGGCACGATTGGAATTGGAATTGGGACAAGGATAAGCATTGTGCGCCGAAGACGTCGTCGATGCCGGAGGGCGGCTCGACTGCGATCTACCTTCTCGGAGCCGGACTCACATGCTTCGGGGCCATGTTCCTCCGGTCGAAGCTGGCAAAGCCCACGAAATCGTAACTTCAGCCGGCAAAAAATGGGGCCACTTTGCGAGCATGGCATGCTCGCAAAGTAGGGCCTGTTTTTTGCGTCTATTTCTATCTCAGATCACTTGCAGGTCGCAGCTTTCGCTAGTGACGGTCGACTGACCAGAATGTCGGCGATGCGTTCGCCTGCGTGCCCATCCCAAAGCGGAGGCACAGCTCCTTTCTTTGCTTTGCCGCCGAGCACTCGCGACAATTCCCTGCGCAGCTTTTCCCGATCTCGGCCTACCAGAACATTGGTCCCGATAGAAACCGTAATCGGGCGCTCGGTATTCTCGCGGACCGTAAGACAAGGGACGCCAAGGTAGGTGGTCTCTTCCTGAATGCCTCCCGAATCGGTGATCACCACGGTTGCGCGCGATTGCAATCCGAGAAAATCCACATAAGGGAGAGGGTCGAGCACGCGCAGTTGCCCGGCATCCAATCCAAAATCGGCAATTCGTTTACGCGTTCGCGGATGGGCGGGAAACACCACCGCCAAGTCCCGGTTCACCTCGAGCAGCGACTCCAGGATTCCCTTCAGCGTCACGCTATCATCGACGTTGGCCGGCCGGTGCAGCGTGACCAAGGCATAGCGCTCAGGCAGACCACCTGTCCCAGTAGTTTGCGCCAACGTCTTCCGCGCCGCTGGCAAAAGGCGCACCAGCGAGTCGATCATCACGTTGCCGACGCGGAAGACCTTATCCGCGGGAATTCCCTCTCGCCGAAGATTCTCGTCCCCGTCCTCCGAAGGAGTGAACAGCAAGTCGGCAAGCTGATCGGTCACCAAGCGGTTAATCTCCTCCGGCATCGTGCGATCGAACGAGCGCAGTCCAGCTTCAACGTGGCCGATTTGAACGCCCAGCTTGGCACAAACCAGCGCGGTCGCGACGGTCGAATTCACATCCCCATACACGAGCACGATGTCCGGCTGGCGTTCGACCACGAGCGGTTCCAGCCGGATCATGATCTCGGCCGTCTGCTTCGCATGCGTGCCCGAACCGACCGCCAGGTTCACTTCAGGCGCCGGTATGCCCAGTTGCTGGAAGAACACATCCGACATATTGACGTCATAGTGCTGGCCGGTGTGGATGAGGGTCTGCACCATATTCTCCCGCTGCTTCAGGGCATTCAGGACCGGAGCGACCTTCATGAAGTTAGGGCGCGCTCCCACGATGTGAAATATGTTCACAGATTCTCCAGTAACAAGACCATCCCGCTTCATCTATTCGGGCAATGGCGCAGGGTGCCTCAACGGCAATCGAAACTCAGTTCGCCGCAGGATCCATAGCAGCACTACCACCGCAACTACCCCAATACCAAAGAAAACGATCCCTCCATTGTGATGGAGCTTCCCGTTGAGAAACCCAGGGTCCACTCGAGTTCCAAGCTCTACAATCGTGAAGATGCGAAGTCCGTTTTTTGCGACAGACAGCGGAATCGCCGCCAGAACGAGCAGAGCTTTCCGCCACCATGAGCGCAGAAAAAGATGAGCCAAAACCATGGTGGTGACGACCAGCATTAGACTGGAGCGAATACTGCTGCACTCGCGTGCAACTTCGATGTCCAGTCCAGGAATAGACAGCATGATTCCATCCTGCGCCACCGGAACCCCAACCGCCCGAAACAAGATTCGCGCCGCTACCGCAGACTGCTGTTGCAAGAATTCGACGATCCAGTTCAAAGCAGAACTCGGGGATGGGGACCATCAAGAACAGAAAGCAGAGAGGAAACAGAAACGACTGAAAAGTTCTTGCTCCAAAACAAAACAGGACGCTGGCAATCCACCAGGTCACGAGGGCAAACATGCCGAGCGACAGCCGGACATCGTCGACCGTGGCAGTCATCCCCCACCTCGCATAACCACCGATCAGCAACGCCAGAACCAGCAGCGCCGCTCCGATGCGAGGGCTCGGCTGCGGATCGATTCGGAGCGCTTTCGAATCCCCGTATTTCGAATCCTGGTGTTTCGAATCGAGGTGTTTCGAATCGAGGTAAATGAGCGCCACACTCAGGGGGAGAATCAAAAGGATGTGAGTGTAGGCATCGTTCGCCAGCGCCAGCCCCAGCGTCATGACCAGAGAATGCCACCAGAACAGGATCGACACAGCGCACAGAAAAGCGAAGGGCGGAACTCGATTTCGTGTCGTCATGTTACGTCTTGCGTTCCGGTTTAAAATTTCCATTACTGCCTAATGCCAGCCGTTGCCGGTTCGGATCGGACTATTCCAATCTAACACTTGCGAACATGTTTCGTTTTGCAGATCACCACGCTGCACATCGGTGGCGAGTGCTTCCCTTCCTGGAGCCTGCTGCTCCCGAGAGGCCCGTCCTGCAGCTTCGGCGTTCTCCCCGGCGCCGCGGTTCGGCCGAAGCATTCGACGCAACATGATGGTAGTTTCGTTGATAGCAAATGACTTGTTGGCTTCGTTTCGCAAAATCATATTCCTCTAGTCACCTGTGCCGGTCTAGCAATATCTAATCGGTGACATCCCCATCGACGAAAGTCGCGGGAACTCGCGGGAACTTGCGGGACACCGCCGTTCTTTCCGAAAGATCGCCAACGGGTCGCAGTTTACCGCGATTTGGGGGACCATCCATCCCCAAGGCCGCGCAATATCGTTGGCGTCAAGCGCACGTGTGTTGCCGTCGTGCAACACTACGCCCCCCGGACGAGTGATGCTTTGCGTTTCAAGGCGGCTCGGAACGCGAATCCCCTTCACGTCATTTGTGCTCACCTGACTGCCCGCATTAATTTCCAACGCTAGCAACTTGCCGGCTTCTTCCAAAATGAAATCCACTTCGTGCCCCGCACGGTTGCGCCAAAAATGCAGCTTGCGCCGTTGCGAATCGAGGGCACGCCACGTGTCCAGAGACTGAAACAGGATTTGCTCCAACCATAAACCGCATCCAGGCGTGGCGTCGGCCGACGACTTGATCCCGGCAAATTTCGCCGCTTTCTGTCGACCGCCAGCTGCTATGCCTCCCCGGCTTCGTCGGGCTTATCGGTCCTGGTCTCAGCTTCATCTCCGCCATCCGTCCAACCATGCGTATGAGCGCCGGTTGGACACGGAGTCTGCTCTGCCCCTAGCGGCACATCGCTTTCGGCAGTAGCCACGGTTTGATTGGTCGGTGACCCGATCGGATCAACCTCCGGGGGAACTCCACTTTCTGCCTGCGCGACTTGCACTTCCAGCGTGGCGATACTAGCCCTTGCCTCCCCTGAAGAACCAGTTGGTCCGGAATTTAACTTTGCCTTTCTGCTTGGCCGCGCTTTGAGTTGGTCGAGCCTCGCCTCCACCTTATAGCGGTGACGTACGTTGCTGGTGTCGTACCGATGAATTTTGTCCAAGACTTCCTTCGACGGGATTGCTGAACAACCGCGCGCGTCATTTCTCCATTGAGACTTGCCTTCTTCGACCTGTCCTTTCTTGGCCGTTAGTTCTTCGGCTTCCTTCTCCAACGCAGCGAGGACGTGCTTCTTGCCCGAGGTGAAGATTTTTTTCCAGTTCTTTTCGGGAGCAAGCCACCGACGCAACTCCGTTGATAAAGAATCAGAGACCCGCACTTCGTCCTGCGCCTCTTCAATTTTGCGAAGCAGAAATGCAAGACCACGATAAGTCTCAAGCAAGGAATTGTAAGTGTCCGCCTTAAAGGGACTGCATGTAAATACGGCTATCTCCATTTCGCTCAGTTCTGATTCATGCGGCTCCGCACCGGCACATGTTACATATCCTCTTTCACATCGGAGCGCACGCGCACTCTTCCAATAGGAGACTGTGATTTCCTGCACTAACAGGTCCTCCGCAATGCCGACTGGGCTGTAGAAATCCCGCATCTCGGCGAGCAGGCCGTCAAATTCAGCTTGATCCTCCTTGTTGCCGCCGGTAGTGATGACAACGTCCTTCACTAGAAGCCCATGTTTCGAAGCGTTGCGCGAACTGGTCTTTTTGCCTTCCGCGGACGTCGGTCCGGTGGATAGTTGAGCATTCCGCCGATTTGCTGCAACCTTTTTCTGAGAAGTTGTTTCCGCGTTTCCATTCGGCGTTATTTTGTTCACTACCGATGCCGATGCCATTTATACCCCCATACATTGTAGTGTGTACGCAACGACCCTTCTGATAGCGCCTCGGTGTGAATCTAACGCGGTTCAACACGAAGTGGAAAGGTAACCAAAGTAACCATAGAGTGAGGATCTTGATCTCTCGCTTGTGGTTGGGTGCAGGTGAGCCGGCGCGGTGAGCACGACCTGCTACTATGTGGTGACCGCCATGGATAAAACGGAAGCGGAAAGCCGCGTACTCCAATCAGACTCGAGCGGTGATGCCCAAGCCGTGAGCGCCCCCGTCCAAACTATAGACTCAGCCCGTCAACTGGAACTGGATTTTCGCGCGCCGGTGCTGCAGATGGTTTTGCCCGACCAGGAGACGCTAGAATTCTGGCGCGCAACGGCTGACAGTCCACAGGAATTCGCGGGTCGAATCGCAAAATTTTCCCGCCGAATGCAACGGTGCGCTTCGGCGTCTACCCGCGTAACCAAGAACAAATCGAAGCCCTAATGTATGGCCGAGTGACTCTTTCGCTAATGGCACATAGAGCGGCAAAACTCAGGCGATGGGTGAAACTGTTTAGCCGCCGACTCTGTATTCAGAACCCATCAGCAGCTATATCTGCTTGGCGTCAAACCCGCTCAGCATAGCCCCGCAGCGTGGTGCCCTGACGTACACACGGGGGACCGGCCTTGCCGTTCTTCTCGCCATACTTGTTCCATGACGTCATCAGAAATGTCTCCCGGTGGTTCCGGCAAGGAAACGGGCGAGCGCCGTCTCTTCAACGGCGGCGTGAGAACGCCTCGGGCAACCAGTCGCTGCTCTTGCTCGGAGTGGTTGTTCATGCGGCAGGGAACGATCCGCGCTACCATACCTTACTAAGACCCTGGAGCCCCTGGAGATAATCCTCCTGTTCGACCCTGCTTTCCACTCCGTATTCCGTTAGGATCGTCATCATCTTTCCCACGGGGACTCCGGCAAGCTCAGCGGCTCTGCCGAGAGATGCCTCCCCCTTTTTGTACCGTTCCACCGCGAGCAAGATTCTACCGCGGGTAACCATGTCCCGCACGGCTTTGGACAAATCACTCCTCTGTTCCTTCGTGAGTTCGTTCAGGAATTCGAAGTTCTCACGATCCATCCGGATGCTCATGGTCTTGCTCATGGTCTTGTCTCCAATTTCCGTCTGGCATCTTCCAGAATTGATTCTTTATAACGCCCATGTTTTGCCAGTGTCGTAAGTTTGGTCAGGGCCTCGCTACCCGTAAGCAACCCCTTTTCGCGGCTTCGAACTAAGATGCCGATAGCTGTGGTGAACACAATGCCGAGCAACTTGCAGGCATTGATTCCGTTCTTGTCATCAATGCCCAGGACTTGAGCCTTTTCCGCGAGGGCGAGCACGATGGCCTCCGCTTCACCCCTGCCTAGGCTGAAATCTCCTTGCAATTTGACAACGAGTTTCCTGTTCTTGACGGCGATGACTTTGAGTCTCGACTCATCCAGAGCCTTTTGAATCAGGAGCGCATCTAGTGACTTTTTAACACCGCAGCATTCCTTCTCAACCTCAACTGGGATAGCAGCCTCAAGCTCAATCCCAGCCAGGAAAAATCCAGAAGCTCGGCCTTCGCGATGAGGATCAGCGTGGATGCGTCAAATACAATCATTATGACGACTTATTACAACTGTAATCATAATATAAACGGGTTTGGGGTGGCAAGTTCAGTTTGTGGAACAAGCAGTTCGCAAAAACGAATCTCCCACGCTTCGGTTTCGCACCCAGTCAGTTCCTTCTCGACTTCCCAGTTCTTCTTCGGTATCTCGCGGGCCTTGTGCAACTAGGTTGCACAAACGAAATGCTGCCGGTCCTCGTTGCCCTTGTCCGAAGCGCTCAGGCCACAAAGCAATCCCAGGTTGTTTGTGCATCCATGCTGCACAAATTCGGGCCTGGGACGCCCCCCGGAGACTTCCCACGAAATGCCGCTGTCCTCGTCATCACATCGCCCGCGCCCAGACCACAAAGGCAATTCGAGTTGTGCACTCAGGGTGCACAAATTCGGGCCTGAGACGCAGTCCCGGGATCCTTCCCGAGAGCGTTTGTGTGCCAGTGAGTCCCACGGGTCCCGTCACCAGTTCGCGATTGCTAGACTTTGCCATGACCGATCATATTCGCGTTTTGTTCGCTTAATGTCAAGTTCCTTTTTTATCCGGTCGGATTACATTTGCGGCCGACTTGCTTTTCCGCTCTTTGGCCCACCGGGCTGAACCTGCCTTTGCGTCCGAGCTCGCTTCTCTCTTCGGGTAACTTGGTCGAGGCTGCGCTGGTGGGGCACCGAAGGCAGACCGGTGGAGGCGCGCATAGGAATATTTGATCACCACAACGCTGAAGAAGACCTCGCTCATGTCGCTTTCTCTACTTTCGAAATATTTGAAATAGATAAGGCAAACGCTCAATGGATTGAAGAATGGATTGGATTTAAGCAATGCACCGATCTGGACGAGGAGAGTGACCGAGAGAGCGGGATTCAAACCTGTCAGCCGCTTCCGTTTCCACAGGCTGGCTATCACAAACGCTTCTGAGACGGTGCTCGGGATCGCGTCGATCTTATTCCGACGACCGCGTCACACCTAGGCGCCCAATCATTCTTTCGAGGAACTTTCGACCCTGTTTCTTGTACACTTCCGATCCAGCGAGAAGAAAAGCCTCGCAAATTCTGGCCGCGCTCTGTCCTTCGCGTTCCGCGATTGCCTCGATTTCTTTCTTCAAGTTCGACTGCACCCTGAAACTGAGCCGCGTATCTTTTCTCATCGAGGAAATCTTAGCACTCGAAGTTCTCAGGAATTTCGAAAGAATCCTATTGACTCAAGACGGTAAATAATGTCATACTTATGGTACCCATATGTCACCCATATTGACGTTGAGGAGGACCCATGCAGCCTCGGCACGCCCTGACAACAGAAAACCTGAAGATCGCCAAAAAGAAATGGCGGGATCAGCTTAATCACTCAAGCATTCGGGCCTTGGAGCTATTGACCCAGGCCTACCGGCTCTCAATATCATCTGGAGATCTGATTTTGCTTGATAAGTCGTGGTATGTGACTCACACAGGCCTGCTGGGACTGGCGCGACGAAATCGATGCGTCGGAATCCATGTCGAGCCGGTTCCAGAGTTCTCGCAACCTCTTGTGGCGCGGTGGGCATTCAAGGCGACAGTCTTTAAATCCCCGTTTGCAAAGGATTCGTTGGCTACGGCGATGCCGATCCGTCCAATGTTTCTCCCTCTAGTCCGCGGTGCCGAGATGCGCGTGGCAGAAACCCGTGCCGTCAATCGCGCCCTGCGCAAGGCCTACGGCATCGGCATCTGCTCGGTCGAGGAGATCGGAACGGTTCCGAATCCGAGTTGAAAAGCTTCCTCCACAAAACACGAATGGAAACGGGAACGGCAGCGGCCCCAAGGTTCGGGACCGTCTGTGCCAGATCATCCGCCAGCACAAGCTCGATCCCGAACTCGTAAAGGCCTACGCCGTCGACTTCTGCGGCACGAAGACGCTCCGAGAGGCCAGCAGGGAACAGGTTGAGAACTTCGTCCAGCAACTGGCCGACTGGGCCGATAAGGACCGCAACGCTTTGCTCTGCCAACTCAATAGCTACACGCGCCCGAAGCAGGAGGTGGTCGCATGAAGCGCCAAGTCCCAGGCCTCGCCGAAACTGCCCGCGATTCTCGTCCGGAGATTCCCGACGGGATCTTCCTCGTTCGGGTTGATGGCGCCCAGTTCCGCTGGCACGCCCACAAACCGTTCTACGTCCTCCGACTCTCCATCCTTGAACCCCGCACTCTGGCCGGGCAGTCCATCGTCGGTCGTCTCTACTGCACGCAGAAGGCGATGTGGAAGCTCGGCTGGTTCCTGCGGGATTTCCTCTATGACCCGGAACTCCTGGCCCACGAACAGGTCGACGAGAAGGCTTTGCCCGGACTCCGCGGCGTCGTCAAGATCAGCCACACCGTGATCAACGGCATTTCGCTCATCAACCTCGACGGCTTCGCTCCAGCCAGCCAGTGGGAAGAACTGTCGGCAGCTCCGGTATCGAGTGCTTCTCGCTCCAACACTGCGGAGGCAACCCGATGACCTACTCCTACACCCAGATCAGCCAATACCTCAGCTGCCCGCGCCGTTACCGGCACCGCTACCTCGACGGATGGCAGGAAAAAGACACTCGCGCCGCCATGCTCTTCGGCCGAGCCTTCGAACAGGCCGTCGCCGCCCTTTTTCGCCGTGAAGACCCGGCGGCTGTGCTGTTCGAGCAGTGGGGCGTGTGCAAGGACATGGGCCTGACCTACTCGGGCAACGACACCTGGGATCGAATGCTGCAACAAGGCATCCAGTTGCTCGAGCGCTTCGCTCAGGACGGCCGCGTTCGCATTCGGCGGCCTCGTTCCACCCAGCAGATTCAGTTCAATCGGACACTTGGCTTCTGGCAACAATTTCGTCGCTTACGTCGACGCCATTGGTGAACTGGACGGCACGCCCTGCGTTCTGGAATGGAAGACCACTTCTGCCCGATATCCGGAAGAGCCGGCCGGCATTTCCGCACTGGATCCGCAACTCGTCTGCTATTCGTGGATGACCGGGATCGACGAAGTCGCCCAGGTTGTTTTCGTGCGCAAGCGCCTGGTCGAAGTTCAGTACCTCCGGGCCACCATTTCTGACGAGCAGCGGCAGGAGTTCGCAACTCTGGTCGAAGACACAGTCCGACGGATCGAGTCCGGGCTGTTCCTGCCGCATAGCGGCATCCGCTTTCCACAGAATCCGTGCACAACCTGCCCCTTCATCGGGCTCTGCCTCGATAAGCGTGACTTGGTCGAGGCCGCACTCGTGCGCAAACCCGGAGTTGATCTTGGTCTGTTTGACGAACTTTCGTTTTAGGCCGATGCCGATGCCGCCCAAGCTCAATCGCAAGCGAGCACTGTTTGTCCTCACCAAGATCGACGAGATCCTGGCGTGGGAACAGCAGAAGGAGGCAGAGCGGGACACGCGCTTCGTCGAGCTCGGCAGGTACCTATGTGAAGTGCGGGCGGGACAGTACTGGCGGCTGGAGAACTTGAAGTCGTTCGATGAATTTCTGGAAAGGCGTTTTCCCGATTCGCGCCGGACAGCCTACTATCTGATGTCCATTCACGAACACTTGCCGCCACAGATCCGGCGGGAGTTGAAACAGGTGGGCTGGACGAAGGCGGCGGAGTTGACCAAGGTCGCGCGTTCGGACGGGAAGGATTTCGATTGTGCAGCATGGATGCACAAAGCACGTTCCTTACCCCGGGATCAGTTCAAACGCGAGGTGGACCAGCACCTCACGGGCAAGGACACCGAACCGACCGAGATCGTCTACTTCAAGTTCTACCAGAGCCAGATCCCCGTTATCGAGCAGGCGATCGAAACGGCAGCTCTGATGCTGGGCACGGACAAATCGCGCGGTTACTGTCTGGAGATGATCTGCGCCGACTTTCTGGCAGGCGCGCACCTGGACAATGGCAACCCGGAGATCCTGCTCAACTCGATCTCCCGCTACTACAAGTTCTTGCCCGGCGAACAGCAGCAGGCTTTCCTCGAAAACCTGCGTGAGAAGGCGTCCTGAGAATGATTCGCCCCAAAGCCGCTCCGCTTGCGGCTGGACCCCTTGTCGTACGAAAGTCTGCGCCAGCAGATCCTGCGTCGCGACGGCTGGAGGTGTCAATCGTGTGGCACGATGTCGAATCTTGAGGTGCACCACAGGGAGTTCCGCAGCCATTCGGGAGCAGACTCAGAGGAGAACCTGATCACGCTGTGCTCGGCATGCCACGCCAGAGTGCATCGTGGCTAAGGCCACAACCTGACGGTGACTAACCCAGCGCCGGGCACGGCGCTGGCAGTCAGTTCCCGGCATAGTTTTCCTGGTGGGAATATGAGTTGTCGCTAGCCACCGTCGCGCGATAGCCATCGACGACACTAAGATCTGCCAGAAACCACTTTTTGCTAGCCTCGGTGTTTCCTCGTATTTCTTCAAGGGCGGGATCGAGATCAGGATGCGTGGTGACGGAAAAGTCCACCAGCAGAAAAGAAAGCCCGTCACCAGTAGCTTTCAGGAAGCTTCCTTACACGTCCAGCAGGCAAAGAGACGCGGCACGCGGAGATGATCCGCCAAAGCCCGAAGGCCTGCGCGCTCTGGACCGATCCGCTATACAGAGTGACTTGCTCGATGTAATGCGATTCAGCACTCAAGTCGCAATTCTAGGGGACGAAAAAAAGAACGTTCTCTACGACGGCATCTCAGAAGTCGCACAAGTGGTCTTCGCCCGCTAGCGATTACGATAGGCGCGTAATGCGAGGGAACGCGTCGAAGCCCGAGTCGAAAACTTAAGATTCGCTCGATTCCATTTTGTTCCATGACGGATAGATGCACCGCGTCACGGGCAGACAGCTGTCGATACCCTAGAACAATCTGCTTAGCACGCTGGGCCATCATGCCGTCTACCGCCAGCACCTGATCGATTACACCGAGCAGAGCGTCGAAAGCTGGCTGGATTGCGTCGCGGCGATCGATTGCGACATATCGGCGCAGGATTTCCTGCAAGACCTCGGCATCGGTAACGAGACGCTGACCGTCGGTGATCGGCCTCTCGAGCAAACGCTGCGCGTCAGTCGGCTCAGTGCGTTCCCGCCCCAAGCACCAGATCAAGACCCGCAGTTTCGGCGAACGCCCGGAAGTCTCGGTCGCGCGTAAGGAGAGGAATGCCTCGGTCGATACAGCTCTGGGCGATCAGCGCGTCGCCGAGGCGCGCCCTGCGGCTCTTTGCCACCACCCTCGCCCGCAACGCTCCCGCCCGTTGCCAATAGCTGGTTCGATCTCAACCAGAGGCACTTCTGCGAGAGTTTCGGCAACTGCGGAGGGAAGCTTCGGGTCGCTTAAAAGCTCGGTGAGCACAACCGGCAGCATTAGAACCTGCCGATCCTCCAGCGCCCAATCGAGCAGTTTTGCGTCCTCGCCGCCAGCGCCTTCTCGAAAGGCAACCCAAGTACTCACATTGGCCGCGATCATCGGTCGGCCTTGAGCTCTGCCAACGTACGCGTGAAGCGGACCTCGCCTCGGAGTTGGCGCAGGCGAGCGTAAGTCAGCGACGCCGCAACAAGCTGCAGCCCTGTACGGACCGTCTGGGTGATGCTGGTACCACTGGCTCGCTGCGCCTTCTCGAGAAGCTCCGGCGGTACCTCCACCGTGATCCTGCGCACTGTCTCCACATTTTTGTACCATACTCAGGACCAGCATTGAATATGGTATCGCAGCGCCATCCACGGTGAGGTGCCGGGGCCGTCAACCGCCCGACGGTCTGGACCAGCCATTCGGGGCCCGCGGCGAAACCACGGTGCGTGCCTAGCGAAGGATCCTTGTTAGCAACATTGGCCGACCCTACACACAATAAACCGAGCGGCCACTCGGGAGTGTCTATCCCCTTAGTTCTTTCCCTGGACGGCCTTCACCACATAGCTGGTCGCTCCGCGGTTGGGACGAGTGGCTGGCATTCTTTCTCCAGAGAACGGAGGTCGGGGCGCGAGCGGCCGCCGAAGCCGCCAAACAGACTCTGGATCTCTTCGCTAAGGACCAGAGACCATCCCGACTGTGACCGTCGCTCTGAACCACTTGGTTCGCTTCGGCATAGCCAGGGAAGCGCCGCGACCGCCCTCTTCGCCTACTCGCGCTATCTCAAAATCTTGAGCGAGAGGGAACTGAGCCACTGCGACCGTCTATTTTATAGAACATGATTTTCCCCCCGGGAACACAAATGTGATCGCGGTCCCACCGGAACCCCGGTCTATGGATTCCGCCGGCTAGTTTTAAACAGTTTGACACCACGTTATACACGTGTTACACGTAATATGCGTGGATAGCGAGTAAGAGGAGGGCTATGGCGATTACGCGAAATGATGCCAAGCAGAACGTGACGATAAGTCTCAGCCGGCAGCTACTCAAGAAGGCCAAGATTCTTGCTGCCCGACGTGAGACCTCAATCAGCGGCCTCCTTGCCAAAGAGATCGAGTTCCTTGTTGGCGAAGAAGAGGCATACGAACGCGCCGAACGGCAGGCTATGGCGCTTCTCGATAAAGGCTTTCGCATGGGTGGAGTAATTCGAGCCGGCCGGGACGAATTGCATGAGCGATAAGACATTTGTCGATACAAACGTCTTGATTTACGCTCACGACGTCGACGCCAAAACAAAGCACGAGGCCGCAAAGAGTATTCTGCATGAACTGTGGAGCGAGCACACCGGCGTTCTCAGCATGCAGGTGCTTCAGGAATTCTACGTGAATGTCACGCGGAAGATTTCGCGTCCGATATCCAAAGAATCGGCCCGCTTGTTGTGAGCAGCTACACCATCTGGTGCGTGGACACCACGCCCGCTGAAATCTCGACGGCATTTCGAATAGAAGATGAGTCTCGAATCGGATTTCTGGGATGCCCTTATTGTCGCGTCCGCTCTCAGAAGTGGTGCCACTCGGATCCTATCGGAAGATCTCAACGCAGGGCAGACGATCGCGGGCATACATATCCAAAACCCTTTCGTGAACAGTCATTGATGGGGATGGATAGTCCACGTGGGAAGCAGGGCCGCAGCCGGTTTCTGTTGCCCGGCGATCAAGCAGGCGATCGAGACGGCGCACGGATGCTGGGCACGGACAAATGGCGCGGCTACTGCCTAGAGATGATCTGGGCCCACTTCCTGGCTGGCGCACACTTGGACAATGGCAACCCGAAGATCCTGCTCAACTCGATCGTTGGATGCAAAGGACAGCGAA